>JAMLHA010000033.1 GCA_023957475.1 Crocinitomicaceae bacterium | reverse complement strand
CGATTTTGCACGAACCACATATTGATAAATTTCACCTAATCCTGTAGAAATAGGCCCCAATTCAGGTGTTCCGACACCATCAGGAATTTCATCTTTTACAGATTGCAATCTTTCGCTTACCTGTTGCCTTGCCCAATACACATCGATATTGTCGTCAAAAACAATAGTAACTAAGGACAAGCCAAACCGAGAAAAACTCCTAATTTCGTGAATGCCGGCAATGTTGCTGCTTGCCTGTTCTATGGGAAATGTAACCAATCGCTCAATGTCGGTAGCTCCCAAAGCAGGAGCCACGGTGATTACTTGCACCTGATTATTGGTAATATCGGGAACGGCATCAATCGGCAGTTTGGTGGTTTCATACACACCAAAGATGACAAGGGCAAGCGTGAACAGCCCTATGATGAGTTTATTCCTTACGGAAAACTCAATAATTTTATTAAGCATATTTTTGAATTAATCATTAAATTGAATATTTATATGAACCTTAAAATCAGGCACATGAATTAGAAAGTCATATTAGCCTTCCTTCAATAAAAAATGATTAACCCAAGCGGGGTGGTTGCCAGATCTGGCTGAGGTAGTTATTGATAAAATTCCCTTTTTGATAACTTGGTATATTCGTTTTTTCAACTTCAAAAAAATGTTTTTCAAGTACTACTTGAGGTTTTGAGCAAAAATTTACAATAGGAGTTGAATGACCATTTAAAGTTTTTAAGGGAAGATTGTCATGATGGTGATGCGGAATATCGGGATGAGAGTCAGGATTGATATAGTGTTCCTTTAAAAAATCAATGAAAGAAATACCATCCTGCAAGTCCTCGTGCTCCATATAATGTTGAACCAGTACCGGCAATTTCAATAACTCTCCAAATGCTGTATTCGCACTTAAAAAGATAAAAAGAAATGATATTGCCCAAAACTGTTTCACGATACAAATTTACATTTTCAATTAAAATACTGATGATAATCCTGATACGATTTTTGAAGTTGTAAAACAATTTCATTTGCTTTTGCAGCATCTTTTTCTTCTTCTAATGCATTCACAATTTCAAGATGTGGGTGCAGCCATTTGTGTAATTCATCGTGGCTTTTGCCATTCATTGTACAACTTTTTATGAGCTGGTTGTTTTGCTCTATTAATTGTTGAGCTAATGCTTTATAATCTGTCTGATTATCCTGGATATAAGAATTCACCAATTCTTCCCCTTTCATTACAAATGGCTTCATTTCTTCGTTCACCAACCATTTTTCTCCATTGTTGAGTTCGATAGATTCAGAACTTTCATCTTGTTGATGTTCTGCGTGGTTTTCAGTTTCCTGATGTGTGGTTGATTTTTCAGTTGTATTATTACAACTCCACAAAAACAAAACGCTAATTCCTAAAACAAATACTTTTTTCATATTCTTAATTTTTAATTTTTCTCAATCATTTTCAAAATTCCATCTAAGACCGTTTTTCCGTCCTTAACAAGATTTGATTTATGTCCTGATAATTTCCATTTCAGCACGGTCATT
>JAMLHA010000032.1 GCA_023957475.1 Crocinitomicaceae bacterium | reverse complement strand
TGACGCTTGTAGGTGTATTTTGGGCAATAGAATATAGAGTGGTGTTTGAGCTTCTTCCGGTATGCAAGGTATTGATATTGGGTGGTGCTTTATTTTGTAGATAGGTGTGTAGGTAATCAGGATCTTCTGGTATCGCTTCTTTTTCAAAATCATAAACTCTTCGAATTCTCGATTCCATGCTTCAATTTTAGTTTGCATTTTCATGATATTTTTTAATAAATATTTATGCAAATACAATGCCAAATTGTATTATATTTACCTGATTATCATGTAAATACACATAGGGTTTGTTCAACGTCCAGCAGCTTGGCGAAGTGGCGGAAATCGAAGCCGAAAAGTTCAGTTTTGCACAAAAGTTCAATCGAAGAACTGACCTTGAATTTAATACTGAACCCGCCATTTTGCCAAACTGCCCGTTATCGGCTGCCCTTCTTTCGGTTAATACTATTGTCTGTGAAATATGCATTGCTCTAATTCTTTGTAAACCGACATATCTTCTGTAACATATTGCGATAAAGTCAGTTTGAAAGTTTCAGGATTTATACTCGTTGTAATTCCACAGTAGTTTTTAATTCGTCCAGTTTCGTCTTTAAGATTTTGGTCATTTATATTAGTTACAAATTTGTCATATTCAGTTTCATTGAACACCAACCCATTCTTGCTACAATAAGCTATCAATACTTCTTTGTCATAGAGATAATTTTCAATTTCCCAACGCTTCATAATTCTAAAATGTTGCAGATTGTTTTGTAGATATAGTTGTCTATCGTTTTCATCATTTTGTTTACCAGAAGATACATCTCGGTCTTTTAAAACAAGTATTTCAATATCTGAAAACACTTTTGTTAAAATTGCCAGAGCAATTTCACTTCTCTGGTCAAGCTCTGTATTCCCACCACTCGAGATAAATAATGTGTCGTGATATTTTTCACCGTAAATGTTGTTAAACACTTTAGCATCAAAACCCTTTTCAATACCATTTGCACCAGGTCTGTCTTTGCCTTCGCAATAAACAATTCGTCTTGGACTAACTAATCCTGTTAAGTCATCTAAAGCCGTTTCAAATATTTCTTTCCATTTTGAAAGTGATTTTTTAATAGGTAGAAGTGTTTGTTGAGTTGATGCCCAATCAATTCCTTTTTGAAACTGAATAATTTGACACTCATCTTTTAAGTCCTCTTGTAATGCTCTTAAGAAACCAATACTGTGAGTTGCAAGCCAAATTTGACAATCTTTTCCAACAAGTTTATTTATTTCAAGTAAGAGCTTCTTTTGAATAGAAGTATTGATATGGAGTTCTGGCTCGTCAATTAAAAATATTGTATCATTATATTCATCTTGTCTTAAGTATAGGTCTAGCAATAAATCAACAACTTCTTTTTCACCCGCTGAGAGAACATTAAATTCAAAATCTTTTGGGTGGTCATTTTTTTTAAAATATAAAGTTCCTTCACCAGCTTCAATATTTCCAATGCTAGTAATTTTTAAGTCCAAACAATTATTGAGTGAAGTATTTAAGTCTCCAATTATTTTTGTTTTTGCTTGTGATGGTGTGCAATCTTGTGAATTTAGGTAACGGTCGTATTTAATTTTTAAACGCCTATAGTTTTCTTCCATTTTATCGTCTAAATCTGACGATGTTGAAGCACCATAATTGTTCAGTCTTATTTCAGTTGTAGCCCTAGATTCGTGAACTTTTAAATTACTATTGTATCGGTAAGGACTTCTAAAAGAAAACAAAGTGTTTTCAGTTCCAACATTTTGTCGCTGTTGCTTTAATTCTCCGAATGAACCTTTATCTAAATCAATTACTATATTTTGGTAATTGAAATTTGGGGTCTGCGTCATTGAGTGATAATAGTGGTCTTTTCCGCCTTTGTTTCCAATTTGATGATATGCTGCATTGTGAAATAATAAGCC
>JAMLHA010000031.1 GCA_023957475.1 Crocinitomicaceae bacterium | reverse complement strand
CGTTATAGCCAATGGTAGGACAACCCTCCGAACATTGACAGACAGTAACCATTTTAACAATTAAACAGCAAGTAAGCCGACACTCATTGCCTACCTTTCTATATTTTTTATTTTTCCCACCGCACATTTTTTTAATTCAATTTTAGCCGACACGCATTTGGCACATTTGGTTTTGCCCGACACACAAAACCAACGCTTGGCAAACCAAAAGAGCCACTTTTTTCCAACACTTTTAATGACGATTTGAAAGAAGTGAAAAACTTTTTTCAAGAAAATATTGTCACTTAAAAAACTATTTCTACCTTTGCGAGTGAATACTAACTAACGTGATTGGTTAGCAAACAAATAATATGGAAAAGTTCACAGACAGGCAAATAGAAATAATGGAAGCTGCAACGGCTCGGATTGATGCTTACGGTATTCAAAACCTGACTATCAAAACGCTGGCTGCCGATATTGGTTTATCCGAACCGGCTTTATACCGTCATTTTAAAAGCAAGAATGATATTTTACTTGGTTTGCTCAACTATTTCATAACAGGAATGAAAAACCGCATAAGTAACATTCCTGTAAATCCTAACGCAACGGCAGGAGATGAATTGAGGGATATTTTTAAATCGCAACTGCAAACCTTTACAGATAAGCCTGCGATTGTTAGTGTCATTTTTGCGGAAAGTATTTTTCATTATGATGAGGGATTGAGTTATAAAGTTTCCGAAATAATGGAATTAATGCACCAATATGTCAATGCAAACATTGAAAAAGGACAAAAAGCAGAGCAATACGGCAAGCTAATCAATGCTTCCACGCTTACCACTATTATACTTGGAGGAATGAGAATGATCGTATTGAAATGGAAATTGTCAGGGCATAAATCCAACCTGATGAAAGACGGGAAAGCAGTTTTGGAGGGAATTTTAAAAATGATTGAAAAAAAATAATTGAGATATGAAAAAAGTAATTGTATTTGGAATGAGCCTTATGCTTTTGTGGAGCTGTAATAATTCCACTGAAAAATCAACTACACATCAGGAAACAGAAAATCACACAGAACATCAACACGATGAGAGTTCCGAAGCTATTGAACTCAACAATGGTGAAAAATGGTTGGTGAACGAAGAAATGAAACCCTTTGTATTGAAAGGCGAAGAATTGGTAAATTCTTATATCCAGAATAATCAGACAGATTATAAAACATTAGCTCAACAGGTAAAAGACCAAAACAGCCAGCTCATAAAAAGCTGCACAATGGATGGAAAAAGCCACGATGAACTACACAAATGGCTACATCCACATCTTGAAATTGTAAAAGCATTAGAAGAAGAAAAAGATGCAACTAAAGCAAGTGGAATTGTTTCGCAACTTCAAAAATCTTATCGGAGTTATCATCAATATTTTAATTGAAAATTGTAACTTTGTATCGTGAAACAGTTTTGGGCAATATCATTTCTTTTTATCTTTTTAAGTGCTAATACAGCATTTGGAGAGTTATTGAAATTGCCATTGTTAATTCAGCATTATACCGAGCATAAACAAGATGAAACGGCTATTTCCTTTATTCATTTTTTAGCGGAGCATTATACTGGGAAAGTCAATCATCAACACAATAACCATAATCACGATAATCTTCCATTTAAGGCAATAAACGCACACGCTGGTTCTGTAATTTCACTTATTCCTAATCCAATATTTTTACTTCACAAGCAAATCTTCCCTGAAGAGAATACAATCATCCCCATTTATCTTCAATCTAATTATGCTGATGCTTATCTGAATGGTATCTGGCAACCACCTCGTTTGGGTTAATCATTTTTTATTGAAGGAATGCTAATAAGCCTTTCTATTACTATGCCTGAATTTTTAGGCCAATTAAAAAATTAATTTAATGATTAATTCAAAAATATGCTTAATAAAATTATTGAATTTTCCGTAAGGAATAAACTCATCATAGGGCTGTTTACGGTTGCCCTTATCATCTTTGGCGTGGATGAAACCACCAAACTGCCGATTGATGCCGTTCCCGATATTACCAATAATCAGGTGCAAGTCATTACCGTGGCTCCGGCTTTGGGGGCTACCGATATTGAACGATTGGTTACTTTTCCCATCGAACAAGCGAGCAGCAATATTGCCGGTATTCACGAAATCAGGAGTTTTTCCCGTTTTGGCTTGTCCTTAGTTACCATTGTTTTTGATGATAATGTAGATGTGTATTGGGCAAGGCAACAAGTAAGCGAAAGACTGCAATCCGTAAAAGATGAAATTCCGGAAGGTGTCGGCACACCAGAATTGGGCCCTATTTCTACCGGATTAGGTGAAATTTATCAATATGTGGTTCGTGCAAAATCT
>JAMLHA010000030.1 GCA_023957475.1 Crocinitomicaceae bacterium | reverse complement strand
TTTTAGAAACAGGGAATAAAATGTCTGAAGCCATTAGTCTGTATAAAAAAAATAGTTTTAAAATAATATCTAATTATGGTCAATATGTAAACATAACAGACAGTATTTGTTTTGAAAAAACAATAGAGTATTGATAATTTAAATAAACAAACGCTTTTAATTAAGTAAGGGAAAATCAACATTCAAAATAGAAAAAATATTAAAAATTAACGATTATGAATAAAGAAAATTTTGCTAACGATTGGATAAAATCGTGGAACTCTCACAATCTTGATGATATTTTATCTCATTATTCAGAAGACATTGAAGTAACAACACCAATGATAAAATTAGCTCTTGGCCTAGAAAATGGTATGCTAAAAGGAAAGGATTTAGTATCAGATTATTGGAAAAAAGCACTTATAAAATTTCCAGATTTATTTTTTGAACTTTATGAAGTGACATTTTCAGTTAACTCTGTTGCTTTATATTATAAATCTATTATGGGGAAGAAAGCAATAGAAGTGATGTTTTTTGACGAACAAGGAAAGGTAAATAAAATGTTTGCTCATTATACAGAATAAAAACGTCGAACCGCTAACGAGCAGTTTTGCAAGAGCTGGGGTGAAGTACAAAATTCAACATTTGTACTTCTATTCAGCAGTAGTGCTAAATTAAACTATAGTACTTCTATTTCCCAGCCTACGCCAATACCGAACCGTTGAACAAAACCTATGTGTATTTACGTGATAATCAGGTAAATATAATACAATATGGCATTGTATTTGCATGGATGTTTATTAAAAAATATCATGAAAATACAAGCTAAAATTGAAGCATGGAATCGAGAATTCGAAGAGTTTATGATTCTGATAAAGAAGCGATACCAGAAGATCCGGATTACCTATACACCTATCTACAAAATAAAGCACCACCCAATATCAATACCTTGCATACCGGAAGAAGCTCAAACCCCACTCTATATTCTATTGCCCAAAATACACCTACAAGCTCCATAAATCCTACCATAAAATAAATTACCCAATTGAAACAGAAAAACTATCAACTTTTTACTACATTTATGCTATTAATAACCAAACTACACAAAAAGGGAATTAATGATTTTGCACTATAGCTTGACCGGCTTCGTCCAACTTGAAATACATTTGTCCCGGCTTATCGGGGTTGATCGGCTTGTACAGGCAGGCAAATGCTTGTTGTATAATGCCAATCAATATTCCTTAATGTTAGCGGTCATTGTAGTGCGGCAACCAAGAATTCATATTTAAATTACTAATTCACTTAAAGAACAAAATAACTTAAACCTCTCTATTTAACAATAAATATTTTATAAAGTAAGCCCCAAAATATGACTCTAATACACCATTTAAACTGCGTTAAAATTGTTTCGCCAATCAATGATAATGTTTGCGGACATTGTTTATTAATTCAAGATAATTACAATTATGTAGTTGTAGACACAGGTATTGGACTTTTAGACACTATAAATCCAATAGAAAGAATTGGACAAGAGTTAATTGAAATAGTGGGTTATGATTTCGATGAAAATCAAACATTAATACGACAAATTGAAAAATTAAATCTTGACCCAAATAATGTAACTGATTGCATCATTTCACATCTTGACAATGACCATATCGGTGGACTTGCTGACTTTCCGAGAGCTACTGTTCATATTAGCATTGAAGAGTTAAACAATTTTAATTCAGGAAATCAAAGATATTTGAAAATCCCTTTAGCCCATAATCCAATTATCAAAACATATGAAAAATCCGACCTTTTTTGGTTCGGATTTGAAGCACGTAAAATTAACACCAATATCAAAACTGAAATTCTACTCATTCCACTTTTTGGACATACACTTGGACATTGCGGAGTTGCAATTAAAGTGAAAAACAAATGGCTGTTTTATATTGCAGATGCATATTATATGCGAATAGAACTTTCAGATAATTTGCACCCTGTAAATGAATTAGCTAAAATAAGAGCTGACGACAATAACTTAAGAATTAAGAACCTAGATAAAATTCGGAATCTTATGAATGAACATCCCGAGATTGAAATTTTTGGATATCACGACATAGAAGAATTTAAACATTCTAAAAAAGTATTAACTAATTAAAAAAAATGCTTACATTAAAAAGAACAAATTCAGACAATACGGATTTTCAACAATTAGTATTAATGTTGAACAAAGATTTAGAAAAAAGAAACGGGGTAGTAAATGATTTTTTTGTTCAGTTTAACAAAATTGACGAAATAAAAAATGTCATAATTATATATGAAAATCATCAAGCAGTTGGTTGTGGTGCAATGAAAAAATATGACGATAATACTATGGAAATAAAGAGAATGTATGTTCCATTAGAAAATCGAGGAAAAGGTATTGCGACTAAAATTTTACAAGAATTGGAAATTTGGGCAAAAGAACTAGGCTACAAAAAATGTA
>JAMLHA010000003.1 GCA_023957475.1 Crocinitomicaceae bacterium | reverse complement strand
TAAACTTTTTTGTGTGTTATCAATTTTGATTGAACTTTTTTATGGATTAATGTGATTAATCACGTCTGTACAGAATTAAATATACGTTAAATAATCGTGACAATTTGACAGTATTTCTATTTTTACTATCTTTGCATTCTGTTTCTTAAAAAGGAAAAATGGGTTCAAGTATAAATATTAGAGAAAGTAGAGTTAAAGTTATTGATGAAGCTCGTCAAGGAGAGGCAACAATGGGTAATGCAACACCAGAAAATCCAAATGGAAAGCTGCTGTATATTGAGAGTTATGGATGTCAGATGAACTTTTCTGATAGTGAGGTTGTAGCTTCTATCATGTCCAAAAATGGATTCTCAACAACAAAAGATTTAGACAATGCGGATGTTGTGTTAATCAATACATGTGCCGTTCGTGATAATGCTGAACTACGTGTAAGAAATAGATTAACAGAGTTTAAAAAGCGTAAATCTGATAACCCAAATCTTGTTGTAGGTATCTTAGGATGTATGGCAGAACGCTTGAAAACGAATTTACTTGAAGAAGAACAATTGGTAGATTTAATTGCTGGACCTGATGCATACCGTGACTTACCAAATTTGGTAGAGGAAGTTGGTTCAGGACAACGTGCGGTAAATGTTCTCCTTTCTCGTGAAGAAACCTACGCTGATATTTCTCCAGTGCGTTTAGATACTGGAGGTGTGAATGCTTTTGTAACCATTATGCGTGGTTGCGACAATATGTGTTCATTCTGTGTTGTACCTTTCACTCGTGGTAGAGAACGTTCTAGAGACCCACAAACCATCGTAAGTGAGTGTGTTGATTTGTTTAACAAAGGATACAGAGAAGTTACACTTTTAGGTCAAAATGTAAATAGTTACCGTTGGAATATGACTTCAAAAGGTGAAGTGAAAGATGAAACTATCCAAACAACCAATTTTGCTCAATTATTGGAAATGGTAGCTAAAGTGTCACCAGATTTGCGAGTACGTTATTCTACTTCTCATCCTAAAGATATGACAGACGAAGTATTGGAAATCATGGCAAAATATGAAAATATTTGCGAATACATCCATTTACCGGTTCAATCAGGAAGCACACAAGTGTTGGCTCGTATGAATAGAGGATATACACGTGAATGGTATTTAAATAGAATCGCAGCAATCAAGAAATACATGCCTGACTGTGCTATTTCTACAGACATCATTACTGGTTTTTGTGGTGAAACAGAAGAAGAACACCAAGAAACAATTAGCTTAATGAAAGAAGTGCGGTATGAATATGCTTATATGTTTAAATATTCAGAGCGCCCAAAAACATTGGCAGAACGTAAGTTTGAAGACGATGTTCCTGAAGATGTTAAAAGTAGAAGATTAAACGAAATAATCGATTTACAACAAGAAGATTCATTGTATTGGCATAAACTACAAATTGGAAGTGTTAAGAAAGTGTTGGTCGAAGGTCCTTCTAAACGTTCGGAAGAAGAATGGTGTGGTAGAGATGGTAGAAACTCAATGGTGATATTTCCAAAAGAAAACTTTGAAAGAGGTCAATACATCAAGGTAAAAATTACCGAATGTACTTCTGCAACACTTAAAGGAGAGGTTGTAGAAGTATTGGAAAGAAATGGCTTAAGCCCCGAGTTTGTTGTTTAACAATTACAGAAAACACTGCAACTATGAATTTACAACAGGTAAAGCAACGTTTTGAAATTATTGGTAATAGTCCGCAATTAAACAGAGCATTAGAAGTTGCTATTCAAGTGGCACCTACTGATATTTCTGTATTGGTAACAGGAGAAAGCGGTACTGGTAAAGAAATTATTCCCCAAGTAATTCATAATCTTAGCGCAAGAAAGCATAAACAATACATTGCGGTTAACTGTGGAGCTATTCCCGAAGGAACGATTGATTCTGAATTGTTCGGCCACGAAAAAGGCTCTTTTACAGGTGCAGTTGGTAGTCGTCAAGGGTATTTTGAGGTTGCTGATGGTGGTACGATATTTTTAGATGAAGTAGCAGAATTACCAATGCAAACGCAAGTTCGCTTGTTACGTGTTCTCGAAACAGGTGAATTTATGCGTGTTGGTTCATCAAAAATGATCAAAACCAATGTGAGAGTAGTTGCTGCCACCAATGAGAACATGCAAAAAGCAGTTGCATCGGGTAAGTTTAGAGAGGATTTGTATTATCGTTTGAGTACTGTTCCAATCAGCTTGCCACCGCTTAGAGATCGAGGGGATGATATTCACCTGCTATTTCGAAAATTTGCAAGTGATTTTTCTGAAAAATACAGAATGCCCACTGTACGATTAACAAATGAGGCTATATCGTTAGTTAACCACTATCAATGGCCGGGAAATATACGTCAATTGAGAAATGTGGTTGAACAAATTTCAATTATTGAAACAGAGCGAGAATTGGATGCTGTAACGTTGCAACAATATTTACCTACAATTCAACCAAAATCAACGATGCTAGCAACGGCAGAAGGACAAGATAGCATTAATGAACGCGAGTTGATGTATAAGTTTCTTTTTGATATGAAAAGGGATTTGACAGAGTTAAAAAAGTTGGTCGTTGAAATTATAAATAAAGGCGATAAATTTGCTGTAACGGGTGATCAAGTAGAGTTGATTAACCGTTTATATGCTGATATTGAAACACCTATTTTAGAACCAACAAAATTAATTGCACCAGTATCATCTGAAGTTATTATTCCGCAGGATAATCAAATTCAACCAACTGTATTAGAAGATACTTTTGAAGCACACGAAGTGGTTGAAGAGTCATTGTCTTTGGAAGATCAAGAAAAAGAATTGATTCGAAAAGCTTTGGATAAACATAGGGGGCGTCGAAAAAATGCAGCTCAAGAATTGGGTATTTCAGAGCGGACATTGTACCGTAAAATAAAGGAATACGATATCACTGAATGAAAAAAATGTTGATCATAGCGCTTTTTTTGCAATGGACATTGGCAGGTTGCTGGCCAACAAGTGTGTCATTTAACGATACTGGTTCGTTGAATCCTTGTTTAACACATTTTGAAATGGATGCATTGGACGTTGTAGCTCCAAATGCACCTATTAACTATCCAATTGAATTAACAGAAGCTATCAAATCAGGTATTCAAAACAATACCAAATTGATGCTTTCCAGTGAAGGAAAAAAGCCACAAGTATTTATTAGTGGAAAAATCACCAATTATTCTGTTAGCCCAATAGCATTGCAAGAAGGGGATAATGCAGCTAAAAATAGATTAACGGTTTCTGTTCAATTGAAAATCACATTTGATTGTCCGAAAGAAGATTATTCTCATGAAATGAGCGCAGTCAGTACCAGATTTGCTGATTTTGATGCCAATCAGGATGTTTCCTCCGTTGAATCACAGTTGCTATCTGAAATCAACTCGCAAATAGTTCAAGATGTTATTAATCAATTGTTATCCAACTGGTAATGCTGAATTTAACTGAAATAGCGTCATTGATTGAAAAACCTGAGTTGTGCTCAGCAGTACATACAAATGATTTGGAAAAATTATGTATTACCTATCCGTATTCACAAATTTTTCCATTGTTGTACTTAAAATCATTGGCACAAAGCAGTGATATCCGATTGGATGCAGAATTGCAAAAATATGCCTATCGAATTTCAGACCGCACGGTTTTGTACAATTTATTACATGAAAAATCGAACGTGCTACCTGTTGAGTTGGTTGAACCTCAAACAGTACTACAAGTTGATGAGCAACCCGTAGAATTACCAAAAACTTCTATAGAAATAGTAGAAACTGAAGTACAAACACAGTCGCTTGAGCCAGTTGTTGAGTCACTTGAAGAGCCTGCTATTTCTGAAATAACACTTGAAGAAGTTGTTGAGGAGAAAGAGATTTATACAGAAGATACAGAAGAAGTTTTACCTTCATTGCCGAATGAGTTATTACAAACTTTATCTGGTGGAATAGGTTACTCCTTAGAAGCAGAAGAAGCTAAAATTACTCAAATTGAGCAAGAACAACTTGAAGCAGCTAAAAAAGAACAAGAAAAACAACGTTTAATAGAAGTTTTAACGGTTAAAAAAGTTGTTGTTGAAGAAGAAACGGAACGTAGTTTTACTTCATGGTTAAAGCAAAACGATGCCTATGTTGATTTGGAGGAAGAAAAACCGAATGTAGATGAATTACTGGGGTCAATACATCAAAATGAAGTACTTGTTGATACAGAAAAAGAAAAATTATTTGCAAGTAGAACAGAAAAAAATGAGATGTATAATCCGATTAAAAAAGCGAAACAAAGCCTTGATGAATCACAGCTTCCGGTGAGTGAGACCTTGGCAAGAATCTTTGCTGCTCAAGGTAATTTTCCGAAGGCAATTCAGATTTATCAACAATTAATGTTGATTATTCCAGAAAAAAAGATTTTCTTTGCAACTCGAATTGAAGAATTAAATAAAAAATTAAATACATAAATTATGAATATTTTATTGACAGTATTGATACTTATTGCAAGTGTGCTATTGATTGCTATCGTTTATATCCAAAACCCAAAAGGTGGTGGTTTGAGTTCTGACTTTGGTGCAGCTCATCAAATGGGAGGAGTTCAACAAACAAATGATTTTATTGATAAAGCAACTTGGTCATTGGCTGGTATTATTGCTGTTTTAAGTATTGTTATGACGCTTAGAACAAAATCTTTTGATGCAACTCCTAAAGCGGAGCAACCTGCACAAACTGAGCAACAACAAGGTGCTCCTCAAGGGCAACAAGATGCAGCTCCTCAACAGTAAAAAAACATTTAAGTAAAAACTTGAGGGTTGCTTTATTGTAAAGTAACCCTTTTTTGTTATTTGAGGTTAATAGAAAAAATAAATCATTATTTTTACAAACCTTATTCTGGCTCAATAATTGTAGAAAACATATATGTGGCATTATTTTGCTTATATTATATTAAGATTTAAGTTCCTTATATTAGGAATCATCACTTTATTGACCGTTTTTTTAGGTTACGAAGCAGCCGTTAATATTAAATTGGATAATAAATACGGTTTTATTTTACCTAAGGACTCACAAGCAGATATCGATTATACCAAATTTACCAATCAATTTGGAGATGAAGGAGGTTCTTTTGTGATTGCAATTCAAACAGATTCATTATATACAGAAGACAGATTGTTGAAATGGAAGCAATTGGGAGACTCTATCTTATTATTTGAAGGAATTGATGGTGTTATTTCAGAAGCAACTTTGTTTAATGTCGAAAACAATGCATCCAAACAACGCTTTGATGCTCGCAAGATATTTTCTGATACGCGATACATAGAAAAACCTATTGATCAAATTAAAGAAGAAGTAAAACGAGTTCCTTTTTATAATGGTGTGTTGTACAACGACTCTACAAACGTTTCTTTGATGGTCATCAATGTACAAGATGATTATTTAACGTACCAAAAAAAGGCAAATGTTGTTTTAAAGATTAAAGAATTAGCCGAATCGTATGAACAGGATTTTGGAAAAGTTCGGTTTTCTGGATTGTCATACATACGAGTTATTATAAGTAAACGCATTATTACCGAGATGTACTTGTTCATTGCTTTGGCAATATTTGCTACATCGTTTATCACATTTTTATTTTTTAGGTCGCACCGTGTTGTGTTAATCTGTAATATCATGATAGGCATTGGTGTAATATGGTCCCTAGGAATAATCGCCTTATTGGACTACCACCTTTCTGTTCTAATGGCACTTATTCCTCCACTGATGATTGTTATAGGTATGCCCAATTGTGTATTCTTAATGACGCATTTTCACCAAGAAATCAAACGGCATCGCAACAAAATAAAAGCACTTACAAAAGTTATTAAGGAGGTTGGCAACGCAACGTTTATTACCAACTTCATCACAGCAATTGGTTTTTTCTCGTTGATGTACACAAACTCTGACCGATTGGTGGAGTTTGGTTTAGTTGCAGGAGTGACCATTTTGCTATTGTTTGTGTTGTCAATTTGTATTTTTCCTATTATTTCAACTTTAACAAAAGACCCGTCAGACAAACACTTGCGTCACTTAGATAGAGGGTTAGCTGTTTTATTTGTTCGTGCAACAATCTATATTGTGAGTAAAAGAAGAATTTGGGTGTATGTTGCCACTGTTGTTGCACTTGTTTTGAGTGGAATAGGAATGCTCAGGGTGAAAGCAACAGGAAATATTACAGGAGACATATCCGAAGACAATGCAATTGTACAAGATATTCGTTTCTTGGAAAAAAACTTTGGCGGCTCCATTCCTTTTGAAATATTGGTTGATTACAAATCCAATGAATTACTTTTTGACCAGTCAACATTGAAAAAAGTAGATGAAATTCAAACATTTTTAAGCAAAGACACTTCTTTTTCCAAAGCAATCTCAATAGTTGACTTAATAAAGGCTGTAAATATGGCTTATTATGGAAATGATCCTGTTAAGTATACCATATTTACGGATCAAGATAAAAAGATACTTAAAAGTTATATCGAGAATTTTGAAGTAACAAGCATTAGTAGTTCTCTTCAATTGAAGGAACTGTTGGATACAACAAATACAACAATACGGATAAGAACTCAAATCAAGGATTATGGTTCTTATGAAATGAGTGAAAAGGCCGAAATTGTAAAACAGGAAATTGATTCACTTGTGAACCCAACAAGGAGCGCATTGGAAAGTCAATATGTAAAAGTAATATCTGGTGAAAGAAACTACATTGATTCAATTATTAACAACAATCAAGAAATTGCCACAACACTAACAACGTTATTACACGTTAGTAAATCCCAATTAAAAAATCATTATACAGCTACTAATTTTAATAAATTATTAAGAAAATCAATTGATCAATCTTATTTGGGTATCACGGTGACAGGAACAGCGGTTGTTGCGGCAGAAGGAACCAAATACCTCATTGATAGTTTATTTGATGGCATACTTTTTGCAGTACTTACTGTAAGTGCTTTAATGGCGTTGTTGTTTAGAAATTGGGGAATTGTTTTGGTTTCGATTGCTCCCAATTTAATTCCATTGATTTTAACTGGTGGAATCATGGGGTTATTAAACATTCCATTGAAGCCTTCAACGCTATTGGTGTTTAATATTTCATTTGGCATTACCTCCGATGACTCTATTCACTTTTTGGCAAAATACCGACAAGAGTTACAAAAGAAAAAAAATGATGTAAAAGCTTGTATTTTAGCCTCATTGGAGGAAGTGGGGTTGAGTATGTTTTATACAACAATTATTTTATTCTTTGGATTTTCGGTGTTTATATTGTCACAATTTGGAGGAACACAAGCTTTAGGGATTTTGGTTTCTACAACGTTGTTGTTCGCAATATCAATAAACTTATTATTGGTACCATCAATTTTATTAGATATTAGTAGATTAATAGCAAGAATTAAGAGAAAAAAGGAATAGATTATTCGTAAGAAATCACAAAAATATCTTCGTTATCTTGTTTAAATAACTTCTTTTCACGTGCATATTTTTCAATACCATCTAAAGTGTGTAGTTTTTTCTGAATTTCTTTTGTTTCAACTAGTAATTGTTTTGTTTTCTCTTTTTGCTGTTCTATTTTAGACAATTTAATATTTTGTCTAACGATTACAAAAACATCAACATCATCTAAAAAAAGCGTGTAGATTCCAAACACACTTAATGCAATGAAGTATTTATTTTTAAAAAAATTTGGTAGTTTCATTGACTCAAAAATAGGCTTTAATTAAATATCTTTTAAATAGTATTCATTTTTGAATTGACATTGTCAGGTTAATAAGTACATTTGTTACCATTTAAAACCAAAAAGTGAAACAGTTTAATCTTTTAATTCTACCATTTAGTGTCTTATTTCTCATAGGATGCAACAATTCTTCTAATGAACCATTAGTAGAAGAAGATCTTGAAGAAAAAGAATCATACAATGTTGATTGGTTAACAGGCTTATGGATGAATAGCGACCAAGATGGTACTTTGTTTGAAGAATGGACGAAAGAAAACGATAGTACTTTTATGGGAAAAAGTTATTACATCAATTTGGAAGACACCCTTTTTGTAGAAAATATACGTTTGACGATAAATGCGGATAGTTTGTATTATGAAAGTATTAAACATGACACGATGCAAAAAAACAAACTATTTAAAGGTCTTTTAGTTGCCAATAACAGTTTTAAAATTGAAAACCCTCAACATGGATTTCCTAAAAATATTATCTATAACCAATTAAATGATACGTTGATGATGATTGAAATCTCTGGAGTTATAGATGGTCAGAAAGAGACGCAACCATACAACATGGTTAAAATTAATCCTATTCACGAATGAAAAATGAATTTGCATATATAGTTGAAAAATTAAAAAATGGAGCAACGATGTTGTATCCTACTGATACTATTTGGGGATTAGGTTGTGATGCAACAAATGAAGAAGCTTGTCAGAAAATACTAGCTATAAAGAATAGACCAACAGCTAAAAGTTTTATTGTACTAGTTGACGGTTTTCCAATGCTAGAAAGATATGTTCCAGATTTTCATCCAATATGCTATGATTTGGCAGATCTAGCAATTCGACCGTTAACAATTATCTATCCAAATGCTAAAGGCTTTGCACCAAGTGTTGTTGCTGAAGATGGAAGTGTTGGTATTCGTATTACAAAAGACCCTATATGCCTCCAATTAATTAGAGGACTTCGTAAACCAATAGTCAGTACTTCTGCCAATTTAAGTGGCGAGAAGAGCCCAATTTCATTTGATACCATTTCACCTGAAATTAAGTCAGAAGTAGATGTCACTATAACCCAGCGAATGAATGAAAGAATGGAAAAAGCTTCTCAAATTATCAAAGTTGGATTGGGTGGTCAAGTACAAATTATCAGAAAGTAATATCTTTACAATAAAATTGTAGTAGTGCAGCATCTAACCATTGAACAAATTAATGCATGTGTGTTGATACCAACATACAACAATGAAAAAACACTTCAGCGTGTTATTGACGGTGTTCTGCAATATGTGCCGGAACAACATGTTGTGGTAGTAAATGATGGGTCAACAGATACAACACATCAAATTCTTTCAAGCTATCAGAATAGAATTACGGTTTTAGAAAATGAAGTTAATAGAGGAAAAGGATATTCCTTGCGAAAGGGTTTTAACTACGCAATAGAAAAAGGCTATGTGTATGCGATTACTTTAGATTCCGATGGACAGCATGCCCCAAGTGATATTCCTAAAATGATACAGGCTTGTAACGAAAATCCTGGAGCTGTGATTATGGGCTCTCGCAACATGAATCAAGAAGGTGTTCCAGGTAAAAGTTCGTTCGGAAATAAGTTTTCCAATTTTTGGTTTAAAGTAGAAACATTGATTTCACTACCTGATACACAGACAGGATTTCGAGTGTATCCACTTTTGCCGATGAAAAAAATGCGGTTATTTACTACAAAATTTGAATTGGAAATAGAAGTGATTGTAAGATTGGCATGGAAAAATGTACAATTTATTCCTATTCCGATTACTGTTAAATACGATCCAAATGAGCGAGTTTCTCATTTTCGCCCAGGGCGAGATTTTTTTAGAATATCCGTTCTAAACAGTGTTTTAGTTATTCTTGCCTTGTTGTATTTCTTTCCAAAAAAGCTATTATCGAGAGGAACGTGGGAGGTGATAAAGCACGAAGCTATAAAACCAGAAGAAACGAATTTAAGAAAAGCATTGTCACTTGGTTTTGGCGTCTTTATGGGAATTTTTCCAATTTGGGGGTTTCAGTTAATGGTTGGAATCCCTTTAGTTATATTATTTCGATTGAATAAAGTGCTGTTTATTGCAGCTGCCAATATTTCTATTCCACCAATGATTCCTTTTATTGTCTATGCTAGCTTTTTAGTCGGTCAGTATTTTACTACAGATGCAATAGATCCTGCTCAATTTTTTAGTTTTAGCTTAGAATCTATTTCTGCCAATGCTTTTCAATACTTCACAGGAGCGATTCTGCTTGCCATTATTGGTTTTTTGGTAATTACACCGATTAGTTATTTATTGTTCTCAATTTTTAGAAAAGAGAAAAAATCACAGATTCAATAGTGAACCTAATTTTAAATCTTTGAGAGAAACTTCTCTCGTTTCATCGATTTTTTTTCGCTTTGTAAACCCATTCATCGATCCTTTGAGACTACCAACAACCCTCACAGAAGCTGTTTTCATTAACGCTCCAGCTATTAATTTTGGAATAGCACCTTGTTGAATTTCAATAGTTATAGGGACAGTTACCGAAGCATCGGAATTTTTCAAAATTGAAATCGTTTCATCCAAATGAGCAATTCCTATTCTATCACCATTGATGTAGAAATCGCAAGTAGAAGGTTTTATTTTGATAGTTTGTTTGTTGGGGTTGTTTAATGCTGCATCAAATGAAATAGAAAGGTTTCTGTTGACTAGTTTTTTAAACTTGATGTTGTCAACACCCTTAAAATCAATTTTTTCAATAGAGCAAGAACTAAAAAGAAATAGGAGTGCCACTAAACACCCCCATTTAAAGCTATTTAATGATTGAATCATTTGTTTAATTCTGCAAAGTATTTGTAAAAATAAGGTATGGTTTCAATTCCCTTATAGTAATTAAACACACCATAATGTTCATTTGGCGAGTGGATTGCATCGCTGTCTAAACCAAATCCCATCATGATTGTTTTCAATCCCAATACCTTTTCAAACATGGCAACAATTGGAATACTACCTCCACTTCTTACTGGAATAGGTTTTTTACCAAATGCCTTTTCATACGCCATGCTTGCTGCTTTGTAACCAATAGAATCAATTGGGGTAACAGATGCTTCTCCACCGTGGTGAGGATGAACAGAAACTTTTACACTTGCAGGAGCAATGGATTCAAAATGTTTTTTAAACAATTCAGTAATTTCCTCAGAATTTTGGTCAGGAACTAAGCGCATAGAGATTTTTGCAAACGCTTTTGATGGAATGACCGTTTTGGCACCTTCACCAATGTATCCGCCCCAGATACCATTGACATCCAATGTTGGTCGTATAGCACCTCTTTCTGGAGTTGAATAACCTTTTTCACCATATACTTCTCGAATATCCAAAGCATCACAATATTTTTCTAAAGAAAATGGAGCTTTTGCCATTTCAGCTCTTTCATCGTCAGACAATTCAACTACTTTGTCATAAAATCCTGGAATTGTAATACGGTTGTTTTCATCGTGCAATGAAGCAATCATTTTGGTTAAGATATTGATAGGATTGGCTACGCAACCGCCATACAAACCAGAGTGTAAATCTCTATTTGGTCCAGTAACTTCAACCTCTACATAGCTTAAACCTCTTAGACCTGTTGTAATTGAAGGCGTATCATTTGCCAACATTCCAGTGTCTGAAACAAGAATAATATCTGCTTTTAATTTTTCAACGTTATCTTTTACAAAGATGGAAAGGTTGGTACTTCCAACTTCCTCTTCACCTTCAATCATCAATTTAACGTTACAAGGCAATTCATTAGATGCCAACATCGCTTCTACAGCCTTTACATGCATAAACATTTGACCTTTATCGTCACATGCACCACGAGCAAAAATAGCGCCTTCTGGATGAATATCCGTTTTTTTAATAACCGGTTCAAATGGAGGATTTGTCCACAATTCCAAAGGATCTGCTGGTTGCACATCGTAGTGTCCGTAAACCAAAACAGTTGGCAAAGAAGAATCAAAGATTTTTTCACCATAAACAATTGGATTTCCAGCAGTTTGACATACTTCTACATTGTCCAAACCGATGTTTTTGAATTTATCAGCAATGATTGAAGCTGTTTTTTTTACGTCTTCACTGTATGCTTTATCCGCAGAAATAGAAGGGATCCTTAACAAATCCAATAACTCGTTTAAAAAACGCTCTTTATTATCGTTAATGTAATTTTGTGTTTGATTCATTTTATTTATTTTTAGCAAATTTGAGCATTTTATACGGAAAATAAAAGAAAGAATTGTATTTTTGAAATCGTGATGCAACTTTTAATTAAATTTTAGAGTCTATAAATAAAATTATATAAAGATGACAAAAAGATTAATTTATTCATTGTTTGGATTTTTATTTTTAATCTCCTCTAGCTTAAACGCTCAAATTCAAGTAACAAATACAATGACACCTAGCCAATTAGTTAACAATGTGTTGATGGGGTTTGGTGTTCAAGCTTTTAATATTAAAGTGAATGGGAATGTGGCAACTGCTAATACGACCGTAGCAAATGCTACTTATTTCAATAGTAATAATACATCATTTCCGATTAATTCGGGTGTTTTACTTACAACAGGACAAGGAATTGGAGCAATTGGACCAAATAGCAGTACCTCACAAACAAATACAGGAACACCATACGTAAGTTCAGATCCCCATTTAAATCAAATAGCAAGTAGTTCTGTTGAAAATGGAATTGTATTGGAATTTGATTTTATACCTTCGGGAGACACAATTTCTTTTAATTATATGTTTGGTTCTGAGGAATACCCAGAATGGGTAGGTTCTTCTTACAACGATGTGTTTGGATTCTTTTTGTGGGGTCCTGGAATTTCTGGCCCATACGCATTAGCAGGTTATCCTTCTGGAGGAGCTAATATTGCAACTTTACCTGGCACCACTACTCCAGTCACTATCAATAGCATTAGCCCATCTTCGAATTCTTCTTATTATGTGAATAATGGAAATGGTGCTGCTTATGGTAACGCGATCCAATACGATGGTACAACTACTTTGTTAAGCGCAAATGCATCTGTTCAATGTGGACAAACTTATCATATCAAATTAGCTATTGCAAATATTGGTGACGATGCGTATGACTCTGGAGTATTTTTACAAGCTAACTCATTCCAATCTGATGCAGTACAAGTTGTTGTTGCCACAGTATCAGGAGACACTACAATTTTTGAAGGGTGTACAGATGCAAATATCTATTTCATACGACCTGCTTCTGATATAACTGATACACTTATAATTAATTATACGGTTGGAGGTACTGCAACAATGGGAACAGATTATAATAACTTGATTAATCCTGTTACGTTTTTACCTGGACAAGATACGGTAGTGATTAATATTACACCAATAGCTGATGGTATTTCGGATAATAATGAAACTATTGAAATTACTGCAACTATTGTTAATCCTTGTGGAGACACCATTACTTCAACAGGGGTACTTGTCATTTTAGATTCAGTGGTTATCGATTTAAGTTTTACCGATCCAACAGTTTTCTGTATCAATGATTCGGTACCTGTTACAGTATCCGCTAATAATGGTTTTGGCCCTTACACTTATGGATGGTCAAATGGTGATGTAGGAGCCACGGGATATCTGGCCACGGCCAATACAACTCAAGGTACAACTCAATACGTTGTAACTGCTACAGACGCTTGTGGTTATACAGGATCGGATACCGTAACTGTAACGGTCAATCAAACCATATTTATTGACTCTATCTTAACCACTCCGGCCAATTGTCAACCAATTGGTACGGTGTCTGCAACAGATTTCCCTTATGGGGCCCATTTGCAGAATCCATCCAACCCGTCTTCATACAACTTGACGTTTGATTGGACGTATCAAAACGATACTAGTTTAACCTTTCCGAATCAAAGTGCATTGAGCAATCTTGCACCAGGATGGTATGTGCTAGAATTAACAGATAATGTTGTGAATTGTTCTGTAAAAGATAGTGCTTTTGTAAATGTAGAAAATGTACCAATGGCTGTTATAACAACAGATCCTGCTTCTGGATGTACGCCTCTTGAGGTAACTATCGGTAATGGTAGCCAAGACGCTAATTCATTCCAATGGGATTTAGGTAACGGCGCTTTTGGTCCAGCTACATCAAGTACATCACCATTTACTCAAACATTTACTCAAACAACAACTATTCAATTAGTAGCATCTAACGGAGATGTTAACTGTAACGATACAACGGCTGTTACGATTACTATTGTAACTTGTGGTTGTACAGATCCTACAGCTACAAATTACAATCCAAATGCTGTTTTAGATGATGGTTCTTGTGTTTACCCTATTCCAACAGTTGATGTACCAAACGTGATTACATTAAATGGTGATGGTGTAAACGATCAATTCTTCTTACACACAGAATATGCAGAATCAATCGAATTGATTATCGTAAACAGATGGGGTAATAAAGTATTTGAAGGTAACGGAAATCAATCAGTTCCACCAATTTGGGATGGTAAAGACAAATCTGGTCATTTGGTTCCTGAAGGAGTTTACTTTTACCGATACAAAATTCAAGGTAAATTAGGAGATGAATTAGAAGGACACGGTTTTATAACTGTTGTCAGATAATTAACAATCTATAGATACAAAAGTCGGGGTTATTTACTTAGCTCCGACTTTTTTTCGTGAACATAAATAGGGTATTCACAAAAAATAATAGGGACTTCATTAAAAGTTTGATAAAAATCCTTTTTTTCAAGTTATCTTTGAACGTGTTATATTATAAAGTTATATCATTTTTTGTAGTTTTTATTTTTCTTATAAATTCATTTGGTCAGCAGTTGTTTCACCAAGAAATCAACACGTCAAATGGTGCACCAATTGATAGGATCTACAATCTATCGAGAGATAAAGATGATGCTTTGTATTTAGGAACAGAGCAAGGAATTTATAGATTCACAGGTATTAAATTTGAACAAATTAAAATTAATGATGCTATCAGTAATAGTATTACAGATATTTCTTTTACAAAACAAGGAGTTCTTTGGTGTAGAAATTTTTCCAATCAAATCTTTTATTCAAAAGGAAAAGAATTATATGCCTTTGAATCTATCAATGAGTTTTTAAAAGGAGAAACAATCATTAATTTAAAAATCATCAACGACAATGTCTATGTAGCCACTTATGAAGCCGTTTATGTATTTGGTGCTACATACAAAAAATTCTTAAAAAAGATTCCGTTTAATATAATCGAAACAATTCACCCTTTAGGTAATTATCTAGTGGTGTCAACAATTGATGGTGTTCATACATATATTGAAAATACAGCTATTAAATTTTCTGTATCTGCTCGTGCAGGAAACTATCGATTGGCTGGAGATGAAACGCTTTATTTTGTAGAAAAAAACAAAAAAGACAATTGGATTTATCAAATAGATTCAAAATCAAAAATACTCTCTAAACTCATTCAATTACCAAGTTCACTCAATAAAAATGGAGTAATCAATAATCTGAATTACAAAGATGGTAAATTCATCTTATCAACAAATTTTGGAGCTTACTTGTATCACAAAGGGAAATGGTTGAAAATGAGTGATTCCCATAACAACTCTGATTTCATTGAAGATTTTCAAGGCGGATGTTGGTTGTCAACAATTGATAATGGACTTATTCATATTCCATCGATAGATGTAATTATTTTCTCAGAATCAAAAGAAAATCAATACTATCGACACATTATTTCTTCGCCTCGTGGATACCTTGTTTCTACAAACAAAGGTGAAATCATAGAAATAACAAAAGACGGAGATTATATCAGAACTTTTGATTCAAAAACTGGATGGGAAATAGAATTTATTACTCTTGATAATAAAAGTAAAAAATTATATACTTCTGTGGGGACTTTTGATTATAATAACCCCAACAATTTTAAATTCTATTACTTTGGAAAAGGATTATCAATAGATAAAGATCAAAATATTTATTATGGCACACAATCATATAGTGTCGTAATAAAAAATAGAGGTGAATTACCCATTAAATTCCCACAATTCAAAGTTTTAAATCAGGAAACTCCCAATCACTTTCTGATTAGAAAGACTCGAACGAGAGACATTATTACCTCTCAATTATCTTCTGTGTTGTATGTTGCACAAATTGATAAGTTATTAATGTACAATGCATCTGGAGAAAAAGAATTAAAAACAGCGAATGGAAAACCAATACATGGCGTTAAACTATACATTGATGATGATGACAATTTGTGGGTGGCAACACTATTGCAAGGAGTATTTCGCTTTAAAAATGGCAAATTAGTTCAACATTACAATACTATAAATGGATTAAAAAGCAATAATTGCATCAATATTAGTGGGTATAAGAATTTTATTTACATTGTAACGAATGAAGGAGCTGTTGAATTAAATAAATCATCAAATAAAATGGTTGATTTAACAACTAAATATGCTTTAAACAACTTGTATATTAACAATGTATTGAGAAACGAAAATTCTTTATTGTTGGTTACTAAAAAAGGAATTGTCAAATTAGACCAAAAAGAAGAATTGAAAATTATTCCTCCTTTATTGAGTATTTTGGGGATTAAAAATGTTAAAGGCGAAAGTATTCCAGATTTTAACCAGATAAGCTATGGTGAAAAATCAATTGAAATAAGCTGGAAACTTTTAAATTTCCAATTTGGCGAAAAACAACCAATCTATTATAGATTAAAAAACTATGACCAAGCATGGAGAGTGCTTCCTGCAACAATCAATTCTGTGACCTATAACAATTTATCGCATGGTAAATACGTGTTTGAAATAAAAGTAGATAGTGATTCTAGAACAATACAAGAATTCACATTTTCAGTTTTAAAACCTTTTTGGTTGACCTGGTGGTTTATTGTAATACAACTATTTTTTGGGATTTTAATTCTTTATTTGACTATTCGTATTACCAAAAGTATTGTACAGAAACGCCAGAAAGTAAAGGAAAATCTTATTTTATCCCAACTGACAGCTATAAGATCTCAAATGAACCCACACTTCTTATACAATGTATTGAATTCATTGCAAGGTTTGATATATTCAAACCAAGCAAATGAAGCTGGTAACTATGTGAGTATTTTTTCTGACCACTTAAGAAATGTGCTTAAAATGTCAGATAAGCAATGGGTTACTTTAAAGGAAGAAATAGCTAGTTTGGAAGTGTATCTAGAATTGGAAAAACTTCGTTTTGGTGATGATTTTAATTATACTATCACAAAACAGCAAAACATTGATGAATTAATAAAAATACCAAGCATGATTCTTCAACCTTATGTAGAAAACTCTGTAAAACATGGCTTATTAAGTAAAAATGGTGATAAAAAAGTTGCTATACAATTCGAACTAGAAACGCCTACTGTTTTGAAGGTATCCATTATAGACAATGGAATTGGTAGAGAAAAATCAGCTATTATTAATAAACAACGAAAAGATAAACCAAAATCATTTGCAACACAAGCAATTGATTCAAGAATAGATTTGATCAATAAACAATTGAAAACCCCCATTGTGTTAGAAATTATAGATTTAAAAAATAATTTACTAGCTGCTGGAACAGCTGTATATTTTAAAATACCAATAAATGGAAATATTGAAAGTTTTAATAGTTGATGATGAAACAAATGCACGTGCGGCATTGAGAGGAATGATTGAAAACAACTTTTCTAACATTGAGATAGTTGGAGAAGCTGCGAGTGTGCCTGATGCTGTAAAGGCAATCCATAAATTAAAACCCAATGTGGTTTTATTGGATATTGAGATGCCAGGTTATTTAGGTATTGACATTTTAGATTTTTTTGATGCCAAAGACATTGATTTTAAGATTATTTTCATAACAGCCTATAATGATTATGCTTTGCAAGCGTTCGATATTGCTGCTGTTGATTATCTTTTAAAACCAACTCGGATTGATCAATTAAATCGTGCATTCGATAGGATTAAAAACACACTAGATTCTGAAGCTTCTAATTATTTAGTCTTAAAGGAGAACCTTGAATCTAGAGGGGTTAAAAAAATAGCTGTTTCTAGTTCAAGTGGTGTTAGAATATGTGACATCAATGACATTCGCAACTTGAAAGCGGACGGTTCTTACACGCATTTCCACTTTGTAGATAATGAAAAATTAACCGTATCAAAAAATCTACAAGAATATGGAAATTTAGAAAAAACGGGAAGTTTCTATAGAGTCAATCGCTCTTATATCGTAAATATTAATCTCATCGTACGAATAAATAAAAAAGATGGAGGCGGAGTTGTAATGGATAATGGTGAAGAAATAGCCGTTTCTGCTGAGAAAAGAAATTATTTATTGCAATTTTTTAAAGAAAATTTGTATTGATTAAAAATCAGATGCAGATATACCGATGAGGTAGATAGGAAGTTGTTCACTACGGACAACCTTTGTTATTTCTACAACTTCACAACTATCCGAAAGTTTTCCAAAATTAGACAACATCCATTTGCATCCCTTTGTTTTTCATGGACATTTTTACAAAGTCGAGAAAAAAGTCCTCTTTTTAAAATAAATTTAATTGTTTAGGAAACATTGCTTTTAGTTCTCAAATGACAGGCAAACTGTCGAGTAAGAAGTTCTCTCACTCCGTTCGAGATGACTGGCAAGCTGTCCTATAAAGAGGTTATCATGGGGCTGGCTTCGCCAGCCCCATGATAACCTATATTCCTTGTTGAACCTGTCATCTCGAACGGAGTGAGAGATCCCAAGACACCCCATTTCATTTACGTGAGAGATTCTTTTCAAATTTTCCTACCTTGTTCATGCGATAAATATTAGGTGTTTCTCTTTTGGTGCTTCACCTCAAAAGTTTCGAATAGTTATTTCTATAACTCGGATTTTCAAGAAATCAGTTCGCTTCCGAAGGCTATTTTTTAGTATTCGAAATATCCTTTACAAATAAACAACCCTCTTTCACAAGAAAAAATAGGGTATTCATAAAGTTTCCTAATAAGTCTTTATAAAGTACTTTATTTTTGAAGATTATTTTTAATATTCATAGAGTGATGAAAAAATTAGTAGTTGTATTTAGCTATTAAAGAACGATGACCTCTTTTTTTAAAAACAATAAAAACAGAAAAAATGAAGAAAATTTTCCTTTCAGCTGTTTTGACAGCATTAATTGCGATAACAGCAAACGCACAAGCACCAACCAATGGTTTAGTGGTTCATTACAAATTTGACCAAAACCTAAATGATAATTCTGGAAATGGATACCACGCTACAGCAATAAACACTCCGAGTTATACTGATGTTTCATCAGAGTTAGAAGGTGGCGGACATGCCATTAATACAAATGAGGCGGGCGGAGTATATTATGATTATGCCTCTAATATGAGCGAATTTCAATTACAGGATTTCACCTATTCGGTTTGGGTTAAGGTTACGGGATGGGCAGGAAATCCTTATATAAACTTTATAGAAAATGGGGAGCCTACTGGAAATCATGTTTTTATTCGTTATTATGATGGTTATTTTGATTTTGGATATTACAAAGCTGGTGGGAACACACATATGTCTTCCATTCCTCTCTCAACTTTTTTTAATACTTGGCACTTGCTAACCTTAACTTCTGAAATGGTTAATGGAGAGCGTATTATGAAATTTTACCAAAATGATGAATTAAAAAGTTCGTACACCTATGCAACGCAAGTAGAAATACAGTATGATAACAATTATTCTAAATTTAATATCGGGAGAAGAGAGGGTTTTCCTGAATTTACACCAATTGGCTTAATTAACGACACTTATGTTTACAACAGACCTTTAACAGCTGAAGAGGTAACTCAAATTTTTGCAGAAAAAAAGTTAGGCATCAATGAAAGTGCAAACCCTAACATTTTTGAAGTGTATCCAAATCCAGCTACAACAGAATTAAAAATCGTTGCAAAAAAGCAAACAAGCATTAGCGTGTTAAACACAATTGGAGTAGTTGTTGCAACACAAAACATCGTTGAAGGAAACAACACCATTGATGTTCGTAATTTAACGAATGGTATTTATTTCATCCAAACAGCTGATGGTTCTACTATCAAATTTGTAGTAGCTAAATAAGTTTTTTTCATAACAAATAGGTAAGAAGAGGGTTGTTCGAAAGAGCAATCCTTTTTTTGTGTTTTAAAAAAGCTTTAAAAAGTATTTATAGGTATTCACAAAAGAAAACAGGTCTTTCACAAAAATGACAGAATTATATGAATTTATAGGAATAAATTTAGGATTGAAAATAAAAGAAACAACAAGATGAAAAAAGTAATTCTAAGTTTATTTGTAGCATCGTTACTAGTTAATAACAATGCTGACGCACAAGTATTGAATAAGATTAAAGATGCTGTTGGAGGCAAAGGAAAAACAGAAAGCTCTTCAAAAGGAGGCGGTAAGTTTGACAAAAGAGGATTTTTAGGAGATCCAGTTAATGACCCTGTGAAAGGAGATGATTTCAAATACTCGGATGAAAAAGTAGATCAAACAGGAATTGGAGGTTATTATTATGCGTATTATCCTTTTACAGGTGTAACAGAAAAAGTGTGGGTAAGATACAATAATTGGGGATACAAAGTAAATGGTAAAGCTTCAGATCCTTATACATTGAGATTAACAACCTATAGCAAAGAGTTAAACAATTACGAAGCAGAACAATACATTGCTTTTGTAGGGACTAAAAATCATGAAAGAGCACAATGGGAAAAAGAAGGTTTTCTCTATAAGCCTAGTCCCCAAACAACTTCTTTTGTAGCGTATGAAAAAGATGTTTTTGCAACAAATGTATTGGTTCAACCTGTAAAAAACTATGAAACTAGAGAGATTGTTGGTGCTCAATTCTTTCTTGATTCTATAGCTAAATACAAGAATAGTGCTCCAGACAAACTAAAGAGCTTCAGCGCATACGAATGCAATGATGTGGTAGATGGCAAGAAATTTTGTACATTCGCTATCTATGCCAAAGACCGTAAAAAGTTAGAAGGTTTCAATGACTATGAAACATTCAAAAAAAGAACATTGGAAGTTATTTTGAAACAAACAGCAGAACTTACAAAATCTTACATTTTAGCTGTGGGAGAACGTCCAGCACCAACAAAATCTGGCGATGTTTATCAAGACAAAGAGGCTGCTAAAGCAGCAATAGCGGGCTTCAAAAAAACCGATCGTATTCTTGTCGGAGAAAAATTCCACTACTTATTTGCACCTGAAGATAGTAGATGGACAATTGTGAAACATGAAATAACGGGAGCTATTCTCTACAAAACCACCTATTATCTTGCAGTATGTGAACGTAGCCCTGAATTAGCTAAAAAACCAGGTGTTACTAAATATTATACAACTTATTTGAAAGTGAATCGTGATTATACGGGAGATGGTAAATATGGTGATCCTTATTATACGAAAGGCCCTAACGATGCATACGATTTTCCAAACAATGAATTTGAAAGTTACAAATCATTCAAAATTGAATAATCTTCTTTGATAATTTTAAATTGAAAAAGAAAATCCTCTGTTTGTAATAGACAGGGGATTTTTTATGTTGTTTTTTATAACTATCCGAAACTTTTTAAAATGAAATAAAAAAAGAAAATGTCTAGGATTTCTAAGGAGAGTGCGCGAGCTCCGCTCGCAAGTACTCCCCTTACTTTGAACACAGTAACGCGTCATTTCGATGACGTAGTCAGAGAAATCTAAAGGAATTAACCCTAAATTTAAATGCGTTTACCCTAGATGAATGTGATTATTTTTTCCTTAAAACCTTTCTGTTTTCAAGCACCCTGAATAGAATTTTATATCGAATTCAGGTTTAAAACACAATTTTCTATTAAAGCGTGCGTTTTCACTAATTGTAAACTAAAATTTAAATATACTTTTTTGGTATTTAATTTTTAGGAACGATTTTTGATATACTTTCAATATATTTGTAAAAATTAGTTGTATGAAATATTTTGTTGTAATTATAGTTGCTGTTTTATTCACTTCATGTGGTGCTAAAGTTCCATTTACCGAAACTTTAAGACAAGATTTTGATTTAGAATCTGAAGCACAATTGAAACAAATTCAATTTTACATTTCTCAAACTATTGTGTTAAAACGCGCAAAACAAATTAGTGGTTCTGGAACTACCGAAAATGGTGCGCTTGTATCCAAAAGCAACAAAGAGGAAAATAGAATTATTATACAAGCACAAACACGTGGAGTACTTGAAAAGTACAATGAATCAGGTGAAATGTATATACGCTTTGAAAATGGTGCTGGTCGTTATTTAACTTTCAAAGTAAATCAACCAAATAACAACAATAAATACCATCTTGATGCAAAATGGGATGCAAGTAGAGGGGGTGAATTGATTTATGGAAACGAAAAATACATCGTTGATGCAGGAGCTGGTAGAGCTTATTTAATGGTTATTTTGAAAAAATTGCAAAACACGAAACGAAAAGACAGAGTTGCAAAAGGAATACGAGTTTAATTTCTAAAATTTTATACTTTTACCCATTGAAAATAACTTTGGCAACAACTCAATGGAAATTTACAATAGAGAACTAAGTTGGTTATCTTTTAATGAACGTGTTTTACAAGAAGCACTTGACACCCGTAACCCGGTTATTGAAAGAATGCGCTTTTTGGGAATTTATTCCAATAATATGGATGAGTTCTTTCGGGTGCGTGTTGCCAATATCCGAAGAATGATTGAGGTGGGTGATAAAAACGTAAATGGTTTTAAAGGTTCTCCAAAAGACTTGTTTAAGGAAATTCGTTTGGTGGTACTTCGTCAACAAAAACAATTTGAAATTGCCTACCAAAAAATCTTAAAAGAACTTGAACAACACAATATTTACCACATTCAAGAAAAGGACTTAACCAATGAGCAAATTGCTGAGTTGAAAAATTATTACAACCTTCAATTAAAACATGCCATTGTGCCAATTATGCTCAATTCTTCAACACCTTTTCCTCGTTTAAAAGATTCGGGTATTTATTTGGCTATTAAAATGATCTACCTCCACAAAACCAAGGTGCGATATGCGTTGATAAAGATACCTTCTACATTTTCTCGCTTCTATATCATCAAAGAGGCCGATAAAACAAAGGTGTTGCTATTGGATGACATCATTCGACTCAATTTGGATGAGATTTTCTCTATTTTTATTTACGATAAAGCTGAAGCTTATACCTTCAAATTTACCCGTGATGCCGAATTGAACTTAGACGATGATATTTCCACTTCACTCAAAGATAAAGTAGAACATAGCATTAAATTACGTAAAAAAGGCACACCCGTTCGATTTGTGTATGACAACGAAATGCCCATTGATTTACTCGAATATTTATTAAGAAATTTAGGATTAGAATACGGTGTAAATACCATTGCGGGTGGACGTTACCACAATTTTAAAGATTTTATGTCATTTCCAGATTTTGGAAACCCCGAATTTGTTTTTCCACCACTTCCGCCGTTAAATCACCCTGAATTGGAGAATCGTAGAAGTCTTTTAAAACTCATTTTGCGAAAAGACATCTTGTTGCATTATCCCTACCAGCGGTTTGATTACTTGGTGGATTTGTTGCGTGAAGCAGCCATTGATCCAAAAGTACAATCCATTAAAATCAATGTGTATCGTGTAACGCGTGAATCACCAATTTTAAAAGCGTTATTAAATGCTATTAGCAATGGAAAACAAGTTACGGTTTTCTTAGAGTTGATGGCACGTTTTGATGAAGAAAACAACTTGTATTGGTCAAATAGATTGAAAGAAAATGGTGCAATCGTTTTGCATGGACGACAAGATATCAAAGTGCATTCCAAATTGTTTCAAATTATCCGAGATAACAAAGGGAAAAAACAATATATTTCACATATTGGCACAGGAAATTTTCATGAAAAAACAGCTAGAATTTATGGTGATTTAAGTTTAGTTACAGCTGATGAAAAAATTGGTCAAGAAGTGGAAAAAGTGTTTGATTTATTAGAATCGGATGCATTAAAATTAGAAGGTCAGTTTAATGAATTATTGGTTTCGCCGATTAATACCAAAGAACGATTGTTGCAACTCATTGACAACGAAATAAACGCAGCAACAGCTGGTAAAAAAGCTGAGATTTTCATCAAGTTGAACAACCTTACCGATCAAGACATGATTAATCATTTGTACCGAGCCAATAATGCAGGGGTACGAATAAAAATGATTATTCGCGGGATTTGTTGCTTGGTTCCAGGAGTTGATGGAATGTCAGAAAATATTACGGTTTACTCCATTGTTGACCGATTTTTGGAACATGCACGTATTCTAAAATTTTACAATGGTGGAGATCCAAAATACTACATTTCCAGTGCCGATTGGATGGAGCGTAATTTGGACAAACGGATAGAAGTATTGGCGCCTATTAAAGAAAAGGAAGTTCAACAAGAAATAGATTTGATTTTTGATTACCAATTTAAGGGAACTGCAAAAACAAGAATTATCGGCAAAAGCCAAAAAAACAAGTATAGAAAAGCCGATATCAATAAATTTCATGCACAAATGGAATTGTACAAGCATTACAAGCAGTTGTTGGATACTCGAGTTTGAATTGTGAATCGGTAGTAACATAAAAAATTCATCGTTATTTTCAACTAAAAACTGTACATTTGCACAAATTATACAGATGTTTAAAAGTTTCCTCAAACGATTAAGATATTACGGAATAGGCTTTGGAATGGGAGTAATCATTGTGATGTTCCTTTTACCAAATAGAAGTTGCTCATGGACACCTTCCAACCGTGTGAAAAACATGATTTTAAATCGGGTTTTAACGGTAAATGAAATAGATTGGAAACTGATGCAATCAAAAGGAATCACCAAACAAGATATTCTTTCTGTATTAAACGATGGTGAAATAGATTTTGGAAAAAGCAAGAAAGATGCCCACCTTAAAGTTTATGTTATTGAAAAAGAATTAAAAGGAAAAGGAAACTATAAATTTTATTTCACTTTACCAGAAGAAACATATATTTCTGAAGTGAAAATAGGAGAGATTGATGCCAAAAAAGTCGAAAACTCTACTGAAGGATATGGGTTGTTTATCTCGGTACCAAAAGATGAGTTTTTGGTTTCAACTGACTCAACATTTATAGTGAGCTGTCAGATGGAAAAAATAGGTATAAAAAGTGTAAAACAATTGTATTGGAGCATCAATAAATCAGGGAGAATTAATTTTTCAAAATCGGATTTAGGCTTACAACCTAAGCCAACACAAAACATTGAGTTTGTTTACGGTAAAGACACTGTTTCAGCTCAATCGACATGGTATAAAAACAAAATTTTCATAACTGATTTTAAGTCAGAAAAATCGAAAGATTGTGAAATTGATAAAGAATAAAAAATAAAAACAGTATCTTCGGAAATTGTTTACAAATAACTAATTAAAGGGCGTTTATATTTTTGAAGCATGGAATTTTCAGCAGAGCAAATAGCAGGTTTATTACAAGGTGAAATAGTAGGTGATGCAACAGTTGTTGTTAATGGTTTAGCAAAAATTGAAGAAGGCACAAGTGGAAAACTTTCCTTCTTGGCAAACCCAAAATACGAAGAATACATCTATAAAACAGGATCCAGTATTTGTATTGTAAACAACACTTTTGTTCCGTCAAAAGAACTTCCTTCTACGTTAACTTTGGTTAAAGTGGATAATGCTTATGCTTGTTTTGCTAAATTATTGGACTTCTACGACCAAATGAAGCGCAAGCAACCAAAAATTGAACACAATTCCTACATTTCCGATAAAGCTACAGTTGGTAGTGATTTGTATTTAGGTGCAAACGCCTATATCTCAGATGGAGCTGTGATTGGCAACAATGTAGTGATTTATCCCAATAGTTTTGTAGGTGATAATGTGAAAATTGGCGACAATACCACGATTTATCCCAATGTGACCATTTATGCCGATTGTCAAGTTGGTAAAAACTGCGTGATTCATGCCGGAGCTGTTATTGGCGCTGACGGATTTGGCTTTAGTCCAGATGAAAACGGTGTGTTTAGCAAAGTACCTCAAATTGGTATTGTCATTATTGAAGACAACGTGGATGTGGGTGCAAACGCAACAATTGACCGAGCAACGATGGGTGCAACAATTATCAGAAAAGGTGCAAAAATTGATAACCTATGTCAGATTGCACACAATGTAGAAATTGGCGAAAACTCTGCAATGGCTGCACAAGCAGGTGTGGCCGGATCTGCAAAAATTGGTAGCCGTGTATTGATTGGCGGTCAAGCGGGTATTTCTGGACATTTACACATTGCAGATGGAGCGATGATCGTTGCGCAATCAGGAGTTCCAAATTCCATTAAAAAACCAGGAGCATACATGGGAGCACCAGCAATTCCTATTGAAGATTTCAAGAAATCGTATTTTGGTTTCAGAAAATTACCGTTTATCTTGAATAAAATCCAAGAATTTGATAAAAAATTGAAGGAGTGATTAGTGCTCTAGCAACCAATTTAACAAGTTTCTACAAATAATTCCATTATAAACTGGTTCCTCAGGATCTAGAGATATGATTGTCTTTGGATTGTGATCTTTTATTGAATTAAATGCTCTTAATTCTCTATTTATAGTTGAATAATAATCTTAAAATCCCGAAAAGTCGTAAATAATTAGAAGTTTTCGGAAATAAAAAAAGGAAATCCTCCGACAGGAGAATTTGCCAATCAATTGAAAATAGAAAAACGCCTCCAAAACTGTTGCATTTATTCTAAAAAAGAGGGCTTTTATTCTTGACTTTGTAAAACGCTCACAAAAAAACAAAGAGATGCAGAAGAATATTGTCTAAAATTGAAAAACTTTCGGATGAATGACATGTAGAATAAAGATAATTTTTAACACTTTCAAAGTTACTGATTGTTTTTTTTATATTTTTGGAGTTTGTAACTATTGGAAAGAAATCCAATAGTGTAATTATAACAGCTTAAATCAGATGTCTGAAAAACAAAGAACCCTTAAACAAAGTGTAAAACTAGCTGGTGTAGGTTTGCATACAGGTCAATTAGTAACTGTAGAAATTTGTCCCGCACCTGAAAATCATGGATATAAATTTCAACGAGTTGACGTTGAAGGAGAACCAATTATCAAAGCAGATGCTGACTTAGTTGTTGCAACAGATAGAGGTACAACATTGGAAGCTAACGGAGCTCGTGTATATACTACCGAACACCTATTAGCTGCTTTGTATGGATGTCAAATCGACAATGCGTTGATAAAATTAGATGCGCCAGAAGTGCCAATCATGGATGGATCGTCTCATTTATTTGTTGTGGCTATCCAAGAAGCTGGTGTTGAAGAGCAAAATGCAGATCGTAACTATTTCGTGTTAGACGAAAACATCAAATGGGAAGATGCCGAAAAAGGAATCGAGTTTTTAGCCGTTCCAGATTCAGAATATCGATTAACAGTGATGGTGGATTACAATTCACCCGTTTTAGGAACACAACATGCCACCATTTACAACCTTTCAGAGTTTGTTCCGAATATTTCTAAATGCCGAACGTTTGTTTTCTTGCGCGAATTGGAATTTTTGGCTAAAAACAACCTAATCAAAGGTGGAGATTTGGATAACGCAATCGTATTGGTTGAGCGTGATGATATTTCTAAAGCAGAATTGGATAGCTTGGCGAAATTACTAGGTAAAGAAAATTTGGAAATTAAAGTAGATGGTATCGGTGTATTGAACAGTACAAAACTGCAATACGAAAACGAACCAGCTCGTCATAAGTTGTTGGACATTATTGGTGACTTAGCATTGGTTGGAAGACCAATTAAAGCACATATTTTAGCAGCACGCCCAGGTCACTCAGGAAACGTACGTTTTGCTAAGGTTCTAAAAGAACAAATCAAAAAACAAGAAAAAGGAGGAAAACAGTTTGACTTGACAAAAACAGTTTTTGATATCAATCAAATAGAAGGCATGTTGCCACATCGTTTTCCTTTCTTGATGGTAGATAGAATAATAGAGATTACAGACAATTCAATTGCTGGAATTAAAAACATCACCATGAATGAGCCTATTTTTACAGGGCATTTTCCAGGAAACCCAGTTTTCCCAGGTGTTTTGCAAATTGAAGCGATGGCACAAGTTGGTGGTATTTTTGCCTTAAACCAAGTGGACGAACCTCACTTATATTCTACCTATTTCATGAAAATAGACAATGTGAAGTTTAAACAAAAAATTATCCCAGGAGATACTGTCGTTTTTGAATTGACATTGATTTCTCCAATTCGTAGAGGATTGGTAAATATGGCTGGAAAAGGCTATGTGAATGGTCAATTAGTGTGTGAAGCGGAAATGCTTGCTCAGGTTATTAAAGATAAAGTATAAATATGTTAAGCAATCTCGCTCAAATAGCACAAAGCGCACAAATTGGTAACAATGTTGAAATTGGTGCTTTTGCAGTTATTCATGACAATGTTGTAATCGGTGATAATACCAAAATTCATTCCAATGTTGTTATTTATCCTGGTGCAAGAATTGGAAAGAATTGTGAGATTTTTCCTGGTGCTGTAATTTCTGCTATTCCACAAGATTTAAAGTTTGAGGGCGAAGATACAACAGTTGAAATTGGTGACAACACCAAAATACGTGAGTGCGTTACTGTTCATAGGGCTACCAAAGATAAATGGGTAACTCGTATCGGTAGCAATTGCCTCATTATGGCTTACGTACATATTGCCCACGATTGTCAAGTTGGAAATGGTGTTATTTTAGCTTCTTACGTTGGCTTGTCGGGACATTGCATCGTGGAAGATTATGCTATTTTGGAAGGTGCAGTAGGCACACAGCAATTCATGAAAGTAGGAAAACATGCTTTCTTGGCAGGGGCGACATTGATTCGTAAAGATGTTCCACCTTATGTAAAAGCTGCTCGTGAGCCAATTACTTTTGCTGGGGTTAATTCCATTGGATTGCGTAGAAGAGGATTTTCTGACGAAGCAATTCGTGAAATCGAAGATGCTTACCGCATCATATTTGTGCTTAACAACAATGTTTCAAAAGGTGTTCAAGCGGTGAAAGAGCAAATGCCCAACTCTATTTATGCAAAAGAGATTATCGAGTTTATTGAAACATCTGATAAGGGCATCATCAGAGGAATGATTGGTTAAATTATATTCGAAGAAGTTGAAAATTTATCATAGAGGAGAGGTCGTTACTGTAACTATTTCTGGTTATGCTTTCGGTGGAAATGGTATCGCTAAAATTCCAACCGAAAATGGAGAGTTTGTCGTTTTTGTTGGGAACACCTTTCCTGGGCAAACGGTAGAAGCAAAAGTTGAAAAGGTTAAAAAACGCTATTGCGAAGCAAAATTGATTCAAGTTTTGGAACGTTCTCCATTGGAAAAGCTGTCTAATTTTCAAGAAATTTCGGGAGCACCATATATCTATGTTCCCGTAGAAGAACAAGAAAATGAAAAACTCCAAAGCGCTTTAGATGTTTACCGTAAATTGGGTAATTTTCAAGATATTAAAGAACGCTTTGATACCTTTATTTCTTCTCCAGTTCATTATTTCTATCGAAATAAAATGGAATATAGTTTTTCGTGTATCGAACACGATTTACAAACAGGAGAAGACATCGACGATGCTTTTGCTGTTGGGTTTAAACGAAGAGGTACTTGGTGGAAAGTGGAAAATTTGGCCAAACCAAGTGGAATGTTTGATGAAGAATGGGAAACCAAATTGATTCAAATTCGCAACTTTTTGAAAGAAACTGGTTTGCCTGCTTGGCATCCACCAAAGAAAATAGGCTTTTTTAGACACATCATCGTTCGTAAATCATTTGATCAAAATAAATTATTAGTGAATTTAGTAACTTCTTCTGAGCGACTAAAACACTTTGATGTAAAAGCATTTGGAGAGTTCTTAAGATCCTTGTTTGGCGATAGAATTGCAGGGTTTCAACACACTATTAATGACGATGTTGCCGATCGTTCAAAAATTGAAAATGGCAATTGTAAATTAGTGTTTGGAGAGCCAATTGTCATTGAAAAACTACTCGGTTTATCTTTTGAAATTTCAATGGAAAGCTTTTTCCAAACCAATCCTAAAAGTGCTGAGTTATTATACACAAAAGCACTGGATTATGTTTTTGAAGAAGAAATTCCTCAGAATGATGTTGTGATGGATTTGTTTTGTGGTACAGGAACAATTGGTCAGATTTTAGCTACACGACGAACAGATGTGCGCATTATTGGAGTGGATATTGTGGAAGAAGCAATTGCCGACGCCAAAAGAAATGCCAAATTAAATGGGTTAGAAAATGCGGTAGAATTTTATGCAGCTGATGTCGGTAAATTTTTGAGAGAACATCCTGAATTTGCAGGCCATATTTCGAGTATTATTTTAGATCCACCTCGTGCTGGTATTGCACCAAAGACGTTGCAAAAAGTTATCGATTTAGGTGCTAAAAACATCGTTTATGTTTCGTGCAATCCAAGTACACAAGCCCGTGATGCCGATACATTGAGAAAGGCGGGTTATGAACTTCAAAAACTCACGTTAGTCGATCAATTTCCACATACGGGGCATATCGAAGCCATTGCGAAATTTAAGAAGCAATAAACTTTTATTTTATTGGTTGATTAGTTACCTTTGAGAGGTATTCTAAATAATAATATGGTAGTTGAAATCATTTCTATTGGCGATGAACTGCTCATTGGTCAAACGGTCAATACAAATGCATCGTGGATGGGTGAGAAGCTCTCGATGATGGGTGCTTTTGTTAATCGTGTTGTTACGATTCGAGATACAGAAAAGGCAATTTGGGATGCAATAGATGAAGGGATAAAACAAACTGATGTTGTTATTGTTACAGGAGGATTAGGACCAACAAAAGACGATATTACGAAGAAAGTCATAACCACCTATTTTGAAGATGAGTTAATCATTCATCAAGAAACGTTGGAGCGTGTTAAAGGCTTTTTTGCACGTTTAAATCGCCCAATGTTAGAAGTCAATATTCAGCAAGCAGCAGTACCGAGTAAAAGCACTGTCTTAGCAAATCTTCAAGGGACTGCACCTGGTATGTGGTTGGAAAAAAATGAAAAAATACTTATCAGCTTGCCCGGAGTTCCATTTGAGATGAAAGGCATCATGGAGCAAGAGGTTTTTCCGAGATTGCAAGAACGCTTTGGAGAGTTGCAATTTTATTCTAAAACGGCCAATATTCAAGGAGTTGGAGAATCGTATTTAGCTGATAAAATGAATGATTGGGAGAATCGATTACGAAATGCTAATTTAGAATTAGCTTATCTTCCATCACCTGGAATGATCCGATTGCGAATTACATCTCGAAAAGGGCAACAAGATGAAAAGCTAATTGATGATTACTTCAAAGAACTAGAAATAGCATATCCTGAAAACTTTTTTGGTTACGGAGATTTATCTATGCCAGAAGTTATAGGCCAACTTTTATTAAAAAATAAAGCTACTGTTGCTACAGCTGAAAGTTGCACAGGAGGAGCCATTGGTCATGCAATAGTTTCTATACCAGGTTCATCAGCGTATTTTATGGGTGGATTTATTACTTATACAAATGAATTGAAGCACCAACTCTTAGGAGTTCAACAGCATCATTTTGAAACAGTTGGAGCAGTTAGCGAAGAAGTTGTTCGAGAAATGGCAGAAGGTTGCAAAGAACGTTTAAATGTCGATTATGCAATAGCTGTTTCTGGTATTGCAGGCCCAGATGGAGGTACACCCGGAAAACCAGTTGGCACTGTTTGGATAGCAATTGCAACACCGACAGAAACCATTGCAAAACAATTTCAATTTTCAGATAATAGAGAAAGAATTATTAATAGAACAGTTTTATCTGCATTGAATTTACTTAAAATCTCAATTAATTGATAATCAATTTATTTATCGTTTTAATATTATTTTAACAAAAAAACATGTTAATTTTTTTATTAAAAAGGCAACTAAAGGAGTATTTTTAACGTCTAATTAATCGGTTAAATATTTATTACTGACATTAATGAAAACATTATGAAATTTTTTTACACCACAATCACTACTTTATATCTTGTTTGTTCGAATGTTTTTTCACAAGAAATAAACAAATTCAAAGTTATTTCAGAAGGAAATAATATATCAATCAAAAATTATGAAATAGCCTTAGAATCTGCTGATTTGGAAGCATATCGTTATCGCTCTGAGATAGATACACTTTCTTTTGATAATGGTGTAAAATTTATTCTTTATTCCGCAGAAGATCTTTTAAGTAAAGGACTTTCCATTGATTTGAATAATTATAAAAATCCAATTGAGATTGATAAGGAGTACATCAAACCAATATTTAAGTTAACTCCTGAAGGTTGGTTAATTGCATTATACGAAAGGGCTGAAAAAAACTGATAATAATTAATTAACTTATGAAAACTTTAAAAAAACTACTTTTATTTTGGATGTTTATTCCAATGTTTTCTGTAGTACTTGCTCAACCAGCAAATGATAATTGTGCAACAGCAACAAATTTAGGGACATTACCTACTCCTTCTGCTTGTTCGGGTGGGTCAGGTGGAGTAGGTGCTGCCGTAACAGCTACAGGTACTACCAATGCAGCTACAGCAGCAAATCCATATACATATTTATTAGGTTGTCAAGGAGGTGGAGATCAACCAGCACCAGCTTTAGATGTTTGGTACTCTTTTGTAGCATCAGGTAATGAAGTTGTAATTAATATAACTCCTAACGGAACTAGTTTTTTAGCAAATCCTGCAATCACTCTTTGGAGGGGTTCTTGTGGAAGTCTTATTGGACAAGGTTGTAAACTAGGAACAGCCGCAGGTAATAATAGTTTCACTTTTGGACCAACAACACCTGGTCAAACTTATTATATTCAGATAAGTGGAAACAATATGACATCAACAGGTAATTTTAATTTATCTGTTAAAAACAACAATGATTGTACTGCGTGTAACATTACTTCTAACTTAGTGGCAACACCTGCGCCTACAAATGGTACTTACCCTCCAAATACATCTGTTACGTTTTGTTATACAATCTCAAACTGGGCGACCACTAGTGCTAACTGGCTACATGGTGTGATTCCTTCTTTTGGATGTGGTTGGGATTTAACAACTTTAACTCCAGGTACACCACCAGCAGTTATAGGTGGTAGTGGAACTTGGAAATGGTATAATAGCGTGACCTCTCAAGCTACTGGACAAACTTTTGGTAAAGGATTTTACATAGACAAAGGTGGTGATAATAATCCTGGAAATAATTTTGGTGATAATGGTACAGGTACATGGACATTTTGTTGGACTATTAAAACAAAACCTGTTTCTGCTTGTTCAGGTGGCTGTAAAGACCTAAGTATGTCAATAAATACAACTGGGGATGGAGAAAGTGGTTCGTGGACAAGTTTAGCTTGTGTTAATGATCCAGATTTTCCTTTTTCTGCAATGCTTGCATGCTGTACAACTACCGCAGCAGGAACAAATCCATCTTGTGGAGGTAACGATGGAACAGCCACGGCTACTCCTGTAACACCAAGCACACCTCCATATACTTATTCATGGAATACTGCTCCTGTTCAAACTTCTCAAACAGCAACTGGCTTACCAGCAGGAACATATACTGTTACAGTAACAGATAATAATGGCTGTAAATCAACGGCTAACGCTGTGTTAACATCTGGGGCTATGCCTACTGTAAATGCGGGCGCTGATGTAACAATTTGTAATGGTAACTCAACAACCTTAACTGCAACTGCTTCAACAGGTGGAGGAACTTATACTTGGAGTCCTGCAACCGGTTTAAGTGGCACAACAGGTGCAACAGTTACAGCATCGCCAACATCAACGCAAACTTATACGGTAACATATACAAATGGACCATGTACAGCAACTGATCAAGTGATTGTAACTGTAACTTCAAAAGTTACTCCAACATTTAACCCAATTCCAGCATTCTGTAATGGAACAACAGCTCCAACATTGCCACCAACATCCACTAATGGAATAACAGGGACGTGGTCTCCCGCAACAGTAAGCAATACTGCAAGTGGAACGTATAACTTTACACCGAGTGCAGGTCAATGTGCTAATACAACTTCTATTTCTATAACAGTAACACCAAAAGTTACTCCAACATTTAACCCAATTCCAGCATTCTGTAATGGAACAACAGCTCCAACATTGCCACCAACATCTACTAATGGTATAAGTGGAACGTGGTCACCAGCTACAGTAAGTAATACAGCAAGTGGTACTTATAACTTTACACCAAGTGCTGGTCAATGTGCTAATCCTACTTCCATTTCAATTACTGTTAATCCATTACCAACACCAAGTATAACACCAGTTTCACCACTTTGTGTGGATGCAGCAGCAGTCACGTTGGTTGGGACGCCTTCAGGCGGTACATTTTCAGGACTAGGTGTAACAGGAACAAATTTTAACCCAGCAACAGCAGGAACAGGAACAAAAACAATTACATATAATTATACAGATGGAAACGGTTGCCAAGGCTCAGCTACAACAACAATAACAGTAAACCCAACACCAACATTTACGGTTGCTTCAACAAATCCTTCGGTTTGTGGTGGAACAGATGGTTCTATAATTTTAAGTGGTTTAACAGCAAGTACTTCTTATAGTGTAACGTACAATGCAGGAGCTACAACAGTAGGCCCAACTAATATCACTTCCAATGCTTCGGGAACAATTACTATTTCTGGTTTAGGAGCTGGATCTTATTCAAATTTTGTGGTATCACAAAATGGTTGTTCAACAACGATTGCTGCACCTCAAACTTTGGTTGATCCATCAGCCCCTACAGTTAATGCAGGAACAGATGTTTCTATTTGTGATGGCAATTCAACTACGTTAACTGCTACACCTTCATTGGGAGGGGGTACATTTACATGGTCGCCAGCAACTGGATTGAGTGGAACGACTGGGGCAACAGTTACCGCATCACCAACAGCAACACAAACTTATACAGTAACGTATGTTAGAAGTGGTTGTACAACTACTGATCAAGTGATTGTAACAATAAATCCATTACCAACTCCAAGTATTACAGCTGTAGCCCCACTTTGTGAAGATGCAGCAGTTGTATCGTTGGTTGGAACACCTTCTGGAGCAGGAGGAGTTTTCTCAGGAGCAGGTGTTTCAGGTACAAACTTCAATCCAGCAACCGCAGGAGTTGGAACACATACAATTACGTATGATTATACGGATGCGAATGGATGTTTTGCATCTACGACAACTTCAATAACAGTTAAACCAAAACCAATATTTACAGTTACTTCTACAAGTCCAACAGTGTGTGCTGGTACAGATGGAACAGTAACATTAAATGGCTTAACACCAAGTACGTCATACAGTGTTTCTTATGAAAATGGAGCGACGACTGTTGGTCCAACAACCATGACTTCGAATGGAGCAGGATCTATAGTTATCAATGGCCTTTCTTCGGGCACTTATTCTAACTTCACAGTAGATTTGAATGGATGTGTGACAACTGTCGCTACACCTCAAGTATTGATTGATCCATCTGCACCAACGGTAAATGCAGGTATAGATCAAACGATATGTTCTGGAACAAGTGTTACATTAACAGCAACAAATCCAAATGGAGCAACAATTTCATGGAGTAATGGAGTGACAGATGGCACAGCATTTACACCAGCGGTTGGTACAATTACATATACTGTTACAGCAACGTTGGCAGGATGTATTACAACAGATCAAGTAATTGTAACAGTAAACCCTTTACCAACACCAAGCATTACTACTGTAGCCCCACTTTGTGAAGACGCAGCAGTTGTATCGTTGGTTGGAACACCTTCTGGAGCAGGAGGAGTTTTCTCAGGAGCAGGTGTTTCAGGTACAAACTTTAATCCAGCAACCGCAGGAGTTGGAACGCATACAATTACCTACAATTATACAGATGGAAATGGTTGTTTTGCATCCACTACAACAACCATTACTGTAAAACCGAAACCAGTTTTTACAGTTTCTTCAAGCAATCCAACACTTTGTTTAGGAACAGATGGGGTTGTAACTTTAAGTGGCTTGACTGGAAATACTTCTTACAGTGTTAGCTATGTAGATGATGGAACCACTGTTGGCCCAACCAACATAACATCCAATGCGGCAGGAAATATACTTCTAACAGGGTTGAATGCAGGAACATATAGTAACTTCACAGTAGATCTTAACGGTTGTATTACAACGGTTGCAACACCACAAGTGTTGGTTGATCCATCCGCACCAGTAGTGAATGCAGGAATTGATCAGACTGTTTGTCAAGGAACAAGTGTTACATTAACAGCTACAAATCCAAATGGAGCTACAATTTCATGGAGCAATGGTGTGACAGATGGCACAGCATTTACACCAGCGGTTGGTACAATTACATATACAGTTACAGCAATTTTAGCAGGTTGTACAACTACTGATCAGGTGGATGTAACGGTTAATCCAATGCCGAATGCAAGTAGCATAGGAACAACAACTGTTTGTCAAGGTGCGGGAGATCAAACAATCACGTTTACAGGTCAGAATAGTTCTGCTAACTATACATTTAGCTATACCGTAAATGGAGGAACTTCACAAACAGTTACTTCTTCTTCATCATCTTCTGCAACAGTGATTCAATCTTCAGCTGTTCCAGGAACATACATTTATCAATTAACAAATGTATCAGATCCAACAACAGGATGTAATCAAACGCTAAATGAAGTTGAAACAATTATTGTAAAACCACTTCCAATTGCGAGTATTTCAAACCCAGTGCAAGCTTGTCATTTAGATACGAATTTACCACAAGTTGTATTTACAGGTTCCAACGGAGATACTCCATATACCTTTACTTATACTATAAATGGCGGTTCTAATTTATCAGCAACATCAGATGCTTCGGGTGTATTTACAATTCAAAATCCGACCAATACCGTAGGCACTTTTACTTATACAATTACTGCGATTAAAGAAGGAAGTGTAAATGGCTGTCAACAAATTCAAAATGAACAAACAGTTATAACCATTCATGCTTTACCAAATGTAAACGCAGGAAATGACCAAACGGTTTGTGCCGGTACAACTGTTATATTACAAGGAGCAGGTGCTTCAACTTACGACTGGGACAATGGTGTGTTTAATGGAAATTCTTTTGTTCCAACGAGCACAACCACCTATACTGTGATAGGAACAGACAACAATGGTTGTAAAAATACAGACCAAGTTATAGTAAATGTTGTTCCAATTCCTGTTGTTAATTTTGATGGTATTAACTTAAATGGATGTAATCCTATTTCACCAACATTGTTTAACCACTCTACAGGTAATTTGACAAACTGTAAATGGTATTTGGGTAATGGACAGGTAGTTGATGGTTGCACATCAATAACAGCAACGTTTGATTCACCAGGTTGTTATGATGTTACATTAGAAGTTAGCACTCCTGAAGGTTGTTCAAACTCTTTAACAATGCAGGATTATATTTGTGTTTATCCACAACCAATAGCAGAGTTTCACCCAACTCATACAGAGTTAACATCTTACCAATGGACATCTCAAATGGTGAATGAGTCTTTAAATGCAGATACGTATAAATGGACATTTGATGATGATACAGCACCTTCTTATGAGTTCTCACCTGTTCATCAATTCCCTAATGAATCATCTGGAGTTTATACTATTCAGTTGATAGCTTCAAATTCGTATGGATGTGCTGATACAACAACTCGACAAATTAAAATGGCTGATGATTTATTATTCTTCATTCCAAATACATTTACTCCTGATGGTGATCAACACAACAACGTATTCCAACCTGTGTTTAGTCACGGTTTTGACCCTTATGATTATACCTTGTATATTTTTAATCGTTGGGGAGAAATTGTTTTCGAATCACATGATGCCACTATCGGGTGGGATGGTTCTTATGGAGTAGGAGGGCAATTGTGTCCAGATGGAACTTATACATGGAAAATTGAAGTGAAAACAACAGCAAATGATGAACGAAAAATGTTTACAGGACATGTAAACATTATCCGGTAAATTTTAAATAACCTGAATGGGATTTTATATCGAACTCAGGATGTAAAAAGGCTTAAGTTTTTATCAGATACAAATAACTATAACTTTATAAAACAAAAAAATCCGCCCATTGAGCGGATTTTTTGTTGTTTTTAAGAGTTATCCAATAACAGCCCCGTATCCAGCTGCATCTAATAAATCAGCAACTTGAGAGTTGTCAATAATTTTAATTTTTACAATCCAACCTTCACCGTATGGATCAGAGTTAACCAACTCAGGATTTGACTCTAAATTCGTGTTAAACTCAACGATTTCACCTGTAACTGGTAAAAATAAATCAGATACAGTTTTAACAGCTTCAACAGAACCAAATACTTCGTTTTGTTCAATTGTTTCGCCTTCTGTTTCTACTTCTACATAAACGATATCTCCCAATTCGCTTTGAGCAAAATCTGTTATTCCTACTACAGCTGTATCGCCTTCAATACGAATCCACTCATGGTCTTTCGTATATTTTAAATTTGTTGGTAAACTCATAATAAACTTATAATTTTCAATTCTATAATTTCCTTAAATCTTATGCAGGCAAATGTAACAAATATTTTTAATTAAAAAAGTGACAAAAATCACTCTTTCTATTTATCTTTACGATTACCTCCAATTCCAAACTTAACACCTATTGAACCAGAGAAGAAAACCTTATTGCGTGTTCTTGCAGTCCAATCTGTTTTGTAAAGATTGTAATTTCCATCAAATATCGTATAATTGTTGTATTGAGTGATAACAGTATAACCCAAACCAAGTGCTGTAAAAACATCTATAGCAAATCTTCTACCAACTACAAATTGATAACCAGTATTGAATCGAAATAAAAATTGATTGGTTGTACCTATTTTATTATCCAACACACCTGAATTATCAACAAAGTAAGTATTGTACATTCTATATTTTACTTCTGGACCTAAATACAAACCTTGTGGTGCGGTTGCATATACCGAAATTGGGTAATAACGATAGACAAGTCCTGCAAAAAATCCCATCCCGCTTTCTTTTCTAGAATTACCACCACCATAATAATTCATGTTACCAATAATTGAATTGAGATAAAATTTGTTAATTCCTATTTCCGAAACTGTTGGCCCAAGTGAAAGTTCAATACTTGATTGTGGTGATACTCGCTGTTCATAGGCAAAATTCATCTCACCGACAACCAATTGAGTTGGTGAAAATTTTATAAAGAATTTAGAATGTTCATCTCGCTGTGCCAAAGTATGAAACCCAACAAACATTGAAAAACAAATAAAAATGATTTTTTTCATAACAAAGAATTTAATAGTCAAAATAACGATTAAAGTTAACAATTATTTTAATTATAAGGCCTTAATTTACTTCGTTTATTTAATTTACCTGAGCGTTGTTTGTAATCATTGGAGAAATTGCTCTTATTATTTATGTATTGTCTCTTCGCAAAACGATTTGTTTCATAATAGAAAGGTAATCCTAATCCTAAGTATATTTCATGAGATGTTGCCATAAATTTAGAAAAACGACCAATGTTGTAGTTAAAATGATAACCTATTCGTGCTTTGTTTGCTATCATTATATCAAAACCAGCAATGATTGCATTTTCTGTTCGATAACCCAATGAGAAGGCATATCGACCATAAAAGATATTTCGCAAGAGTAAATCGCCTTGTAGTGGTGAATTAGGAACCAATTTTAACTGTATGCATGGATTAAATATGTACGAAGCATCTTTGTTTGCTAGATAAAATCCAGTTGATAAATAATGGTGCCACATATTGATTCTAAGCCCATTGTTGGGGCCCGTGTGAATATTATTGAATAGTTGAGGTATCGAATAGCCAATGTACATTCTTGGCCCATTGTAAAACATTCCAAAACCAGCATTAAATCGCCATTGATTAAAGCTTTGCATAAAAGCAGGGTCGTTTTGGTTGATTAAAAACAAACGGGAATAATCATTGTTGATGTTTTGAATCCCCATGTTTAACCCGAATGCAAAATTTTGTTCGTCATTGATGTAAATACGGTAAGCATAGCCCAAATTTACGCCTGTTGATTTTGATATTCCTAAACGATCGTTCATTGCAGAAATAGAAACTGCGTGTGAATTGTTGATTTCATAAGACCCTATAAAACCAACGGATTGAGGGGCTCCTTGTTGCGCTGTCCATTGTGTTCTGTAGATTAATTCTGCTGATATTTTAGCTTCTACACCAATTGCCGCTGGATTCATTAATCCTTTTACTACATTGAATTGAGAAAAACGAGTATTTGTTTGAGAAAAGCTTAAATCACTTATTAATGCAACCAACCCAACTATTAATAATCTTTTCATCATTATATTTTTAAAGTTAGGAATCCAGTATAATCATATTTGCCAATTGTTAACTTATAGTAGTAAGTTCCTTCTGGTAAATTATCATTTCCCATACAAAGACCTGCACTACAAGTTCCGTCCCACTCATTCCTGTATTTATCTGATTTAAACACCACTTCTCCCCATCTATTCCACACTTTTAGCTTTGCTTCAAATTGAGTGATTTCTGGTATTTCAAAGAAATCATTGATACCATCACCATTTGGCGAAAATCCTTCTGGTATGGTTAAATCGATCATTTTAAAGAAAATGGTATGCCCCATCGAACAACCCAATGAATTACTTGTTGCAACCAACATAACTGTTCCATCTGTTGTACCAACATAACCTGTGCGAGAACCGCTTGTGTCTGACACTAAATTTGAAGGTGCCCACAAATAGGAATCAAACTCGGATGGACCAAAAACATAAGGAATCTCTCCAGGAAATACCAACATTGTATCAGGCATGGAATGTGGAGGTAATTCGATGATCTTAACGGTTGCTGATAATGTTTGATGACAAGCTCCTTTATAAATTGTTACAGAATAAGTAGATTCTTCAGTTGGTGCTACAACAATTGACGATGAAAACTCGTTGGTTGACCATGCATAAACATCTCCACCAGTTGCATTAAGCACAACAGTAGAGCCTGCACAAACTTTTGCACCTCCAATCACATTTAATGTAAACTGAATAAAATCAACATCTAAAAATGCAGAATCTTTACATCCATTTGCATCTTCAACAACAACTGTGTATTGCCCAGATTGTGTAACAAAAAGCATTGGATTTGTCGAACCATCGTTCCACAAATACGAATTGTACGTTTGATTTAAACTCAATGTAGATCCACCAACTGTTGGGCAAATTGTTAATCCTTCACTTGAACTAATGATAGGGTTTGGAGTCGGATAGGTAGATACTAAGATTGAGTCTATTGAAATACACCCTAATCCATCTGTTGCTGCAACATATACCCAACCACTACCTGTAACCGTTGCCGAACTTCCGTTTCCAGTTGCAGGACCAGACCAAACATATTGAGCGTAACCTGGAGAAGCATTTACTAAAGCAGTTGAATTTGGACAAATAGAAAGTGAACTCCCCTCCATTATTGTCACATCAACAGCACATGATAAAGCATTTTGAGAAAAGACAAACAAAAATCCAATCAACAATACTTTCGCAATAGATAGTATTTTATACATATAATCTTTAATTAAAAAGAAAAAACAAAGTTAATCGATATTATTAAAAAATGAACGTTTTTCTCAAAAAGCATTAAATTTTATTATTTAATAACAAATAACTTAATTGATTTTTCCATCATACCATCTCTTATAACTACTAAATAGTTTCCTGTTACAATATTTTGTAAATCAATTGGAATTATTTGCTCACCATCTAAGTGTTTATTTGAAAATACTTCTACAACAATGTTTCCATTTAAATCAATAATATGCATAGCATACGCTCTGTTTTTTGCATTCATTCTCAAGTAAGTCATTCCAGAAGCAGGGTTTGGATATAGCATTAAGCCTTCTTTGTTTTTCGATACTTTTTCTACTCCTAAATTACAAGAACCTAATAAATCCAAATACTGTATTGAATGATCAAACAACGGTTCAATATCTTCTTCTGGCACTAAGAACCAATCTTTTAATAAAGAGGCATAAACATCTCTAAAATCAATTTGCATTGGCACACCAGCCTGATTCACAACGGTATTTGAAATAACTGGATTTGGCCCTATTACTTGAGAAGTGATGCACTCTCCAAACAAAAACATTGGTGCAGCATCTCCGTGATCACTACCGAGTGATGCGTTTGATGCAATTTGGCGACCAAATTCAGAGAACGTAAATCCTGCTACTCGTTGGTTTAATCCCAATAAATTAATATCATCTTGAAAAGCATATAGTGCATCTGATAGTGTTTTTAATAGGGTCGAATGTCGCCCTGTTAAAATATTTGTTTGATCTACTTGTCCACTATGTGTATCAAAACCATCAATGTTAATGATGTAAACTTTCGTTTGTAATCCCCCAGAAATCATCCTAGCCACGAACCGCAATTGTTTGGCTACTTCATTGTTTGGATCGTAAAGTTGTGATAGGGTATTCCCCGCCATTGTAGCATTGTAAATCCGTTGCCCATAAGCATTGGTTTGGTCTATCAAATTGGTTAAATACACCATGTGTGATCCGTAGTAAGTTCCATCATCAACACTGGTTCCATTTGGTAAAGTAATTGAATCCAATGGATTTGCAATTGCTTGAGAAAAATTTGCCATTAATCCTTGACATGTTTCAGAAACGTTATATCCCATACTAATTGCAAAAGGATCGGGGTAAGTTGCGTTGGGATAATCATCAGGATAATTGGGGTAGTAATCATCAAAGTGTCGGCCTAACCATCCTTTGTGCTCATAAGGGTCTAACGAACCAGTGCTCCAGATGTCTGTAGATCGAAAATGCGAACGGTTTTGATCTGGATAGCCTACATTTTGAATGATTCCTAATTGCCCATCTTGAAAAATGTGCTGCATACCACTCATTACAGGGTGAAGAGCCAAATTACTTTGATTCAAACTCAATGCTTGACTTTGAGGAACTAAGATGTTTTGACGCTGAATCACCAAATTATCATATTGATCAAGAGGAATAACCGTGTTTAACCCGTCATTTCCACCATTTAACCGAACAATAATCAGTACTCTGTCTTCCGCACTTTTTGCAAAATTGAATAACTTTTGTTGAATGGTTTGTAATTGTATGTTGTTCATAACAAAGGGCATTCCAATTGAACCCAATGCCATATTTTTAAGAAACTTTCTTCTTTTCATGTTGTAGTGTTAAAAAATTTGACATTCAGGTAAAATTAATAGACGCATCAATGTGGTTTCAACTTTCAGCTTTATAGGATTGGAGTACGTTACATCTCCTGGATTATTGATGTAATCGTTGTATTGTATTGTCCATTCAAAATCAGGTTGTCCTCCTGTTAATACAGTCTTCAAAATTGTCCGTTGTGTTGTAGATAATAATCGAGGAGTAAAAATCAAAATCATATCATCAATGACACTATTTACATTGGATGGATTGGATAAACCATCTAAAAAACCAAGTGCGTTCACCTTGAATGTTTGTCCATTGATTTGCAAACCTGCACCAATCGTAAATAAATAAGCTACCGACATTCGGGTTTTTATATGGGTTGAATTTACCCAAAGTTTTGTAAAACTTGGCGCTTGATAATAGGCTGTCCACCCTGAAACAGAAGGTGGTTGTCCATAAGATTGTCCTAAATTATCTCCCAAACCATATAAATTTAAATACATATCCGATGTCGTTGTTAAATCAAAATTAATGGATGAGTTTGTGCCATTAACAATTGAAAAAAGTAACTCCAAAGGACTTTTAATACAAGATCCTTTTAGTTTTACATCGTAAAAATGTTGAGATTTGAATAACGCTTCCAAAACAGGTTGCACTTCATAATTATTAGCTGTTAAAACAGAAGCCATTGCAGGAATGATAGAAGCTTCAATATCTTCTGTTAAATCATGATTTACAAAGTAACGGTACAGTTTTCTTGCAATAAAGCGAGCCACTTCATCTTGTTGAAAAACAATGTCAACATAATTTGCATATTCGTTTTGTCCAGCAGGATTTACAGTTTCATTGTTTAATCTATAAGAAAGTTGCTTTACAGTATTATCGTGTAAAACTGGAACAAAAACACTTGTTACATCATTGTCTGTACTACTTTGTATTCCTTGAATAACATAACCTGTAAAAATTTTTGCACCTGCAGCAACATCTTCTTCTGTATAATTTGAATAATCACCTGGTCCACTTTGCAATCCTTTTCCAATAGAAAAAAGCTCTAAAAATTCACGTGCATAATTTTCATTTGGAGAATAAACGGAATTGGTAGCTCCATTTTGAAACTCCAACATACTCGTATTAATGGTCATTTCTTTTATAAAATCTTTGAAATTCCCTAAAGCATATTGATGTACCAATTGGTGGTATTTAAGTGTTGAACGAGAATCAACAGATAAGGGAGCAGCAAAGTGATTGTGCCAAAAAAGACACAATTTTTCGTGAATGCTATTTCCTTCATTGTTTAGTCTTTTCATCAACCATGCCCCCAATGATTTAATGCGGGCTGTTTGTGTTGCTTCAACGTTTCCTGCAGGATATGGAGTTAAATTCCAAGGCTGACCATAAGTAGCAACTCCTTCACCCGTATCATAAGAGATCGGTAAATCAATTGGTTTGGGAGTCAATAACATGGCAACAGTTGCATCCATTCCATTAGCAACAGCATCTGTTATTTGTTGACTAGTTGGACCAAATAAAGCTCTTCTTAACAAGTGTGATGCTTGTGAAGCAGTCCACGTACCAGTATAAGGGTCAAGACTAAAGTTTGTAGGTGGGTTAGTTACAGAACTAGGCATAAAGTTAGTTTTTAAAAAGTAAAGATAAAAAATTTTTTTTTAATTCAGAATAGTTTACAAAAAAAATAATGTATGAAAAAATATACACTACAAAAACACTTGTTTATATAGATAGTTCCATTAAATTTGTGCGCGAAGTTAAATTTAGTTGTAAATCATTCATATTAAAATACAAAATGAGTAATAATTCAAAAATTTTTTATACTAAAACGGATGAAGCCCCATTGTTGGCTACATATTCTTTTTTACCTATTGTTAATGCATTTGTAAAAAAGGCCGCTATTCAAGTAGAATTAAAAGACATTTCACTTGCTGGAAGAATTTTAGCTGTGTTTACAGATTATCCGGATGCACTAACAGAATTGGGAAAGGCTACTGAAAATCCAGATACAAATATTATTAAATTGCCAAACATTTCTGCATCAATACCACAATTGAAAGGTGCTATTGCTGAATTGCAAAAAGCTGGATATGCCATTCCAAATTATCCAGAAGATGCACAAACAGAGGAAGAAAAAGCAATCAAAGCTAAGTTTGCAAAAATATTGGGTTCTGCTGTGAATCCTGTTTTAAGAGAAGGAAACTCTGATAGAAGAGCTCCAAAAGCTGTAAAAAATTATGCAAAAGCAAACCCGCATTCAATGGGTGCATGGGTGAGTAACTCCAAAACAAGAGTAGCTCACATGAACAATGGCGATTTTTATGGTACTGAAAAATCAGTCACTGTTGAAAATGCTTCGCAATTTAAGATAGAGTTTGTTGCAAAAGACGGATCTGTTAAAGAATTAAAAGCATTAACTCCTCTAAAAGCTGGTGAAGTTATAGATTCATCTGTAATGAATTTGAATGCGTTGAAAGCATTTGTAGCCCAAACAAAAGAAGAAGCTAAAAAAGAAGGTGTTTTACTTTCTGCTCACCTTAAAGCAACTATGATGAAGGTGTCTGACCCTGTTATTTTTGGTGCGATTGTTGATGTTTATTTCAAAGAAGTATTTGAAAAATATGCAGCAGTATTTTCGGCGTTAAATATCAATACAAACAATGGTTTGGGTGAAGTTTACTCAAAAATAGCTGGTCATCCGCAAGAAGCTGAAATTAAAGCTGCAATTGACAATGCAATCAATAATGGTCCTGATTTGGCAATGGTTAATTCAGACAAGGGAATTACTAATTTACACGTGCCTTCAGATGTAATTGTTGACGCATCTATGCCTGCTATGATTCGTATCGGAGGAAAAATGTGGGATAAAAACGGTAAAGAACGCGATACAATTGCGATGATTCCAGATCGTTGTTATGCAGGTATATATGTTGCTGTAATTGATGACTGCAAAGCACATGGAGCGTTAGACCCAAAAACAATGGGTTCTGTTCCAAACGTTGGTTTAATGGCTCAAAAAGCAGAAGAATACGGTTCGCATGATAAAACTTTTCAAGCTGAAGCAGATGGTACTATACGAATTGCTGATGCCGATGGAAATGTATTCATGGAACAAGCTGTAGAAGCGGGAGATATTTTCCGTATGTGTCAAACAAAGGATGCACCAATTCAAGATTGGGTAAAATTAGCTGTAAACAGAGCTAGATTATCCGAAACACCTGCTGTATTCTGGTTGGATGAAAACAGAGCTCACGATAGAGAAATCATCAAAAAAGTAAACAAATACTTAGTAAATTACGACACAACAGGTTTGGATATTCGCATCTTAAACCCAATTGACGCTTGTAAATTTTCTTTAGACAGAATTCGCAAAGGATTGGATACTATTTCAGTTACAGGAAACGTGTTGCGTGATTACTTGACAGATTTATTCCCAATCTTAGAAGTTGGAACTTCTGCCAAAATGTTGTCAATCGTACCATTAATGAGTGGAGGTGGTTTGTTTGAAACAGGTGCTGGGGGCTCTGCGCCAAAACACATTGAACAATTTTTGGAAGAAGGCTACTTGCGTTGGGATTCTCTTGGTGAATTCTTAGCGTTAGGAGCATCTTTGGAACATTTGTCAATCGTTGAAAAAAATCCAAAAGCACTCGTATTGGCTGAAACATTGGATCAAGCAACGGAGAAATTCTTGGCAAATGACAAGTCTCCTGCGCGAAAAGTTGGACAAATCGACAATAGAGGTTCGCACTATTATTTAGCGATGTATTGGGCACAAGCACTGGCAAGTCAAACCAAAGATGCTGAGTTGGCTAGTCAATTTGCTGAAGTAGCCAAAAAGTTAACTGATAATGAAACACAAATCAATAGCGAATTGATAGGTGCACAAGGTAAGCCTCAAAACATTGGTGGGTACTATTTTCCAAACGATGAATTAGCTACAAAAGCAATGCGCCCAAGTGCAACTTTGAACAGTGCAATTGATGCTTTATAAATAAAATAGATTGAAAATTATTTAGTAGAAGTTAAATTTCTTTTATATTTGCAAAATAGCCATATAGTGTTTTATGGCTATTTTGATTATTATTTAAAACGCTATCTTTTACAAACTAACTGATAGTCAATTAATTAAACTAAACTAAATTAAAATTAAATACAAACTTTATGGAAAACGTAAGTTGGTTTCAAAAGCAAGTTCATTGGTTCGAATTTTACCGTTTTGGAGCAATGGCAAACATGTTAATTTTCCTTAGTTGTTGGGGTGCAATTGCGTCAATGTTGTCAATTAAAGTCCATTTTGATATGGGGATGTATATTGCAGCAATTACATCAATGGCCAACAATGTGGCACTTATTGCTCAAGTTAAAGGAAAATATTGCGTAAGCATCTTCTTGTTTGGTTTTATTGTGCAAACATTGATTATGATTGCCACAATCTTCATGTTCTAATTGCAAAAAGAAATTACACATATTGAAGATATTCAACTATTGGTTGATGACTTTTATAAGCGTATAAGAGAAGATAATTTATTGAGACAAATTTTTGATGATGTAATCCAAAACAGGTGGCCAGAACACTTAGCAAAAATGTACACCTTTTGGCAAACTGTTATTTTAGGTGATCACACCTATTTTGGAGCACCATTTCCTCCACATGCTCATCTTCCAGTAGAAAAGGAACATTTTGATAGATGGTTGGAGTTGTTTTATGCCACTTTAGATGATTTTTTCATTGGAGAAGGAGTGGATAAAGCCAAATGGCAAGCAAAGAGAATGGCGTCTATTTTCCAAGAAAAAATAGCATACATCAAAGAAAATCCAATGGCATATTAAAATTAAATGGAATTAAAACAATAAATTTAAATTAGAGCCGTTAACATAGATATAACTTAAATTAATTTCTAAGGCCTATGTTAAAAAGTTTACCCAAAACATCTCTAATTAAACAAAAAAAAGAAATTGTTCCAAGTAATGAAATTGTAAATGCAATTTTTAATTACAGCAAATCACTCACAACAATGAGTGTAAAGAACAAAAAAACATTAATTCACCTGAATTAATTTCTTACCAAAAAGAACATAAGCTGCTTATTTGAGCAGCTTTTTTTGTTTCAAAACATTGATATACCAAAAGATTTAAGTATTTTTGAAGTATCATCTAGCATTTGATTATGGCATTAAAACAACATCTTGCTCAAAAACTCGAACAACGATTGTCTCCTCAACAAATTCAATTAATGAAATTGTTGCAAGTACCAACAATGGAATTGGAACAACGAATTAAACAAGAGATTGAAGAAAATCCTGCTTTAGAAGAAGGAAAAGAAGATTCGGATGATGATTTCAACGAAGAAGATAACTACGACAATGATGTAGATACCGATAACGATACTGATTTTGATCTATCGGATTACTTCGATGATGATACTCCCGATTATAAAACTCAAGTAAACAATCGTTCCAAAGACGATGAAGAACATATTGTACCACTTTCTGGTGAAATGACCTTTCATCAGATGCTAACCGATCAGTTATCTCTCATAGATTTGGACAATAAGCAATATTTAATTGCCGATGTGTTAATTGGAAATTTAGACGATGCCGGTTATTTAAAACGTGATATTGATGCCATTGTTGATGATTTGGCGTTTTCTATGAATATTACTGTAACCGAAAAAGAGATTGAAGATGTTTTAAAAGTGATCCAAGACCTTGATCCCGCTGGTGTAGGTGCACGTGATTTGCAAGAATGTTTGTTACTGCAAATCAACAGAAAGCAAGATGGTGATATTACAAAATTTACCGCAAAGAAAATATTGGAGGATCATTTTGAAGAGTTTACAAAGAAACACTATGCTCAAATTCAAAAGAAATTGGAAATTGAGGATAATGATTTAAAAGAGGCAATTGATGAAATTATAAAATTAAATCCAAAACCAGGAGGCGCATCTAAAGATGGTGCTAGAAATAACCAGCAAGTTGTTCCTGATTTTGTAGTTAATGAGTTTGAAGGTAAGTTGGAACTTTCCATCAATGGTAGAAATGCACCAGAACTAAAAGTAAGCAGAGATTATGAAAATATGCTTAGAAGCTATTCCGAAGGAGCAAAACCAAGTAAATCCGATAAAGAAGCGTTGCAATTTGTTCGGCAGAAACTAGAAGGAGCTAAATGGTTTATTGATGCTATCAAACAACGACAAAACACCTTGCTTTACACCATGACTGCAATCATGAAGTACCAAGAAGAGTTTTTCTTAACAGGTGATCAAACACAGTTGAGACCAATGGTGCTTAAAGATATTGCCGATGCCGTTGGATTAGATGTTTCAACAATTTCTCGTGTAGCAAATAGTAAATATGTGCAAACAAATTATGGTGTTTTTCCATTAAAATACTTTTTCTCTGAAGCCATTTCAACAGATACAGGCGAAGAAGTTTCTGCGATGGAAGTGAAAAAAATTCTAACAGATGCTATTGAAGGTGAAACAAAAAAGAAACCTTTAACAGATGAAAAATTGGCAGATATACTCAACGAAAAAGGCTATAATATTGCTCGAAGAACAATTGCAAAATACCGAGAGCAATTAAATATTCCTGTTGCCAGGTTGCGCAAAGAATTATAAAATGAATACTTTTTTTAGATTAATCTCCTATATTTTTATTCCGCTATCAATGCCTTTGATTGCATTGACGATTGTGTTTTATACACCGACCTACATTGATTTTAAAACTCAAATCAATTCATTGTATTTTATAGAACCATCTATTAAACAGTTTTTTTTTAATTCTTTTACTTTGTTCTGTTGGGTTTTTCCAGTAACTACTTTGCTTATAATGAAATTGACAAGACAAATTTCATCCATTGAATTAGAACACCAAAAAGAGCGGTTTATCCCCATCATTTTTACTGGTATATTTCAACTAATGTTATTAATAATGCTCTATAAGTTTAATCATCAAATTACACTTTCTAAGCATTTATTTAGTTTGGCTTATTCGGGAATCATTGCATCATTTGTATATGCACTAATCAATTTTCACTACAAAATTAGCCTCCATGCAGCGGGCGCTGGATTGTTTTTAGGCTACATCTTTGCCTATTACTTAGATCAATCAATAGCTGTTATTTGGCCACTATATGCTGCTTGTTTGTTGAGCGGTATTATTATCACTTCAAGAATAAAATTAAATAAACATTCAAATTCAGAACTAATTACTGGTTTTTGCATTGGTTTCTTTATTACTTTTGTAACAGACTTTATACTAATTTCAAATTTTTAACAAGAAAATGAGAATATCTTTATTTTTAGGCATTTTGTCTTTATTTCTATTAACTGGTTGTGGTTCTAGCAGCAATGGTGGTGGACAAGGAATTAATCTATTTACAATACAGCAAGATAAAGAATTTGGTGAACAGGTTGCCAATGAAATTGCATCTGACCCAACTACGTATCCGATATTGGATTCTGTAAGATACAGTTCTGTGTATCAATACATCTATAAAGTTAGAAATAAAATTTTAAATTCTGGGAATGTTGCTCACAAAGATGATTTTGGTTGGAGAGTACAAGTTATTCATGATGATTCTACTGTCAATGCCTTTTGTACTCCAGGAGGATACATCTATGTTTATACTGGAATTTTGAAATTTTTAGAGTCAGAAGATCAATTGGCAGGAGTACTTGGACATGAGATTGGACACGCTGATATGCGTCACTCTACACGTCAAATGACAACAATGTACGGTATTCAAACATTGTTGGACGTGTTGGCTGGAAATAGAGAGTTGATAAAAACTGTTACAGCAGGTTTAATTGGATTAAAATTTTCTAGAAATCATGAATCAGAGGCTGATGAACGTTCAGTTCACTATTTGTGCAACACGGATTACAACGCAGATGGAGGCGCTGGTTTCTTTGAAAAGATTCAGCAACAAGGAGGCTCCAAAATTCCTCAGTTTTTGAACACGCACCCAAACCCAGAAAATAGAATAGAAAATTTTCATAATCAAAAAAATAACAAAGGTTGTACAGGTAGAAATAGCTACATAGCTGAATATCAGGCAATGCAGAAAAAATTACCTTAGAATAACAAAAAAGACTACTACATGAAAACAAAGAGAACATCCCTTGAAGATATTGCAAAAGCAGTTGGCGTTTCTAAAGCTACCGTTTCTTTTGTTTTAAACGGTAAAGGCGACCAATTTAATATTAGTAAGGCAAAGCAAAAGATAATTCAGGATACTGCTAAAGAAATGCAGTATGTACCCAACTTTTTTGCAAAAAGCCTTCGTCAAGGTGAGACGAAAACCATTGGTTTAGTTGTATCCGATATTTCGAATTCATTTTATGCGGAATTGTGTAAGTCTATCCAAGAACAATTACATGCAAATGGATACAATTTATTTATCGTAAATACAAACGACGATGATAAATTGGAACTGAGCTTAATACGTGAATTGTTTCAACGTTCTGTTGATGGAATGATTGTTTCTCCAAGTAATAAAATAGAAAAATTAGAAACTATCTTAAAAGAAACAAAAATTCCAATTGTATTTGCAGATAGACCAGTAGATCCATCAATGGATTTTGTTGGAGTAGATAATTTTACTGAAGCAAAAAATCTGATTGGTAAATTTTCAAAAAAACCCAACAAATTAGCAGTTATCTTTAAGGCTAATAGTTTAGTTGTAACATTAGAAGATCGTATTAAAGGAGCAAGAGCAGCATGTGATGAGTTAAACATACCCATGGAACTTGTTCAGCTTCCTGATAGTCAATCAAAAGCAAATACTGTTATCAAAGAATTATTAAACAATCAATTTGATTCTTTCTTGGTTTTAAACAATGTGGTTGTCATGAAATTACTTGCTAGCTTGCGCAATAACAAATCTGAAATAGGTAAGAATGCTCGCTTAATCTGTTTTGATGATGACGAAGCATTTGAATTTGTTGAACCACCTATAACAGCACTACGTCAACCGATAAAAGAAATTGGTAAACAAGCAGTTGATCGTGTATTGGCTCGAATTAAAGATCATTTGGAGCCAGGCAATCAAAACTTGAGAACTTGTAAATTAATTGAACGAAAGTCTCATTAAAATCCTTCATTTTGTGGAAACAAATAAGTAGCTAACCCTACTTTTTTAGCTCCTTCGATGTGTTGTTTGCTATCGTCAATAAACAATACTTGATGAGGTTGTACACCCATTTGCTTACAAACGTAAATAAATGTTTCCTCATTGGGTTTTCTCATTCCAATGCGATGTGATAAAAACGTATAGTCAAAAAAATCTTCCAATTGTTTGGATGAAACATCTTTTAGTTTTCTCTTTACGTAATCTTCGTGTAAATCGTTGATATTGCTTAATAAACCAATTGTTTTAGTTGTTCTTAAAGTTTCTAAAAAAGCTAATTTTTCTGGCCTAAAACGTAAAATCATCTTATTCCAAGCATGCACCAATTGATTGGGAGAATAATCTATTTGCATCATTCCCTTTAGTTGATTAATAAAATGAGGAGATGACAATTGTCCCATTTCATAACGATCAAAAAGGTCAGTTTGAACAGCTTGTGAATATATTTCATTAAATTGTTGATGCCCCATTTCTTGAAAAGCTCGAACAGTTGCGTTGTAATCTAAATCAATAATTACTCCACCCAAATCAAATAGAATAAAATCAAACTGAGATAATTGTTCTTGGAAATCCATACTACAAAGCTAAATAAGATTTCTTTAAATTAAGCAGGGAAAACGCATTTAATTTTCAATCTACCATTGTTCAAAGTAAGGTTAAAAATCAATAAAGAATAAACTAGTTTATTAGATCCTCCCCTTACTTTGAACACTGTAACGCGCCATTTCGATGACGTAGTCAGAGAAACCTATAGGAATTAACCCTAAATTTAAATGCGTTTGTCCTATTAAATTAAGTTAATTACATTAAATCTATCTTAATTTTATGTAGATTTGTAATCAAAATTCATTCCTATGAAGCATTTAGCTTTACTTATTCTAACTCTATGTAGCAGTGTTGCTTATAGTCAATTATCTCAAGACCTTATACCAAAGGATGCCGTTACTGTTTTAAGTATAAATAACTTATCTGTTTTTCAAAAAGTTTCGTTGGATGAATTGATACAATACGATTTTATGATTGATATTCAACAAGAGCTTTTTGATGGTTCTACTTCTGGAAAATCAATCAAAGATGCGGGTATTGATTTTGAACAAAAGTTAAACATTTTTTATGGTAAAACGTTTGATTATGAAATTTCTGGTTTTACTTTTGGTATCTCTGATGAACAAAAATTCTTTGAAGCATTTGATGATTTTGAAAAAGAAGAATCTATTTACCCAAATATTCAGTACTACAGTTCTTATTTTAATCGATTAATTATTAAAGGAAAGAGTGGTTTATTAATTCGAGTGGAACCAATCAATGATCGAATTGTTGAGGTTACCGACTCTTTGTGGTATGCTCGTGGAAATGATTATTACATGGGAGCGTATGATAATGATTACATGATTGACAATGTTGAAAACAATATATTAGATGTTGAAACAGAAGAGGTTATTAATCAAGAGCAAATCTTTAAAGATACGGTTTCTGGTACAGAGGAACCTGTTTTTGAAGAGGTAAAAGACATCGTTTCTGGAAAAACTTATTGGGAATTAAGAGATAGTATTTTTGTTTCACTTCAAATTACCTATTTGGAGGACTTGTTGAACGGAATGTTTATTAATAACGAAAATTTAATAAGCTATGACAACCGTTTTGCCAAACAAATAAACAATCAGTCTGATGGAATTTTTTACTTAGATAATTCACGAAATTTTGAAAAAAATCAAAGTTTTTGGTACTTGAGAACAATGTTGCCAGGGTTGTTTAATGAGTTAAAAGACTTATATACAGGTAATTTAATTATTGGCGATATCTTTTTGAATGAAAACAACATAGAATTTAAAGCTACATCTAACTATGGTGATAAGCTAGGAACCGTTTACCAACAGTTAAACGATACAAAATTTGATAGCAACATTTTAAAATACATTCATAAAAACAATTCATCGTTTTTTACTTACAATGTTAATCTAAGAAGTGCGTATGAAAAAGCGTATGAAGTGATTGTTCCAATTTTAGATAAAGAAGACGATGAAGAAGTTGCGTTTTCGTTGTTATTATTAGATATTTTAAACGAATACATTAATAAGGACGCCTTATTTGGAAGTGTTAAAGGAAGTCTGTTTGGAACGTTTAACGGTATTAAAAAGGTAAAAACAAAGAAAATCATCTTTGATTATGATGAGGATACATTTGAATATTCAGAACAGGAAGTAGAAGCAGAAGAGGATATGCCTATTTTTACATTGGGGTTTTCAACTGCTAAATCAGATGTATTAGATAGATTGCTTTATCGAGTTAAAAGAATTAGAAAAGATATGCAACAAAAAGATGGTTATTGGGTCGTTAATAACGCTATTTTGAATGCAGCTCCTCTTTATTTGATTAATAAAAATGGACTTTTCATTTTTACGAATGATGAAGATTTGGCTCTAAACCACAACAATGGTTACAATGCCGATGCTATAAGTGGTAAGAAAGCAAAAGAAATTAAATCCAATGGGTTTATGTATGCAGAAGTGGATTGGGGAACAACTATTGATAAATTACCAAGAGATTTATTCAGTGGAGAACAAAATGAAATTGTTGATGCCATGAGAGGAAAAGGTGGTTTTATGAAATTGACTTCATCCAAAACTTCACGAAAAAACACGAAATTCAACTTGGTTTATACGTTTGATAACAAGTACGAAAATTCAAGCAAGTATATCTTAGACTTTGTGAATAGTATCTATCTGATTTCAAAATAGAAATTTCATGCTGCGTAAATTAACGCTCATATTTGTATTGGCTATTTTATTTGGTGCTTTTTTAATTATAAGACCTTATATAAACAAACCAGCAGATCCTCCGACAATTGAAGATCGATTGCCGGATGCGGATTTTATGGCAACAATTGATTGTATCAGATTGGCAAGAGAAGTGAGCGGTTTAATGTTTTATTACAAAGTTTCTTACCGTGATTTTCTTTCTCCTGAATTTATCCTGTCACAAGCAAAATCGTATGGATTAAACATTCAAAAACCGTCTTACCTTTTTGCAAATAGTACTGGTGAATTTGGCGTTTTGACAGAATTAATTGATAGCACACGACTACAGAAAGGATTGGATAAATTCAAATATTTTTTTGAAGTCAAAGAATTAAAAATCAATAAACAAAAGGTCTTAAAAGTAAAAGGACAAAAATCGTATTTGTTTTATGGAAATGACTATCTCTGTTATTATCAAGGTGATTCTATTGTAAAACAAATAAACCGTATTTGTCAGGCAAAACCCAATCAAGTATCTCCAAGTTGGGTTGAATTATTGAATCAAAAGCAATACATCGATAAAAGCGCTATTTTAATATCAAAGCTAGCTGATTTTAAAGAATTACACATTGATCACGTTATTGCCTATCCCACTTTTGATTCAACAAGCGTTTATTTTAATACCCAATTAACAAGTACAGATACATTACCATTTACTTTAAAAGAGAGTGGCCCAGATTTTATTCAGGGAGCTTTTACTAAATTAGCAATTAACCTACATATTGACCCAACGTATTTAAAAGAGCATCCAGAGCATCCTCTTTATAAGTATTTATTGGCGAAAAGAACTAGAATTCATTTCCCGTTTAAAGAATTTATTGACAATTGGGGAGGAGATTTAGCCTTTCACCAAGGTGGCTGGATTAATTTTAAACAACAATTTATAGAATCTGAAATAGATGATGAATTTAACATTACTGAGGTAACGAAAGTAAAAGAATCAAAAGTACTGGGCTTTTCACTGTTTTATAGTTTGAATGAAAAATCTAACAACTTCCGAAATCTTATGTTAAAAAAGGGTTTCCTGACCGAGCAAGAAAACAAATATTACTTATTGCTTTCACCTCCTTTGAACTATAAAGGGGCTAATTCCACCAATCAATTGTTTTATTCTTCAGGAAGTGAGCCGAAAATGGTTCAATCCAATAAATCGTATGTGATGTGGTCGCACAAACAAACAAAATACACAGCACAGATAGATAGTATCAACACCTTTAATTGTTATGGCAGTTTCAGTTTCAGTTTGAAAAACATCCTAATCAATGAAAATCTAACGGACGTAGATTAATTGAATACCAATCAACAGAAACTCGTTTTATCCTTCAATAGTTCTATCTGCATCTTTAATAAATAGCGCTATTTCTGAAATAATTTGAGCTTTCTTTTCGTCTTTTTGCGCTGTGTTTTCCAAATATTCTTTTAAATGCCATTGCGCTTCCAAAATATGACGTTCTTCAATTTGACTTGGCATATTTTCCATAATGGTTAAGCAGTCCAAAGCTTCTAATAAATCGCCTTCACAAGCTATCAAAACAAAATCGGGTAGGTAATTGGTATAATCCAACGATGTATTCCAAATGGTAGATAATAACAATTGGCGAACAGGTAAGTATTTGTCTGTTCTTAAGATAGTTATCATCGAATCGACAGCAGAAGTGTCTTTTATGCTTGAGAGAATTTCCAATACATCTTTTTGGAATTTTTTATCCATTCTATCATTCAATAACAATTCAACAAGTGGTTCAATCACACTTGCATCACCATCACTTTTTAATCCACTTAACGCTTTCTTTATCTGTTTCTCATCATTGGATGATAAAAACTCTATAATTTGTTTAACTTTCACCTGAATTCAATTATTATTGGTACAAAGTTACTTATACTCTTTCATCTAACAAGAAAAAATAATTAAATTTGCCCTTATGGAAAAAGTAATACCCTACACACCAAAAAATAAAGTAAGAATTGTTACAGCAGCCTCTCTTTTTGACGGGCATGATGCTGCAATTAATATTATGCGTCGTATCATCCAAGCAACCGGATGTGAAGTTATTCACTTAGGACACGACCGCTCTGTTGAAGAGGTAGTGAACTGTGCCATCCAAGAAGATGCACAAGCTATTGCAATGACATCGTATCAAGGGGGGCATTTGGAGTATTTTAAATACATGTACGACCTTTTGAAAGAAAAAGGAGCACCACATATTAAAATTGTTGGTGGCGGTGGTGGAACAATTCTTCCTTCAGAAATTAAAGAGTTGGAAGAATATGGTATTACACGTATTTATCACCCAGACGATGGTCGTGCACTTGGTTTGCAAGGAATGATAAACGATGTGGTGGAATTGTGTGATTTTCCAACGGGTAATAATTTAACCGATGAGGTTTCTAAAATTCAAGATAAATTTGTTCCTGCGATTGCAAAATTAATTTCTGCAGCAGAAAATTATCCAGAAGAATCAAAAGCTATTTTTGAGCAAATTCATTCAATGGCAGCGAAGAATCAAGTGCCTGTTTTGGGAATTACAGGAACGGGAGGAGCTGGTAAATCATCATTAGTAGATGAATTGGTTCGCCGTTTCTTAATTGATTTCCCAACCAAGCAAATCGCTGTTGTTTCAATTGACCCTTCAAAACGCAAGACTGGTGGAGCATTGTTAGGTGATAGAATCCGCATGAACTCCATTAAAGACGAACGTGTGTATATGCGCTCTTTGGCTACACGTCAATCCAACTTATCAGTATCAAAATACGTGCCAGAAGCATTGGCTGTTTTGAAAGCGGCTAATTACGATTTGATTATTTTGGAAACATCAGGAATTGGTCAATCGGATACAGAAATCATGGATTTTTCTGATGCTTCTTTGTATGTAATGACACCAGAATATGGGGCGGCAACACAATTAGAGAAAATAGATATGTTGGATTTTGCCGACGTTATTGCTTTGAATAAATTTGACAAACGTGGTGCGTTAGATGCATTGAGAGATGTGCGCAAACAATACCAACGCAATCACACTCTTTTTGATCAACCAGTAGATTCTATGCCGGTTTACGGAACAATTGCCTCGCAATTCAACGATCCTGGGATGAATTCACTCTACAAAGTAGTGATTGAAAAAATTAAAGAAAAAACAGGGGCAGATTTAAATTCGACATTCCAAGTAACGAAGGAAATGTCGGAGAAAATTTATGTCATTCCACCAGATAGAACACGTTATTTGTCAGAAATTTCTGAAAACAATCGTTCATTTGATAAATGGGTGAATCAGCAAGTGGAAGTAGCCGATAAACTGTTTGGTTTACACAAATCCATTGAAACAGTGCAAACTTCTAAAATTGAAGACAAAGACCGTTTAGTGAAAGGTTTGCAAGAAGCATTTGAATTAGAAAAATTAAATTTTGACCCAAAAAACTGGGCAATTATTGAAAATTGGCAAGCTAAAAAGGAAAAATATAAAAATCCAAAGTTTGAATTTAAAGTACGAGATAAAATATTGACATTAGACACTCATACCGAGTCGTTATCACATACACAAGTTCCAAAAGTTGCTTTGCCAAAATACAGTTCTTGGGGAGATATTTTACGTTGGTCGTTGCAAGAAAACGTACCGGGAGAATTTCCATATACCGCTGGTTTGTTTCCTTTCAAGCGCGAAGGCGAAGATCCAACACGTATGTTTGCCGGAGAAGGGGGACCAGAAAGAACCAACAAACGTTTTCACTACGTTTCTTTAGGAATGCCTGCAAAACGTCTTTCTACGGCGTTTGACTCGGTAACATTGTATGGAAACGACCCTGCCTTGCGTCCAGATATTTATGGAAAAATTGGAAACTCCGGAGTTTCTATTTGCTGTTTAGACGATGCCAAGAAATTGTACTCAGGGTTTGATTTAACGCATGCACTAACATCTGTTTCGATGACAATCAACGGACCAGCTCCAATATTGTTAGGTTTCTTTATGAATGCAGCAATCGACCAAAATTGTGAGAAATACATCAAAGAAAATGGCTTAGAAGCAGAGGTGGAAGCAAAAATTGAAACAATTTACAAACAAAAAGGCGTGGCTCGTCCTCGTTATCAAGGAGAATTACCAGAAGGTAATGATGGTTTGGGATTGATGTTGTTAGGTGTTACAGGCGACCAAGTATTACCAAAAGAGGTCTATGAACAAATCAAGGCGACAACGCTGAAATCTGTTCGTGGAACGGTTCAAGCAGACATTTTAAAAGAAGACCAAGCACAAAACACGTGTATTTTTTCAACGGAATATGCGTTGCGCTTAATGGGTGACGTTCAAGAGTACTTTATTAAAAATGGTGTTAGAAACTTCTATTCTGTTTCTATTTCTGGTTACCACATTGCAGAAGCAGGTGCTAATCCGATTACGCAATTGGCATTTACGTTGGCAAATGGATTTACGTACGTAGAATACTACTTGTCACGCGGAATGGATATCAATGAATTTGGACCAAATTTATCGTTCTTTTTTTCCAACGGTATCGACCCGGAATATGCAGTAATTGGTCGTGTTGCTCGACGTGTTTGGGCAAAAGCATTGGCGAAAAAATACGGTGCTGATGCACGTTCACAAATGTTGAAATACCACATTCAAACTTCAGGGCGTTCACTACATGCACAAGAAATTGATTTTAACGATATCCGTACCACATTACAAGCGTTGTATGCGATTTATGACAATTGTAACTCACTACATACCAATGCGTATGACGAAGCGATTACGACACCAACCGAAGAATCTGTGCGTAGAGCAATGGCTATTCAGTTGATTATCAATAGAGAATTGGGATTGGCGAAAAACGAAAATCCACTACAAGGTTCATTCATTATAGAAGAGTTAACCGATTTAGTAGAAGAAGCAGTTCTTACTGAGTTTGATAGAATCACAGAACGTGGAGGTGTGTTAGGAGCAATGGAAACCATGTATCAACGTGGAAAAATACAAGAAGAATCCTTGTATTATGAAACATTGAAACATACGGGAGAATTCCCAATTATCGGTGTCAATACATTTTTGAGTTCAAAAGGTTCTCCAACAGTTGTTCCGAAAGAAGTTATTCGTGCAACAGAGGAAGAAAAACAATACCAAATCGAAATGTTGCGCAACCTTCAAGAAGGAAACAAAGCAATTACAGAACAAGGATTGGCAAACGTTCAAGAAGCTGCTATTCAAAATAAAAACATCTTTGAAGTATTAATGGAAACGTGTAAAACAGCATCTTTAGGACAAATTACCAATGCCATGTTTGAAGTTGGAGGGCAGTATAGAAGAAATATGTAGTTGATTGCATGAAAAGCTCTATTGTTTTTATTTGCATGTTAATTTTTTTATCAAGTTGTGGTGCAATAAAACCTACAGCTCCATTGCTATTGCAAGATGAAACCAATAGTAAAATAAGTGCTGTCAACAACCAAATAGTTGTTCCACTCGAAGTTAACCTTTCAAAACTCGTCAAAGAAGCCGAAAATAAGGTTCCCGACGTTATGAAAGGAGGTGATTATCCATGTAGTGGTGTTCGTTACATGTATGAGTTCTACAAAGATGCTTTTCAAATAACTGCCGATAAGCAAACCATTATTACAAAATTAGATGGTTCTTATTGGATAAAGATGAACTATTGTGCTACTTGTACAGGTATATTTGGTGATCAGAAATGCTTGTCACCTGTGATCCCATTTTCATGTGGAGTTAACGAAACAAAACCATCAGTTAAAATTTCACTCTTGACCGATGTGTCAGTCAATAAAGATTTTGGATTAACAGCTAAAACTAAAATAGATAAGGTTGAACCAGTCAATCCATGCAAAGTCACTGTTTTTAAATTTGATGCCACAGAAAAAGTAATGGAGCGTGTAACAGCAGTTGTTACAGAACAAGCAAAAACGATGGATGCTGAATTGGCAGAAATATCATTCAAAAAAGATGCAGAAGATTTATGGAAACAATTGAACAAAAGTATTTCAGTGCCTGGATTCGGTTATTTGCATGTACAGCCGAAATCCATTTCATTGGTTAAACCCCGTTTTGAGAACAATAAATTATATACAGCTTTGTTGTTAAATTGCTCTACCTTGTTGAATCAAACACAAGAACAAGCATCTCCATCAAAACTTCCCGAATTGCAAATTGTTTCGTCAATACCAAAAGATACATTCGAGTTAATTACAGATATTACATTAGATTATGATTCTTTATCAACATTGATGACAAAAGAATTAGGTGGAAAAACGTTGGATTTAAGAGGAAAACAATTTGTGTTTACTAAATTTGATGTCAATGCATTGCCCGACAATAGAATTGTGATTGGTGTAACTTTCGATGGTTCTAAAAAAGGTGTTTTGTACTTAAAAGGTACACCAGAATTTAACAATGAATCAAAAGTTTTTAGTTTGACAGCCATCGATTACGATATTCAAACCATAAGCACCTTAATTAAAATGGCTGATTGGTTATTTTCTAAGAAAATTACAGAAGAATTGCGCAAAGCAAGTACCGTTGATTTTAAAGAAGATTTTGACAAACTTAAAGCAACAGTTAACCAAAGTTTGAAGCAAAAAATTGGAGATTACCAATTAAATGGAAAAGTACACGACGCCAAGGTAGAAACAATTAAAACAAACTTAACAAATCTCTATCTTCGCACAAGTGTGAAAGCAAATTTAAAGGTGACTGATTAAAATCATTTTTTTTGTAGGATTTTTAATTTATTTTTGTACCCAAATTCATAACTATGAAAAACATTTTAACATTAATCGGATTGGCTTTTCTACTTGCTGCATGTAACACAAAAACTACAAAAGAAGAAACGACTACTCCAATAAGCTACTCTTCATTTGGAGAAAAAATTACTGAAGACAAAGCTATTTCCAAAGTAGAAATGATGGAAATGTACAAAAGCATGAAAGAAGGTGATACGGTACATGTGAAATTCCAATCAGAAATTTTAGACGTTTGCCAGAAAAAAGGTTGCTGGATGACATTAGACCTTGACGAAGAAAACGAAGCATTTGTTCGTTTTGCCGATTATGGTTTCTTTGTTCCAAAAGACGCAGCTGATCAAAATGGTATTGTTGAAGGCAAAGCATTTGTAAGTGTTACTTCTGTTGATGAGTTAAAACACTATGCAAAAGATGCTGGTAAAACTCAAGAAGAAATTGATGAAATCACCGAACCAGAATATACGTATTCATTTTTAGCTGATGGCGTTTTGATAGAAAATAAAGCTGAAAAACCTGCAAAAACAAAATAAAATGCGGTTTTTATCTTTTTTATTAATTGGATTGCTTTTTGTTGGATGTAAGTCCAAAACTTCCAAAGAATGCAGCACATCTTCAGAAGAGAAGTCATCCTATGAAGTCTATAAATTGTCAGAAATGGCAGCTTTGATGGAAAGAATGTTTAACGACAACAAACAAATCAAGGTTAAAATTGAAAATGGAGAAACAGATTTAGGAAAATTTGATGCCGATTACTTAAAAATCCATACAGCACTTTTGACAGATCCATCGGATATGGATGATGTTTTCAAAGAATATGCAGATAAATTTTTAATTGCTCAAAAGTTCGTTTATAGTGAATCATCCAACCAAAAAGAAAATTTCAACGCCATGGTGGATGCTTGTATTGCGTGCCACCAAAAGAAATGTGGCGGACCAATTGTGCGAATTAAAAAACTCTATTTAAAGTAAATGGGCAAAAGCTTTTTTTATAGAGTAGATTCGTATAATTTTATCAAATAAATTTATTGCTTTTGTGATGATTTCTATTTATTCAATAGCAAAAAACTACTTATTCCTATTGATGATATTCATTGCATCACAGAGTATTTGTGCGCAAAATAATTCCATCGATTCAATCAAATCAAAAATAAATCAAGAACGCTCTTCGGATGCAAAAATTGACTTATACATTGATTTATCTAAAGCATATTACAATCAATCTGAATACAAAAAAGCTTATAACACTGCAAAAAAGGCATTGTTACTTGCAAAAAGTAAAAAACTGATTGAAAATGAAATAAAATCATACCAAAACCTTATTACGGTAGCAGAATTTAATACCAGTAAAGATACAGTTGTAATACTATATAACAATTGTATTCACCTTTGCTTAGCATCTAATAAACAAGAAGAATTAGCCGATTTATACTACAATTTGGGCTACTTTCATTATTTAAATGGGGAATACACCAAAGCAACAGATGCTTATTTAAAAGCAGGTACTATTTATCACCAACTCGATCACCAACAATACGAAGCAGAAACCTATAACAATATTGGACTCGCTTATTACCGATTGGGAAATTATACAGAAGCAATAAAAAACCAACTAAAAGCTTTAAAAATCTACAATCAGACAAACAACCCATTAGGTACAGCTCGAACCAATAATGCCATCGGTAACATTTATTACCAACAAAAGAATTTGTCCAATGCTTTAAAGTATTACAAAATCTCATTAAAATATTACCAATCAACAAATGATTCAATTGAAATCAGTAAATCATATAGTAATATTGCAATTGTTTATACCGAATTAAAAAACTATCAAAAATCAATTGACTATCACAAATTAGCTCTTCAAATTGTTGAAAAAACGGATCAACAACTTGCTATTGCTAAAACTTACTATAATCTAGCATCAACTTATGCCATTTTAGAGGAAAAAGAACAAACAAAAAACTATGCCGAAAAAGCCCTTAATATTTATGAAGAACTAAATTACAACAGTGGAATTGCCTATTGCAAATTGTTATTGAGTGAATTGGCGTTAAAAAATAAAGAATATAAGAAAGCACATCATTTGGCTCAAAACAGTCTATCCATCAGCATTCAAACGAATGAAAAGGAAGTTATCAAAAATGCATACCAAAAATTAAGTATTATTAGTGAAAAATCAGGTGATTACAAAAATGCACTTTCCTATTACAACAATTATATCAGTTATAGAGATAGTTTAATCAATGAAGAAAACACCCGATTAATTACTCAAATTCAAATGCAGTATGAATTTGATATGAAACAAGCCATTGCCAACGAAAAGCAAAAGAAAAAAGATGTATTAATTAAAGAAAAAGAACAACGTCAGAAGGTTGTTTTGATAAGTGTTTCGTTTATTGCATTGTTACTACTTATTATTGCATTTATTACCTACAAAGGTTTAAAGAGGAATCAGAAGTACAGTGCATTGATTAACAACCAGAAGAAAATTGTTGAGCAAAAAAACAATGAAATTGTAGATTCTATCAACTATGCCAAAAGAATTCAAGAAGCCATTTTACCTGCTGAATCACTACTCAAAAATCAGTTGAAACATTATTTTCTATTGTATCAACCCAAGGATATTGTTGCAGGAGATTTTTATTGGTTGGAACAAAAAAACAATACCATTTATCTCGCCGTAGCGGATAGCACTGGGCATGGGGTTCCAGGAGCAATGGTTTCTGTTGTTTGTGCAAATGCCTTGAATAGTGCTCTACATATATTCAACAAAGAACTTCCTGGAGAAATACTTGATAAAGCACGAGAAATAGTTATTGAAACATTTGAAAAACAAGGGCATGAAATACAAGACGGTATGGATATTTCACTCCTTTCAATCAACCAAACAACAAAAGAAATTAAATGGGCAGGAGCAAATAATCCGTTGTGGTATATTCATAACAATCAATTTTTTGAGTTAAAACCCGACAAACAACCTGTTGGCAAGACAACAACAAGTAAGACTTTTGAAACGCATCTATTGTCCTATCAAGGAAAAACTACTTTTTATTTAATTACTGACGGATACAGCGACCAATTTGGAGGTAGTCAAAGTAAGAAGTTTAAGCAAAAAGCATTAAAACAATTGCTTTATAAAAATCATCAACTTTCTATGAAACAACAATATGAGCAACTGCAATGGACGTTTATGGAATGGAAGAAGAATGAAGAACAAACGGATGATGTTACTCTTTTAGGTTTGGTTGTTAATAATGAAAGTAGCTTTTAATCCTAAAAAACGTTACTTTTGGTTGCACCTATAAAATAAAATTATGTTTCTTTTTAACTATTTGAATACACTCAAACAAAATAACAATCGCGAATGGTTTGATGCAAATAAGCGTGATTACGAGAAAGCAAAAAATGAAGCGACTAGTATTTTTGATGCCATCAACCTAGAATTATCAAAAATAGATGATTTTGGAAAATACCGTATTTACCGAATATATAGAGACGTTCGATTTTCATTAGATAAAACGCCCTATAAAAATCATTTTGGCGCAATTTATATGAGAAAACAACCAAATAATAGAGGGAGTTTTTATGTGCATTTGGAACCAGATAATTCGTTTGTTGGAGGTGGATTTTGGAGTCCAGAAAAAGATGATTTATTAAAAATCCGCCAAGCAATAGCCATTGAAGATGATTTGGAAATCATTCTAAATGATAAAATACTCAAAAAAGAGTTGGGCGGATTACTTGGAGAAGCCGTTAAGACAGCACCAAAAGGATTTGACAAAAACCATTCACGTATAGCATTGATTCGTCAAAAGCAGTTTTTACTAAAAAAATCATTTACAGACAAAGAAGTGATGGCAGATGATTTCACAAAAAAAGTGATTGAGACCTATAAAACAATGCATCCATTTTTTCTTTATATGACAGATGTTCTAACAACAGATGCCAATGGAGAGCCGTTATTTTAAATCGGAAGCTGATTTCGGTTTTAATGTAATTTTAACTTCACAATCATGAAACTTTGGAAAATGGTTTCCGGGTTCAAATTTTAAATCCATTAAATAATTATAAATTCTTACATCCAAAGGGATGGAGACTTTTACAGATTTATCACCAATAAGTTTCGCACTTGTTACTTTTCCTGTTCGATCAACAGCAATTCGATAAAACACATCACCCGAAGTGGATTCATACATCGTGAAATCAGAAGGGACAGCAAGTTTTCTTCCCTCTTTTACCAACTCACCATCAACAAGTTGAGAAAAAGAAACCAAACTTATAGTCCAAAAAGTAAGTATCAAAAAAGTTGTTTTCATTGTCAATATTTTCTTCGAAGATACTATTTCAAATAACATGCCATACTATTTAACAAAAAAAGCCTTTCATTTTATTACCGAAAAATGGATTCAGAATAAGAGATGAATACAGCCATTCAGGTGCATTTTACTACATTTCAATAAAAAAAATGAATGTGTTCATAATTATATGTTCTTTTTTTCAAATCATTTTATTAAGTTTGCGATTAAAACTAAAATTTAAAACTTAAAAATTTAATTATGAGTAGTAAAAAATCAGCAGGTGGATTCTCTGCACTAGTGGGAGCAATTGCTATTGTAATTGCATTAATTACGGGTATTTTAATTTACAAATTCATTTTTGGTAACCCAGCAAACTTCGTTGACAACAATCCGGAAAACGAACCATTGCAAGGAAATTTCTTAGGGATTATTCACAAAGGAGGTTTCATTGTACCGTTATTAGTTGCGATTAACATTATCGTTATCATCTTTACAGTTGAGCGTTTTGTTACTTTAGCAAAAGCAAAAGGAAAAGGAAGCTTGAATGTATTTGTTGAAAAAATCAAAGGTTTATTAGCTTCAGGAAACATTGCAGAAGCAAAAGAATTGTGTGAAACACAAAAAGGTTCTTTGGCAAATGTAGTAACTGCTGGATTAGAAAAATATGAATTGATGGCTAATGAAACATCAATGAATAAAGAACAAAAAATTGAAAGCGTTAAGAAAGAATTAGAAGAAGCAACTTCGTTAGAAATGCCGATGTTGACAAAAAATCTTTCTGTTATTTCAACAATTGCGTCTATCTCGGTGTTAGTTGGTTTGATCGGTACGGTATTGGGGATGATTCGTGCGTTTGCTGCGATGTCTCACGGTGCACCAGACACAGCTCAGTTGGCTGCTGGTATCTCTGAAGCCTTGATTAATACGGCATTGGGTATCACAGGTTCAACTATTGCGATTATCTTCTTTAACTTGTTCTCAACTAAGATTGATCAAATGACACACAGCATGGATGAGGCAAGTTTTACAATTGTACAAGATTTCTCTAAGTCTGTAAAATAATTCATTAACGGAAAAAATTTAAAAAATGGCAAAAGCTAGCAAACCAAAAGCAGCCCCTGCGATTGACATGACACCAATGGTGGACTTGGGCTTCTTGCTGGTTACATTCTTTATGCTTGCGGCTAATTTCCGTTCAGATGAAGTAGTTCAGGTTGACACTCCATTTAGTATTTCAGAAATGACAATTCCTGAAAACGTGGTAATGATTACAGTTGACCAAGGAGGTAGAGTATATTTTGGTATTTCAGGTAAAGCAGAAGCAAAAGAAAACTTGTTGAAGCGTATGTCTGCAAAATACCAGATTCCATTTTCTCCACAACAAATTGAGAAATTTGGAGCTCTTACTGACTTTGGATGTAGTATTCAGGAAATGCCGGCATTCTTAGATATGTCCAGCGATCAAAGAAAAGAATTTATAGCAACAGGTAAAACAATGGCTATTCCGACAGACTCCACAAACAACCAATTAAAAGATTGGATTAGTTATGGAAATGCGGAAATGTTAGCTGTTGGAGAAAAAGCTTATTACGAAGCTAAAGATAAAGGTTACGACCCAAATATCAATGAGTTTAAACCAAAGTTTATCTTAAAAGTGGACGGTAAAGCTGAATATTTGTATGCTAAGAAAGTAATAGAAACATTTCGTGATTTGAATATCAATAACCTTAACTTTGTTACAGGTTTGAGAGCAGATCCGAGAAAACCTCAATAAGAAATGGCACAAATTGTAGATGCAGGAGGCGGAGATGGCAAAGGGAAAAAGAAAGCCAAAAAAGGTACACCAACTATGGATATGACGCCAATGGTGGATTTGGCATTCTTATTGCTTACTTTCTTCGTAATGACTTCCACTTTTAGTAAACCAAAGGTAATGAGTTTGGTTTACCCGGCTAAACCGGATCCAAAAGCGGAAAAAACAGAGCAAAAAATTAACAACGCTGTTACTTTTTTGTTGTCCAATGATAAAATTTTTTATTATCAGGATCAATTCTACCCTGAGGGAAATTCTGCTGGTAAACCAGCTACTCAATTAGAGGAAACAGATTTTAGCCCACAGGGAGTAAGAAAATTACTTACAAACTTGAACCGTTTTGTACTTGAGAAAAAAGCAGGATACGACAAACAATTAAAGGGTAAAGAAATTGCTGATAGTACTTATTTACGCTTAGTGCGTGAGGCTAAAGGTGATAACGCAGCTCTTAAAGTGTTGATTAAAACTGATGACAAAGCAACGTGTAATAACTTTATTGACTTAGTTGATGAATTAAAAATTGCTGACATCGGGGTGATTGCACCAGTTGATATTTCTGCCGATGAACTTAAGTTAGTTAAAGCTAAAACAGATAAATAATTGAGTCATGGGAATTGTATTTATAATAACAGCATTTGTTTTATTGGTTTCTCTATATGACTATTTCTCTTCAAGAAGTTGGCAACAAATTACGTCATCTTCAAGAAATGAGGTTGTTTTTAGTGAACGTAACAAAGAATATGGTGCTTACGAAATCAGAAACAGCTACAACCGTAACTTAATTTTAATTTTGGTTGGGGTTGTTGCTACAATCGGCCTAGCTTATGGTACATACTTATTCATTAAGTCTTTACCTGAAGCAGAAGAAGAACTTCCTCCAATGGATACTTCACTTTTTACAATTGAAGCTCCACCATTGGATGAGGATGTTCCACCACCACCACCAATTGAAGAGGAAATTCCTGTTCAAATGGAAAAATCAGTGGAATTCTTACCTCCTGTTGTTACAGACGAACAAGTGGATACTCCTCCGCCAATTCAAGATGTGATGCAAGATACAAAAGCATCTACTGTAACAAACGAAAAGGAAACAGAAACGTTTTTACCTCCTCCTGTACAAGAGAAAAAAGTAGAGGAAAAAGAAGAAATCTTAACTTTCGTTGCCGAAGAAGCTGCTTTCCCTGGTGGAACTGCTGAGATGATGAAATATTTAGCAAAAAATATTAAATATCCAGAAGTTGCTATCCAAGCAGGTATTCAAGGTAAGGTAACACTTCGCTTCGTAGTTGGTAAAGATGGAGCAATTGAAAACGTAACTGTAGCTAGAGGTGTTCCAGGGTGTCCTGAGTGCGACAAAGAAGCAATTCGAGTTGTAAAGAGCATGCCTAAATGGAAGCCAGCTAAAAATGATGGTAAAGTTGTAAAAAGTTATTTCAACTTGCCTGTAACATTTAAGCTTCAATAAATTTTTAAGTTTATATTATAAAGTCCTGGGTAAGAGATTACTCAGGATTTTTTTGTTCTTTTATCTTTTAAATAACCAAAAACTACCGTGTAATCTATCAATTCTACACTTTATTCATTCGTAAAAAATCTTTCAATTAGTTGCCATAACTTTAGTATAAACTTAAAACTAAATAATATGTCAGCTTTAATCGTAATTTCGTGTATCGTATTAGTCATTTCGCTTTATGACTATTACACTTCAAGAACTTGGTTGCAAGTTACTTCAACTGCCAGAAACAATGTTGTTTTTGAGAGCCGAAACAAGGCTTATGGTGCTTATAAAATCAGAAATGATTACAACAGAAATCTAATTCTGATTTTAAGTGCTTTGTTTTTTACTTTTCTCTTAATTATAGGTGTGTTTTATTACAAAAGCTCAAAAATTGAGAAAGTAAACCTATTGCCAGACACGAGTGAATTTGTCACTTCTATCATTGAGTTTCCGTTGGTCTTAAAACCTAAAGAGGAAAATTTACCTGCTCTAACTCAGAAAATTAAAACCAAACAGTTTGTTACATTAATACCAACTGATGCACAAACAACTACTTCTGTAGAAACACAAGAAGGTTTGGTGAATCAGCAGGTTGGCAACACAACAAGTGGAGGAGACGATGGTACTAGCGGAAATGCTGTTGGTGGTGGCACTTCCAATGGAGGAGAAGGAAATGATGCAAATACCAATGAAGTCATTGAGGATTTTGTGGATATTGAAGCTAGTTATCCAGGTGGACATAAAGAAATGATGAGGTATCTTTCCAAAAACATTCACTATCCCGAAATTGCTGTTTTATCTAACATTCAAGGGAAAACTACATTGAGATTTGTGGTTGGTAGCAATGGAACGATAGAAAGTGTTTCGGTATTACGAAAAATGGAAGGTTGCCCAGAATGTGATGCTGAGGCTATTCGCGTCATTAAAAACATGCCAAAATGGGTTCCTGCTAAGAAAAAAGGAAAAGTAGTCAAAAGCTATTTTACATTGCCAATAGTTTATAAATTGCAGTAAATTTTTGTGGATAGGAAGGCTCGAGATTCATTTACTCGAGCCTTATGTTATTTTAAAAAGAAATTACTGCAAGCTTGTTATGAGAAATAGCCTCATTCTAGAGAGATTGTCGTTCGCTATTAGGAATCTATTGAATCATCAATTTAATAGGCTTAAATGAGTTTGATTTTTCAATGTTGTTTAGTCTAATTAAGTAACTTCCTGTTGCAAAATGGCTACAATCAATAAAAAATTTTGATAATCCTTTACCAACTATAACATCTTTATTTAGAACAACTTTCCCATTTAAATCCGTGATTACAATAGCACCATCTAATTGATCTTCAGAATTCACTTCAATTGCAAAATTATTTTGTGCAGGATTTGGATATGCAATTATGCTATTTTGAGTATAACAATCGGAGATTAAAGGTCCATAAATGGTGCTTACACCGTTATAATCATATTGTTTTAGACGGTAATAAATAACTCCAAACATAGGTGAGTCATCACTAATAGAATAAAAATGATTGCTGTTGGAATTTCCTGCACCATTTAAAGTTTCAACACTAACCCAATTATACCCATCTCTACTTTTTTCAACAATAAAATGAGATGAATTTTTTTCTATGATCGTTTCCCAATTAATAATTCTTTTAGTACTTTCACAAAGCACATTAAAATTAGATAAATTCACACCAAGTGTACTAAAGAATGTTATAACTACCATGCCATGAGCACCATTCCCACCTGTTTCTGATACAGCAGAAGAACCATGATTGTGAGACAAAGCACCACCACCGCCACCACCAACATGGATTCCATTATTGCCTGCATTAGCACCATTTGTAGCTCCTCTACTAAAACCATCGCCACCATTACCAGCTGTGCTTGAAAAACAAGTTCCGCCTTGACCAGCTATTCTCCGTTCATTTGCTGTATTTGGAGCGGTATTTCCTGCATTGTTTGCCCAAGTACCATAAGTTGTTATTCTTGGCATTTGGCCATCGCCATTATTTCCAGCACATCCTCCGCCAGCACTACTATGATCTCTAGATCCATTAGGAAAGCCAAATGAGCCTCTACCACCAGTGTAACTAGTTGTACCACCTGTACCAGTTCCTCCAATCCCCCCTGGAGCATGAGAATACTGACTGTTATCATACGATCCTGGTCGATATGCTGCAGAACTATTTCCACCTGTTCCTCCAGATGCTTGTAAGTTTTCACCATTTCCAACAAAACTACTTGTTCCACCAGTTGCTCCTGGAGTTCCTGAATTAACATTAATACCAGTAGAACTCATTGATGAGGCTGTACCACCTGCACCTCCTTGTCCTACAGTTACAGTATAAGTTAAACCAGCAGTAACACTAAATGATTTAGTAGTAAAACCACCACCACCACCACCACCACCACCAGCGCATGCGTCTGAACCCCAACTGTGATCAGTATTTGATCGTGACCAAACACCTCCACCACCACCGCCAGCGCCATATACTTCAACAGAAATAGAATTAACATAAGAAGGAACGGTAAAAGTACATGAACCAGGTGTACAATAAACAATTGTATGGGGACCTGCTGTTAACGGAATAGTTGGACAACCAGTACCACAAGTGTAATTACATCGTTGTCCGAAAGAAACACTTGCAAAAAATAAAGACAAGCTAAAAGCTATCTTTGCTAAAAAAGTAGAATTCATAGTATTGATGATTAGTATAATAGCAAATATAGTAAATTAGAATTTAAATAGATTTTAATAAAAACAAATCTGTTTAAATATTATCATATCATTTGTTTTTTTACAAAAAATATAACAATCAAAAATCTTTATCACAAAAATCAAAAAAACTTTTATTACTTTTGATAATCTAAATGAACAAAGAATGAATAAATTTCTTTTCACTTTTATGTTGCTATCATTAGTGACATTCAACGGGTTTTCGCAAAATTTTGTTCCGTTGGTTTATGATACATTGGAAAGAAGTCAAGAAATCAATCTTTTTGCATCGGGTGAGTTTGGATCTACAGCAATATCAACGAAACTTTCCAAACATTTTCTTTTTGGTGGCGAAATTTCTCAAAGCACAATTGAAAAAATTGATGGAAAACAAAAAAGTCTAAACCGAATTGGATTTTATACCGATCCTACTATTGAATACATCAATTACAAAGTAAAACCCTTTAAGAAAAAGGATTGGGGAATTGTTGTGAAAGCCGGATTGTTCTATAGTGGTGCTGCCAGATATAGAAAGGGTGCATTTGGATTGTTGTTCAGAGGAAATGAACCCTACTTGGGCAAACAGGTTGATTTATCCAACATGGTAGCAGGCATTACAGCTGCTCATAAAATTGGTTTTGGTTTTATTGACAACAAAACAAAATCGAGTGTCACGTTGAATATTTATGGAATTACCAATTACATCAATTTCTACTCAAATGAAACTTCTCTTTATCAAGACAATACTGGGTTTGATGCCAAATTAATGTTGGATGGCAAAGGAATGGTTGCTAATATGGGCCCATTTTACAAAGGATTGGGTGTAGGTTTTGATGCCAATTTGTTTTTTAAAGTTGGTCGAGAAGAAAAACTATCTTATTTACAAGTATCGTTTCAAAACTTAGGAATAGGGTTTATCAATAAAAACATTTCCAGTTATGAAATGGATACCACCATTTATTACGATGGATATACTTTTTCGGATATTATTAATGGCGGAACTATTTTTGGAAAAGGTAAAAACATTGCTGATGAAATTGGCTTAAAAAGAGATACTGTATCCAAAGTGATAGCGTTGCCATTTACTTTTCAAATTGGTAAAATTATTGACGAACACAATACTAAAAAATTCCAACTGTTTTATGGAGGGAAAGTGTATGTCATGAATGGAGCTTTACCAATGGTTTATATAGGAGGTCATTATAGAAGTAATAAATGGTTCAGAATGGGATTAGGCTTATCGTATGGTGGATTTAGCGGAATTCGAGCAAATGTTTATTTACAAGGCGTTTGGAAACAGTTTAACGTTGGAATTGCAACCAGTGATCTGGTGGGTATAATTGGATTGGGAAATGGATATGGTGCTTCTATTAATTTAAATTACCGTTTTAATTGATTATTTATGAAACAGCTTTTTACAATTTTAATGGTGTGTAGTTCAATTGCAATCAATGCACAAACCAATTTTTACAAGCAATATTCTAGCAATGGCTATGATTATGGTCAAGGAATAGCAGAATTACCAGATTCTAGTTATATCATTACAGGTGCTTCTTCGAGTTTTGTTGATGGACCTTCTCAAATGTTTTTATTGAAAGTAGATAGCCTTGGAAATTATATCTGGTCAAAAGCTTATGGTGGCACGGAAATTGATTGGGGTAGAAGAGTTGTGCACATTCCTGGAGAAGGTTTCTTTGTAGGTGGGTTTACCAATTCTTCTGGAAATGGAGCTTATGATTTTGCGCTGTGGAAAATTGATGAATCGGGGAATGAACTATGGTTTAAAACGTATGGAACGGATGGTTGGGAAAAACTAAATGACATGGCTTTGACCAACGATGGTGGTGTGATTTTAGTTGGTGAGACAAATAAAACTACAGATGGGTTAACCGATAGCTACATTATTAAAACCGATGCAAATGGAACATTGGAATGGACTAGACAATTGGCAAATGCTGGTGATGACAATGCATTAGCTATTCAGCAATTTGATGATACAACATTTATCATTAGTGGATATGTATTTAATACTACGACGAACTTAAAAGAAGGATGGTTGTGTAGAATTCAAGACAATAACACAATTATTTGGACAAAAAACATGGCTGGTACGGCAAAAAATTATGAGATTGCCGATATTGAACTATTCAATCATTTAATTTATGGAGTTGGGACATGTTTTTTAGATGAAAGTGATAGTCGTTTGTATGTGGTTAAAGTAGATGGTGTTTCACAAGCTGTTATTTCCAGTGAGGTTTTGCCCAATAATTATTTTAAAGGTGTAGGAATCACTACGCATGCAGCTCCAGGATTATTTTCTGTTTGTACAGCCTATTTTGAAGAGGGAGTTTCATACGGTGAAGACGATTTGTTTATGTTTGGTTATACAGGAGATCCTTTTTATTATGGAGACGTTAGCTCAATTAAATATGCTTCTCAGCAAGAACTTGGACAGGCAAGTACTTCATACAGCTCTGGTTCTGTTTATATTGGTTACAACGAAGAAGTTGGTCCAGGTGGCTCCAGTATTTTTATCATGAGAGTAGCTCCTTGGTTGCCAATTTACGAAGTATATGATGATTTTACAACTTCTCCTTTGGTACATATCAATTTCATTGATAACAATATTTCTACTATTTCTGTCTATCCAAACCCAACATCCGATTATTTGCAGATTGTGATGAATGAGTCTTTTAAAAACACCGAAAATACCATTCAATTAATAGATCTTTGTGGAAGAACCATTTACTCTTCAACGTCGTCTAACTCAAATCAAATAGCTGTTGATGTTCAAAAATTTAATCCTGGTGTTTATACATTGATGATCGCAAATGAAAACCAAAAATTTACCAAACGAATCGAAGTTCGGTAAATTTTGAATGAGTGAAAAAATCAATTTTTTATAAGTATTAGTCGTTTTCAATAAATGACGACAATTCTTATATATTGATTAACAACGACATATAAATATCTATAGTACATTTGTACTATTTTTTATTTCATTTTTTAGTTAAATATTTGTAACCTAATTTTAAAAATTATTTACAATGAAAAGATTTTCTAAAAAAATGGTATTGGCACTAACAGTTAGTGCTTTCTTTGGCGCAAATTCTTATGCTGCCGATTTATGTGTAAACGAGTTGGGTTCTGGTGGATGTTATGCGTCTATTGGAGATGCATTAACAGCTGCAGTTGACGGTGATAGAATCATTGTTCAACCTAAATCTGGTGGTGTTCCTTACGTTGAAAACATTACAATTGACAAATCAGTTTCACTATTATCCAATACAGAAGGTGTAATGTGGTTGTTGAGCGGTAATGTTACAGTAACACCTGCTGTTGGAAGAACAGTTTCTATCATGCACATGAAAAACATGTCTGGAAACATCGTTGCAAGTGGTGCAAGCCCTGCTGGTGCAAGATGTAAAGTAAACATTTTGAACTGTGAGTTGGTTTCTGGTTACATTGATTTTAATTACAACTATTTCAATATGAACATTGCTGCTAATGATCTTAAAAGTGGATATGTTTCATTGAGATATGGAAATGTGATAGGTAATATTATTTCGGCAGTTAACAACCCATTGACTGTATCTGGTTATTATTATACAGGATTATCTTATACAACAGATGGCGTTGCTACAGATGATACACTTTATATTGTTGGAAATAAAATTACAACACCTGTAAACTATGGTGGGTGGGATATTTTCTTAAACTCAAATTCTCAGTTTTTTTATATTGCAAATAATTTCTTAACAATGACAGGTAATTCTTATAGCTCATATCCTAATGCAGGAATCTACTCAATGTTGCATAAAACTTCATCTGTAGGGACAAATAGTATTTATAATAATACTTGTTATTCTGCTCAATCATCAGGTAATTATTATGCAGTTTATGTAACGAGTAATACTTCAGGAAAATATGATGTTAAAAATAATATTGCATTTTCTAATAGCTCTTACAATTATTATTCATTTACAGCAACTCCAACTGTTGGTTTTTCGTATAATTTTGGAACAACAGGAACTACTTTATCAGGTATTCCAGATGATGGAACAAACAATTTTTCTAGTACTTCAACAATCAACACGACAACAGGTCAATTGAACATTGGCTCTGATGGTTTCAATGCAGGTTACCCTGATTTGGCATTCTACGATTTGGATTTAACAAGAAATGACATCGGTTGTTATGGTGGTTCTTTCAGTCAAGATAATTTCTTCCCTATCACAGGAGCTGCTCGTGTATATTTTGTAAAAGCACCTCGCACAATCTTGCAAAGTGGAACATTAAATGTGAAAGCTGAATCATTTGACCGTTAATGATTTAATAAATTCAATTAACGCGATATGAAAATGAATCGATTTTATAGATTCTGTTCGCTTCTGGTATTTACTTTTCTCTTATTTTCCTCTTTTGGTCAGCGGAAAATAACTGGAGCAGAGTATTTTATCGATACGGATCCGGGAGTAGGAAACGCTATTGCCGTTCAAGCACAAGATGGTAACTTTGACAGTGCAATTGAGTCACTGTTTAAAAATGGCATCAGTGTTGGAACGACAGGTGTTCATACTTTCAATGTTCGTGTCAAAGACAGCGATAACAATTGGGGGCCGGTATTTAAAACAGTTTTTAATGCCACTTCTCCTTTGGTTGTCCGCAGTATCAAAGTTTCTCAAGCAGAATTCTTTTTTGATACTGATCCAGGCCAGGGCAATGGAACCACTATGGTAGCTTTTGATGGCAATTTTAATGATGCGATTGAAACAATAAGCCAGTTTACAGGTTCTATGCCAACACCTGGTGTACACCGATTATGCATTCGTGTAAAAGATGCCGCAGGCTCTTGGGGTCCAGCGTTTAGCACGGTAATGAATATTACAACTCCACTAGTTAAAAGAAGTATTAAAATTACAGCTGGTGAATTTTTCTGGGACACTGATCCAGGATTAGGAAATGGTACAACTTTGTTGGCCTTTGATGGGAATTTTGACAATGCAATGGAAGCATTGAGTTTAAGCACAGGTTCTCTACCATCTGTTGGATTGCATATACTTGCAATTCGTGTGAGAGATGCTGCTGGGACTTGGAGTCCAACGTTCAAATCTATCATCAATATTACAAGTCCATTGTCATTGCGTGCTATAAAAATCACGGCTGGTGAATACTTTTTTGACACCGATCCTGGTGTAGGAAATGCTTCGCCATTGATTGCCTTTGATGGAAATTTTGACAATGCAATGGAGGTGTTGAGTCAATCTATCAACCCATTACCGCTTGCTGGAGTGCATTTATTTGCAGTCAGAGTTAAAGATGCAAGTGGAAGCTGGAGTTCTACCTTTAAAGTTGTAATAAACGTTACCAATCCATTGGTTTTACGTGATATTAAAATTATAGCAGGTGAATACTTCTTTGATGCAGATCCTGGTCAAGGTAGTGGAACGCCTTTGATAGCTTTTGATGGCAACTTTGATAGTGCTTTTGAAACAATTAGTCAAAGCATTTCATCACTTCCAGCAGTTGGTAATCACCTTTTATCCATCCGTGTGAAAGATAACGCAGGAGTTTGGGGACCAGCTTTTAAATCAATTGTCAATATTACCGATCCTCTTGTTTTAAGGTTTCCTAAAATCACAGCAGGTGAATTCTTCTTTGATACAGACCCTGGTTTTGGTCAAGGAGTGCAAATGCTAGCTTTTGACGGTGGTTTTGGTGATGCAATCGAAACACTGACAAAATCTTGGGCATTTATTCCTGATACTGGATTCCATGTATTAAATGTTCGTGCATGCGATGAAATAGGTAATTGGGGGCCAGTATTTAAAACAGTAGTGAAAGTTCTTCCTTGTTCTACTCAACCAGTAGTAGCAATTACTCCAAGTGCAACACAAATGATATGCCCTGGAGAAGATGTAACACTTACTGCAGATGCTGGGTTCTCATCTTACACTTGGTTTAAAGGTAGCACACAAGTTGGAACTGGTCAAACATTTGTAGCTGACACAGCGGGTCACTATAAAGTTTATGTAACTGATGCGAATGGATGTCCGGCATATTCAGCTGCAACTGAAGTGAAAATGAACTTGTACAATGCAAATATTACCGCAAATGGACCAGTTACTTTCTGTGATGGTGGAAGTGTAACATTGACAGCAGCTTCTGGAAATATTTCATACAATTGGAGTACAGGGCAATCTACGCAATCTATTACAGTTGCTTCTTCTGGCACATTTGTTGTAAATGTATCTAACGGAACATGTATTGGTACAGATACAGTGGTTGTTACGGTTTTACCAAAACCTCAAACACCTGTTATTACTGCTAGTCCGAGTTTGTCTGTTTGTGTTGGCGATACAGTTGAATTAACTTCTACAGTGGCAAATGCTTACCATTGGAACAATAACAAATACACTCAAGCTATTCAGGTTACAAATGCTGGAACTTATAGTGTGACTGTAACAGGGTTAAATGGTTGTACATCTACAGCTAGTGTAAATGTTGTTACGTATGCGCCACCAATTGCAAGTATCAGTGGTACAACTAATATTTGTGCTGGAGAGACAGCTCAATTGAATGTAAGTGGAGGTGTAAGTTATGTATGGACACCAGCAACAGGATTGAGCAGTACAACGATTGCCAACCCAATAGCTAATCCATCCGTAACAACTCAATACAAAGTATATGCAACTGGATTAGGTGGTTGTGTGGATTCTGCAACTGTAAATGTGATCGTTAATCCAATACCAACTGTTAGTGCAAGCGCTGATGTTACTACTGTATGTCAAGGAAATCCGATTAATTTATCAGCTAGTCCAAATGGTGCTTATAGTTATCATTGGACTGGACCAGCGGGATACAGTGTTTATGCACAAAATCCAACATTGAGTTCGCCTTCGCCTACTCATAGCGGTGTGTTTACGGTTACAGCAACAACAGCGGCAGGATGTTCTGCATCTGATAATGTGTCAATTACTGTAAACCCTGGACCAGTTGCTTTTGCTTCTGCAAATTCATTGAGTTTATGTGGTGGTGATACATTGAAGTTGACTTCGTTACCAAACGGTATGACTTCTTATTCTTGGGTTGGACCAAATGGATTTACTTCTAGTAACCAAAACGCTCAAATTGATGATGTAGATGGAACACATCAAGGCACTTACTCGTTGACGGTTTCAAATGGTGTTTGTAGCTCTAGTACATCATTAAATGTTGTTGTAAATGCCTCTCCTTCTGTTTCTGCAAATGCATCAAACACTTCTATTTGTCAAGGAGGTGGAGTTAACTTGTACGCAACAACTGCGAGTGCAACCAATTATTCATGGACAGGACCAAATGGTTATACATCAACAACTCAAAACCCAGTGTTAAGTGGATTGACCACAAGTAATTCTGGGCAATACCAAATTGTTGCTCATAATGGTAATTGTACGGATACAAGTTTTGTGACTATTTCTGTAACACCTGGTCCAATTGCAAGTATTTCTACAAGTACAACTAGTTTGTGTGCTGGAGATACTTTGTTCTTGACTTCACAACCAAATGGAGCAGCTGATTACTCTTGGGTTGGACCAAACGGATTTACATCTACAAGTCAAAACCCTCAAATTGATGGTGTATCTGGAATCAATCAAGGTACTTATACCGTAACAGTTTCCAATGGATCATGTAATTCAAGTGCATCGTTTAATTTAACGGTTAACAACAATCCTCCAATTAGTGCTGGTGCTTCAAGTATTGCACTTTGTGAAGGAGATACATTGAATTTATTTGCTTCTCCTTCTGGTGCTACAAGTTATCACTGGTCTGGACCTGCAAGTTTTGTTTCAGGTAGTCAAAACCCAACAATTAGCGGTGTTTCTTTGGCAAGAAGTGGTTTATATACCGTAACAGCATACAATGCAGTTGGATGTTCTTCATCCGCTTCGGTAAATATCCAAGTAAATGCTGTGCCAACTGCTTATGCAAGTTTAAATTCATTGACATTGTGTGAAAATGATACCTTGCATTTGATAGGAAGCCCATCAGGTATGACGTCTTATTATTGGGAGGGTCCAAATGGATACACTTCCAATATCAAAGACAATCAACTAAATGGTATTGACGGGGCAACGCAAGGTTTGTATAAATTAACAGTTTCTAACGGTTACTGTAGCAATAGTGATACAGTTAGTCTTGTTGTCAATCCTTCACCAAATGTGTTGGCAAGTGCAACCAATACAAATCCTTGTGAAGGTGGAACCTTGAATTTATTTGCAACACCAAACGGAGCCGCGAGCTACCAATGGTACGGACCAAATTATTTCAGTTCAACGGTGCAAAACCCTGTAATCACGAACTTAACAGATGACGAATCTGGAGTATATACGGTAATGGCATACAATTCTTATGGTTGTACAGCTAAATACCCAATTACTATCAACGTTCGACCAGTGCCAGTTGCTACTGCATTTGGAAACTCTGCTGGTTTGTGTATCGGAGATTCATTGGTGTTGAACTCTTTACCAAACGGTATGGCTTTCTATTCATGGGCTGGACCAAATGGATTTACATCTTCACAACAAGGAGATACCATCATCAATATTGATGCCAACAGTCAAGGTGTCTATACCGTTACATTGTCCAATGGATTCTGTAGTGCTGATGCATCTTATACATTGACTGTAAATTCTCCACCAGTAGTTGATGCTAGTTCATCTGCAACAACATTGTGTGAAGGAAGTATCCTAAACTTATATGCTTCGCCAAATGGAGCCGCTAGTTATCAATGGGCTGGACCAACAGCGTTCAATTCATTGTCACAAAATCCGATTATTGGAAGTGTATCTACAACCAATTCTGGTAAATACTTTGTGACAGTTACGAATGCAATTGGATGTTCGGCAACAGATTCTGTTGAAATTTTAGTTGTTCCTGGAATTACAGCTTCAATCTCAGGTAACTCACCTGTATGTGAGAAAACAGATATCTCGTTGACAGCTTATCCAAACAGTATGGCTTCTTATAGCTGGACAGGGCCAAATGGTTTCACGTCATTAATGCAAAGTATTGATGTAGTTGCATCTCCAACAAGTGCAGGTACCTATACATTGAGCATCAATGATGGATTGTGTACGGCAACTTCAACATATACTGTTGTTGTCAATCCATTACCAAGTGTTGCTGTTACGCAGTTTGGAAGTGTGTTGAATGCTGTTCAAAATGGAGCTATTTACCAATGGTTAGATTGTGATAATAGCAACTCAGCAATCTTAGGTCAAACCAGCCAAACTTACACGGCAATCGTTGACGGAAACTATTCTGTTGTCGTAATACTAGACGGATGTGCTGATACATCAGCATGTAAGCCTGTTCTTGGTTTAGGTTTGGAAGATTTAGTGAACAATGGTGAAATCACGATTTTCCCTAATCCAGCAAATGAGTTTGTTACAATAGCAAATTTACCGTTGGAAGCTTCATTAAAAATGTTTGATCCAGCTGGTAAGTTAGTGTACCTTAATGAAAAAACAAGTATAGAAGAAAAAATCATGTTAACTGATTTCGCAAGTGGAGTTTATCTTGTAGAAATCAAAAAAGATGATGCTATCATTATACAAAAGCTTGTTGTAAATAAATAGCTTCATTTTGAAGTTAAATTAAAATGTAAAAGACCGACGGAGTAATCTGTCGGTCTTTTTTTGTTGTAAAGATAGGTGTGGTTATTTTGAAAGGATAAATTTGTTATTTCAATTACAAGCCCAAAATGTGTTTTACTTCTACTTCTGTGATTGTTCGCTTCACTCCCTCAGGACTAAAGTAGGAGCGAGTAATTAACCGACCGTGTATGGCTACTTTTTTACCTTTTTCACCAAAACGTTCGATGAAATTAGCCAAGTTGCCCCAGGCAAAAACTTTGTGCCATTCTTTTGAATTTTTAATTTTTCCATTGTTTGCTCTAAATTCTTTATCTGTTGAAATATCAAAACGTACAATTTTATTTCCATTTTCAAACTGTGTTGTTCGGTGATCAGAGGCAATACTACCAATTAACGTGATGTGATTTCTTATTACTGACATAGTACGTTTATTTAAAGGATAACCAAATCATTTACTTCTACTTCAGAAACACATTTGCGCTTGCCGTTGCTGTTATAAAAATGGGTAATCAATTTCCCTTCTATGGCCAATTCCATTCCACTTTCTCCAAGTTCTTCAAGAATTCGAACCCACTTACCCCAAGCCGTTAAACGATGCCATTGTGTACGTTTTTGAGTTTCGCCTTCTGCTGTTAACACCATTTCGTTGGTTGACATGGAGAATCTAGCAATTTTTCTACCATTGTTTAGTTCTACAATTTTAGGAGTAGAACACATTTTTCCGATTAAATTTACGTGATTCATGTTGCTTTAAATTTATGTGAGGAGGTATTGGATATTGACCTCCTCACGAGGTTGTACATTGATTTTATTTTGTTGCTTGTTTTGGAGTTAGCAATAAAAACTCATTCATTTCTATATCCGTTGAAAAGCGTTTTTCTCCGGTTTTACTTTCGTAACTATTGTTGACTAATTTTCCTTCAACAACAATTTCTTGTCCTTTAGCCAATAAATTTTTTACCAGCTCAGCAGTTTTACCCCATGCTTTGATATTTAACCATTGAGTTTCATCTTTCCAGTTTCCTTCTTTGTCTTTATACGAAGAATTAACTGCTAATGAAAAACGAGCAAGCGCTTTCCCATTTCCTGTTGTTACGTATTCAGGTTGCATACCCAAACGTCCAATCAAACTAACTTTGTTTCTTAAATTGTTCATAATGTAAAATTTTAAATGTTTGAAAAAATTGTTATTTACTGCCGATATCATCAATCGACGATGCAAAGTTGTGGTACGTTTAAAATTTTATTCGGTATTTAATTACTTGCTTTCGGTTAACATTCGTTTGTAAATGATTGAAAATGGATATAATACATAAAATCAATTTAATAGATTTAATTTATTTTTATTATATTTGTAGAAACAATTTAATTTAATATGAAATATTACATCATTTTTTCAATCTTATTTTTTCATTCATTTAGCGCATATTCTTTATATAAGCAAAATTCAAAAACCAATCAATTTGAAGAAAATATAGAATTTGCAAAAAAGACAAGTATCTTTATTCATAAATACAATCTAATTTTAGAATATAAAATTGGCAGTAAATTCACAAAATCACTTGTAAATGATTTTGGAAAATACAAAGAAGAAAGTCAACTTTGGGTGAATGAATATCTGGCCTTGAAACCTCAGTTAACTGATGAATTTAAAATTGCAGATAAAAGTACAGGTATTATTGATCATTATAGTAAACGAACATTATATTCGGTTGTATATCAAAACATTCAATCAGTTAAAGAAAATGAGAATCTAAAAATTGAAATTGAAAGAAATATTCTATTTTATATCAATCGATATGAAAGCGAATTTGATAAGTACAGCAAATTATTTCCTCAATTTTTTATTGATAATTATGATTTTATAAATACATATAAAACTTTTGAAAATGACTTAGGGTTTGTGATTAATGATGAGTTGTTATCAAAAATCACCTCTATTACTAAACAAACAGAGTCATTAACTGCTTATAGTAAAACAAGTGAGTTTGAATCATATTGTAAAACTAAAAACAGTTCTTTATTAAATTATGAATATTATAACACAATTGATAATTCTACACCATTTAAAAAATATGTTTTTACTAAATCAACTGTTCATCCAACATTACTTAGCTGGTTAAAAAAAGAGTCTTCATTGTTTAGCAAAAACCCAGAAAATTATTCCATCAACTCAATTACACCAATTTCTGAAGAATTTGGAAGGTACAGATGGGGTACATGGACATCTCAAGATGGTAGTGTAATTCAAAATGCTTATGCTCTAAAAAAAGATTTTATCGTTTCATATATAGATAAAATATCGGGCAAATGTTATGCAGCAAATTTTACAGCTCATTATCTAGAGTCAAATAATGTTATTGTTAGCACCGATAAAATTAAATTAATTCATGTTCGCCTTATTAATTGTAAATAACAATCTACATCCAAGTTAATATAGGTTTAATAAGAATGATAGTCATTTCTGTGATCAAGGTTGATTATAACCAACTCAGCATCCTCTGATACATCATTCCAATGATAGAAGACTCCCCAAAAACTTACGTTTTGAAAGAATAGAAAATAATACCAATTGGGTATGATGTTTAAAAATACCCACTTATCTCTTCACAATCTTCCCAACAAACTTGCCATTTACTTTTACCAAATAAACACCAGCATATTGATTCGAAAGATTGATGCTAATTGCATCACCTGATGATTTTGTGGTTTTGTAAACAACCGTACCCAAAAGTGAGCATACTTCAACATCTACTACATCGTGGTTGGTAGATTTTATCGTAAAATAACCATCTGTTGGGTTTGGTGAAATAGAAAAAACAGTTGTTTCCAATTTGGAAATACCCAATTCATTTACAGGTTTACAGTTGGATGTCATTGTACACCCATTATAAGTTATAATAACTGCATAATTTCCATTTGACGTTGCTGTAAATGTTTGTGCTGTTTCTCCTGCTATTGGTGCGTTTGCATTATCGCAATCCACCCATTGATACGTTGCGCCAGCCTGATTGGCTGAAAACGTAACGCCTGTAGAAACGATACCAACAACAGTTATAGTAGTATCAACTGTGCAACTTTCACCAAAAAAGTAAGCAGAACCTGCAAAATTAAGGTTATTGGCACCGTTTGCATCCTTGCTATCTCGGTAAGCACCAACAAGAATGTCTTTGTCAAAAATAGCTACAGATTGACCAAAATTAGCCCATTCATTTCTATCATTTGCAATGATTTTTTGCGTTTGCGTCCAATTACTACCTTGTAGTTCAAAAATAAAAGCAGAGCCTGCCACATTCACACTGTCAGCTGGGGTGTGACCAGTTAAGTTATAACAATCTGCCTCAGAACCAATAACAGCCGTTGTGTTGTACAAAGAAACGCTTCTACCAAAATGCGCTACGTCGTAGCGGTCACCAGCTACAATTTTATTCAATTGATCCCAAGCATCTGAATTGTTTTCGTAGAAATAAGCTGCTCCTGCTTCTGTAATACTATTTGCACCATTGGCATCAGTAGTTTCCTTAAACGCTCCCACTAAAATGTAGTCAAAAGAGTTATCTACTGCATTCCCAAAGTTGGCATCAACACTTCTGTCACTTGCCACAATTTTTTTAATTTGCGACCAATTTCCACCATTTTCTTTAAATATGTATGCCGAACCAGCATTACTAAGATAATTTGCATTTGTAGCATCTTGATCTTCTTGTGGAGCACCAACAACAATGTATTTACCAGAAATTGAAACCGCCTTTCCAAAATTATCATCTATTGACCTATCTAATGCTACAATTTTTTGAACTTCAACCCAAGAAGTACCATTGTTTTGAAAAATATAAGCAGCACCAGCCTTCAATTGTTGATTTGCACCACTTGCATCGTAATCATTTTGATAGGCGCCAACAACAACATTGTCATCATCAATATCTACAGAAAACCCAAAATAATCTTGCATATCTCTGTCAGAAGCTACAATTTTTTGAACTTCAACCCAAGAAGTACCATTGTTTTTAAAAATATAAGCCGCACCAGCTCCATTAAGTGGATTATTGCCACTTGCATCTGTTTTAGAAAAATAAGAACCAACAATGGCGTAATTTCCTGAGATAGCAACCGACCAACCAAAATAATCGTAATCTGTTCTATCCGAGGCAACTAATTTTTGATGAAAACTCCACACACCATTTACTTTTTTATACACATAAACAGATCCTGTTTCATCTTGCGGATTTTGTGACAAAGCATCTGAATTGTCTTTTGGAGCACCTACAAAAGCATAATCACCATTTATTGCTACTGCATTTCCATAATTTGCAAAAGCAATTCTATCAGCTGGAACAACTTTGGAAAATTGCGACCATGTTTGTCCATAAATAGATGATGAAATAAATAAAGAAGCTAAAATAAGTAAGTAACTCGTTAATTTAAAAGGTTTTAAAAGTTTCATAGTAAAGAATTTATGTAAATTAATAGCTCAATAATAGTGAAAAAAATTGTTCTATCAGTGTTCAAACAAAAAAATTAACTATCAAATCAATAAAATTTGATATTATTGTAAAAAATATTGAACCACAAAAATACGGAATGAAAGGAATTATTTTAGCCGGGGGTTCGGGAACAAGACTTCACCCGTTGACATTGGCCATAAGCAAGCAATTAATGCCGATTTATGATAAACCCATGATTTATTACCCTTTATCAATATTGATGGAGGCGGGAATACGTGAAATTTTAATTATATCTACACCACACGATATGCCGCTTTTTCAACGCTTATTAGGCGATGGAAAACATTTGGGTTGTGAGTTTCATTACAAAGTGCAAGCAGAACCTAATGGTTTGGCACAAGCATTTGTGATTGGAGAAGAATTTATTGGAAATGAGAAAGTTGCGCTAATTCTGGGTGACAATATTTTTTATGGTGCAGGGATGGACGAAATCTTGAGAGAAAACAACAACCCAGATGGAGGAGTTGTGTATGCCTACCATGTAAGTGACCCACAACGTTATGGAGTAGTTGAGTTTGATAAGAATATGAATGCGATTTCAATAGAAGAAAAACCAACCAAACCCAAATCAAATTATGCGGTTCCTGGTTTGTATTTTTACGACAATTCCGTAGTTGAAATTGCTAAAAATTTGAAACCTTCAGCTCGTGGAGAATACGAAATAACAGACGTGAATGCAGAATATCTTTGTAAAAATAAGTTGAAAGTTGCGATTTTAAATAAAGGAACAGCTTGGCTTGATACAGGAACTTTTACTTCATTAATGCAAGCGGGGCAATTTGTACAAGTCATTGAAGAACGTCAAGGATTAAAAATTGGTTGCATCGAAGAAGTAGCTTATAAAAATGGATACATCACAACCGAACAATTAAAAGAATTAGCCAATCCACTTGTGAAAAGCGGTTATGGAAATTACCTATTAAATTTAATTAAATAATGGATTTTATTCCAATCTACACAAAATTTATTGAAACAGAAGTTTCAAAATTACAGTTACCCAACTCACCCAAATTACTTTATGAACCAATTCGATATTTCCTAAATATTGGAGGAAAAAGAATTCGACCAATGATGACACTTTTGGGTGCAGAATTATTTGATTTGCAAAAAGAAAATGTTGTTAATGCGGCTTTGGCCATAGAATTGTTGCATAATTTTTCATTGGTACACGATGATATTATGGACAATGCTCCATTGAGAAGAGGACATCAAACAGTTCATGAAAAATGGAACTCAACAATAGCCATTTTATCAGGTGATGCAATTATTATAAAAGCCTATCAATTATTGCAAAAACAAGATGGAGATTTGAGAGCGCTACTTCAATCGTTTAATAAAGCGGCGATTGAAATCTGTGAAGGTCAACAGCTAGACATGGATTTTGAAGAACGAGAAGACACTACAATTGAAGAATACATTACAATGATTCGTTTAAAAACATCTGTTTTGATTGGATGTTCATTAGAATTAGCTGCCATTATTGCAAATTGTAACGAAGAAGATAGAAAAAATAGTTATGATTTTGGCGTAAATATTGGCTTGTCTTTTCAAATACAAGATGATATTTTAGATTTATATGGAGATCCAGAAAAATTTGGGAAACAAATAGGAGGAGATATCATAGCGAATAAAAAAACAATGTTGTATTTATTAGCTAAGAAAAATGCTTCTAAAGAACAATTAATAAAATTAAATAAAATCAATCTTGAAACCAACTCAACTAAAAAAATAGACCTTGCAAAAAAATTATTTAATGAATTGGATGTAAAAAGATTGGCAGAAGAAGAAGCAACGAATTATTATTTAAAAGCATTGTATAACTTAAATAAAATCAATGTTTTAGATAAAAATAAAACCAAATTAAAAACGATTAGTAATTATTTATTAAATAGAAATAAATAGAATATTCAATTTAATAAGCAACCAAAGAAAAAAAATTCCGTATTAATGTTAAGAAGCTAAATAAATTAACTTATATTTAACAATCAAAACTTTATAGATATGACTACTTACTTTAGAAAAGACCAGTTACTGCAAATGAAAAACGTTTTATCATTAATTTTTGTAGTATTTATTGCTTTATCAAACGGGATGTTTGGTCAGGAGCATAGTCATTCACATGATTTAAGTCCGCAAGAAGTTGCTTGTCGGAACAATGTGCAATCATCATTTGATAAATTGAAAAAAGACAAAGCTTTTAAGCAATTGTTCTACAATCAATTTCAATCAGATTATGTAGATTTCTTAAATTGGAATCAATACGAGGTTGATATCCTATTGAACTATATGAAATCAACGTATTGTAATCAGAGTCAGAGTGTGAGTTTCACAGATTATTATTTGGCTTCTATTGAAAGAACAAAAGATAACTATTGGTTTAATACTCCAGTGATGCACCCAATAGATGGAATGATTCAAGTTGGTAAATACATCTATTTGGAAAATGAACCTGCGAGTAATAAATTGGACAAGGACAATCCAAATAATCCAAAAGCAGCTTGTGATAACGCTGATTTTGAATATCAAGATTATACGAACTGGACAAGATACTGTGGAGATGTTACAGGAGCATTCCTTGGTGCAACAACTAATGAAACAACGTCGTGTGGCACACAACATGCATTAATGACTGGAGGTACTGATGCATATACAAGTGCTCCGAGAGTTTTTGAAGGTTCTAGATCAGCTATGTTGGGTGATGGAACTGGTACAGGTGCTAAATATGCGCGATTGAGAAGAACTTTTACTGTATCAAGTGCTGACTTTTCTCTGACATACAATTACATGGCTGTTTTGCAAGATCCTGGAACAGGCCATGCTGATAGAGAAAGACCTTTCTTCAATGTGAAATTATTTGATGCAGGTGGAAATGAAGTAAACTGTGCAACATACTTTTCTTACTTTGGTGATGGAGCTCCTGGTTGGGTAACTGGTGGAGGAGTAGCCTATAGAACATGGACTTCTGTTTTTGTTCCACTTGGTATGTATAATGGTCAAACGTTGACATTTGAAATTACAGTTGGTGACTGTTCTGCTTCTGGTCACTGGGGATATGCCTATGTTGATATTATTTGTGATCAAATGACAATTGATCAATTTTGTCAAGGAACACAAACGATTCTACAAGCTCCAACAACTGGTATTCAAGCTTATGAATGGAGTACGGGAGCAACAACTTCTTCTATTGCCATCACTGCTCCAGGGGTTTATACATGTAATGTATTGCCGATTGGATCTATTTGTTCGGCGTTATTAACATATACAGCAACTGTATATCCAGTGCCAAGCCCAAGTTTTACAGCAGCTCCAAATCCTACATGTGTTGGTGGTGTTGTGAATTTAGCTAGTACAACGACTATCGATCCAGGTGGTTCGATAACTGGCTATCAATGGAACTTTGGGGATGGTATTTCTAGTCCAAGCTCTAATGGAACGATGAGTGGCGTTAGTCAAACAACAGGTACTTATACCAATCCAAATCATACTTACAATACAGCTGGAACAGGAAATATTACTTTAACTGTAACAACGGCTGATGGCTGTACTGCATCCATTCAGAATCCACTGACCGTCGTGCCTGGTCCAACCGCCACCATAACGGGTGCTTCCACCCATTGTGAAGGAACTGGTTCTCCTGGTATAACATTAACAGGTGGAACAACTCCTGGTCCTTATACTTTTACTTATAACGTCAATGGCGGTGCTTCTCAAACTGCAACAACATCAGGGGGTAGTAGTAGTGTTACAATTCCTGTGCCAAATTCACCAGCGGGGACTTATACTTATAATATTACTCAAGTTTCAGATCCACTTTCTGCATCTTGTGTGTCTGCCGTTACTGGTTCACAAACAATTACTATTAACCCAACACCAAATGCTACAATAGGTTCTGATGCAACTGTATGTGCTGGAGCAGCTGCACCAAGTATATTGTTTACAGGGTCTAATGGTACTTCTACTTATCAGTTTACATACTCTGTAAATGGTGGTGCGAGTCAAACAATTAATTCAACTGGTTCCACAGCTTCTGTAACAGTACCAACAGGCACACCAGGGACGTATGTTTACACATTGTCATCTGTAACAGATGTTGCTACAGGATGTTCAAATACAATAACTGCACCTAATACAGCAACAGTTGTTGTTAACCCTGTTCCAAATGCGACAGCTGCTGGTGCAACCACAGTATGTCAAAATGGACCTCAACCTACAATTACGTTTACAGGTACTAATAGTACTAATAATTATACATTTACGTATAATTTAAATGGTGGTACATCACAAACAATAACAACAACAGGTGGAGGAAATACTGGATCTATTAATGTTCCAACAACAACACCAGGTACTTATACATATACATTAACAAATGTTACAGACCCAGCAACTGGATGCGGTCAAACAGTTAATGACCCTCAAGTTATCGTTGTGAATCCTCTTCCAACAGCTACAATTGCTGGAACAACAACTATTTGTGAAGGTTCTACTACCCCACAAATAACATTTACAGGTTCAGGAGCAACTCCAGATTATGAATTTACTTATTCGTTAAATGGAGGTGCTTCACAAACAATTTCTACAACTGGAGGTAATGCAGTTTCAATTGCAACACCTACAGCTCCTGGTACATACACTTATACCTTACAATCTGTAACAGCAATCAATGCTGGAGGTTGTTCTCAAGCACAATCAGGTACTGCAATTGTTACCATCAACCCGATGCCAACAGCATCAATAGCCGGTGCAACTACAGTGTGTCAAAATGATACACAACCAAATATTATATTTACAGGTAATAACAGTAGTAGTAATTATACATTTACATATTCAATTAATGGAGGTGCAAACCAAACTGTTACAACAACAGGAGGAGCAAATACAGCAACGATAAGTGTGCCAACTTCTTCTGCAGGTACGTTTACTTATAACTTGGTAAATGTTTCAGATCCAAATACAGGATGTAACCAAAACATTAACCAAACGCAAGTAGTAACAGTTAATCCATTACCAACTGCAACTATTTCTGGAACTACAACTTTATGTCAAGGTGCTCCTTCTGCAAGTGTTGTTTTTACAGGTTTGAATGGAACTTCTGATTATCAATTTACATACGCTTTAAATGGAGGTTCACCTCAAACGATAACAACAAGTGGTGGAAATACAGCAACAATTACTGTTCCAACAACAAATGCAGGTACATATTCTTATGTCTTGCAATCAGTTCAAGATGTAACAACTGGTTGTTCTCAAACGCAATCAGGAACTGCTACAGTGATTGTTAACCCAATGCCTAGTGCAACTTCATCTGGTGCAACAGTTGTTTGTCAAAACGATTCTCAACCTACAATTATTTTTACAGGTAATAATAGTTCTAATAACTATTCATTTACATATACTTTAAATGGAGGTGCAAATCAAGTTTTAACAACAACTGGAGGTGCAAATACATCAACTATTAGTGTTCCAACAACTTCTGTAGGTACATTTACTTATAATCTTATTAATGTAGCTGATCCTGCAACAGGATGTAACCAAAACATAAACGAAACACAAATTGTAACTGTAAATCCATTGCCAACAGCGACTATTTCTGGAACTACAACTTTATGTCAAGGAGCATCACCTACACAAGTTATATTTACAGGTGCAAATGGTACATCTAACTATCAATTTACTTATTCGTTAAATGGAGGCTCACCACAAACGATAACAACAAGTGGTGGAAATACAGCTTCTATAACAATTCCAACAACAATTGCAGGTACATATTCTTATGTCTTGCAATCAGTTCAAGATGTAACAACTGGATGTTCTCAAACACAATCAGGTACTGCAACAGTAATAATCAACCCAATGCCAAATGCATCTTCTGCTGGTGCAACAGTTGTTTGTCAAAATGATGGTCAACCTTCTATTGTATTTACAGGTAATAATAGCTCTAATAATTATTCATTTACCTTTACTTTAAATGGTGGAGCTCCTCAAACTGTAACAACATCAGGAGGTAGTAATCAATACACTATCAATGTTCCAACCAACGTAGCTGGTACATTTACTTACAACCTTATAAATGTAGCTGATCCAGCAACAGGATGTAACCAAACTGTTTCAGAAACTCAAGTGGTAACTGTTAACCCACTTCCTTCTGCAACGGTTTATGGTACAGCTTCATTGTGTCAAGGTTCAACAAACCCTCAAATTACATTTAGTGGAACAAACGGTACATCTGAATACCTATTTACGTATTCAATCAATGGTGGTGCCCCTCAAACGATAACAACATCTGGTTCTAATACTGTAACGGTAGATGTTCCTACAACAGTAGCAACAACCTATACTTATCAATTAATATCTGTTCAGGATGTAACTACAGGATGTTCTCAAACACAAACAGGTTCTGCAATTGTAACTGTTGGTATGACTCCAGTTGCTACGATAAGTAATTCTGTTGCTGTTTGTCAAGATGCAACTGCTCCAGGTGTTACGTTTACAGGTTCTAATAGCTCTGGTCAATTTGCATTTAGTTATACAATAAATGGCGGGCCGATACAAGTTGCAACTTCAACAAATGGAAGTTCAGCAACTGTAACGCAGCCAACAAATGTACCAGGAACTTATGTTTATCATTTAATAAATGTGATGGACCCTGCAACAATGTGTAATTATGATGTAGATTTATCAGCAACTATAACTGTTAGTCCATTACCAAATGCAAGTATTTCATCTCCAGTATCAGCTTGTCAAATGGATGCTACGCTACCAGAGATTGTGTTTACAGGATTAAACGGTACAGATCCATATACATTCACGTATAACATTAATGGTGGTGCAAACCAATACGCAAACTCTTCTGGTGGAACAGTAACTTTCCAAATACCAACAAGTGCTGTAGGTACATTCACATATACCATTACAAACGTGCAAGAAGGAAGCACATTAGGTTGTCAACAAGCTGTAAACGAACAAACAGTTGTAACTATTCATGCTTTACCAATTGTTGATGCAGGAAATGATCAAACAGTTTGTGCAAATACACAAGTTGTGTTAACTGGTGCAGGCGCTCAAACGTATGTTTGGGACAATGGTGTTACAAATGGTGTGCCTTTTACAGCTAATACAACAACAACATATACGGTGATTGGTACAGATAATAACGGTTGTCAAAATAATGATTATGTTAAAATCAACGTAATTCCTATTCCAGTTGTTGATTTTGATGGACAAGACTTGTACGGATGCTCTCCTGTTACACCAATTTTAACAAATCATTCTATTGGTAATTTAACTGATTGTAAGTGGTACATTGGTAATGGTCAAGTCTTACAAGGCTGTTCAGGTGCTTCTTTAACAATTACAGATCCAGGGTGCTACGATGTTACTTTAGTAGTTAGTACACCTGAAGGTTGTACAAGTAGTTTAACAATGACAGACTATATTTGTGTAGAAGATATTCCAATCGCATCTTTCTACCCAAGTCCAGCTGAATTGAATTCATACAATTGGGAATCACAAATGGTGAATACAACACAAGGAGCAACAAATTATGTTTGGAATTTTGGTGACGGAACAGGACCAAGTACTGTTCATTCCCCAACACATGCGTTCCCGAATGATGAAGCAGGCACATATACTGTAACATTGATTGCTTCTACACCTGCTGGATGTGCTGATACAGCTAAAGTTCCAATAACTGTAGTTGAAGTTCCAATTATTTATGTTCCAAATACATTCACACCAGATGGTGATGATTACAATGAAACGTTCAAACCAATATTAACTTCAGGCTTTGATCCACAAGATTATACTTTGTATGTCTTTAATAGATGGGGTGAAATGGTGTTTGAATCACACGACCCTAGTATAGGCTGGAATGGTAAATATGGTAAAGACGGTAAAATCTGTCAAGATGGAACATATACTTGGAAAATTGAAGTAAAAATGAAGAGTTCAAGTGAGCACAAGCAATATGTTGGACACGTTAATATTATTAGATAAAATAGATGTATAAAACTCAGGATATATACATTGGGTAGAGATAAGTGATTATCGTAGAAGCTCATCGAAAAATGAGTTAATTTTAAATATGTGAAAAGTGTGTGAGCGAAGCCTTACACACTTTTCTTTTTTATCCTTAGTCAAACCTCTGAACAAATAAATCAGAAGGTTTTAATAACCTTAGTGATATAAAATTCCATTCAGGTTAATAAGTACAACTTTTGTTTAGGATTCCATTGAGCTTGCTTGTAATGAGTATATCGAATTCAGAAACGAAGTGATAAATCCCCCATAGGAGAGTTTTTCTGTCAATTGAAAATAAAAAAACAACTCCCAAACAGTTAGATTTATTCTATAAAAGAGACTTTTTTCTCTTTTCTGTAAAAATAACCATTAAAAAACAAATGAATATTATCAAAATTTGAAAAAACTTTCAGATAGTTGTGATTTTATATCGAAAAAAAATAGCTACCTCAATTGAGATAGCTATAAATTTTTCTTCTTTTTAGTTCAATTATGCCTCAAAAGGAACAACTGATACAAAAGAACGATTGTCTTTCTTTTTTCGGAATTCTACTAAACCATCTGTTAATGCGAATAATGTATGATCTTTTCCGATACCTACATTCTCACCAGGGTGGTGTTGTGTACCTCTTTGACGCACGATGATGTTTCCTGCAATAGCTGCTTGACCACCAAAAATCTTAACGCCCAATCTCTTGCTATGAGATTCACGACCGTTTTTAGAACTACCGACTCCTTTTTTATGTGCCATTTCGTTTAATTTTTAAATTGGAAACAACTTCCAATAAATTTTTAATTACGCTTTAATTCCAGTTACCTTAATCGCCGTAAAACATTGACGGTGACCGTTTTGTTTTTGATAACCTTTTCTTCTTTTCTTTTTGAAAACAATTACTTTGTCTCCTTTCACGTGCTCTACAACTTCCGCTGTAATACTAGCACCTTCTATAGCTGGGGCGCCAACGTTGATTTTTCCATCGTTGTCAACTAAAAGAACGCGATCAAATGTTACTTTGTCTCCTTCTTTAGCATCCAAACGGTGTACAAATACCTTTTGGTCTTTTGAAACTTTAAACTGTTGCCCTGCTATCTCTACAATTGCGTACATATAGCTTATATTTATTTATTAATTTTTAAAATTGGACAGCAAATATATATAAAAAAAGTAAGATATCAACAATTCCAAGTAAATATTTTTTTCTCAACCTAATTTCAACCACTGGTGTCAGATTAAACTAAAAGATCCCTCACTTCATTTCGGCAATTCGATATACTCATTACAAGCAAGCTCAATGGAACCGTTCGGGATGATCTGTGCTTAAAAACAAATATTTTGACTAAAATTTTCATTATAATATCGTTTATTTTTTCCTACTGAAAAAGCTTGCCTCAAAAGTTTATTAGCGATTGCTATTTTTATGACTCTTTCAAATTTTCCTACTTTGTTCATCAAAGAAATCTTAAGTATTTCATTTTTTCGCCCTTCATCTCAAAAAGTTTCGGATAGTTGTGATTTTTAAGAAGAAGATTATTTTTTTATCTAATCAAAACCCTATTTTTGTACTATTTTTGAAAATTTACGTTAATAAGGATAATGAAATATCTATTGATACTGTTTTTGGCTTGTTTTTCATTTGGGACTTTTGCTCAAAAAGAAAAGCCATTGAATTATCGTAAGTTTGATAAACGCTTGTTCCACTTTGGTTTTATGCTGGGAGCCAATACTTCCAGTTTTACCATAACGCAAAAAGTTGGTGCTTATCAAGACTATGGTTTGAAAGCCATGACTGTTAATTCACAACCTGGGGCGCAACTGGGAATTTTAACCACTTTGCGTTGCGGAACACCTATGGTACGGTTGCGTTTACTGCCTTCGTTGTCTTTTCAAGAACGTGTTATTCATCAAGTATTTGTTGATCCAACAGATATTACAAAGGATTTGATCAATGATGAACGGGTGCATTCAACCAATATCGATATCCCATTGCTGTTTCAGTTTCGAACGTTGCGATTGAACAATTTTACGGCCTATTGTTTGGTCGGTGGACAGTTTACCGTTGACCTGCAATCACAGCAAAATGCCACACAGCAATTTGATGATCCATTTATCAAAATGAAAAAATTTGATTATTTGGGACAAGTTGGGGGTGGAATAGAGTTTTTTGCTCCTTTCTTCAAATTTAGCATTGAAATCAAATATTCGCATAGCTTTATCAATGGGTTTATTCAAGACAATACCCGAATATCCAATCCAATTGATAAAATATATAACAGAGGTTGGTTGTTTTCTATCATTTTTGAAGGATAAATGGTTAAAGAAGTTCAATTTCAAGTTTCACCCGAACAAGCTAAGGATGTTGTTTTCCTTCGTCAAAAAATCAAAGCGGATTTGGGTATTAAAACAGATTTTGACTTTCAATGGAAAAAACGCTCAATAGATGCTAGAAAACCTGCGATAAAAATCAACTGCACATTTGATGTGTTTATCGATGAGCCCATTCCACCCACTGCTATTCCATTTACCCCAAAAAATGTTGAGTCAGCTAAGGAAATAGCTATTATTGGAGCTGGTCCCGCTGGTTTGTATGCCGCTCTGAGGTGCCTTGAAGTGGGTTTGAAACCTGTTGTTTATGAACGAGGAAAAGACGTGCGCTCACGAAGAAGGGATTTGGCATTGCTCAACAAGGAAATGCAACTCGATCCAGAATCCAACTACTGTTTTGGTGAAGGTGGAGCAGGAACGTATTCGGATGGAAAATTATATACTCGTTCGAAGAAAAGAGGAGATGTGTTAAAAGCGTTAAAGTGGTTTGTGCATTTTGGAGCTGAATACGATATTTTGGTAGATGCTCACCCCCATATCGGTACCAATAAATTGCCTAAAATTATCACTTCCATGCGTGAAGAAATTGAAAAATGGGGGGGCGAAGTGCATTTTGAAACTAAAATGACCGATCTTTTTATTGAAAATAAGAAGCTACAAGGCATTGAATTAAACCATTCAGAACGACGTAGTTTTGACAATCTTATTTTGGCTACAGGCCATTCTGCAAGAGATGTTTATGAATTGTTGCACCAACGAGGAGTGAAAATCGAAGCAAAACCATTTGCGCTAGGCGTGAGAGTTGAACACACACAAGAATTGATCGATAAGATACAGTACCACGGTCGCCTAAACGACGATTTTTTACCTCCGGCAACTTATTCATTGGTTACACAAGCCGATGGGAGAGGGGTTTACTCCTTTTGCATGTGTCCGGGTGGGATTATCGCACCTTGCGCAACAGCTAAAAATGAAGTGGTTACAAACGGTTGGTCGCCATCAAAACGCAACAATCCGTATTCCAATTCGGGCATTGTGGTTGCTGTATTTCCAGAAGATTTTGAAGATAAAAACAACCCATTTGTTTGCTTAAACTTTCAAAAAGAAGTAGAACAGAAGTGTTGGGAGGCGGCTGGTAAAACGCAGAAAGTACCTGCGCAGCGATTGCTCGATTTTGTACAAGGAAAAAAATCTGTAGATTTTCCGAGAAGTTCCTATATGCCAGGTATTGTTTCCGTGGATTTATCAACAGTTTTCCCTCCTTTTGTAGCCAAGCGATTACAACAAGCATTCAAAGATTTTGGAAATAAAATGAAGGGATTTTTAACCAATGATGCTGTTTTGCATGCTCCAGAATCACGCACTTCATCGCCGATACAAATTCCACGAGATCCAATTTCTCTTGAACATATAGAAGTGAAAGGCCTTTATCCATGTGCCGAAGGAGCCGGTTATGCAGGCGGAATTATATCAGCTGCAATTGATGGCATGAAATGTGTAGATGCTATAGTTGAGAAGTTATAATTTTATACTATTTTTGAACCCGTAAATCAATGAAACCATGAAAAGATTACTAAAATCAATTTTATTTACAGCAATAACCATTTCATTTTTAATGGCTTGTGGAAAATCTTCCAACAATCGTCCAGTTGTGGAAAGTGTCTCTGCATTTTTGAATGGAAACGAGACAATAGTTGGTTTTGGCTCTGTTCGATTGAATGATATTCTTTCAAAAACAGGTTATGAACAAGAACCCAAAATCAAAGCTTTTGTAATGAGTACGTTTAGCCAGTTGCAAAGCTCCATCAATATGGAAACGCCTATTTATTATGCAATAGAAGGACCAATAAGTGGAGGGAATCCTGCAGCTACCTACTTGTTTATGGAGGTAAAAAATAGCGATTCATTAAAAACCAATTTGTCAAAAAATGGATTTGAAGTGAACGAAGCCAAAGATTTTCAATACGTTTCGGATGGAGATATGAATTTATCGTTTGATAAGCATATTGTTGCGGTACTTATTAAGTCTGATGTTGAAGATGAAAAATCGACACAGACAGCATTACGCAAAAAACTCAATGGTGACGTGAGCAGTGGCTATATTTCCGATATTTTAAAACGAAACGATGATGTTTCTTTTGGATTTAACCTGTCCAATCTTTATGCTACTTCCAACACGGATTTAGAAAACTTGAGCGTTGATAAACAAAAAGAATTGACGGCAATGTTGCAAAATTCTTTTGTTGAAGGAGGATTGAATTTCAAAAATGGAGAAATGTCTTTGGAGGTTAACAACCGTTTTTCTGATGCTTTGAAACAGAATTTATTCTTTATGAAAGATGGAAGTGCTAAAATTCTCAATAATTTAGGTGCAGGAGCACCAAAAGCAGGACTTTCCTTGAATTTAGATGCTAAAAAAATGCAAGAATTTTTAACTAACTACTTGCCAGAAGCAATTGAAGATTTGAAAGAAGATTTAGGCGGTCCTTTTGCAATAGCAATGATGGCTGCTGATAATGATATTTCCAAGTTGATTGATGGTCGAATTGGAGCATTGTTGTTCGGAGATGCATCCAATATAGTTGAAGGATTGATTCCAGATATCAATTTCTTTATCGGATTGGCTGGGCAAGGGAAAAATTTTGGTGAGACAATTAAAGAAATGCTTGCGTCCAACTTGAAAAAAGTGGAATTGGTAAATTCTGGAGTGGCAGGTTTTAGTTCGTTGGACTACGTTGGGAAAGGTATTCAATTACCTCAAAGTGCTGAAGGATTTGGAAAAAACACAGTTGATTTCTTCCTTGATTTTACGTCCTTAGATGCTACTGAATTTGATTTAGATGGAGGCATGAGATTGTTGGAAATTGTTAAAAGCGTTTCGTTTAATTACTCAATAGATGGCGGTAAATTGGTATTAAAAACCAAGGATAACAACGAAAATATTTTAAAACAAGTACTGCAAAAAACATTGGAAGTATTTGAAGATCAACTAGCGATTTAAAATGATGAATGAATTTGTAACGTATAGCACAAAAGATTTAGAGATTCCGCAATTACATCGGCATTTGTTGGGAGCAATTGGTCCACGCCCGATTGCGTTTGCATCAACGATTGATGAACAAGGCGTGCCAAACCTTGCGCCATTTAGCTTTTTCAATGTGTTTAGTGCCAATCCACCAATTTTAATTTTCTCACCAGCCAGAAGCGGTAAAACAGCAGAAGCAAAGGATACGTATTACAACGTGAAAAAAGTAGCAGAAGTTGTTGTAAACGTGGTGAATTACGATATTGTACACAAAGTTAATTTGGCAAGTTGTCCATATCCAGCTGGAATAAATGAATTTGTAAAAGCCGGATTTACACCACTTCCGTCAGAGACAGTTCGTCCATTTAGAGTGGCCGAATCGCCTGTTCAGTTTGAATGCAAGGTGATAGAAGTGAAAGAATTGGGAGCAGGTGGAGCAGCAGGTAATTTGATTATCTGTGAGGTGACAATGATGCACATTCGCAAAGATTTATTGGATGAAAATGGATTAATTGATCAATTTAAGATTGATTTGGTTTCGAGAATGGGTGGCCCATGGTACTGTCGCTCGGATAAAAATTCAATGTTCAAAGTTGTGCGCCCAATGGTTGCCTGCGGAATTGGATTTGACAATTTACCAGAAGATATTTTGAATAGTAAGATTTTAACAGCTAATAATTTAGGTCAACTGGCTTTGGTTGAGCAACTTCCAGATGAAACATCTGTGAATGAATATAAATTATTGGAATTAAGTGAATTTTTCTTATCTTTAGAACAAAATCCAAGTGAATTAGAGCAAGCACTTCATCGTCATGCCAAAGAATTATTAGATGCTGATAAGATCGAAGAGGCATGGATGACGCTGCTTTCATTCAACAATGGATAAAAAATAAAAACAACACAACAATAAAACTTTAAAAACATGTTTAAAATACAAGGAACATTAAAAGTAATCAACCCAACGATGCAAGTTTCAGAAAAATTTTCTAAACGCGAATTTGTTTTAACGGAATCATCATCTATGTATCCGCAAGACATTCTTTTTCAATTGACGCAAGATAAGTGCTCGCTTCTTGATAGCATGAGTATCAACGATACAATTGAAGTTTCTTTTAATTTAAGAGGAAGAGAATGGACAAGTCCACAAGGAGAAGTGAAGTATTTTAACTCATTGGATGCTTGGAGAGTTGAAAGAGTAGGTCAAGCAATGGGTGGAGGAATGCCACAAGGCGGGCCATCTGCAATGGATTTAAACCCAACGCCATCTCCTATCGAAACAGCTACCTCTGAAAGTGATGATGACGATTTGCCATTTTAATTTTTAAAGGAGTTTTCCAAAGTTATTAACACTCTAAATTGCTGAGCTAATTTCATTGTATATTTGTAGAATATGAGTGAAGATTTTATTGTATCCGCAAGAAAGTACCGTCCACAAACATTTGATACTGTGGTGGGACAGAAGTCTGTGACTTCTACTTTGCGCAATGCGATAAAAAACAATCAATTAGCTCAAGCATTTTTGTTTTGCGGACCACGTGGTGTCGGAAAAACAACTACAGCACGTATTCTGGCAAAAACCATCAATTGTACCAATCGCTCAGAAGCGATAGAAGCTTGCGATCAATGTGAATCGTGTAAATCGTTCAACGAAGGAGCTTCGCTGAATGTTTATGAACTCGATGCTGCTTCAAATAACTCAGTAGAAGATATTCGAACATTGATTGAACAAGTGCGAATAGCACCTCAATTAGGCACACATAAGGTTTATATTATAGATGAGGTTCACATGCTTTCAAACAATGCGTTCAACGCGTTCTTGAAAACATTGGAAGAACCACCTAAGCATGCTATATTTATCCTTGCCACAACAGAAAAACATAAAATAATCCCTACGATACTTTCTCGTTGTCAGATTTTTGATTTTAACCGTATTAAAATCAAAGACATGGCAGATTATTTGAGTTCCATTGCAGTTAAAGAAGCTGTTACTATCGATCCAGAAGCATTGTTCTTGATTGCTCAAAAGGCAGATGGGGCATTGCGTGATGCATTGTCTATTTTTGACCAAATAGTCACTTTTGCTGGAAACAATATCACTTACCAAAATGTGGTAGAAAACCTCAATGTGCTTGATTATGATTATTATTTTAGAATTGTTGATCTGGCTCAAAAAGAAGACATTACAAGTACATTGTTGTTGTTCAATGAAATCATGGAAAAAGGGTTTGATGGACACAATTTTATCATTGGTTTATCCAATCATTACCGTAATTTGTTGGTTTGTAAAGACATCCGAACAGCCAGTTTATTAGAAGTTGGCGAAGCAACGGAGAATAAATACATCCAGCAAGCAAAAGAGGTAGAATCTCATGTTATATTGCGCTCTCTTGCTGTTCTATCCAAAGCAGACGTAGAGTTTAAACAAGCAAAAAATCAACGACTACTGGTTGAGATTACGCTGATGCAACTCTGCTCTTTGAAACAAGAGTTGGAAAAAAAAAATGGCTAACTGATCCAGTAACCATCCTTCCTTTCCCAGGACAAAATTTACGAGATAGACAAAATAAAGTAGCCGTTTCAAAAGAATCTGTTCCTGCTTCAAGTGCTTCTGTACCATCTTCTTATGCTAAAATTGAAAAACCTGAACCTAAAGTTTTAAGCACTGCAGGAGATAAGATAGTTACAACAAACTTGTCGATAAAAAAAATCATTGAAGATCAAAACAATGAGAATAAGAATCAGTTGGCTCCAAATCAAGAACAACCGCGGGAAAATTTCACGATTGACAATGTAAATATCTATTGGCGACAGTTTGCTAATCGAATGAAAGATGAAGGAAAGGAAACGTTTTACAATGCAATGATAAAGCGAAATCCTAAGTCGAGTTCTGAAACATTGTTCTTATTTGAAGTAGATAACCAAGTGCAAATTGATGTAATTAACTCCGATTTAGATCGCTTGATGACGTTTATGCGTAGTTCGCTTAAAAACTTTGATTTCACTATTGAGATTAAGCAAACAGACAATCAAGAAGAAGACGTGCGGAATTTGACGAACAAGGACAAATTTGCCATTCTTTCCAAAAAATTCCCCAACATCCATGTCTTAAAAAACACGTTCAATTTAGATGTTGATTATTAATCAGCATTTTATCCTTTTCTTTGCACGACTGTGGCCTCATTCGTGTAATTCCTAACTATTAGCGTTCCATTTTTTACTTATTCAATCCTCAAACAGCCGTAACCGAATTCACTTTATAAGAATGATAATGCTTAATTGCCAGATAGTACAAAATAAGGGTAAATAAAAGCAGAAAATGACTTAAATCGTTTCTATCCCAATAAGGATGAATGTTAAATTTGAATACTTGTGGCAGTAAAGAAAAGAGTAAAACAAGCATTGCATACCATAGATTTATAAACGAGCGATGGATTGCCTTTTTGTAATAAAGTCCTAAAACACCTAAACAAGTTACCAACCCCAAAATAGAAGACAGCGAAGGAATTATCAAGCCCAATTCGGGTTTGTGAGAAATATCGTAATTGATTAACAAAACAGCTTCTGCACAGATGAAAAGAATCAATTTGAGGCGAGAAATTTTTCTAAAAAGCGGTTGTTTTTCTTTGTTGGGATAGATGGTTATCATTGCTTGTTCGATGTAATAAGGGGAGAAAAAAGAGATAAACCAAGAAGGGATTTTCCCAGCGACTTCAAAATAGTTGTAAAACAAATGCCCCAAGCCACCTGTAAAAAAAGTAATACCGAAAGTTAGGTAAAACAATCGCCAATTTTTAATGAAAGTAGCGTCACCATCTTTTTTTAATTTTTTCACTTTAAAAAAGAAGAAGAATGAAAGTAAAAAAATGAGGGTATTACCAATGATTCCGTTGGGTTCTAATAAATCCAAACCAAACAGTTGAAATTCTATTTTAGGAAAATCGGTACCAATTTGCATGCTTTAGTAATCTTAATAATGAGTTAGTATTAGAACGGTTTTTGTTTTCATTTATTATGAATCAAATTAAAAAAGGCTCTGTAACAGAGCCTTTTAGTAAGAGGTCCCGAGCGGATTCGAACCGCTGTAGACGGTTTTGCAGACCGGTGCCTAGCCTCTCGGCCACAGGACCCTTTTTGATTCGGATAGCAAATTTACAAATTATTTCTGAAACAAATACCAATAAAATGATAAACACTAAAAAAAGTACTAGATTGAGTAAGTAATTGATTTGAAAATCAATCACTTTGGAGTGATTAGAGAAAAATATTTTCATAAAAGCTAAAAAAGATGACAATAAAGGTTGATAAATTAAAATATATATATAACTTTGCACCCCATAAAACTTGTAAAAAGGTTTTTGATTCCGTAGCTCAGCTGGTAGAGCAATACACTTTTAATGTATGGGCCCTGGGTTCGAATCCCAGCGGGATCACTCTGATAAAAAAGGCTTCGATGTAAATCGAAGCTTTTTTTGTTTTAAAGTACCACGTTAAAAGCTCGCTTTTAACGTGGTACTTTAAAACAAAAAAACACGAGCGACCAAGCGAGTAGCTTTTTTATCCACTGCACGTCGTTCTAACTGGGATCTTTAATCCCAGTATTTTTGAAATGCTTATTTTTTGTGAGAGTTATTATTGTTATTACATCAAGATTATAATGGAGTACTTCTCTTTCGATTGTTCTATCGCCTTCTTTTCTATCTAGTGCAATTTTTGCACTAGTTGAATTTTAAATTTGTTCTCCATCTTTATAAATATTTTTAATATGTCTATTAATAACCGTTCTGTCTCTAGCAAAAATAGCTGCAATCTGAAGTTCGGTAGCCCATATAGTATCCGCCTCTTTATCAATAATTACTCTGAATTCGGTAATACCATTGGAGGGTTTAAAAGCTACTAAGACTTTATTATTACTATTTTCAGTTTTATTACTCACTATCTTTATAAATTAGTTTACACTCTAAGATTAAAGTTACCCGTACCCGTGAACAAATCCGGTGAGAATTTCTCCCCCAAACCGCTCTGCGCTCCTCCGCCTGACGGCGGCACTATCGCTGATGTTCCTTTAGTGTTTGACATACGTTATTTTATTTTTTTATTAACTGTTAAGTTTTAACCGCCATATTCGCCAAGGTTTCGCTAAGTTATGTTTTTTCTCTGCATTCATTGTGATTAAGTCAATTACTGATTAGCTTTATTCCTCTTTTACTAAAATGTAAATAATTTCATTGTCGAAGCTATTGAGATTACTTCTCGAATTAGCAGAATTGACAATAACATATCCTTTCATAATCCATTTATCTAATTCCTTTTTGAGGGTTACAGCTGAATCATCTTCACTATCCTTCCCTTTGCCTTGTAGTTCGTATTGTTTGTAATCCGGTTGAACGGTAGTTATTCTGTATCCTGCTTTTGAGTCAATTCGAATCTTAATTAATATAGTCGATTTTTCTTGTGCACTCACATTTCCTATTCCTAAAAGGAACACTACTATAAAAACTCCAAAAGCTAATCTCAACTTTCTCATCTTAATTTAATTTTTAATTGTTTATTACTATTCTTTTTTACATTGGATAAATTGGTAAATCTGCCTTGCAGTTCATTAACAACAAAATATCCATTACTTTCTCTTGGCTAAATAGTTCTCTATTCAAAGGTGTATTTTTAAACATCAAATGTAGTTTCACAAACGGCGTAGCAGGTTTTTGCGTATTCAGAACACCAGATAAAGCATTTGCCTTAAACGTGCCGTTTATTGTTTGTCCACCAAATGCCTGTTGATTTTGTACGTTATCCAACACAAGATTAAAATCAACAATATCAATTTCATCTGTAAATCCGTCCTTACGTACAAAATGCAGTAAAGATCGTTGGATTATCTCCAGTAATTGTTTGCTGCAGCTACAGTTTGAAATTCTAAAGCTACGACTTCTGCAGAAGCTACCAACAAACCAGCATCTTCGGCATATTGCGGTCGTAATCTTTTCTTAACTTCAGGATCAGACTGTATTGCGCCAATTGTTTTTCGAGCCATTTTAATAGCTAATTCTCTTCCTTCTTGTGGTGTTTTTGTGATTAGGCTTCCTAACCAAATTTCTGTGTTTTCCATAATTTATTCATTTTTAATACTCAAATTTATACATCATTATTAAGAATTGCAAAGAAATGAAGATAAAAAACAAGGTTAATGTATTTATAATTAACAATCGGTTCTTTTAAAACGAATGATAGTAGTAGATTTTGATCTTAGATGGAGCTAACCAACTATTTTATTACTTGTATCACCCAAAAAAGTACACGTTTTTGTCCTTCCAGTTTTTTAGTTCGACCACTTACAGGGTCGGGAGTTAGTCGGGGTTATACTTGTTATAAACATGTCACCCATACTGGGTGAGTATCACAGTATTTGAGAAAAATCCACGTTCATTTTACTATTTTTTACCCAGTATGGGTGATATGTCTATATAAGCTCAACACAACACAATTTTTCATAAATTTTAAAAGAACTGTTATTCATTCTCTATCTTTGCTAAACGAAAAGCATAAATCAAACCCACAAGACAGTGGCAATTCATGTAAATAACAATTTTTAAATTGATAATAGCAACTAAATACGACAATACTTATTGGGCGTTCTTTAAATGGACTATTGTTATTGCTTTTATTTTTTTACCTAAAAACAATTTTGGACAAAATACCGTTTCAACCTCTTTTAGTTTTACCAAAACAGATTTTTTTCATGGCGTGGAGTATGGAAGAAGTTTTCACTCTGTTGATGTGTTGGTCGGAGTGGAATATGGTATCATACGTACGTATTTTCAATCCCGTTTTTTCCCAAAAGTCAAAATTTTATCATTCTATAATGTTGTGAATAAACCCAAATTCAAAACAGGCGTTGGTATTGGTTACGATTATTCATTGTACCGATTTGGTACTACCTCCAAAGATATAACCCAATTTCACGCCCTCAATGGTGGTGTGCGATGGAGTTATGGTAAAAAGTGGCGAATCGGACAAACTCTTCTTATTGGTGGTTTGTGGGAACGAAATTACCATGTTATGGATAAAAAATATAGAAGTTATGGTACTTTAGGCTATGTTTTACAAATTGATTTTACGTATGCGTTTTAGCCTCATCGGAATAGTGTTACTTGTTTTTTCTTGTAATAAGAAAGAAATTTTCAATGTACAAATCGTTGGTCACGCTGGAAATGGGCTCAATATTCAAAGCTCAGTGTATCATGCAAATACGTTAGAATCCATTGATTTAGCATTGGGACTAAATGGTGTTTCAGGCGTTGAAATTGATGTGCAACTTTCAGCAGATAACCAATTATGGCTGTATCACGATTCAAAATTAGAAGTAGAAACATCCACCAATGGCTGTGTGTCGGAAATGAATGGAGAAGAGTTGAGAAAAGTGAAATATGCCACAGTCCACAAAGAAAAATTGGTGCGTTTGGCCGAACTTCCTTTTGAAAAGTATGCAGGTAAAACGTTTTACCTTGATGTTAGACATTACAATTCATGCTCAAAAGTAACCATCAACCAATCCGATTTTATAAACGCTCTGAATGAAGATTTAGGGGCAATAAACACGGTTGATTTTATTCTAATCACCAATAATACTTCGTGGTTGGAAGGATTTAAACAACAAGGATGGAAAACAATTTTAAATGTCTATGAATACAGTGAATTAAACGGTATTGATTGGAATAGTCATTCGTTTGATGGCATTATTATTCGCAATTCAAAAATATCTAAATCAGAAGTGGAATATATAAAATCTAAAAATAAAGAAGTAATTTTGTTTGATATACGCGCACCAAAACCCATTCGGCAAGCATTGAAAAAATACCCGGATGTAGTAATGGTTGACGATATAAAAGCAGCTTTAATTGAAAAAAAGTAACAAGTTATGGCGAAAAACAAAAAAGATAGAATCAATGTAGTTTATTCTACCAATCCAGATTTTGGCTACGATTATGAAGAAGAGGACGAACAAGAAACGTTGCCCAATAATCAACAAAAATTGTATGTTTCCATCGATAGAAAGTCCAGAGCGGGTAAAGAAGTAACGTTGATTGAAGGTTTTGTTGGCTCCGAAGACGATTTAAAAGACTTGGGAAAACTTCTAAAAACAAAGTGTGGAGTAGGAGGAAGCGTTAAAGATGGCGAAGTGTTGATTCAAGGGAATTTTAGAGATAAAATTATTTCCATTTTAGAAAACGAAGGATACCAAACCAAGCGAAAAGGAGGGTGAAAAAGCAACATTTGTCATGCACACTAACTTTCACCCAGTATGGGTGGTCTATAACGTAAAAAAAAGCATAAAATGTTTGGGATTAACGAAACTTTTTAATTAAATTAGAAAGAGTTTAACCTTAAAACAGACCTTTTATGTTAGTAAAAACCTACAGTAGCTCCGTTATCGGAATTGATGCTACTACCATCACAATTGAAGTGAATCTTGGGCAAGGAATCAACTTTTTTCTTGTTGGATTGCCCGATTCATCTGTTAAAGAAAGTCATTTGCGAATCAAAGCCGCATTTGCCAACAATCAATTCAAATTTCCACAGCGAGAGGTAACCATCAACATGGCGCCTGCTGATATCCGAAAAGAAGGAGCTGTGTACGATTTACCAATCGCAATTGGTATTTTAGCCGTTACAGAGCAAATTAACTCAGAACAATTAGAAACCTTTCAAATGATGGGAGAACTATCATTGGACGGGCAATTACAACCTGTCAAAGGTATTTTGCCTATGGTGTTGCAAGCTAAAAAAGAAGGATTTAAATCGGTTATATTGCCTATGGAAAATGCACAAGAAGCTGCCGTTGTGGACGGAATAAATGTGTTTGGTATGAACTCTTTAAAAGAAGTAGTTGACTTTTTCAATGGAGAAATCACTATTCAGCCTACAAAAATTGATATTGAAACCACATTTTCGGGAATGTTGGATGAATTTGAAGTTGATTTCAAAGATGTGAAAGGGCAACAGAAAATAAAACGTGCTTTTGAAATAGCAGCATCTGGTGGACATAACGTTGTGTTAATCGGACCTCCAGGAGCAGGAAAATCCATGCTTGCCAAGCGATTGTCAACGATTTTGCCTCCTATGACGATTGATGAAGCATTGGAAACAACTAAAATTCATAGTGTTGCTGGAAAAATTAAAAGTTCTCACGGATTGATCACCCAGCGACCGTTTAGAAAACCTCACCATTCCATTTCAGATGCCGCATTGGTGGGAGGAGGGACTTATCCTCAACCAGGAGAGTTTTCATTGGCGCACAATGGAGTTTTGTTTTTAGATGAATTACCAGAATTTAAACGCTCTGCACTCGAAGTGATGCGTCAACCTTTGGAAGATAGGGTGGTTACCATTTCCAGAGCAAAATACACCATTGATTTTCCTGCAGGCGTGATGTTGATTGGTGCCATGAACCCTTGTCCGTGTGGCTATTTTAATCATCCCGACAAAGAATGTTCTTGTAGTCAAGGGGCTGTGCGGAATTACCTCAATAAAATTTCAGGACCGTTGATGGATCGTATTGATTTGCACATCGAAGTTACCCCGGTTTCTTTTGACGAATTAGCGATGGAGCAAGAGGGTGAAAGTAGCAAGAGCATTCGAGAAAGAGTGATAGATGCTCGCTTGATACAACAAAATAGGTATGCAGCTACTAAAGGCATTTATAGCAATGCACAAATGGGGAGCAAAGAAATCAAGGCTTATTGCAAATTATCTCCAGAAAGCAAAGAAATCATGAAAAATGCGATGGATCGATTGGGCTTGTCGGCAAGAGCTTATGACCGAATTTTAAAGGTTGCACGGACAATTGCTGATTTAGAACATGCCGAACAGATAGAAACACAGCACATTGCAGAAGCTATCCAATTTAGAACCTTGGATCGAATGAATTGGGGTGCTTAATGCCAAAGATTTTAAAGAATGCTTCATAATTTCATATATTTTGATGAAATTTGTAAAAAAGAAATGCGATGTTAGTCGAAATAGATGATAAGTTAATTTCCACGGAATTGTTTGACCGTAAATTCGTGTGTGATTTGAATGCTTGTAAGGGAGCGTGTTGTATTGAAGGCGATGCTGGGGCTCCGCTTACTTATGAAGAAGTGGATAAAATTGAGGAGGATTTGGATGTAATCCTACCGTATATGCGCCCAGAAGGAATTGAAGCAATCAAAAAAGAAGGAGTTTATTATTTGGATCGTGATGGCGAACCAGTAACAACTCTTATCAATGGTGGAGAATGTGCATTTGTTTATTTTGATGAAAAAGGCATTGCCAAATGTGCTATTGAAAAAGCGCACGCAGAAGGAAAAACCGATTTTAAGAAACCAATTTCTTGTCATTTATACCCAATTCGAGTGAAAAAATTTGAAGAATTTACTGCTTTGGGCTATGATGAATGGGAAATTTGCGATCCTGCATGTACATTGGGTGCAAGTTTGGATGTGCCTGTTTATAAATTTTTGAAAGAACCCATCATACGTGAATGGGGTGAGGATTTTTACAACGAAATGGAAAATGTAGCACTGGAATGGAAAAAAGAAACGGAACAAAATCAGTGATTTTCTAAATGTATAGTTGTTAAAATCAAGCGAAGTGATCATCTACACCATTTTCTTTTTCCTTGTTATCATCGCAATGCTTCGGTATGTGAAGTCATTTCAGATTCCATCGGGTAGTCCTTGGTTGATGCCTATTGGTTTTGCTATCAAATTTGGTGTTGGCTTGGTGTTTTTGTATGTGTATTCTTACCATTATGGCGTTGGTGAGTTAACCGCTGATGCCAGTGCCTTTATGCACGATAGTAAGGTGCTCAATGGCGTGTTTTACCATTCACCAAAGGCTTATATGCAATTTTTATTAGGGTTAGACAACCACGATTTGGTATGTCAATACCTTGGAGATACTGAACAATGGGATTCGCAAGGGGTAAAATGGTTTAATGACGCCAGAAATGTGTTGCGGTTACATTCTGTTATTCATTTCTTTTCGTTTGGTCAGCAAGCCATCCATTTAATGGTTTTATCGCTCATTAGTATTTTAGGAACAAGGTTGATGGTTGTTGCTCTTGCACCGTTTGTTCAACTTTCAATAAATCTTGCGTTTTTTGCCGTTTTATTAATGCCCAATGTCTTGTTTTGGTCATCTGGTATATTGAAAGAGCCGATAGTTATTTTTTCTATAGGTCTTTTTATGTATGGAATACTCGGCAATTTTGCACTTAAAAAGAAGGTGGTTTTGCTCGTTATTGCTTTTATCTTCCTGCTTGGAATGAAGCCTTATATTTTGTTGTGTGCAATCCCTGCTATTGCGACTTATTTGTTGTTTAGCTATCTAAAAAACCTAAAATTAGCTGTTATTGTCTTAAGTATTGGTGTTTTTGGGTCGCTGATGCTATTGCTTACACCACCATTAAAACCAGTTGTTGATAAACTATCATTTCAGCAATTTGATTTTATAAACATAGGAAAAGGAGGTGTTTTTGCAAGGGCAGATACGTGTATTTACATCATTTATGGAGAAAATATGCCTTTTGTGATTGTTAATGATGTTGATTCAACCGTATATCTAACAAAAGCAGTAGAGGGAGATTACATTCATCCTGAGAATAAAAAGGATAAAAAAAGATGTTTGATTCCTGCCAATATTGATGGAAAACCTTGGAAAATGTACTACGATGGAGAGTTTAGTGGTAGCTATGTAGAAGTAACACCCATTCAAGAATCAGGAAGTCAATTGATAAAAAATATTCCAGAAGCATTGGGAAATGTGTTTTTAAGACCCTATCCAAGCGATCCACCTCATTCGATGTTAAAATATTTTACAATCATAGAAAGTTGGGGTCTGTTAGCCTTGTTCTTGATGTCAATCACGGTTTTTAGAAGAAGGTTGACACGGAAAGAACTCAATGTTGTCATGGCTATGGTTGTTTTTTCTTTGGTACTGGCGTTGTTGATTGGCTGGACAACCCCTGTAATTGGAGCTATTGTGCGTTACAAAATGCCTATTCAGTTAGTTATGATGTTTATTACGTTGATAGTGTTTAATCCTCAAAAATGGAAAAATGGATAAATATGTTTTTATAACCGGAGCTACATCTGGTATTGGCGAAGCATGTGCAAGAAAATTTGCGCAAGAAGGATACAATTTGGTTGTTACAGGTAGAAGGCAAGAACGATTGAGCAAATTGAAAGATGAATTAACTCAATTAGGTATAAAAGTAGTTGACTTGTGCTTTGATGTTAGAAACTTGGAAGCTGTTGAAGCTGCTGTTGCAACATTATCGCCTGATGTAACAAATCAGTTGGAAATACTGATAAACAATGCTGGCTTGGCTGTCGGAAGAGATACGATTGATCAAGGAGTGGTTGATGATTGGGAGCGAATGATTGATACCAACATCAAAGGTTTGTTATATGTGTCAAAAACAATTATTCCTATTTTAAAGCAAAATAAAAAAGGACATATTTTTAACATAGGAAGCATAGCTGGAAAGGAAGTGTATCCGATGGGAAATGTATATTGTGGCACAAAACACGCTGTTGATGCGTTGTCCAAAGCAATGCGTATCGACTTAGTCAATCATCAGATTAAGGTAACAAATATCGCGCCAGGAGCTGTTGAAACCGAATTTTCTGTTGTGCGTTTCAAAGGGAATCAAGAAATGGCTGATGCTACCTACAAGGGGTTTGATCCATTGGTAGGAAAAGATATTGCCGATACGATTTATTTTGTTGCATCACGTCCGCAACACGTAACTATCAACGATTTGGTGATTATGCCTACAGCTCAAGCAAGTGCTGTTGTGTTTAATAAATAGCACTCAAATCCGTTTAATGATTAAGATTTTAAAAATTGTACGATATTTTGTTAAAATTCCTTTATTAATAATTGAATAAAACTTAGTTTTGTAGTTTATAAATTTTCCAGATGGAATCAACATTAGAAAAAAGATACATTGAATTCGATGCTATAGGATTTAGCGATGATGAATTATTAACTATATACAAGAAATTGGTACTTCCTCGAATGATTGAGGAAAAGATGCTTATTTTATTGCGTCAAGGTAAAATTACTAAATGGTTTTCTGGTTGGGGACAAGAAGCAATTTCTGTGGGTTGTGCCTATGCCATGGAATCTGATGAGTACATTTTACCCATGCATCGAAATTTAGGTGTGTTTACAACGCGTGACATTCCTTTAAACAGATTGTTTTCGCAGTTTCAAGGGAAAGAAAATGGATATACAAAGGGAAGAGATCGTTCTTTTCACTTTGGTACGCAAGAGCATAAAATTGTTGGAATGATTTCTCACTTAGGGCCACAATTAGCTTTGGCCGATGGTATTGCTTTAGCTGCTAAATTACGCGAGAATAAACAAACTACTTTGGTGTTTACTGGTGATGGTGGTGCTTCTGAAGGAGATTTTCATGAGGCAGTAAACGTTGCGTCAGTTTGGGATTTACCTGTAATTTTTGCAATTGAGAACAACCAATGGGGATTATCAACTCCATCGAGAGAGCAATTCAATTGCAAGCAATTTATAGATAAAGGCATTGGATACGGAATTGAAGGTATTCAAATCAATGGGAATAATATTTTGGAAGTTATTCGCACTGTACGCGATATTCGCGAGAAAATGAAGAAAGACTCTAAACCAGTATTATTAGAGCTGATGACTTTCAGAATGCGCGGTCACGAAGAAGCTTCTGGCACGAAATATTACCCTGAAGGCTTACAAGATAAGTGGAGATTACAAGATCCGGTTGATAATTACGCTTTGTTCTTGAAAGAGAAGGGTATTTTAACGGATGAATTAGAAAAACAAATCCACGATGCTTACAAAGAAGAAATTCAACATAATTTTGATGTAGCACAAGCAGAACCGTTAATTACTGCAAATCTAGATACAGAATTAAATGATGTTTATGCTCCACATACACAAGAGTTAGTTGCTCCAAAAAATGAAACCAAAGAAATGCGTTTCATTGATGCTATTCAAGATGGATTAAAGCAATCAATGGAAAAATATCCAGAATTGGTTATCATGGGGCAAGATATTGCTGAGTATGGAGGTGCATTTAAAGTTACAGAAGGTTTTGTTGACTTATTTGGGAAGGAACGAATTCGCAATACACCTATTTGTGAATCAGTAATTGTTGGAGCAGGATTGGGGTTGTCAATTGCAGGGATGAAGGCAGTTGTTGAGATGCAATTTGCCGACTTCGTATCATGTGGATTCAATCAAATAGTAAATAATTTAGCAAAGTTACATTGGCGTTGGAATGAAAAAGCAGATGTAGTTGTGCGTATGCCTACGGGTGCGAATACTGCTGCTGGACCGTTCCATTCTCAATCGAATGAAGCTTGGTTCTTCCATACTCCTGGATTAAAAGTTGTTTATCCGTCAACTCCAGAAGATGCTAAAGGATTGTTAAATGCAGCTATTGAAGATCCAAATCCGGTATTATTCTTTGAGCACAAATATTTGTATAGAAGCCTTAAAGCAGAAGTACATACAGATTATTATACAACAGAAATTGGTAAAGCTAGAACGGTTAGATCTGGTAATGATTTAACGATTATTACTTATGGTTTGGGTGTGCTTTGGGCAGAAGAATATCTAGATCAACATCCTGAAATTAGTGCAGAAGTTCTTGATTTGAGAACATTGTTGCCTTTGGATATGGATGCAATATATGCAGCAGTTAAGAAAACGGGCCGTGTTTTAGTGTTACATGAAGATTGTATGACTGGTGGAATTGGTGGCGAAATTGCAGCACTAATAGCTGAGAATTGTTTTGAATATTTGGATGCGCCTGTGAAACGTGTTGCTTCGTTGGATACACCTGTTCCATTTGCTATGTCATTAGAAAAACAATTTTTACCAAAAGATAGAATTGATATTGCTATTAATCAATTATTGGAATTTTAATAAAAAATTTCACAATTTGTTGAATTGAAATTATATTTGTCAAAAAAACTTTAAAAACGCAATAAATTAGCATGAAAAGAACAAAAATAGTTGATGTACTTACAAACACTGCAATAGGAACAGAGGTGGTTGTAAAAGGTTGGGTTAGAGCATTTAGAAGTAATCGTTTCATTCAATTGAATGATGGTTCAACTATTCATTCATTGCAAGCAGTTGTTGATTTTGAAAAATTCGATGAAGCATTATTAAAGAAAATAACCACGGCAGCAGCTGTTGGGTTAACAGGTCAATTGATTGCTTCTCAGGGAGCAGGACAAGCTGTTGAATTGCAAGTAAATGCTATTGAAATTATCGGTGAAGCAAATCCAGATGATGTACAAAAAACGGTGATGCAACCAAAGAAACACAGTTTGGAGTTTTTACGTGAACAAGCACACTTGCGTTTTAGAACCAATGTTTTTGGTGCGGTTTTCCGTATTCGTCACGGTGTTGCATATTCGATTCACAAGTTTTTTAATGACAAAGGATTTTATTATTTACATACGCCTATCATTACAGCATCAGATGCTGAAGGTGCTGGAGAGATGTTCCATGTAACCAACTTGGATTTGAATAAATTGCCTAAAAATGAAGATGGTTCAATTAATTTTAATGAAGACTTTTTTGAACGCCCAGTAAATTTAACGGTTTCTGGTCAGTTGGAAGCTGAATTAGGAGCGTTGGCTTTGGGACAAGTTTATACATTTGGACCAACATTTAGGGCAGAAAACTCCAATACTTCTCGTCACTTAGCAGAATTTTGGATGATTGAACCAGAAGTAGCGTTCAACGATTTGAATGACAATATGGATTTGGCAGAAGAGATGCTAAAATATATCTGTAGGTACGTTGTTGACAATTTTGCAGATGATCTTGCTTTCTTAAACGAAAGAGAATTAAAAGAAGAGCAATCAAAACCAGCAAATGAACGCAATGAAATGTCATTGATTGATCGTTTAAACTTTGTAATTAACAACGACTTTAAACGCATCACTTATACTGAAGCAGTTGATATTTTAATGAATTCAAATCATTACAAGAAAAAGAAGTTTAAGTACGATGTAAATTGGGGTACAGATTTACAAAGTGAGCACGAACGTTATTTGGTTGAAAAAGAATTTAAACGCCCAGTTATCATTACGAATTATCCTGCTTCGTTTAAAGCGTTTTACATGCGTCGTGATGACAATTGTGAAGTTGGCAAGGAAACAGTTGCAGCGATGGATATTTTATTCCCAGGAATCGGAGAAATGGTTGGAGGTTCACAACGTGAAGAGCGTTTGGATGTATTGAAAGAAAAATGTGCTGCATTTGGCATCCACGAAGAAGATCTATGGTGGTATCTAGACACCAGAAAATTTGGTTCTGTTCCACATGCTGGATTTGGTTTAGGTTTCGAACGTATGGTGATGTTTGTAACAGGTATGTCCAATATTCGTGATGTAATTCCTTTCCCAAGAACTCCAGGAAACGCAGAGTTTTAATTTTATTCAGAGCTTTATCGAAGGATAATTTTATTCTGAGTCTTATCGAAGGATAATTTTGATAATTTATTTTTCGTTTACAAAGGAGGCTTAACTTGTATTGATTTCATTCTTCTTCCGCCGAAGGATTGGCTTTGATAATGTATAAATTACCTCAACATAGGCAGCTATGTAATCTATTCTTCTTGTAAAACAGTACTCACCACTCTGAACTCTGCACAGTCTTCATTTATACACCGACACACCGAGTGCGCCGTTCCCCAGAACGGTGCGTATCGAGGTGGAGGTGGAGGTGGAGCAGACTGGTTTTATACAAAAAAAGGTCGGATGAATTCATCCGACCTTTTTATAATAGATTTAAACTACTATCTTACTTACTCATAGTATATTTACCATTTGATTTGTAAGTAGTTGTATTTGTTGTACTACCACTTGTAGAAGAGTAAACATTGTTTCCTTCTTGTGTCAATGTAAGAGCTCCTTTCTTAGATTCAGCAACTACATAAACTTCAGTAACTTCTCCATCGATGTAAGTATCTGAATAAGTACTTGTGTTTGTTGTACTACCATAAGAGTTAACATATGTTCTTTTAGAGTTTAACACTCCAAATGAAACTCTTTCATTGTTTTTGTAGTCTTTGCTAACACTTTTCATGAAATCCCACTTACCTGAATTAAATTCTGTAGTTTTGTAAGAGTTTGAACCACTTGTGAAAGTTGTTGTAATTGTACGTTCCCAAGTACCATCTTTTTTGATAGTCCAAGTAGCTTCGTTTACAACACCTGATTCAGTGTTAGAAGAAGAACCTGAAGTTTCAGTTACAGTAATAACAGCACCATTGATAGCTGTTTTATCAGAATCAGTGTTGTTTCCACTAATTTGTGTATTAGTAAACTCAGCAGTGTCAATTTTCCATGCACCGTCCATTTTACCTTTTGTAGTTTTACCACAAGAAGTTACCATTGTTGTAGCAAAAGCTGCTGCTACTGCGAAATAAAATAATCTTTTCATCTTTTTTCAAAAGTTTAAATTAGTTAATAAAATTTAGGCAAATTTAAGCAAAAAAAACATTGTAGGTAATTTTTTGATAAAATTTTTTAATAGATACGTATAATTACGTAGATAATTTAGTTTAATTTGCTTTTAATCAATAAGATAGCTTTTTCTAATCCTGCTTGATTTTTACCTCCAGCCGTTGCGAAAAATGGTTGTCCACCCCCCCCGCCATTGATTAAAGTGGCTGTTTCCTTGATTAAACTACCAGCATTTAGTGCTTTGTTTTGGATTAAATCATCGGTGATAATGATACTCAATGAACACTTGTCATCCGTTTTTCCTCCAATCACTCCTAAAAAGCTAGCGTGTTCACCTTTTAATTGAAATAAGATATCTTTAATAGAGCCTGCATCAAGTGAAATGATTTCTCCTAAGAATTTTGTGCCATTAATGTCGCTTATTTTAGATTTTAAATCGTGTTTAACGGCAACGGCTTTTTCTTTGTGCAATTGTTCTATTTCTTTTTGCAATTCCATATTTTTTGCTTGTAAATCAGAAATGGCTTTTACCAAATCTTTCGGATTTTTGAAAATAGCAGCAACCTCTGTTAATAAATCAGAACGTTCTCTAAAATAGTTTTCAGCAACTTCTCCTGTAATGGCTTCAATACGTCTAATTCCTGCTGCTACAGCCGTTTCAGTAGTTATTTTAAACAAGGCAATGGAACTGGTAGAGGATACGTGTGTTCCTCCACATAATTCAATAGAATCACCAAATTTAATCACTCTGACAGAATCACCATATTTTTCACCAAACAAAGCCATTGCTCCCATTTCTTTTGCTTGTTCGATTGGCGTATTTCTATATTCTTCCAATGCCCAAGCTTTTTTTATTTCTGCATTGACAATAGCTTCAATTTCTACTAACTGTTCGTCTGTTACTTTGGAAAAATGTGAAAAGTCGAAGCGTAAATAATCTGGATTCACCAATGAACCTTTTTGTTCAACATGTGTTCCTAATACTTTTCTCAATGCATAATGCAATAAGTGTGTTGCAGAGTGGTTTTTCATTGATGCAGAACGTTTGTTCATATCTACAACTGCATTGAAAGTACCACTTGTTGCACTTGGAATTTTCTCAGAGAAATGAACGATGAGGTTGTTTTCTTTCTTTGTGTCGAAAATAAAGATTTTTTCACCGTTTTGTTCTATGTAACCTTTGTCGCCAACTTGACCACCACCTTCCGGATAAAATGGTGTTTTGTCAAATACCAATTGGTAAAACTCTTTTTGTTTTTGAATCACTTTTCTATACTTTACCAATTCAACTGGCGCGGTATTGTAGTCATAACCGATAAACTCTTCTATGTTGTTGTCTTTCAAAATCACCCAGTCATCTGTTTCAATGGCTGTTGCTGCTCTCGAACGATCTTTTTGCTTGTTTAATTCAATTTCAAATGCTTTTTCGTCAATTGTTAAGTTGTTTTCACGAGCAATCAATGACGTTAAATCCAAAGGAAAACCATACGTATCGTACAATTCAAAAGCATCAGCACCCGAAATCATCGATTCATTTTTGGATTTGATAGATTGAATCAACGATTCGATGCGTTTTATACCGTGTTCCAACGTTCTAAAAAAGCTTTGTTCTTCTTCTTTGATTACGTTGTAAACGAGTGTTTTTTGTGCAATCAATTCAGGGAAAGCATCACCCATCACCTCTGTCAATGTGGTTGAAAGTTCGCACAAGAAAGGTTCTTTAAGGTTTAAACCTTGGTAACCGTAACGAACAGCGCGGCGTAAAATTCTTCGGATAACATAACCAGCTCCGGTATTGGAAGGTAATTGTCCGTCTGTAATGGAAAACGCAATTGCACGAACGTGGTCAGAAATAACACGAAGAGCAATGTCTGTTGGTTCATCTACTCCGTATTTTTTACCCGAAATTGCTTCCATTTTATGAATCAATGTTTGGAATAAATCGGTGTCGTAATTAGACTTTTTACCTTGTAATGTAACGGCTAAACGTTCCAATCCCATTCCTGTATCCACGTGTTTTTCAGGAAGCGGAACCAAAGATCCGTTTGCCATTCGGTTGAATTCCATGAATACATTGTTCCAGATTTCTATTACTTGTGGATGGTCTTCATTGACAAGCGATTTTCCATCAATAGTTGCTCGGTCATTGTCAGATCTCAAGTCAACGTGTATTTCTGAACAAGGTCCACATGGTCCTGTATCACCCATTTCCCAAAAATTGTCTTTTTTGGAAGCTAAAATGATACGGTTTTCATCAATGTATTTTTTCCAAATAGCTATGCTGTCACTATCAACGGGTGTTCCATCTTGCTCGTCGCCTTTAAATACTGTGACGTATAAGCGATCTTTAGGAATTTTGTAAACCTCAGTCAATAATTCCCATGCCCATCCGATGGCTTCTTCTTTGAAATAATCGCCGAATGACCAGTTGCCAAGCATTTCAAACATGGTATGGTGATAGGTGTCAACACCTACTTCTTCTAAATCGTTGTGTTTTCCAGAAACACGCAAGCATTTTTGAGAATTGGCGACTCTTCTAAATTCAGGTGTTGCATTACCAAGAATAAAATCTTTGAATTGATTCATTCCGGCATTGGTAAACATCAAAGTAGGGTCGTTTTTAACAACCATCGGTGCCGAAGGAACGATTTTATGCCCCTTAGATTCAAAAAAACTTAAAAATTGCGAACGTATTTCAGAAACATTCATAAATCGATGTTATTTATTTAATTAAGTCCGCAAATTTAGTGGATTATTTGTACATTTTTCAAATTGTAAAAGGAATATTATGAAATTTTACATTTTAGGGCATCCATTGGTTGTGAACAATGCCTTGCAATTGGTAGTTTTTGTTTTCTTCTTTTACAATTACAATTAATTTATCCCAATCTAAATTGCCTTTTTCAGAAGGTGGTATGTAGTAACTAACAAAGATCGAATTGGGGAATTTTTCTTGTAAATCAACTTGTTGTTCGTTTTTTGTTGATACTTCAACTATGTGATTTTCAGAATTGTAACGAGAAATATATGTTTTAAAAAATGTAGCAATACTGATTTTAATAGAGTCGCCACTTGCGGGATGCATTCCCCAGAAAATTGGTGCGTTTGGATTTGAGACAAATTGCTGAAACGATGAGGTAATTACACCATTTTTTTTAATGTTTCCAAAAATAGCTAAAGTAACTTCTTCTGTAGTGAATGGTTGTAGTGATTTTAAGTCGTTTTGTATCAATTTATTAATGCAAAACTCAGCAAATACAAGTTCATCACTAAAAGATGTTTGCTGTTCATCTTCGTGAGCTGTAGGCAATGTTTTATTCGGCGTTGTTCCACAAGAAACTACGAAAAATAAAACGGCAAATAGTATGTAATAAATCTTCATAAACGTATAAATAGTTTGCTAATTTACAGAAAATTTATTGAATTAATTGACATTATGACTTGTTGACTGATTGACTCGTTGACTGATTGACTGACTGATTGACTTGTTGACAGGATGACTGATTGACATAACCATCCGAAACTTTTTGTGATGAAGCACAAAAAAGAGAAACACCTAAGATTTATAGCATGAACAAGGTAGGAAAATTTGAAAAGAATCTCTCGCTTGGAAAAAATGAAACACAATTGAAGAGGATATCTCACGTAAATGTAATGGGATGTCAAGGGATCTCTCACTCTGTTCGAGATGACTGGCTCAACAAGTCATTCCATCCTCTCAAAAATAAATTTTCCGAATAATCAATTCCTAATTCATAAAACTAATTAAATTTGTAAACAGTTGGAATGCCATATTCGGCATTTTAATATTATAGAAATGTCAGAAAGAAAACGAATTTTAATCACTGGAGCAGCGGGTTTTTTAGGATCTCACTTGTGTGACCGATTTATCAAAGAAGGATATCATGTCATTGCAATGGACAATTTGATTACTGGTCGCCTAAAAAACATAGAACATCTTTTTAAATTAGAAAATTTTGAATTTTACAATCACGATGTTTCAAAATTTATCCATGTTCCAGGTAAACTTGATTTTATACTTCATTTTGCATCACCTGCAAGCCCGATAGATTATTTGAAGATTCCTATTCAAACGTTGAAAGTCGGCTCTTTGGGTATCCACAATTGTTTGGGGTTGGCAAAGGCTAAAAATGCTCGGGTTCTTATTGCATCTACTTCTGAAGTTTATGGAGATCCAACGGTGCATCCTCAACCAGAAGAATACTGGGGAAATGTAAATCCTGTTGGACCTCGAGGTGTTTACGATGAAGCAAAACGCTTTCAAGAAGCGATGACGATGGCTTATCATAATTTTCATGGGGTTGAAACACGTATTGTTCGCATTTTTAATACGTATGGTCCAAGAATGCGTTTGAATGATGGTCGTGTTTTGCCTGCATTTATTGGTCAAGCGTTGAGAGGTGAAGATTTGACGGTGTTTGGAGATGGTTCTCAAACACGTTCTTTTTGTTATGTAGATGATTTGGTGGAAGGAATTTTCCGTTTGTTGCATTCTGATTATGTTTTCCCGGTTAATATTGGTAATCCAGACGAGATTTCTATTGCTGATTTTGCAGAAGAAATTATCAAGTTGACAGGTACGAATCAAAAAGTTATATACAAAGATTTACCAGTTGATGATCCAAAACAACGCAGACCTAATATTTCTAAAGCTAAGGAAATTCTTAGTTGGGAACCAAAAGTTTCACGTAGTGAAGGTTTGAAAATTACATACAATTACTTCAAAAGCCTTTCTGAAAAAGATTTGAATGAAGTAGATCATTACAATTTTGATAAATATATAATTAGATAAAATTTTAATATGAGTTATTTTGCACACGAAACCGCTGTTGTTGATGAAGGTTGTGATATAGGTGAAGGAACAAAAATATGGCATTTTTCGCACATTATGCCCAATTGTAAAATTGGACAACGATGCAATATCGGACAAAATGTTGTGATTTCGCCAGAAGTGATTTTGGGAAACAATGTGAAAATTCAAAACAATGTGTCTATCTATACAGGTGTAATTTGTGAAGACGATGTGTTTTTGGGACCATCCATGGTGTTTACCAATGTAATCAACCCAAGAAGCGCTGTTAATCGTCGTGATCAATACGCAAAAACAACTGTTAAAAAAGGCGCAAGTATTGGCGCGAATGCAACAATTGTTTGTGGACACGACGTTGGTGAGTATGCTTTTATTGGTGCTGGTGCGGTTGTTACAAAAAATGTTCCTAATTTTGCGCTGGTTGTTGGAAATCCTGCACGTCAAATTGGGTGGATGAGTGAATTTGGTCACCGATTGGAATTTGATGCGAATGGAAAGGCAACTTGCCCAGAAAGTGGCGATGTATATGAATTAAATAACGGAGAAGTTAGAAAATGTCAAAAATAAAATTTGCAGTAATTGGAGCGGGACATATTGGGAAACGTCACGCTGAAATGATTCGTAGAAACGAAGAGGCAGAGTTGGTTGCAATGGTTGATGTGCGTTCAAAAGAAGAATGTGGAGCACAAGATTTTGATGTTCCTTTTTTCTCATCTATTCAAGAATTATTGAATTCAGGAATTGAATTTGATGTTGCAAATATCTGTACGCCAAACGGATTACATGCTGATTTAAGTTTACAAGCGTTGGAAGCAAAACACCATGTTGTATGCGAAAAACCAATGGCGTTAAGTAAGCGTGATTGTGAAGCTATTATTTTTAAATCGTTACAAGTTTCTAAACATGTGTTTTGTGTAATGCAAAATCGTTATTCTCCACCATCAGAATGGATTAAAAGCATTATTGACGATAAGAAATTAGGAAAAATTTTCATGGTACAATTGAATTGCTATTGGAATCGAGATAATCGATATTACAAAGCAGGAGGTTGGAAAGGAAGACAAGACTTGGATGGAGGAACATTGTTTACACAATTTTCCCACTTTATCGATATTATGTACTGGTTGTTTGGTGATATTAAAAATATTCAAGGAAAATTTGCTGATTTTACACACAAAGATTCTACCGATTTTGAAGATTCTGGAATTGTGAATTTTGACTTCATCAATGGTGGAATGGGATGTATTAATTATTCAACAGCTGTTGCCAATCAAAATTTGGAAAGTTCAATTACCATTGTTGGAGAGAAAGGAAGCGTTAAAATTGGCGGACAATACATGAATGAAGTAGAAGTTTGCAACATTGAAGGTTATGAAATGCCTGAATTAGCACCAACAAATCCAGGAAATGATTATGGAGCATACAAAGGTTCTGCCGCTAATCACAATTACGTTATTCAAAACGTGGTGGATACATTGAAGGGAAGAAACACTGCTACAACAAATGCTTTAGAAGGTTTGAAAGTAGTAGATATTATAGAAAGAATATACGAAGTAAGAAATGAAAACAATATACGATAGACTGCTAGCAAAAGAAAGCAAACTAGCCGTAGTAGGATTGGGCTACGTAGGATTACCAATCGCACTAGAATTTGCGAAAAAGATTAAAGTTGTAGGGTTTGACATCAATCAAGCGCGAGTAGATTTGATGAAACAAGGAATTGACCCAAGCAACGAATTGGATAAAAGTGTATTTGAAAATAGCGATATTACGTTTACTGCAGATATTGAAGATTTAAGAGATGTAAACTTTTTTATTGTTGCGGTTCCTACTCCAATTGATGATTCTAATTTGCCTGATTTAAAACCTTTATTGGGAGCATCAAAAACAGTAGGCAAAGTATTGAAAAAAGGCGATTATGTTGTCTTTGAATCAACTGTGTATCCTGGTTGTACAGAAGAAGATTGTATTCCTGTTTTGGAAAATGAATCTGGATTGAAATTTAGAGAAGATTTCAAAGTTGGTTATTCACCAGAGCGTATCAATCCAGGAGACAAGCAACATACATTGCAAAATGTGGTAAAAGTTGTTTCTGGATGTGATGATGAATCGTTGGAACAAGTTGCAAAAACATACGAATTGGTTGTTGGAGCTGGTGTGCATAGAGCAAGTTCTATTAAAGTAGCCGAAGCAGCAAAAATCATTGAAAATACGCAACGTGATGTAAACATTGCGCTCATTAATGAATTGTCAATCATCTTCAATCGATTGGGAATTAATACCTTTGATGTGCTAGAAGCTGCTGGTACAAAATGGAATTTCTTGCCGTTTAGACCAGGATTGGTAGGTGGGCACTGTATTGGTGTTGACCCATACTATTTGACACACAAAGCACAACAAGCGGGTTACCATTCAAAAGTTATTACAAGCGGTCGCTATGTGAATGACTCAATGGGATTCTACATTGCGAAGCAAACGGTGAAAAAGATTTTGGCAAAAGGAAAGAACATTCAAAACGCCAAAGTGTTGATCATGGGTGCTACTTTTAAAGAAGATGTGAGTGATATCCGCAACTCAAAAGTAATTGATATCATTAAAGAATTGCATTCTTTCCAAGTAAAAGTTGATTTAATTGACCCTCATGCGTCTTCATCTGAAATGGAGCATGAATATGGTATTGGGTTAACACAATCAACGAACGATTACGATGCTGTAATTGTGGCTGTCAATCACAAAGAATATTTGAACTTAACAGAATCAGATTTCCAAAAAATGTTCAACGACGACAAAGGGATTTTTGTGGATGTGAAAGGAATTTACAAAGGCAAAATCAAGAATATTGAATATTGGTCATTGTAAGAAACAATTTATTAAATGAAAAATCCCCTCCATTGCTGAAGGGGATTTTTTTATATATAAACACCTCATTTTACCCGAATAAATCAGAAAAAACAAGATGAGAAAAGAGGTGCAGCAGTGCCACACCTCTTGTAAAAGCATTGTTAAATTACTTACATCATTCCTGGCATTCCGCCGTGCATTCCACCACCAGGCATTGCTGGAGTTTCTTCTGGTTCATCTGCAATGACAGCTTCAGTTGTCAATAACAGAGAAGCGATAGATGCTGCATTTTCAATAGCAATACGTGTAACTTTTGTAGGATCGATAACACCTGCTTTGTACAAGTTTTCAAATACTTCTGTGCGAGCATTGTAACCAAAGTCAGCTTTACCTTCACGTACTTTTTGAACGATTACAGCACCTTCGTCACCAGCGTTTGCAACGATTTGACGTAAAGGTTCTTCAATAGCACGTTTGATGATTGCAATACCAGTATTTTCATCTTCGTTTGCACCTTTTAATTTTTCAAGTGCATCAATTGTACGAATCAAGGCAACACCACCACCAGGTACGATTCCTTCTTCAACAGCAGCTCTTGTTGCAGCCAAAGCATCGTCCACACGGTCTTTTTTCTCTTTCATTTCAACTTCTGTTGTTGCACCAACGTAAAGAACTGCAACACCACCAGCTAATTTAGCCAAACGTTCTTGTAATTTTTCACGGTCGTAATCAGAAGTTGTTGTTTCAATGTGTGTTTTGATTTGGTTTACTCGAGCTTTGATGTCATCTTTTTTACCAGCACCATTTACAACAGTTGTATTGTCTTTGTCAATTTCAATTTTTTCGGCTGTACCTAAAAATTCAATTGAAATGTTTTCAAGTGTATAGCCTCTTTCCTCAGAAACAACTTGACCACCAGTTAAAATAGCGATGTCTTCCAACATAGCTTTTCTTCTATCTCCAAAACCTGGAGCCTTCACTGCTGCCACTTTAATAGCACCTCTAATTTTGTTTACAACCAATGTTGCCAATGCTTCACCATCCACATCTTCAGCGATGATTAACAATGGCTTTCCAGCTTGAGCCACTGGTTCCAAAACAGGAAGTAATTCTTTCATGTTGGAAATCTTTTTATCGCAAATTAAAATGTAAGGGTGCTCCAACTCAGCAATCATTTTATCTGTGTTTGTTACGAAGTATGGAGAAAGATATCCTCTATCAAATTGCATACCTTCTACTGTTTTAACTTCAGTAACAGTTCCTTTTGCTTCTTCAACTGTGATAACTCCTTCTTTTCCAACTACTTTCATTGCAGAAGCGATTAACGAACCGATTTCTTCGTCGTTGTTTGCAGAAATAGAAGCAATTTGTTTGATTTTATTGTTGTCAGAACCAACCTCTTTTGACATTGATTTCAATGATTTTACCACTTCAGCTACAGCTTTGTCGATACCACGTTTTAAATCCATTGGGTTAGCACCTGCTGCCACGTTCTTTAATCCAGAAGTGATGATTGCTTGTGCCAAAACAGTTGCTGTAGTTGTTCCATCTCCAGCTATATCAGCTGTTTTTGAAGCAACTTCTTTTACAATTTGAGCACCAATATTCTCAATTTGGTCTTTTAATTCGATTTCTTTTGCAACAGTAACCCCGTCTTTTGTTACATGCGGAGCACCATATTTTTTACCGATTACAACGTTTCTACCTTTTGGTCCTAACGTTACTTTAACTGCATTTGACAATGTATCAACTCCTTTTTTTAATTTTTCACGAGCTTCAACATTAAAAAATATTTCTTTAGCCATTTTAATTAACTTTTAATGTGATTTTATTATTTAAAAATTCCGTAAATATCAGATTCACGCATAATCAAGTATGCTTTGCCATCCAATTTTATTTCTGTTCCAGAGTATTGCCCGTATAAAACTTGCTCACCAACTTTTACAGTCATTGGTTCATCTGGTTTTCCTTTCCCTGCTGCAACAACTGTTCCCTTCAAAGGTTTTTCCTTTGCTGTGTCAGGGATAAAAATTCCACTTGCTGTTTTCTCTTCTGCTGGCATCGGCTCAACAAGAACACGATCAGCCAAAGGTTTAAATGCTATTGTCATAATTATTAAATTTTATTTATTGTTACGTTTATTTTTTTTTACCAATTCTGTGCCATTTCTTTTTTTTATTCAATTTGACAGAAATGTAGTGTTAAAACTGACAGACTGACATTTTAAATCTGTTCTTTTAGACAGAAATGTAGTGTTAAAACTGACATACTGACATTTTAAATCTGTTCTTTAACAGGAAAATAATTTCTATTTCATAAATTTTTACGAATTTTGGCACGATTAATGGATTGTATCTCTCAGAAGATGCAAAAAAAGATGTTATGAAAAAAATTAGTACACTCTTATTAGGCCTTTCATTGTTAATTAGCTCGCTTGCTTTTTCTCAAAAAATGAAATACGAACAATCATCTCCATTCTTTTTGGGATTGAATGCTGGTGCTACATGGCACACAACAGATGTGAAAAATAAATTCAAATGGGGTGCAGGTTTTGTATTCGGAGCCTCTTTTAATAGAGATTATGGCAAGTTGTTTAGCTATGACTTAAAATTTCGATTTTTGGGTGGTAGTTGGATTGGACAAGATTTGAAAAAGACCGATTTTAGTGATTATGACAACGTTACATTGAGTAGTGTAGGTTCTGATTATAAAAAAGATTTTGGCTATTCAATCAATAATTTTAGAAGTATATCGAGGGAATTCAATTTGGAACTTTCTATACACCTAAACCGTCTGATAGAAAGAACAGGCTGGGATCCGTATATTTTTGGAGGAATAGGGGTTACTTATTTTAGAGCTAAAGGAAATGTTTTGGATTCGGATGGTTTTATGTATAACTACAATACACTTGACAATCTATCCAAGTCTTCTTTGAGTTCATTTATGGACAAAAGTTATGAAACGGGATTGGACGGTAGCCATATTTTTGGTAATCTTGAAATGATGGGACATTTAGGGTTTGGAATTGGTTATTATTTTAATACGAATGTTGCTTTTGGTTTTGAACACAAAACAACTTTTACTGGAGGAGATCGTTTTGACGGTGTTTTTGCAAATAGAGGTGTATTTAAAAAGGATCTTTATCACTATTCTGGATTGTATTTGAAACTTTATTTAAGAAGTGGGAAATATAAAAAGGAAACCCCGCAACATACACAACCTGTACCGCCAGTTACACCAACCCCAACTGATCCAGTTCCCCCTGTGACAGATCCAGTGCCACCTGTAGATTGCCCATTGCCAGTATTGTCTATTTCCAATACTAGTCAGACTGTTACTCAACCTACTTTCCAAGTAAATGGCACTGTTTTAAACAAGTCTATTCGTGGAGTGGAAGCAACATTGAATGGTGTAAATGCTGGTGCTTTTTCTTATTCTGGAACAAATAACTTTACAGCTTCGTTTAATTTACAACCAGGGTTAAATACCATTGTGTTTACAGTAGTTAATAATTGTGGTACAGATACAAAGACCATTCAGGTGAATTACGCACCATGTGTAGTGCCATCGGTTACATTTGTGCAACCGACTTCTTCTTCAACAACTTCAACAAATCAGGCTATTAGTGTGCAAGCAATTGTGTCTAATTTAGGAAGTGGTCAGATTCAATATGTTGTAAACAATCAAGTTTCTTCAAATTATACTTACACTAGTTCAAATGGTCAGTTTACTAGCACAATTTATTTGCAAAGTGGAATGAATACTATACAAATTGGGGCAACTAATGCGTGTGGAACAAATGCACAAACAATTTATGTGCAATACAATCCTGTAGTTAATTGCCCAAAACCTACAATTACGGTACATTCGCCTGTTACTACAAGTGGAACAACAAGTTCGATAGAATTAGCAGCTGTGATTGAAAATATTGCAACAGCCAATCAAGTAGATGTGTATTTGAATGGAATCAAACAATCAACAGGTACGTACACTTCACGTATTAAGACGTTTTCTAAAATGTTGTTGTTGGCAAATGGTCGTAATCAAATTTTAATTCGAGCAACGAATGAATGTGGTTCAACAGAACAATCATTTGTATATGACTACAATTTACCATGCAACGAACCAACTGTAATAATTACAAATCCTTCTGGAAGAGTAACTTCAAGCAATGTGAGTTACGTTGTGAATGCGCAAATTTCAAATGTTACAAACCCTTCTAATATTGTATTGAAAGTTAATGGAATATCAATTTCTGGTTTTAATTACAGTTCACAAACAGGAATATTGACTGCAACCATTCAATTAATAGAAGGAGAAAATACGATTGAATTAACTGCAACAAACGAATGTGGTAAAGCAAGTGGTACAGCCAGTGTAACATACAATGTGCCTTGTGTTAACCCTGTTATTACTTTTGTAAACCCTACTACAAATATTGTGGTAACAAAAAGTGATTTTACATTAGAAGCTGCTATTTTAAATATCAATAGTGCCAGTGCTGTTACATTGACTGTTAATGGTGTTACGCAATCGCAAGGAACTTACAATAGTGCAACGCATTTGTATTCAAAGAATTTATCGTTGCAAGAAGGTGCAAACTTGATTCAATTGACGGCTAAAAATAATTGTGGACAACTTGTTTCAAGTACAACCATAACCTACAAAAAGGCGGTTGTAGGAACCAAACCTTCTGTTGATATTACAAGTAATTGTAATATTACTATTTCGCAAGGGAAGAATAAGTTTACAGGAGTAGTGTTGGGTGTTACGAACACATCTCAAATTCAGGTGAAGTTGAACAGCCAACTAGTTACAAATGTTGCTTATACACAAGTTGCAAATGGCTTTAGTTTTGAATTGGAATTTTCTGCCAATTACTCTCAAACCTATCAGTTGGAAATAACTGCAACAAATGCGTATGGTTCAGTAACTAAAACATGTCAGTTAACAGGAGAAGCAAAACCTGATAACGATATTGTGATTTGTGTGCCACAAGGTCGAACAAAAGTCACCATGACAATTAAAGAATCACAATGGGCAGAGTATCAAGCAATGGGTGCTTCATTGGGAGCTTGTCCTGTGGTTGATAATGATATCACTATTTGTTTGCCAAATGGAAAAACAAATGTAACGATGGTCATTAAAGAATCACAATGGGCAGAATACCAAGCTAAAGGAGCATCATTGGGTGCTTGTCCAGATAAAGACATCACGATTTGTTTGCCAAACGGAAGTACAAATGTAACGATGGTCATTAAAGAATCACAATGGGCAGAGTACAAAGCTAAAGGAGCGTCAATGGGTGCTTGTCCAGATAAAGACATCACGATTTGTATGCCCCAAGGAAGAGCTAAGGTGACAATGACGATTAAAGAATCGCAATGGGCTGAATACCAAGCAAAAGGAGCGTCAATGGGAGCTTGTCCAGATAAAGATATTACAATTTGTTTGCCAAACGGAAGTACAAATGTAACGATGGTTATTAAAGAATCGCAATGGGCAGAATACCAAGCTAAAGGAGCGTCAATGGGAGCTTGTCCAGATAAAGACATCACGATTTGTATGCCACAAGGACGAATAAAAGTTACCATGACAATTAAAGAGTCGCAATGGGCAGAGTATCAAGCAATGGGCGCTTCATTAGGAGCTTGTCCAGATAAGGACATTACGATTTGTATGCCAAACGGTACTTCAAACATTACGATGACGATTAAAGAATCACAATGGGCAGAATACAAAGCAAAAGGAGCAACTATTGGTGCTTGCCCTCAAACCAACGTTAATAATACTACCGATACGTTGAGTAATACTGTTGGTGGAGATAAAATGACAATCTGTGTAGAAGAAAATGGGGTTAAGGTTACCAAAGTTATTAATAAAGTTGAATGGGCTAATTACAAGCGAAAAGGAGCTACAGAAGGAGCTTGTGAGGAAAGCTCTGAATCCAATGGAAATAAAGATACAAGCTCTGGAAAGAATGGAGCTGTTTTAAATAACAAAACACCAAGAGAAACAGGTAAAAGTGGTGTTAATATTAATAACACGAATCAGCCAATTAACACTCCAAAAGGAAGGAGGTAGTTAGTGAATTGAAAAGAAAAAAATAAGAGAGGCTATCCTTTTAAGGTGGTCTCTTTTCCCTACCTCACCACCGTCACAAATCCTTCTCTTGACAATTGATGCGGGTTTCCCCCTTTGGAGGGGGATAAAGGGGGAGGACTCGTCTCCATCTTCACACTATAAAAATACACGCCATCAGAAACGGTAGCATCTGCCGACCACAAATCGTTCATTCCTACGGTTAAATTTCCCGAGTAGGAAAACATTTTTTCTCCCCAACGGTTAACAATGACCAATTCACATTTCACAGGTTGGTTGACAGTGATGCTGAAAACATCATTTACCCCATCGTTGTTGGGTGAAAACACATTGGGAATACCAACAATTAAACTATCGTAGGTAATAACGGTTAATTGAGCGGTGTCTGCACACGAAAGATCGTTTTTCCAAGCAACCAATGTAATTTGATAACTGCCCGATGTGTCTGCCACAAAAGAAGTAAAAGGATTTGGTTGCAACTCACCGTTTACAAACCATTGAAATTGCTGTGCATTCTGCGATGTATTGGTAATGTTAACTTCCAAAGGAGTGCTTCCACTTTGTGGAGTTGCCGTAAAATTGGCTATAGTATTGTTGATTGCCACAATTGTTAATGTAGTATCTCCACTAGTGCAACCAAACTCATCTTGAAAATACACGGTATAAGTACCTCCAAACAAACCTCCTTGATTGGTGTTTTGATTGGCAACAATAGGTTTTACCAAGGAGTCTCCATTTTCTGATAGAATATACAAATTGCCTGATTCTTTAGGGTTTTTGATGCCAATACTCCCCGAAGCTACACCACATTGAGCCTTTACAGTTGATAATTGAGGCAATACAGGTGGGTTTTTTACAGTAATTTTTACAGGCCGAACAACCGAACATACTGAGCCTGTTGATGTATCGTTGTTCCATATCCTTATCGTATAAAACATGGTGCTATCTGCTGTAAAAATGGGGTTGGGGCAGTTGGAGCAACTTAAACCCGGAGCAGGGTTAGCAGTTGTAGAGTTGGTAGGCGAAAGCCATTCATAACTTTGCCCTCCCGAGGCATTTAATTGGATGGTTGTGCCTTTACAAATGGTAGTGTCTTTGGGAACAGAAACATCGAATGGTTGGCAGGGGGAGGTGTAGGTGAGGAATAGTTGATTTATTGTGTTTGTTTTTGGCTCCCAATTAGACTGATAATCAAATGTTAAATCAAATGCTGTTGTTGAATTTAAATAGGATTCAATATTTGCTATCGCATCTGGTCCGCTCATTGTTGGATTTGCGATATCATTTCTCAAACCAGTTAACGTGCCATTTTGGTAATAAAAACTACCTGTGACACCAGTACAACTAGATAAAGAGTTAATTTCATCCCCTCCAATTAAGCCAATTGGGATATTGTTAACTTTAACAAAACTCCCATCTCGAATGGTGTCACAAATGTTATCTGCATTTATGGCTAACCCAACATTTTGAGTGCTATTTATTGGATTGAGATTACTGAATGTATATAACATGTGAGCATCTGGTTGAATATTATTTATAAACACATTGGAACAGATTTCCTGCAAAGTTGGATTATCATAAGCGATATACAAATAATACTCACAATATATTCCTGGAATAAGAGAAGGTGATTGGATTAATGCCGAAACAGAATAGCTATTTTGTAAAGGATGAATAAGATGTGTAACATCTGTCATTAATGTTCTAATACGTCTAATATCATTATTTTTTATTAAAAAATAGTCATTGTTAATTGCGTCTTGTTCTCTTAGATGAATCGGGTAATTGTTGAAATATAAGACTTCTTCATTGGGGAAATTATAAACAGAAATAAACAAGTAAGCTTTTCGGATAGTGCTGCCAGGCTCAATATACACTTCAAAATCACCTCCAAAAGGTAGGTTAACAGGATTAAAAGCATCACCTGTTACACCTCCTTTAAATATGTCCTGATAGACAGGTATTTGAGCGTTAATATTCAAGCCCAAAAAAGATACTATAACAAATAATATATGAAAACATCTCATGAAACAAATTTGACGTAAAATTTAGTTTATAAAAAAAACAATTTGTTAAATAATGTTAATATTTTTTTAAATGTTTTTTTTTTTTTTTACGAAATTAGCACTATATTTAAATTACATATTTATGAAAACAGTAGCATTATTACTATTAAGTTTTGTATTATCGAATACAATATGTCAAGCTCAAAATCCGTATTGGATGATAGCTCCAAAATATTTAAATTTCAATTCGAGTTTTCCAAATGAGAATACTCTTCCCACCTCAGTAAATGGTTACAATGGTTCTTCTGCTATATATTCTCAAAACATTCAAATGGATGCAGATGGGAATATTTTGTTTTTTATTGTAGATGATTTTGTTTATGATAGGAATGGAAATATTATCGAAGGACCTGATGGTACAACATTATATAATTTATCTGCTTTTCAACGAGTATCAAGCGTTTATAATTTCAATACAGAAGTGAATATGCCAGGTTCTTCAAGCGAGACACTTATTATTCCAGATAAAAATGATTGTAATTTATTTCACATAATAAGTAGCGGTCATGATGGTTTTCCTAATAATACTTATGTATCTTATGGTAAAATAAAAATATCTTATGTAAACAATCAACCTACTCCATCATCTTGTTTAATACCATTTACTCATTCTGAAAATGGCATATCATATACTGCTTCAATGCAGTCATTAGAAATGATTATTGGTTCGTCAAATTTTGAGGCTTATAATATGGATCATCAACGTTCTCCATCTTTAGCCGTTGTTGATAACGGAGCCAATTATACTGTTTTTTACAAAAATCTTTCAAGAATTTATTGCCTAACCATTGATAATGGTCAAATAACTTTTAATAACTACATATCTATTCCAACTCTTCAAATGCCTGATCGATATGAATTAGAAGCAGTCAAATTATCAAATGGAAATTATAGAATTGCAACATTTAATCGTGATATTTCTTCAACAGGAATTTATGTTTTGGATGTTTCCCCATCTTTTTCGATAGTCTCAGGTTCTCAAAAAGACTTAAATTATTCGTTGTCAGGTTTTACTAATTCAACAACTCAACATTTTTATGGTTTAGAGTTTTCACCTGATGGCTCAAGAATATTTACTTCACATTTACCTTATGGAGGGGTAAGCGGTTCAACTTTAGATTATTGGGATATCAACGGAACACCAACTAAAACTGTATTAAGTACAAATACAGAAATTGCTACAAGCCAAATAGAATTGGCAAAAGATGGCAATATGTATTTGCCTAGACAAAATTATTTAGCAAAAATTTCTTCTATAAATACAACCCCTACTATTAATTTAAATGGCGTAGCTATAAGTAGTTATAATTTAACATCTGGTTATTTAAACCAACAACCGCCAATGCGTATCCTTCAAGACCAAATTGATGGTAGCACTGTTTATGATAATGTAGAGCCGAGCGTTTACCATATTGTGTCTTACACAATTACATCAAACACAACGTGGGATGGTGGAAGCAATCCAATAGCTCCTGGGCAGAGTGTTATTCATGTGGAAAAAGAATTGCGTATTCAAGCAGGTGTTAGTGCCACGTTAAAAAACCTAACTTTTAAATTTGCACCTGGTGCCAAATTAATTGTTGAAAATGGAGCAATAGGCTCACAAGGTGGTAAATTGGTTATTGATAATACAACATTAACCAATTATCCTATTTGTGGAAAAGAAGATATGTGGTTGGGTGTAGAAGTTTGGGGTAATTCCACTGCTGCGCAAGGAAGTGTATTAAATTCATCACAAGGTGTGTTATCAACCGACTTTCAGAAATGGAAGTCGGTTTTTTTTAATTCCTTTTCTCAAAGTTGCTTGTAGGACAATAATCAAGGCACACATTCCCCATATTGGCTCGAAAGCTTTGTTTTTCATCAACTTTTAAACTACAAAACAAGAGAGGCTATCCATTTTGGACAGCCTCTAATGAAATCTTTAAAAAGAAACTGAATTTTTATTTTTGACCAAATTCTTTGATAATTAATTCGGCTAATTCAGCGCCAATTCTATCTTGAGCTTCAATCGTAGCTGCTCCAATGTGTGGAGTACAAGCAATTTTAGGGTGAGCAAGTAAATCTTTGTTCGGTGTTGGTTCGTTTTCAAAAACATCCAAGGCACAACCCGCAACTTTGCCAGAGTTTAGTGCATCTAACAATGCTAATTCATCAAAAACACCACCACGAGCAGCGTTCACAAGTCGCACACCATCTTTCATCAATGCAAATTCATTTTTACCAATCACAGCACTTCCATCAGCTTGTTTTGGAACGTGAATTGAAATGTAATCACATTTTGGTAAAAAGGATTTTAAATCAGTAGATGTTTGAATTGGAACAACAACATTTTGTGCGTTGCCAATTGTTACAGGAATATCTACCGAATAAGCAAATTGATCATCGGCAATAACGTTCATACCGATTCCCAAAGCATAGGAAGCTAAACTTTGTCCAATACGTCCAAAACCAATGATACCCAATGTTTTTCCTCTTAGTTCAACACCTTTTCCGTAGTTTTTCTTCAACTTACTAAAATCACCTGTTTCGATGTTTTTATAAGAATCGTTTAAAAAACGAGAAATAGCAAATAGATGTCCCATTACCAATTCTGCTACAGATTGAGAAGAAGATGCAGGAGTGTTGATGACTATTCTACCGTTATCTCGTGCATAAGCAACATCAATATTGTCCATACCAACTCCACCACGCCCGATTAATTTTAAATTGGGACAAGCATCAATCACTTCTTTTCTTGCAGTTGTTGCACTTCTAACAAGCAAAATTTCGTAATTTTCCTTATTGATTGCTTCAATTAAATCTTCTTGATTTACTTTTTCTGTAACTACAGTATATCCAGCTTCTTCTAACTGTTTTTTGCCAACAGCAGAGATACCATCATTTGCAAGTATTTTCATATTATGCCTTTTTAGATGCGAAATCTTTCATTAAATCTACTAAAACTTGCACACTTGACAATGGAAGCGCATTGTACAAAGAAGCTCTATAACCACCAGTTGAGCGGTGCCCTTTGATACCAACAATACCAGCATCTTGCCATGTTTTGTTAAATTCTTCTTCCAATCCATTGTATTTTTCGTCAAAGACAAATGAAACGTTCATTTTAGAACGGTCTTCTTTGGCTACATTCGTTGTAAACAATGGATTTGCATCAATTTCACCGTATAGTAAAGCCGCTTTAGCATTGTTTCTTTCTTCAGCAGCTTTTACACCACCTGTTGCCAATAATTCTCTAAGATTAAGCATTGACACATAGACTGAAAATACTGGAGGCGTATTTAACATGGAATCTTTTTCATGTTGTTTTGCCAAATTCATATAAGTAGGCATGAATTTAGGAGTTGCTTTACCCAATACATCTTCTTTAACAATGTAAAGTGTTGCACCAGCAGGTCCTAAGTTCTTTTGAGCACCAGCGTAAATCAAATCAAAGTCAGCAACGTTTATTTCTTTAGAAAAAATATCCGATGACATGTCACAAACCAATGGAACATTTGATTTTACAGTTTCTTGAAATTGAGTTCCGTAAATTGTATTGTTAGAACAATAGTACAAATAATCCAAATCTGATGGAACTTCGATGTTTTTTGGAATATAGGTGAAGTTTTTATCTTCCGAAGATGCCAAAACATGCACATCAACTCCAACTAATTTAGCTTCTCTAATTGCGCCACTTGCCCACGTTCCAGTATTGATGTATCCAGCTTTTCCACCTTTTGTCATATTAATCGCAGAGATGGTAAACCCAAGAGTTGCGCCACCTTGTAAAAATAATACAGTATAACCTTTCGGGACGTTTAATGCTTGTTTAACGAGTTCTCTAGCTTCTTCCATGACAGCCACAAAATCCTTGTGACGGTGAGAAACTTCTAATATGGATAAACCATTAAAATCTAAGACACCTTTTGCAGCTTGTTCGAAAACAGTCTGAGGTAAGATGCATGGACCTGCACCAAAATTATATTTCATTTTATATAAGAATTACTAATTCACTAATCAATAAGCTACCATACAGTAATATAAACTACTGAAATGATAAACACTAAATGGAAAGAAGGTTTAAGCTTCTTTCTTAGTTGTTGCTTTTTTTGTTGTTGTAGTTTTCTTAGCTGTAGCTTCTTTTTTAGCAGCAGGTTTTTTTTCTGCTACCTTTTTTTCAGTTGCAACTTTTTTTGTAGCAGTTTCTTTCTTCGCAACTGTTTTTGGAGCTTTTACTTCTTTTTCAGTTGTTTCAGCTTTTTTAGTAACTACTTTTTTAGCTGCTGGTTTAAGGGTTTTAGTTGATGCTTTACGCTTTCTTGAAATTCCGTAACTTCCTTGTGCGCGTTTACCTTTTGCTGTTTTTTTATCACCTTTTCCCATGTTTTATAGTTTAAAATGTTATCAATTACGACAAATATACCAAAGTTTTTCAATTAGTTGTTATTGATTTATTTCATTTTTTAAACGTTTAATAATTTCTGGCACAACCTTTTCGCCATGAGGTATAATTTGCCTGCACCATTTTATCTTTAAAGCTGTAATTTCTTCGTCTGAAAGTTGCCAATTTATTGCTGAATTTTCAATTCGTGTGCGCAATGTATAAAGCGACACAGCAACGGCAACAGACACGTTTAAACTTTCGGTAAAACCATGCATTGGAATTTTTACAAATTGATCGGCATGATCAATAATTGTTTGAGAAATTCCATCTCCTTCTGTTCCAAAAAATAGGGCAATTGGTTTGTCCAAAGGCAAATTTTCAATTGTAAAATCATTTTTGTGAGGTGTTGTTGCCACAATCTGGTACCCTTTTTCTTTTAAATGATTGATACACGATAAGGTAGGCGAAGCATCATTGTAATTAAACGAATCAATCCATTTTCCAGCCCCTCTTGCAATGTCACGTTGAGGTTGGTATTTCCAATCTTTTTCAATGATGTGCAAACTTTGAATGCCCAAACTTTCACAAGTTCGCATTACAGCAGAGGCATTGTGTTCTTGATAAATATTCTCCATAGCAATTGTCAGATAGTTCGTTTTTTGAGGTGCTAATCGTTCAAATAACTCAATCTTACTTGGAGTAATCATGCCATAGAGCGTTTCTAATAGAATTTTATTAAATGAATGCATAATTGCAAAGATAGATAGAAATACAACACGTTTTGATAAAAGATAAACACATTTGAAGAAAGTCCGAAAAGACCTTTATATAAAACTAAATTCAACACGTCTATTCTTTTGGCGGCCTTCACTTGTTTTGTTTGTTTCAATCGGGGCGTGTTCTCCTTTAAAGTCAAATTCCAATCGATCGGCTTCCAATCCTTTTGACACAAAGTAATTAATAATAGCTTGGGCTCTTTTTTTAGATAAATCGTCGTTGTAAGCATCGGAGCCATCTGAATCGGTGTGACCAGTAACTTTAACACGTAAATCGCTATGTCCCTCAACTACGTGAATCATTCTATTGAGAAAATCGTAATACTCTGTTTTGATTTCCGCCTTATCGTAATCAAAATAAATGGGCATGAAAACAAAATTCTCTCGTTCTTTTTTTCGTATTTCTGGAGCATTTAAACCTTTTAATAAATCTTTTGCCAATAGATCAAACCAATGGTGCGATTCTTGATTGACTATTTCATCAGGAAAAGAACTATTTTCTCTATAAAGAATGACTTTTCCTAGTTGGTTTTTGCAATCGTTACTGGAATATGTCCCTTCAAGATAACCTGTTTCATTGTTGTAAACTAATTGATACTCTAATCGACACCACATTGTGCGACTTGCAACAGCTTTTTTTGCAATTACGGTTTCGGATAATTGTATGTTGTTGCTCTCTGATTTTCCTTTTACGTTTTTAATAGCAAAATCATTGGTGTTGTAAAGTTCATTTCTTGATTTACCACTTATCGTTCCTGATTTATCGGCGGTCAATTCTAAGTAAATGACCATTCCTTTGTCAGGTGAAGTTCTATTCGGGTAAATGCTTCCTTTCCACAATCCATTTAGGCTCTGATTGAAACCAATCAAAGAAAAGAATAGGAGCGATATGGTGAAAATTACAAACTTCATTTCTTATGTATTCGTAAAACCACAAAAAATGTTCCAATTTTTAAAGAATTAATTTAGTTACCTAATTTTTTCCTTGTTTGGACAGCCAACGATGGTATTCGGAGGCGTTTTTTAGGTGCACCACATCTGAATGTGTAAAATTGTGTTCTCCAGAATAATCTGGTTTTGCACACATGAACAAGTAATTGTTGTTGTCGGGAGATAAAACAGCGTCAATCACTTTTGTTGGAACCAAGCAAATTGGGCCTGGAGGAAGCCCGTTGATTTTATAGGTATTGTATTCACAATTAATATTGCGGTGATTGGATTTTAACCGTTGTACGCCTTCTAATTTTCCTTCCCAACAATATTTGAATGTAGGATCGGATTGTAATTTCATTCCTTTATTGATTCGATTGAGGTATAATTTTGCAATAATAGGCCATTCTGAAGCTATTTTCCCTTGTTCTGAATAAACAATACTGGCAAGAGTAACGGCTTGCGAAGGTCCGGATAATCCCAATGATTTTACTTGTTCTATTTTTTCGGCAGTCCAATAGTTTTTGAATTGTTCAGCCATGAACGCTACAAATTCTTCGGCATTGGTATCGTAGTACAATTCATATTGATTGGGGATGAAAAGCGCAGGCACTTGTTGTTTGGTAAATCCGTATTTAGACAATGTGCTGGAGGATAAAATGTAATCAACAATGGAAGCACTATCGGCTTCAATACATTTGGAGATGTTCATTCCAACATCTGCAATGGTTTTGCTACGGTTGAAAATGACATTTACTTTAATTTCGGCAATACCGTGTCCATTTTCGCCTCTTGAAAATCCATGAACGAGGTCAGAAATAGCTGTGCCACTCAAAACGACGTACTTACCAGCATCAATTGTTTCATTGGATAATCCTTGTTTTTCAATTTCTTTGAGAAAAACTTTTGGTTCAGAAAGAATGTTTTTTGCTACCAAGTAATTGGCCATTGAGTCAGGTGTTAAATCACTGGTGATTAGTAGTTTTGCTTCGGAAGTATTGATCGTCTTTAAATTACCAACTAAAAACAGTTTTATTTCAGCACGCTTGAAATAGATAATACCAGCGCAGGCAATTATAAGTCCAAAAATAAATAATCGTTTGAGCATCTACGATTTAACAATGTTGGTGATTCAATGTAAGAACGGTTTTAGGTTCTAATAAATGAATAACCAGAAGTAAATGAAAGTTCATCAGCATTTGCTGTTAACAAAGGTATCTGACGATTGTTTTCAATCAAAGCTTGAACAAATGAATTCATTGTTGGTAAGACTGTATCTACAAAGAATGAAGATGCAATTAAATCTGCTTTCACTTCGTCTGAATAGTCTAAAATAGCATTGATATACGTTTTTGATTTGGGTAAATTGACAATTTTGTATTTTACATTGTTGTCATCAAAAAACTTACGGATAACCAATTGATTTGTTTGCGATTTTCCTCTTAACCAATCATCTTCATCGTGGTAACCAGTTAAGTGTATGGTTGCATCAAATTGTTTGGCAATAAATCCAGCAAATGTAGCGATTTGAATGCTGTCTTTCTCAAAATTAAAAGGCATCACAATGTTAGTAATTGTTGTAAGTGAACTTCCTTCTTGCATGATAACAAAAGGTGTACCTGTGCTACTAACAATTTTAAGTGCGTTGCTACCCATTAATTTTTGCATTCCTTTAGCTCCATGAGTTCCCATTACAATTAAGTTTGCATTGGTTATCTCGGCTGCTTTGGCAATATCGTCATATACAGAGCCTGTAAAAACACTCGTGCTGATGATGTTTCTATCTTCTTCACTTAATTTATTTAAGATAGTTTCAAACTGTTGCTTTGCTTGTTCACGTTCTGATTTTTTAGACAAAATGTGAATTGCTAAAACATTTCCATTGTTAAATTTAGCAATGTGTGTCGCTGCTTTTAATGCATCTACTGAAACAGTAGAAAAATCCATAGGAACTAAATAGACTGGTTTTGCCATGATGTATTGTTTTGTTAATCAAAGATACAATCTTTTATTGTTTAATTGGTAGTAAAATTAAAAAAACTTTAATTGATTGGTTTTACTTGTGTCAATTATGAAGTTTTTATTGAGTAATTTGCGACCAAGAAGAATAGGGTATTTCATACCACTTCTATCGGTTAAAGAAAAAGGAGTTTCATAAGAATTGCCTCCTAAAATAATCTTTCCATATATAATATAACGTTCTTGAATGATCCCATTTGAACTTTTGATACGCTTTTTGGAGTAGTTTTGAAAGCTCATTTCTTCGCTTCCCTCTTCAAAAATCACTTTTAATTGATCGTTGTGTATTTTCGCACTAACAACATCAATACTTGATGTGTAGGCACCAGAATCAATTTTTACTATTTTATGCATTAATCCAAAAGTGGGCAAATCAGCTACTTCCTTTCTTCCAATGATTAATTTATCCATAGTACAGTTTTTGTTGCTAATATATTATAAATGACTTATTTTTGCTGTAAAATTTACAAAAATAATTTTTTTCAAAAAAAGTTTTAATAAAAGGTGTGTTATTAAATAAAATATTTGTAATATTGCACCCCGTTTCGGGCGGATTTAAAAAAGAAAATAAGAGTCATGAGCAATAATATTATCATCAAAGAGATTCAAAAAGAATTGGTTGAGGTTAAAGATTTCCCTAATTTTTCTGCTGGAGATACAGTTTCTGTATCCTACAAAATTAAGGAGGGTAACAAAGAAAGAACTCAGGTATTCCATGGAGTTATCATTCAAAGAAGAGGTGAAGGTACTTCTGAAACATTTACTATTCGTAAAATGTCAGGAAACGTTGGGGTTGAAAGAATTTTCCCAATCTCATCTCCATTTTTAGAATCTATTCAAGTGTTGAAAAGAGGTGCTGTACGTAGAGCACGTATCTTCTACTTCCGTGATAGAAGAGGTAAAGCAGCAAGAATTAGAGAAAAACGTAGTTTTACTAAATAAGATATTCATTTATCAAAATGAGGGAGTTCAATTTGGACTCCCTTTTTATTTTTTGTAATTTTGCAAAATAAATTGTTGAATGGTGAATTTAGATATTTTGGCTTTTGCGGCTCATCCAGATGATATTGAAATTTCAATGTCTGGTACCCTATTAAAACACATTGCAGCTGGTAAAACAGTTGGTATTGTAGATTTAACACAAGGAGAATTAGGAACGAGAGGTACTTCTGAAACACGTTTTGCAGAGGCTAAAAGAGCTTCTGAGTTAATGGGGATTCATTACCGAACGAATTTAAATATGGGTGACGGATTTTTTGAAAACACTGCCGAAAATAGATTGGCCATTATTCGAGAAATTAGAAATTGCAAACCTCAAATTGTTTTTGCTAATTCAATTACCGACAGACATCCCGATCATGCGAGAGCTTCTAAATTGGTATCTGAAGCGTGCTTTTATGCTGGATTGGTGAAAATAGAAACAGAAATGAATGGTGTAAAACAACAAGCACATCGACCAAAGGCTGTTTATCATTACATTCAAGATCGATACATTGACCCTGATTTCGTTGTTGATATTTCCGATTTTATTGATAAAAAAATGGAAGTTTTAAGTTCTTATACAACACAATTTTTTCAAGCAAATTCAAAAGAGCCCAAAACACCTATTTCTGGAGAAGAGTTTTTTGACTTTTTAAAAGGTAGAATGGCTGACTATGGTCGCTCTCTGGGTGTAAAATACGCAGAAGGATTTACTGCTGAAAGAGTAATTGGTGTCGATGATATACTTGCACTTAAGTAAAATAGACTTTATTATTTACAATATGTCACCCAATCACCCAGTCATAAAATCAACAAATCATCCAGTCAACTAGTCAACTAGTCATCTAGTCATCCAGTCATAAAATCAACAAGAAAAAAAACAATAACTTTTTTTATTCGATATCGACAATAAAAGATAATTAATCTTTAAATTTGCACCCAAATAAATACTCCCTTGTCTAATGAGTGATGCAATCAAACACGAGTGTGGAATAGCACTTCTTCGATTAAAGAAACCCCTTGATTTTTATCTTGAGAAATATGGTACAGCCTTTTACGGATTGAATAAGATGAATCTTCTTATGAAGAAACAGATTAATCGAGGCCAAGATGGAGCTGGACTTGCCAATATAAAATTTGATATGAAGCCTGGGGAACGTTACATCTCCAGGCTTCGTTCTATAGATAGTAAGCCGGTAGAAGATATCTTTAAACATATCAATAAAAAATTTAAAGAAATTGAAAAAGAAGACGCTAACTATCTGAAAGATGTGCAATATTTGAAAGAAAATGCTGGATTTACAGGAGAGCTATTTTTGGGACATTTAAGATATGGAACTTCTGGAAAATACTCAATTGAAAGTTGTCACCCATTTTTACGTCAAAATAACTGGATAACTCGAAATTTGGTATTGGCTGGGAATTTTAATTTAACCAATGTGGATGAACTTTTTGAGGTGTTGACTTCTATCGGGCAACATCCAAAAGAAAAATCGGATACAGTTACGGTTCTTGAAAAAATTGGACATTTCCTTGATGAGGAAAATGAAGAATTGTATTATGATTTAAAGGCTAAAGGATATGTAAATCCTGAAATCACCAATAAAATCATTGAACAATTAAACATCGAAAAAATATTAAAACGCTCTTCTGTTGATTGGGATGGAGGATATGCAATGGCTGGATTATTAGGTCATGGTGATGCTTTTGTGTTGAGAGATTCTGCTGGTATTCGCCCAACTTTTTGGTACCAAGATGATGAAATTTGTGTAGTAGCTTCTGAGCGACCTGTTATTCAAACTACTTTTAAATTAAAGAGTGAGGATATTCAAGAATTAAAACCTGGTCATGCGTTGATTATTCGCAAAAGTGGCGACATTAAAGAAGTATTGATAAACGAACCCAAAGAAGCAAAAAAATGTTCGTTTGAACGCATTTATTTTGCAAGAAACAATGATGCGGGGATTTATCAAGAAAGACAACAATTGGGACATTTAGTTGTGCCACAGGTGCTTAATTCAATCAATCACGATTTGGACAATACTGTTTTCTCATTTATTCCAAATACAGCTGAAACATCTTTTTATGGAATGATAAAAGGATTGGAAGATTTTCTGAATATTCGAAAATTAGAGCGAATTTCGGCTTTAGGCGCAAATGCATCAAAAGAAGAATTGGAAAAAATACTGTTCCAACGTGCAAGAATTGATAAAATCATCAATAAAGATGCTAAAGTTAGAACGTTTATCTCGGAAGGTGAATCTAGAGATGATTTAGTTTCTTCATCTTATGATATTACTTACGGAACAATTAAAAGAAACCAAGATAATTTGGTTGTAATTGACGATAGTATTGTACGCGGCACAACGTTGAAACAATCTGTTTTAAGAATTTTGGATCGTTTGGATCCTAAGAAAATAGTAGTAGTTTCTTCTGCACCACAAGTGAGATATCCAGATTGTTATGGTATTGACATGACGAAAATGGATGAATTTATTGCATTTTTAGCGGCAATTGAATTGTTAAAAGAATCTGGAAGACAACAGTTAATAGACGATGTTTATAGAAAGTGTAAAGATCAGGAAAACTTACCGAAAGAACAGATAAAAAACTATGTGAAAGAAATTTATGCTCCTTTTACAGACGACGAAATCACACGAAAAATTGTTGAAATACTTACCCCAACAGATTTAAAAGCCGAATTTGATATTGTTTATCAAACGGTAGATAATTTGCACAAGGCTTGTCCGAATGATTTAGGAGATTGGTATTTTACAGGTGATTACCCAACACCTGGAGGAAATAAAGTGGTTAATAGAGCTTTTATTAATTGGATTGAAGGAAAAGATGTCCGCCCTTATTTCTAGTAATAAAGGTTTTTTAGTAAAATTTCATTCAGATTACTTAGCTGTTGCTAAAGTATTGATTTTTTCTTCTGTTAATCTATAAACTGTCCATTCATCCATTGGTTCGGCACCAAGAGATTTGTAAAAATTGATGGAAGGTGTATTCCAATCGAGTACACTCCATTCCATTCTACCACAATTCATTTTGGAAGCAATTTTTGCCAATTCAATCAATAGTTTTTTGCCATATCCTTTTCCTCTATGTGTCTGTTCGATGTATAAATCTTCTAAATACAAACCTGGTTTGCCTTTAAAGGTAGAGAAATTGAAGAAATACAATGCAAAGCCAATGATTTCATCGTTTTCTGAAGCCATTAATACATGTGCATATTCTTTTTCAAACACATTTTGTTCGATTAATTCAACGGTCATTACCGCTTCGTGCGAAAGTTTTTCATAAGCAGCCAATTGCTGAATCAGGTCAACGACTTTTGGTGCGTCTGCTTTGGTTGCTTGTCGAATAGAGAAATTACCCATAGTAAAAAATAAGTGAAGCTGCCCTAAAAAGACAGCTTCTAAAAAAAAACTATTCTACAATTGTAATGCTATCGATAGAATCATCTTGACGAATGTCATCAACCACGTCAACACCTTCTACTACTTTTCCAAAACAAGTGTGATTTCTGTCCAAATGAGCAGTATTATCTCTTGAATGACAAACAAAAAACTGTGAACCACCTGTATTTCTTCCAGCATGTGCCATCGAAAGAACACCTCTATCGTGGTATTGATTGTTGCCGTTTAATTCGCAATCGATTGTGTAGCCTGGCCCACCTGTTCCCGGCATTCCATTAGCCCCCTCACGAGAGTTTGGACATCCACCTTGAATAACAAAGTTAGGGATAACACGGTGCCATTTCAATCCATCATAATAGCCTTCTTTGGCTAATTTTACAAAATTAGCAACAGTATTTGGAGCATCTTCGGTGTAAAATTCCACCTTCATCTCTCCTTTGTTTGTTTTAATTATTGCGTGCATATCTATTATTTTACTTTATTTTCTAACATGGGAACAAAGCTAAAAACACCTAATTCTGTTGTTTCTATTGTTCCATCTTCTAATTTTACGATTTTTTGCATGATTTGATCCCTTCCTTCGCCAACAGGGATAACCATAATTCCACCAACTTTAAGTTGATCAACCAACGCTTGTGGTACTTCTGGTGCACCACACGTTACCAATATTTTATCAAAAGGAGCAAAACTTGGTAGCCCAATGTAACCATCGCCATAAGATAATCTTGGTGTAAAATTAAAATGGTGTATGATTTTCTTTGCCTTTAAAAATAGTTCTCTTTGGCGTTCTATTGAAAATACTTTGGCACCCAACTGACACAAAATACAAGTTTGAAATCCTGATCCAGTTCCAATTTCCAATACTTTCTCACCTTTTTTAAGTTCCAATAAATCTGTTTGAAATGCAACAGTATAAGGATGTGAAATAGTTTGTCCAGCTCCAATTTGAAAAGCTTGGTTGCTGTATGCTTGTTGTTCAAATATTAAATCCAAAAAGAAATGACGAGGAATGGCATCAAAAGCATTTAATATTTGCTCGTTATTAATGCCTTTCTCACGCAACTCGTTAATTAGTTGCTTTCTCATTCCTTTGTGTTTAAATGTGTCTTGCATAATGCAAAGTTAGTAAAGAATTTGTTGGTTTAAAATTACGTCAATACTATTTCTGCCGTTTTACTACTGTAAAAACGGTTAAATTATAAAATTGTTCATTATTCTCCTTTAAATACAGGAGCTCTTTTTTCTAAGAAAGCATTTACACCCTCGTTGTAATCGTATGTTTGACCAGCAAGTGTTTGTAATTCGCCTTCAACAGCTAATTGTTCGGTCAAATTATTAGTCATACTCAAATTAAGTGCTCTTTTTGTTAATCCAAGTCCTTTTGTTGGCATTTGTGCTAATTTTTCAGCAAAAGAAGTTACTTCTGTTTCAAAATTTTCATCTTCAACAGCTTTGTAAATCATATTTAGAGCCACAGCCTCATCTGCGCTAACTTTGTCGCCAGTCATCATTAGTGCAGCAGCTTTTTGAAATCCGATGATGCGGGGTAAAAAGAATGTACCAGCAGAATCTGGGATCAATCCAATTTTTGAGAATGCTTGAATAAATGAAGCGCTTTTCTTCGCTATGGTAATGTCGCAAGCAATAGCAATATTTGCTCCAGCTCCAGCAGCAACACCATTTACGGCAGCTATAATTGGTTTCTCAATTTTTCGAATACGCTCAATTATTGGGTTGTAATGATTGGTAACAATGGATGTTAATTCAGGGCCATTTGGATCCATCACTTCGGCTAAATCTTGTCCAGCACAAAACGCTTTTCCTTCTCCTGTAATGACAATTGTTCTTACGCTTTGATCTTTTTCTGCTTCATCCAATTCTTTATGCAGCGCATAGGCCATTTGTTGGTTGAATGAATTAAAAACAGTAGGGCGATTTAATTTTAAAGTTCTAACTCCATTGTTGTTAGTTACAATAATTTCCATAATTTATATTTTGATGGTCAGTAATTCTATTCGTTCAATTTTAGGCATACTTTCATGCGAATAACTCTTTTTACAGCTTTATCTACCATTGCTTTAAAAGCTTCATCTGATTCGTATTTTGTAAGTATTTCTTCATGAGCTTTGTTGACATCTTTTGGCATTAATACGATGTCACCGCCTGCAGCAATTACAGCAGCAAACGAATTTGGAACTTGGGTTACACCTCCCATATTCATTGCATCTGTAACAACCAACCCTTGATATCCCAATTCGTTTCTAAGAAGGTTTGTAACAATTTCAGGAGAAACAGTTGCAGGTAAGCCGTTTGTATCGTATTTTGGGTTGTTTTTCACAGCTAAATGACCAATCATAATGGATGGCACGTTGTCTTTGATTAATTGTTTGAAATTGTCCAATTCCTTTAAATCACCATCAATAACTTGTAAGGATTTATGTGTATCACCTGAAACAAGCCCGTGACCTGGGAAGTGTTTAGCTGTTGCTATGATGTTAGCCTTTGCCGATTCTTCGATAAATGCTTTTGAAAAGGGTACAATGTTTTTTGGGTCTTTGCCAAAACCACGATAACCAACGGTAGCATTGGATGACATATCAACAACAGGAGCGAAGTTGTAATTGATGCCTATTTCATTCAAATCTTTTGAAATTTGCTGTGCTACTAATCGAACCTCATCTTCTGTTGTTAATTCAGCTGCTTTTTTTACAATGGTTGAACCAATTATTTTACGATTTACAAGAGAAGGCTCTGCATCTGCACTGAAAAGATAAGGCAATGCGCCCAATTCTTTGTTTTTGGCATTAATAGTTGAAATCCAAGTAGTAAATTGTTCTTTGGTACCGTTTAACATTAAAATACCACCAATTTTCTTTTCTTCAACAAGTTTCATGATTGTTTCTTCTGTAAGCCCCAATCGTCCCATGGCAGGCATGATAAGTTGTGCCACTTTTTCACCTGAAGACAGTCTGTTGAATTTTTTCTCAACTTCTTTATCAATGTTTGAGTTCGTAGTGAAAAAATCAGCTATTGTAATTTCATCAATTGATTTTTCTTTAGGTGTTTCATCAATTTGGGAAATAACCTGTTTGTTGTTGCTCACAACATGATTTTGTGTGCACGACATGAATGAAACGCCGACAAACAAAGAAGAAATTAATAGTTTATTCATTTTTTGCAAATATATTATTCCAATAAGCTCCAAAGTTAACATAAGAAAATGTCCCTTTGTTTTTAAAGCGTATTGTTTTATTCACAATATTATTGTCAACAATCAGGCCAAAACCATAAATTGGATTTTTTGCGACTCCATTTGTCAGTTTTGTAGCTGTTCCAAAACGCAAATCGTAGTAATAACAAGTGTCTTCATTTTGTTGCAACGAGTAGTAATTTTTTGAAAATCGGCTTAATAATTCAGGGTAGTCTTCTTGTCCTTTTTTCCATTGGAGATTGGTTAGTAGTTCATGATTTTTGGGTAGTGTTTCTACATCCTTTGGGTTGTATTTGCCAAAAATAGATTTGTATGTGATATAATAGTTTTGTTTGTCTTCACCTAAAATCATCCAATAAAAAGAGGTGAGTGGCATTGCAAAGACCTCTGAGCGGTTAACTTTTATATTCGATTGAGCAAAATAATCATTGGTATGATTTTTGATACTTTGTTGAATAAGTAGGCCCCAAAACAAGTAAAGTGTTGAGTAGATGATTCCACTCCAATTAATCATACTGCGCCATTTTGCTTTTTTATTTAAGCTGATAGCAACCAAGACAGTTATCATAAACGGGATTGTATAGAGCGGATCAATCACGAAGACCGAATTAAAAGCTATTCGATTTTTGAATGGCCAAAACAAGCTTGTGCCGTAATTTGTAAAAATATCGAGTAGTGGGTGAGTGATGATTCCCCAAAAGAATAACAAGCACCATGTTTTGTATTCATACTTGCGTTTGTATATCAAATAGGTCAACCACGCAAATAAGGGGGCAAAGAGCATGGGAAATAACAATGAATGAGAAAATCCACGGTGTACCAAAGTGCTTTCTATTGGATGATACATTGCCGAAATAAAAACATCTAAATCAGGAATTGTTCCTGCAATAGCACCCCAGAGTGCAGCCTTAGCGCCCATTTTTCTACCTCCGACAGCTTCTCCAATTGCTGCTCCGAGTACAATTTGTGTTACTGAATCCATTAATTTGAAAATTTTTCTACTTGATTCTTGATTGGTTGAATTGATTGTAAATAAGCAAAGATAGCTTCTAAATCTGTTCGTTCCATACCTGCATAGAGTGACCATGACATCAATGTATTGAAATGATCTTTTTTAAGTGTAGGTAATTTCTAGCTATCAGCAAACGATTGGAATCGATTAACAAACATGCTATCTGTCCACAAACCAATACCCGTTTCTTTATCTGGAGTGATGTTTGAAGAGCGGACTATTCCACCATTAAGTTTAAATGCTCTACCGCCAGAATATGCTTTTTCGGGTAGTATTTGCCCGTTTTTGTCGGGTGTATGACATTCCATGCAGGCAGCCACATTGGTTAGGTATTTTCCGTATTCAATTTTATTGGTTTTATCGGGTTTTTGAGGAAAACTAGCTTTTGTAGGTAGTGTATTGATGATAAAATTCATCGGAAATGATGATTTTGATGCGGTAACTTCATGGTTGATTGGTTGAAGTGAACGAATATAAGCAATGATGTCATAAATATCTTCTTTGTCCATTTTACCATAATAAAGATAAGGCATGATGGGGTGGAGTGCTTTTCCTTGCTGGTCAACTCCTGAAGTGATGGCTCTAAATAGTTCTCCATCTGTCCAATTGGAGAGATTTGCTGGAGTGATGTTTTTACTGAAATAATCACCCAAAACACCAGATTCTTCGCCAAAATGCTCACCGCCTTTACCTTCTGTGCCTTTTAACATGGATCCGGAAAATTTACTCCAATCACGTTCAGAATGGCAATCGATGCAAACTGCAATGTGTTTGGCAATGTATTCGCCTCGAGCAATTCTTTCTGGAGATAATTCAATAGAAAGTTCGGGTGCTTGACCAACATTGGGCAAAGCGTATCGAATATAGGTAAGAAATGAAATGACAAGTATCGAAATGAAGCTTAAGGCAAGAAGGATAATTTTTTTCATGGAGAATTTAATTCTTGTAAAGATAATAAAAATTGTGAAATTTCGTTTTGGGTGTTAATAAAAAAATGGGAAAAAAGTTTTTTTAAAATAGGAAAATTGTATCTTTGTGGAAAGGAAAAAATTATGGCTTTAGATCATCCATACAATAAAATAAAAGAATCGCTTCCAGCAGTGAGTGATGTGTCATCCATCTACCTTAAAGTTTCAGACAAAAATTTCAATTACCTCCAAATCTTTGATAGCATCATTACGCTTAGCGATATTGTTGTTTCCAATTGGCTCAATATCACTACACGCACACTCCGCAATTACCGCAAAATAAAAAACCTCCAATTAAAAGACACTACCAAAGAGCATATTATCACTATTTTGGCCTTATACAAGCATGGAATAGAAGTTTTTTCTTCTCGCGATAATTTTGAAAAGTGGTTATCTACCCAAAATATCCTTTTAGATAACAAAGCCCCTCTTGATTTTCTCGATACTTTTTCAGGTATCCAGCTTATTGACAATCGTCTTACAGCCATAGAATTTGGCGAAAACGCTTAAAATGATAGTTTTTAATTTGCGTAAGGAAAAATATGCGCATCAATTGATTGCTTCTGGTGTTGCAAATCGTTGGAATAAGAAAGATGAATTTGTAATTTATACAGGAGAAAATAGAGCTTTATCCACATTGGAGTTAGTTGTTCATCGTTCGTCAATCTACATCGATGCTACCTATAAAATGATGGTGATTGAAATTAATGCTTCCAATAATGATGTTTTAGAATTTAAAAAAGAAGATTTACCTTGCAATTGGAAATCGTTTAAAGCATATAGTGAATTGCAATCAATAGCATCTGAATGGTACAAATCGCAACAATATTTAATCTTAAAAGTGCCGTCTGTATTGGTAAACAATGAATTTAACTATATTTTAAATACCAAGCATCCGCAATTTAAAACTAAGGTAAAAATAAAGGAATTGGAGTTTTTCTCTTGGGATGATCGATTGAACAATTCATGAAAAAAAGTATAAAATAGTTGGTTCTTTCTTTTAATATTTATTAACTTCAAGGAAACCTATCTTATTTTATATGGAATATAATCGTACAATTAAACAATGGGCAGAAGACGATCGCCCCAGAGAAAAAATGCTGTTAAAAGGTAGAAGTGCACTATCGGATGCCGAACTTATTGCAATCTTATTAGGTTCTGGAACATCTTCCAGATCTGCATTGGATGTGGCACAAGATTTACTTGAAAAAAGCAATAACAACTTATTTCAGTTGGGTAAACAAACAGTAAGTGAATTTCAAAAAATAAAAGGTATCGGAAAAGCCAAGGCAATATCGCTGATTGCTGCCATTGAATTGGGAAGAAGGCGTCAAGCATCAACGGGTGAAGAACGCGTTCGAATAACTTCAGTTGGTAGAGCTTTTGATTTACTAAGTATGGACTTGCAAGATTTATCCCATGAGGAATTTCATGTTTTGTATTTGAATCGGGCAAATTTTGTCATTCAGAAAAAACAACTTTCCATTGGTGGGCTTTCTGGAACGGTTGCGGATGGTCGATTGTTGTTTAAAACAGCATTGGAATTAAATGCCTGCTCTGTAATTTTGGCTCACAATCACCCGAGTGGAGAGATAAATCCCAGTGAGCAAGATATAAAATTAACCACCGATGTAAAAACGTTTGGTAAGCTGATTGGTATTGAAGTATTGGATCATTTGATTATTACTGATAAAGGGTATTATAGTTTTGCAAATAATGGAATTCTTTAAATTCTACTGGATTACTACAGATTTTCAATTACTTTTGTTGGTATGAAATGTCAGATTAATGTTTACATGCTCAATGAGCATTTCTCGCAAGAGCATGCGGATGCCAATCATGGTGGTCAGCCTTCTGAGAATAACCGTAAGTATGATTGGGAAGATGACTTGCGAATAACAAGCAATGTTACAAAGGTGGAAGAACACCGAAAAGTGTCTTTTCCACTTGAAGGAGAATTGCCTGATGGAAAATCGTTTCGTCACGAAGTGAAAAATATGTTTTTGTTTGAGGTTGTATCAGAAGATGCACCGTCAACTTTTATTGGATGTTCTGAAAGCATATTGGATTCTTTTGAGCAGAAGATAGAAGATGAGGTAATCTACTTAGCTATTTATTTAAAAGATTATGAAGCTTATGCAAATCCTATTCCAGGTATTTACATTGCTTCAAAAGAATTTCCAAAAGAATTAATTTTTTAAGTATGCTCTCTGTACAACAAATCAAACTTTCGTTTCAATCAACTATTTTGGATGGTGTTTCTTTTGATGTAAAAGAAGGCGAAGTATTTGGTTTGGCAGGACATAGTGGTGCTGGGAAAACGAGCTTATTAAAAGTTATAGCAGGCTTGATTGATGTGGATGAAGGTCAGATTCTATTAGACGGAAAACCAATGGTAGGTCCCTCAATGAAAATGATTCCAGGTCACTCGGAAATTCAGTTGGTTAACCAAGATTTTAATTTGGATTTTTACCAAACTACTGAAGAAAATTTACGCAATAAAATGGTGCATCTTCCACGAAATATTCAGAACCAATTTATTGATGAGTTGCTGGATTTGGTAGAGTTGACACCCATGAAAGAGCAGCAAGTTCAAACACTTTCAGGAGGAGAACAGCAACGTGTAGCAATTGCAAGAGCGTTGGCTATGGAACCAAAAGTGTTGTTGTTGGACGAGCCATTTGCACATTTAGATACAGAACTGAGAATACGGTTGATAAGCTACTTGTTAAAATTGAAAGAAAAGCGAAATATGTGTGTTGTAATTGTGACACATAACAGCGAAGAGCTAATTAATTTGACAGATAGAATTGCTTATCTAAAAGATGGGGAAATTAAACGAATTGCAACTCCTTTCGACTTTTATTATCGATACAAAACGGTGAAAGAAGGTCGGATGTTTGGTATTGTAAATCAAGTAACCATCAATGAAAAATCCATCCATTTTAGACCTGATGAATACATTGTTGACGAACAAAATCCACAGTTAAATGTTGAGTATCAACGTTCTATTTTTATGGGAGGGTATTTTTTAAATGAATTTAACACTTCAACCAATAAAATAATTTTATTATTGCATCTAAATAAAATGACTGATGTCAAAGGAATCTCAATTAGAAAAAAAGAAAGAACTTAGTTGGAGTCAAGTGTGGAAATTGACTAAAACGATATTTCGTGAATATTTTTCTGAATCATCGTTTAGACATGCTGCTGCTTTGGCGTATTATGCTTTGTTTTCATTGGTTCCATTATTGTATTTAGCTATTTATTTCTTTGGACGGTTTTTGGGGAATGAAATGGTGTATAAACTTACCAATAATTTTTTCCAAAATCAGATAGGAATGCAAGATACTTCTGAAATTATGGAGATTGTTTCTATTTATGATGTGGAAGAAAGGCAACCGATGATGGAGTTTATTGGAATAGTAGTTTTACTTTTTGTTAGCTCTGCTTTTATCACAACATTGAGTAAGAGCATTAATGAATTTTTAGGTATCAGAAAAGTAAGAGTAGCTGCCAAACACATGATTTTAAAATCTATTGTTTCACGACTATTGTCAATTGCATTTATTGGATTTTTTGGAGTGATTATTATTGTTATTTATTTAAGTCAAACGATTCTTCTATCAATGGGAAAGGGGATGATTGATAACGCAACGTTTCAGTTTATTTTTCAGAATGGATTGGCTCATTTTGCCAGTATTTTTTCCAATTTTTTGATTTTCACGTTGTTGTTTAAATATGTTCACGATGGCGTTGTGAAATGGAAACCTGCTATGTATGGCGCAATATTGACAGCTGTTTTGGTGTATTTGGGACAGATTTTGATTAAATTTTATTTAACCAATTATTTTGTACTTGCTAAAGGTGGTGTTATTGGTTCTATTTTGGTAATTCTTGCTTGGATATTTTATACAGGGCAAATAATCTTCTTAGGAGCAAAATTTGTAAAGATTTATTCAAGCATGATTGGAGATCCTGTGAAATCAGTGATGTTAAAATACAGAAAGAAAAAAATTATCTTGGAAGAATAGTAGATAAATATTTAAAGAATATCCGTTGTGCATTTAGATAGAAATCAATTGTATGTTTAAACTAAAAAAGATTCCTCAAAAACCTAAACGGTTTTATAGGAATGACAGTTTTTTGTGTTTAGAGGAAGGGCGGTGAAGGTAAAACCTTCACCGCCCTTCCTTTTCCAACCACCTAATTGCCGTCATCTCGATCCAACTATGTTGGGGAGAGATCTCTAATTAATTTATTGGATATAAATCACATGCATAGATTCTGTTTTATTTTTAGCAATTCATGTATAGAAAATTATTTAGACGTAAATACTATCTTGAAAGAATAGCTGATAGAATCTTTTGTGCAGCACCTTTGTTTTCTTCTATGAATAAACTGCTTTTGTGACTGATTTCTTCTTTTTGACTGATTACGTGCTTGATTACTGTTTTTAATTCAGATGTATCCTTAATTGAAAAACCAATACCGTTGTCAATAAATGCCTGAGCTTCTGGAAATCGATTGTAAATTGGGCCAAAAATAACAGGTAGCCCAAAAACTGCGGGTTCTAAAATGTTGTGTAAACTTTTTGAATATCCACCACCAATATACGATATGGAACCATAAGAGTATGCAGATGCTAGCAACCCAATTGTGTCAATTACTAAGATAGATCCGGCAGTGAGTTCATCTGGTGTAATTTTTGAATAACGAATGACAGGTTTGTTAATCGTTTTAATAAGAGATTGAACATGTATCTCATCCACATTGTGAGGAGCAATGATGTATCTTTCAAATAGATTTTCTTCAAAAATTGGTTTTAAAACCTCTTCGTCTTTCGGCCAAGTGCTTCCTGCAATGAAAACAGCTTTACTGGTTCCAATAAAAGCGGATAGGATTTCATTTTTTACCAAATTGTTTTTGTTCTCAATTACCCGATCGTAGCGAGTATCGCCAGTAATCATCGCATTGTGAATGTTGATTGACTTTAATAGATCAAAAGTTGATTGATTTTGAACAAAGAAATAATCAAATTGGTTTAGTATTTTTCTAAAATAGCCACCATACCATTTGAAAAATCGGTGATTTGGTCGCAGTAATGTACTGATGGAGTATATTTTGGATTTGTTTTTCTTTAATTCAAAAATGTAATTTGCCCAAAACTCATATTTGACAAAAAAAGCGTGTTTTGGTTTGAAGTGAGTGATGAATCGTTTTGCATTTTGTTGTGTATCGATTGGTAAGTAACAAGCATAATCGACCGGGTGTTTTCTTTTTTGATAAAAATTCATTCCCGAAGGTGAGAAAAAAGTAACCAAAATAAATGCCGAAGGATTTTCTTTGCGAAGCAAGTTCATAACGGGCAATCCTTGATCAAATTCACCCAATGAAGCGCAATGAAACCAATACACCTCTTTTTCTTTGATATTGGGTAAAGATTGCCAAAAGTTTTTTCTTCCATTTACCCAATCTTTTGCTTTTGGATTGAAAAATGAGGCTATTCGAATGACAAAAGCATAACATCTAATTCCTATGGAATACAAAGCTTTCATCAATCAAAGTAAAATGATTTTGGAACTCTTTTGTAAACTGGAATTAGCCAACCAACTTTAAAGCCGTACAATAAATCAAATCGTGTATTTGTTGGAACAGGTGTGTTTGGTTGATCCCAAAAAAGTGGTCGTCGATTTTTTGTAAAACCTTCTTGGATGTAAAAACCAGCATAGAAATTCAAGAAATTATTGTCAGACATAAAGAGGTATCCTACAAATTGACTCAAATTGATACCGTCTGTTAATCGATCATATCCTTTTCGGTAATCTTTTTCTAAAAGAGGAATTACATTGTTGTTGGTTTCAATCCTAATTTTATGGCTCAAAAAACCAACGCCTAATTTTAAAAACAATCCAGAATTTTTATTGTGTCCCGCCTGTTGTATCACTTTTCCTCCTTCAATGTTGAGGTGATACCCTCTTGAAAAAGTGAGTACAGAACCAATGTCCCCATTTTGATCGGTTATATTTCCGTAACTATCTACAAAATAATGAAATAAATCGTAGTTAGAAATTTTGATCTTTTTTCCAAACAAAAAATCACCTTCAAACCCTAAATACCAATTCTTTTGAAATTTATAACCAAAAGTTCCTCCAACCTGATTAAAGTAGCCGTAACGTTGTTTTAAATCTGCGCCACTCCATGTTCCACCGTATTGAACGCCAAAAAGAGGAGTAGGTACAATGGAGTCCATCATGTTGCGTTGAGAAATGGCAACCAATGGAGCAAAAAATAAAACGATAAAAAGTATTTTGTTTCTCATTCAATATCTTTGAACGTTCAAAAATACAATCTATTATGGTATGACAAAAAAATAGACTGTTATTTTTTCCTAATAAACATTGTTGGAAAAGCTTCTTCGGGTGGTAATTTTTTGAAATGCAAACGGTAATAAGTTTTTATGAAGCCACTTCCATAGCCAAAAAATTGAATTGCAATTGCACTAATTGATTGAAAACCTGTTTCTAAACTGTTGTTTTTAATAAAACTATCGGCAAAACAGATGACAAAATAGATGATAAACAAAAAGAATAACGCTGGATATCCAAAGAAAGTGAATAAAACAGAAAGACAAAAACCAATCAGAAATAATGCAGGGAAGTAGAAAGTCAATTTTGCATATTCTGGATACCATTTATTTAATATTGGTCTTCCGCTACCAAATTGGTTGACTTGCTTATAAAATTTAGTCCAATCAATCCTTCTTTTGTGAAAAACTGCTACATTTTGAAATAAGCGAGTGTCAAAACCAGCTTTCCATAGTCGAACTGATAAATCAATGTCCTCACCAATGTAAATGTTTTTATAGCCATTGGTTGCTTCAAAAGCTTTTTTGGAAATCCCCATGTTAAAACTTCTTGGATGAAATTTCCCTAATTTTTCAGAAGAACCCCTAATACCTCCGGTTGTTAAGAAAGATGTCATGGAGTAATTGATTGCTTTTTGGATCGGTGTAAATGAGTCGGCAGCTGTGTCGATTCCACCAAAACAATCAACATAATTTGCTGATAGTGATTTTTTGACTTGTTCAAAGTAATCAGTGGGAAGAATGCAATCCGAATCTAAAATTAAAAAATAATTGCCTTTTGCACGTTGCATTCCGTAATTTCTAGAATCGCCAGGTCCTGAATTTTCTTTGAAATAATAGCTAATGCTTAATTGATCAGAAAACTCATTGACAACGGCTTCGCTTGTGGTTGTGGAACCATCTTCAACAATAATTACCTCAAAGTCTTTGTCTGTTTGTTTTGAAAGGCTCTCCAAAAGTTCTTTTGTTTCTTCTGGACGATTGAAGACCGGTACTATGATAGAAAATGATAATTGCTCAACTTGCATCAATGATTCTTTTAAAGCAAATTTACATTTTATTCTCCACATGGAGAGGGTCAAAAATGATTGTTTTTGAAAAAAATATAGCTGATTGTTGGAATAATGAAAAGAATGATTATTTTTGCACCCGCATTAACCATGGCGAGATAGCTCAGTTGGTTAGAGCGCAGGATTCATAACCCTGAGGTCCCGAGTTCAACTCTCGGTCTCGCTACAGAATAGAAAAGGTCGTTCATTTGAGCGGCCTTTTATTATGAAAAATATTATTTTTGTAAAATATTTTAATGACTTGACGCGTAAAATACTTCATGGAAAAACTAATCATAGAAGCTGGAAAGAAATCCATTGTACCCAATTTCAAAGAATTGTTTCGTTACAAAGATTTGTTTTGGACACTTTCGTGGCGCGATTTTAAAGTTCGGTATGCACAAACAACAATAGGATTGCTGTGGGCAGTTTTGCAACCAGTTGTTACCATTGCTATACTATCCATTGTTTTTGGTCGTTTTGTTGGTGTAGAAACAGATGTTCCTTATTTGTTGTACAATGTTTCAGGGATGGCAATTTGGACTTATTTTTCTTTTGTTTTATCCAATTCTGGAAATTCCATTATTTCAGCGCAAGGGATGGTAAAGAAGATTTACTTTCCTCGTTTAATAATACCATTATCCAAGGCTGTTGTTGGTTTAATCGATTTAGCTATCGTTATTTTAATTTTAATAGGATTAATGATTTATTATCGAGTGATGCCTTCTGCAAATGTTTGGGCGGCACCATTGTTTATATTGTTATCGATGATTGCTTCTTTGGGGGCAGGAATTTGGTTGAGTGCACTAACCGTTCGTTTCCGTGATTTTCAACATGTTTTACCATTTATTGTACAAATTGGTTTGTATGTCACGCCAATCGCTTACCCAGCAGAATTTGCTATGAAATCATTACCTAGTTGGGCCGCACAGATTTATTTCTTAAATCCAATGGCAGGAATTATTCAAGGATTTCGTTGGAGTTTATTTGGTGGCTCAGCTCCAGATGGCTACTTCTGGATTTCTGTTGTGATGGTATTTGTACTATTTATTTCAAGTCTTTTCTACTTCCGAAAAGTAGAAGATGAAATGGCCGATTTTGTGTAATGGTTTAAAAATAATTGACAATTTGGAAACCAATCGTATAGAATATAAACAAAAATTGACTGATCAACTTGAAAAAGAGGCGGTAGCTTTTTTGAACTATACAGGTGGTGGAATTATTTATCTAGGAATTGACAATGACGGTACTGTCGTAGGCGTTGACGACTCAGACCAAATTCAAGAGAAATTAGAAATAAATCATAGAGAATATTTTAGATCTAATTACTTGAAACCAGCTCTTGAATTAGGCTTAATAGAAATGACTATTTCAGATAAACCTAATAGTAATAAACAAAAATATAGACTGTCTGAAAAAAGAAGCTGTATAAAGTCCAACTAAAAAAACGCTAATGAAATGGAAGTGCTATTTAAAATTTTTGATAGCCGAATTGCACTTTTCAATTTTAAGGATATGGAATTAGTGAACAATCTCTAAATAAAATGATTGAATTTCGAGTAATTCAGGACTAAAAATGTATATTTGTATTACGAATGAAAAACGACATAGCCATAAAACTCGAAGGAGTTTCCAAAAAATACACAATTGGTAAAGAAAAAGACGGTAGCCTGCGTGGCACCCTAGCTTCTTTATTTTCTAAAAAATCCGAAAAGCAAGAAGAGTTTTGGGCATTAAAAGATGTTTCTTTTGAAGTCAAAAAAGGAGATGTGATAGGTATTATTGGGCGCAATGGTGCAGGGAAATCCACTCTTTTAAAAATTCTTTCTCAAATTACACGGCCAACAGAAGGAAAGATAGAAATTAATGGACGAGTAGCGTCGTTGTTGGAGGTAGGAACTGGTTTTCATCCAGAATTAACTGGACGAGAAAATATCTTCTTGAATGGTACTATCCTTGGTATGACCCGCAAAGAAGTACAATCCAAATTTGACGAAATTGTTGCTTTTTCAGGCATAGAAAAATTTATTGACACACCTGTAAAGCATTATTCTTCAGGGATGTACGTGCGTTTGGCTTTTGCTGTGGCAGCCCATTTAGAACCCGAAATTTTAATTATCGACGAAGTATTAGCCGTAGGCGATGCCGAATTTCAAAAGAAATGCCTCGGCAAAATGAAAGACGTGGCAGGTGAAGGGAGAACGGTGTTGTTTGTGAGTCATGATTTAGCGGCTGTGAAAAGTTTGTGCACTAGAGGGGTGTTGTTGAAGGATGGGAATTTAAAAATTAATAGTAATGTAACAGAAGTGATTGATAAATATATCATTAACTCGAACGCTCAAAAAGATTACTATAATGCTGATATTAACGATTTAAAATATAGTGTAATTTCCATAGAAATTAAAAATTATAACAATGAAATAAATCATAACTTTTCAATACAAGAAGATATTTATATAGATCTTAAATTAAATATACCGTTAAAAAAGGAAAACTACACTATATTTATAAATGTAAAAACTATTCAAGGGGTCAGTGTGTTTTCAATTGAAAAACCAATTTTATCTTTAAATCATATTTTAATAATAAATAAACAATTTTTAACAAGGGGAATATATACTTTAGATGTATTCATACATATACCTAGACAGTATCAAGCCTTTAGTCTAACTAATGTTTGTGAATTCGATGTTTATGATTCTGACTCTGAATTATCAGTGCATGGAGACTATAATTATGGAGTGGTTTTTGGAAATTATATTTGGCAATAATTATGAACAGAATACAAAAAACAATTAATTACTACAATTGGGGAGGTCGTTTTTTAACGGATCCGTATCACTTGCGCGTTCAGAAATTAAATGAACAGGAAGGATTGAAAAGTCCGAAAAGATTTGACATCATCAACTATGTATTGGATTCATTGAAGCGTCCAACAACTTATTTAGAGATTGGCGTGCGCAATCCGAATGATAATTTCAACAAGATTTTAGCCACAACAAAATACAGTGTTGATCCAGGAATTGAATTTGCTGAAAATCCAGTAGATTTTAAGGTTACCAGCGATGCTTTTTTTGATGGTGTGCGAAATGGTACTTTTTTGGATGTATCAGTTCGTTTTGATGTTATTTTTATTGATGGTTTGCATCTAGCTGAACAGGTAGACCGAGACATTGCAAATGCATTGGAATTTCTGAAAGACGATGGTTTTGTTGTGTTGCACGATTGCAATCCACCAACAGAGTGGCACGCGCGTGAGGAGCACAATTACACGATTTCTCCTGCCGGGCAGCAATGGAATGGAACCACGTGGAAAGGATTTTTAAAATTGCGCTACGCAGAAAACGTAAGTTCGTGTTGCATCGATACAGATTGGGGAGTTGGAATTATTTCTAAGAATAAAAACTTAGGTTCAAAACCAAGCGTGCAAAACCCATTCTACGAATTTAAGGTGCTTGATAATAATAGAAAAGATCAATTGAACTTGTTAACTTTTGAAGAGTTTAAGGATAAAATTTAATGCGCGTAGAAAAAGCTGATATAATTCGTGTTACTCACAAAGTAGAAAACTTTGTAGACAAGTCAGTTGTGGTGGTACCCATTACTTTAGACAATGTTGCTGATGGACTTAATTTCAATACTCCAGAAGAAATTGAGCAGTTCAAATATTTCTTATCAATCGGTCACAAAGGATATTATGCTTACTACAATGGCGTATGTGCATTGAGGACTTGGATTTTTGTTAAAAAAGAGCAATGCTTGGTAGGTTCAAATTTTATTTATGACTTGCCTGAAAACGAATATTTTTCTGGATGGTCGAAAACAAATCCTTCATTTTATAAATTAGGAATTTTTACTGTTGCGTTAGATTATGCAATAAAAGATAATCCAGATAAAGTGATTGCTGGTTATGTAGCAAGCGATAATATTGGGTCATTAAAGGGAACTCAAAAAGTAGGTTTTCAAACAATGGAACGCTATAATTTATACCTTGTTTTTGGACGAGGATTTAAAGTTAAAACGTATGATTGTATCAAAGGAAAAACATTTCGCTTGTCATTTGGTCGTACAATTTATCCGTATTAAATGAGTCAGTTTAAAAATCTTTATTTCGTTTTACGATTTCAATTTTGGTATTTGATAGTTCGAATAGTAACTGTTTATTTTCAAATTTTCAGAAAAACGAATCCGTCCAAAGATGTTTTATTCTTAGAAAGCTTTACAAAGGACGGTGCAGGTTATACCTATCGCGTAAAACATTGGGAAGAACTATTTAGAGAAAAAGGACTTTCTGTTGAAAGTTTATTTGTGACGGAAGATGCGGCTACTTTTTTTAAGTCTGTGAATTCTGCAGAACTTCCTAATTATATCATTCATTGCATTAAAGTTCGCTTGCGACAGATTTGCTATGCAAGGCAATTTAAGATGGTCATTGTAAGGCGAAATCTGGTTGTTTACAACCAATATGGAAATCATTTCATGGAGAAACTATTAAAGGCAGCCAATAGCAATTGTTTCTTAGATTTTGATGATGATATTGGCGAACAAGAACCAACGGTAAAAAGAAGTTTGTTTAATCGTGTAATGCAAACAGTTCCTAACCAATTCTATGGTTCTTTTGCCTTTTACAAAGGTTTTATTTGTGGGTCAAGCTATTTGAATGAACGCTTGCAAACGTTTCATGCTACCACTAATGTGGTTGTGATTCCCACTTGCGTACATTACACCGATGAGCTTCCTAAGAAAAAGGACAGAAACAATGAGACTGTAGTTTTTGGGTGGATTGGTGGAAATCAGAATTTGTATTTATTGGAAGATATTATCCCTGCTTTAAATGAAATTGCCAAAAGCTATTCCATCGAATTATTGATCATTGCGGGAGTTGATTCTTATCCTTTTCAAGCTAATTTTCCAGTTGTTTTCGAACAATTTTCCCTTGAAAGAGAGCAAGAATTGATGCGTAGAATGGACATTGGATTAATGCCACTGCAAGATGATCTTGTTAGCAAGGGGAAATGTGGTTTCAAATTACTACAATACATGGGATTAGGAATTCCTGGGGTTGCGAGCGCCGTAACTGTGAATAATGAAATTATGAGTCACCAAGAAAACGGATGGTTGGTACCAGTGGATGGAAATTGGGTAACGGTATTAGAAGATGTTATGCATTCCAAAGACGCTTATGAACTGATGGGACAAAAAGCGTGGGAAACGGTTGATAAAAGCTATTCTTTCAAAGGAAATTTAGAACGATATTTAGCGTTTATTTCACAACAAATTAATGGAAATCGTGATTAGAGAAATAGCAAAAGAAACATATCATTCTTTTTGGATGAAAAATGATGGTGCTGTATTCACAGATGCTAGATGGTTTGATTGTACTGTTAAACAGGGACAAATTATTCGTTATTTTGGTTTGTTCCTTGGAGAAGAAATGGTAAATGGGTTTGCTTTTCTTGAACAGAAAGGAAGATTTTTTAAGACAATTTCAACTCCAACTTTAACGCCCTACATGGGAGGAATAAAGCAAAAGGATGAAACGACAATTATTGATTTTATCGAATCACAATCGCATCAAAGTCGCCATTACGCGTTTGCAGATGAAGTGAAAGGATATGAGGTTGTTAATACGTATCAGATAGATTTATTGCAGTCACAAGAAACGTTATTTAAGAATCTACGACAAGATAAAAAACGAAATATTAAGAAAGCTGCGCAAAGTGAGTTGACTTTTAGGATCGAAAGTAATTTTGATTTATTGAAGCAGAATGTAGCGACAACATTTAAGCGACAAGCGCATGGTTTTACTTCCTACGAGCAACTAGAAAAGATCATTCATCAATATGCGCATCATTTTCAAATAAATGTTTTTGAAAAGGAAGATTGTTTAGCAACCTTGCTTTTTGTCTACGATAAAAAGAGCGCTTATTATCTCATTGGCGGATTTGACAATGCGAAGAAAAATTATGTTGCAGGTCCATTTGCAATGTGGCAAGGAATCTTGCATGCAAAGGAGTTAGGTTGTTCCATTTTTGATTTTGAAGGTTCAATGATACCGAGCATTGCGCAATATTTTGAAAGTTTTGGTGCGCAAAAGAAAACGTATAGTTATATCGCTTCAGAAACGTGGTATTTTCGATTGATTAAAAAACTATTGAAATGAATGTTATAGATCGTTATTTGGCAAGTTTTGGTAGCAGTTGTACAAGCGATTTATTTGCACAGCATGAATTGGAGTGGATTGAAGCAACCTTAAATCCCATGAGAGAATTAGCATATCCAAAGGATGAATGGGGAAATGCTGATGAGAACTTATTTGAAAATGTTGACCGACCTTTTTTGGATGAGTTTGTAATTAGTCGAATGCAGGAACTGAACTTACCAATACAAAATAGCTGGCCTGGCGATCATTCGTTTGCAATTTGTTTAACACATGATGTGGATAGAGTAGAGGCCTATTCTCCAAAAGTTTTCAAGCGAAACATTGCAAAGCAATTTCAACATGTTGGTCGAATGAAGCAAGTGAAATTGGCAATCAATTACCTCAAAACTTCTGTGAAGCAACTTCTCACAAGGAAGAAAGAGGATCCTATTTGGAACTTTGAAAAATGGAAACAAATAGAAGCACAGTTTGGCGTTTTTTCAACTTATTTTTTCTTTGTTAGAACGAAGAAAACACCGATTCATCTTTATGATTGCGATTTTGAGTTGGATGATACTTTTAAGATGGACGGTCAATGGCTTTCTGTGAAAGATTACATAGTTGATTTATATAAAAATGGTCATGAAATTGGTTTGCACGGTAGTTTTGCTGCTGCCAAAGATGCAACAGTTTTTAGTGACCAGAAACGATATTTAGAGCAAGTTTTAGGACAAAAAATTGAATCAACACGGCAACATTATTTACATTTTCAAAGCGATATAACTCCAAAGGTGCACATTCAAAATGCACTAAAAGTTGATAGCACATTGGGGTTAAACCGTTCGGCAGGTTATCGTAATGGAACGGCAATGCCTTTTGTCATCAAGAGTAATGAAGGTTACATTTGGGAGTTGCCATTGATATTTATGGATAGTGCAATTTTAGGATTTCAAAACATGGATTTGGAAGCTGCCAAAATAAAATTAATACAAGTCATGGATCAAGTTCAGGCTGTTGGTGGTTGTTTAACCGTAAATTTTCATCCTGATTACGTAAATGAAATAAAATATTTTGAGTTGTATCGCTTCTTATTACAAGTAGGAAAAGAAAGAAATGCTTATTTTGGAACATGTAAGGAAATTATTAATGTAGTAGATGTATGTGCGGAATAGCTGGTATTTGGAGAATAAATCCTCAAGAAGTAGATAATGCTATGATAAAGAAAATGACTGACAGCATTGCTCATCGTGGTCCTGACGCAGAAGGTCACTGGACAAATGAAAAAGGGATCATATTAGGGCATAGACGGCTTTCAATACTTGACTTAGATTCGCGATCAAATCAACCTTTTCACTATTTAGGTCGTTATGTAATTACCTATAATGGAGAAATATATAATTATATAGAACTGCGTAAAGAGTTAAAAAGTAAAGGATATGTATTTTTAACAGATTCAGATACTGAAGTAATTTGTGCCGCTTTTCACCAATGGGGAGAAAAGTGTCTTAGTTATTTTGATGGAATGTTTGCTTTTGCTTTGTATGATTCAGAAACAGATTTGCTTTTTTGTGCAAGAGACCGATTTGGTGAAAAACCTTTTTTTTATTCTAATGATGAACGGGGACTTTTTTTTGGGTCGGAAATGAAATCACTTTGGAGTGCTAATGTTAAAAAGAAATTGCGTGACAAAATGATTTACTATTTTTTGGTGCATGATTTGGTTGAAGACGTAGAAAATCCTGAGTTAACTTTTTATGAGAATATAAAAAAACTTAAACCTAGCCATTATTTTATTGTTAAAAATGGTGAAGAACCAGTTCAAAAAAAATACTATAATTTATCAATAGAATCTAGATTCGAAGGCTCATTCAATGAAGCGGTTGAACATTTTTATTTTTTGCTAAAACAATCTGTTCAATATAGAATGAGAGCTGATGTTGATTTAGGAAGCTCGCTTTCAGGTGGAATGGATTCTAGTTCAATAACTGCTATTATGCAACAATTTAAAGAAGGGAATTCAACTTTTTCAGCACGATTTAATAATTTTGATAAGGATGAAAGCAAATTCATAGACATTGTTAGTAATAATTATAAAACAAAACAATACAATTGCTTCCCTAATGAAGATGGTTTTGAAAGCGATTTTAATAAATTATGTTATCATCAAGAAGAACCTTTTCAGTCGGGAAGTATTTATGCTCAATTTCAAGTGTATAAATTAGCAAAACAACAAAACACCTTAGTATTGTTAGATGGTCAAGGTGCTGATGAACTTTTAGGAGGATATTTTAATTATTTGTTGCCTTACTATTTTGAGCTTTCTTCAAGTAAATCAAAAAATGAATTTATTGAAATAATGAAGTTAAATCAAAATATCAATTTAAAGCCTACTTTAATAGAAAAATTTCAGTTTACTAATCCTCAACTGATAAATCAATTTCGAAGATTGAAAAAAATTATCCCTTTTGAACATTCGAAAGGGATAACTAATGAATTGAAAGATGCTTATAAAATGAATCAACCATTCAAAACCTTTAATGATTTAAAAAAATCGCTTGCTTATTCTATGAATCAACAAGGATTAGAAAAGCTTTTACGTTTTTCTGACCGCAATGCTATGGCTCATTCTATTGAAGTTCGATTACCTTTTTTAAGTCATCATTTGGTTGATTTTGTTTTTTCTTTACCATCTAATTATTTCTTTTATGCCGGTTGGACAAAATCTATCCTTAGAAATTCTGTTCAAAATATTTTACCTCATGAAATAGTATGGAGAAAAGATAAGGTTGGTTTTGAGGCACCTCAGAATCAATGGTTGAAATCTGCTAGTTTGCAAGATAAATTATCTACTTCTCATCAAAATCTGATTAATGAAAAATTTATAACAAATGATTATCCAATGGGTTGGAAGTCATTGATTTTGAATGAGTTTTTATAAAAGTGTAATAAGGTAATATGAAAAAAATAGCAGTTTTACTTGATGGTCAAATAAGAAATGACGGTAGAGTTAGAAGAACGATTGAAAGTCTGTCCTCTAAGTTCAAAGTTGACCTATTTTGTGTTTATTCTGAATTTGATGATAATTCTTTATTCAATGAGAATGTTCAAGTTTTTCATTATAATTTGGATAATAGTTGGATAAATAAAAATTTGTTAATGCATCTACGCTTTAATGAATTAAAAATCGCTTTTGAAAAAAATAAATCTATATATGATTTCATTTACGTCAATGATTATCCTTTGTTACCTATTTCTACAAAGCTTGCAAAGGATAGCAATGCAAAATTGATTTATGACTCACATGAAATTTATATTGAAACAATTAATCAATTTTTCCCTTTAAAAACTTGGAAAGCACTATATGGATATCCTTTAGTTTGGATGAATAAAATTATTCATTCAAGAATTGAAAAAATGAATGTAAAGCAGGTTGATCAAGTGATAACTGTTTGTGAAAGTCTAAAATATTATTTTGAAAAAAAATGGTCGATAAATAATGTGATAGTTGTTAAAAATTGTCCAAAAGATATTGCTATAAATAAGAATCCAGTCTTACTTCAAAATCAACTTCAATTAAAAAGTACTGAAAAGATTATATTATATCAAGGAGACGTGAATATAAGTAGAGGTATAGTTAAGATGGTTGAGGCAATGCAATTTATTAATAAAGATATACATTTTGTAGTAATAGGAGGAGGACCTAGATTAGAAGAATTTAAAGATAAATATTCATCAAATAGAATACATTTCTTAGGTAAAATACCTTTTGATATGTTATATGAATACATATCTTCAGCAGATGTCGGACTTTCAATAATTGAACCGTATAATTTGTCAAAAAAGTATGCTTTACCAAATAAAATTTTTGAGTATATGGTTGCTTCAAAACCTTTTATAACAAATAATTTACCAGAATCTTCAAAAATAGCCAATGAATGTAATTGTGGTTTTGTTATTGATGACTCTACTCCTCAGAAAATAGCAAGCGCTATTAATGAAATTACAAATAGAATTGATTTAGAAGAAATAGGTAAAAGAGGTAGGGAGGTAATTGAGGAAAAATATAATTGGGATGTGGAAATAAAAAAAATAATTGATTATTTAATCGAAAATCATTATTCCGCAAAATTTTGATAAAGTAAAATTGATTTTTAATAATATAAGTGATATATCCTTATATTTACAACTGTTAAATATTATAGACTGAAAATTACTTTATACATTTAATGAAAACAAAACTTCATTTTAAAAATTTAGACAGTATTCGTACGCTGGCATTTTTTTCTACATTTTTAGCTCATTCTTTTTTTACTGTAAATGACTCTATTCTTACATCTGGCACTTATAAAAATGTTTTGATAATGGCAAAAATTTTTGGATTTGGCGTTCCAATTTTTTTTGTGTTAAGTGGATTTTTAATTACCTTTTTGCTGATGAATGATTTTAAATATAATAATTTTTCTTTAAAACGATTTTATACTAAGAGAGTATTGCGAATCTGGCCATTGTATTTTCTGGTACTAATTTTTGGTTTTCTTATTTTTCCATCTCTAAGATTATTTTTTTTAAAAGAGAGTTATATTGAAAATGCAAATTATGGTATGTATTTAAGTTTTTTAGGAAATTTTGATCAGTTGTATATAGGGGGGGAACCTTATGGAGTGGGTTTAGGTCCAACTTGGTCGGTCTCTGTTGAAGAACAATTTTATTTATTTTGGCCTTTATTGCTTTGGTTACCAATGAGAAAAATGAATACAAAGATGTTGGTAGTTCTTTTAGTCTTATTAATATCTTTTTGTTTATTTACTTCTGATTATTATTCTCTTGCAAATAGAAATACAATTCCAAGTATGGTTAATTTAGCAGTTGGGAGTTTATTTGGAGTACTTTCAAATTTGAATTATAAAAAAATAAACGAGAAGGTTGGACGACAAGGCTGGTGGTTTTTATTAATATTGATTTGTGGAATTTTCTATTTTGCAAACATGAAGTTTGTGTCATGGGGTATAAGTCGTTTATTGTTTTCTATTACAACTAGTGTCTTTATTATTTATCAAATATATTGCAGAAGTCGATACGATCTTATGAGAATACCTCTGATTGAAAGGCTGGGGAAATATACTTATGGCTTATATATGTATCATTGTATTTTAATCTTTTTTGTGTTTTCAATTTTTTCTAAATCGTTAAAGTGGGAAGATTCAATTTGGTCAATTATTGTAATATATCCTATTTTGTCATTGATTTTGAGTGTTTTAGTGTCGATATTATCATATAAATATTTTGAAAAACCATTTCTAAGAGTTAAGAATCAATTAAAATAGAAGATAAATTATAACAAATCTTATTTAAGTTTTTCTTAATTTCACTCTTAAAAACTATTATTCTTAAAAACGTTCACCTAACTTGGTAAAAAAATTACACTAAATTCGTTGATATATTATTAAAATTATAAAATTAAATCATAGTAGAAGATAAAATGCAAGGCTAAAAATAAATATCAACCCAGTTTTACCATCTCATATTACGGGCATGCCTCTTCAAGAAAAAACTAGTGGAATTCATAATGATTTAGAGATAAACACCATGTTTTTTTAAACAAAAAGAGAAGTTGATTTAACCTGATTCGATATAAAATCCCATCCAGGTTAATTTATGAAAAATTAAATAATTGGTATTGCGTTATCTCGTAAAAATATTGTAATATAAGTATTCGTTTTACATCTAAAAATCTTACCTTTACCCCGTGCAACAAGACATTGTTCAAGATATATTACGACGCGAAGAAGGGCTTACCATTGAGTTCAAGCAAGCAAAAAATGAGCTTTCAAAAAGTTTGTTTGAAACCGTGTGTGCATTTCTAAATAGAGAAGAAAGCGTGATTTTTAAGTACAGTGAATTGTATTCAGAAAGCTTGCCAAAAGTGAATGAAGAAGCTGTTTTTGAAGTTACAACACCTGTTTTAACTACCCCAAAAATAAGAATGCAAATACTTGATTATATAAGTGTTAATCCAAAAACTTCAATCAAAAAAATGGCTGAAGTTTTTGGACTTTCAAAAGAAGGTGTTCGCTACCATATAAGAAAATTAAAAAAAGACCAAAAAATAACATTTCAAGGTTCTCTTAGAGCAGGTAAATGGGTTGTCTTAAACAACGAAGATAAAAAATGAAAAAACTCCTCATACTCGCATACGATTTTCCACCTTATGTTTCTGTAGGCGGATTGAGACCTTATTCTTGGTATAAGCACTTGAAAGAATTTGGGGTTGAACCAATTGTAGTTACACGTCAATGGGAAAATAAGTACAAAAACGGATTGGATTATATTGCTCCAAGTGCCTCAAAAGAAATTATTACAGAAATTACCGAATATGGAACTATTATTCGAGCACCATATTTTCCTACATGGAGCAATCGAATATTATTAAAGCATGGTGAAAATAAATACAAAGTTATACGCAAATCGATGACGGCATTTACCGAAATTATGCAGTTCTTCTTTAACATAGGACCTAAAAAACATATTTATTTTGCAGCAAAAAAATATCTAAAAAACAATCAAGTGGATGTAATTATAGCCACAGGAGACCCCTTTGTATTATTTCATTATGCTAATTTGTTAAGCAAAGAATATAACACCCCTTGGATAACTGACTATAGAGACCCTTGGAGTCAAAGTGTTAAACGTCAAAAATTTATTTGGGAAGTATTACTCAATCAGTATTTAGAGAAAAAAATAGTTTCAAAAGCGACAAGTGGTACTTGTGTAAATTCTATAAAAGAAGGTTTGATAGATTTATTTCCCACTCTTCCATTTCATTCTTTATCAAATGGATATGATTCTAATTTAATTGATAGAATTTCAAATCTTCCACAATCAAGTAGATGTTTAACATTTTCAGTTGTTGGTACGATTTACAATTGGCATCCATGGAAGAGTGTTGTTCAAACTTTTTCCGATTGTTTGACAAATGACAGTGAAGTAAATATGCAATTTAATTTTTACGGAATCAACTGTGAAGAAGAGGTTAAATCGTTTGTTCAAAAACTACCATTAAAATCACAACAATCTATTTCTATTTATCCTAAAATGGAAAATGCTAAATTATTGGAAAAAATTGCACAAGAAAATGTCATGATATTATTTAACGACTACCATCTTGACGGCACAAAAATATACGATTATCTAGGAGTTAAACGTAAAATTTTATTGTGTTATAGCAATGATAAGGATGCACTAAAGCTCAAAAAAGATTATTATATAGTGAACGAAATTGATAATGTTAGTAAATCTACTCAAGCTGATTTAATTCAAAAAACAAATTCGGGTATTGTTGTAGAAAACGAAGCACATTTAAAAACTGTTTTAATGGATTTGTTGGAAGAGTTTAATCAAAAAAGAGCTATCGATTGCCCTTCACAAGGAGTTGAGCAGTATTCAAGAAAATTACAAGTTCAGTGTTTAGCAACAATCATTCAAACATTAAAATGACACAAACAATTGCCATCATCGATTATGGAATGGGTAATTTACACTCGATTTATAAAACTATTAAGCAAATTACCCCCAATGTTCAAATAGCATCAGAAAAAACAACGATTCAAAAAGCAGATAAATTAATATTGCCAGGAGTTGGGCACTTTGGAAAAGCAATGGAGCAATTGAAAATATTAGATTTAATTGAAGTGTTAGATGAACAAGTATTAATTAAAAAAAAACCTATTTTGGGTATTTGCTTGGGTATGCAGTTGTTTGCAAAACATAGTGAGGAAGGGAATGTAAATGGGTTAGGGTGGATAGATGCAGAAGTTAAGCAATTCAATATTCAAAATCATGTTGAATTCAAAGTACCACATACTGGTTGGGGTGAGTTAAATATACAGAAAGTTACCCCCATTTTTGAAAGTATCCCTCATTCCACATCTTTTTATTTTGTTCATTCATTTTTCTTTCACTGTTTTGAAAAAGAAGCAATTATAGCCACGACAGAACATGAGCAATTGTTTACTTCTAGTGTTCAAAAAGAGAATATTTACGGAATGCAATTTCATCCAGAGAAAAGCCATCGGTATGGTAAACAGTTGTTAAAAAACTTCATAGAAAAAATATAAGAGCACATTTAATCAAAAATAAATACTTGATAGTTGGTCATTTATTTGATAAAAAAAATATCTTTGAAGTCAATAGATTTAATTCTATAGTTATAAAAAATAGAAAATTAACTCAAAAATGAAACGACCTAGAATAATTCCTGTTCTATTACTCAATAGGAGTGGTATTGTCAAGTCTGTTCAATTCGGTAAATTTACTTACATAGGCGATCCTATCAATGCTGTTCGTATTTTTAATGACCTTGAAGTTGATGAGTTAATAGTGTTAGACATAGATGCAAGTCGAGAAAATAGAAGTATTTCAATTGACTTGATAAGGGAAATTGGAGAAGAAGCTAATATGCCTTTTTCAGTTGGTGGAGGAATACAATCGATTGAAACTATTAAACAGTTGATACAGGCTGGAGCAGAAAGAGTCGTCTTAAATTCTTATGGCCTACAGCACCCTTTTTTTATTAAAGAAGCCGCTGATAACTTTGGTTCATCAACTATTTCTGTATGCATCGACTATAAAAAGAATTTATTTAAAAAAGAATATGTCTATATAAACTCTGGAAGGAAAAAACTTGAGATGTCTCCATTAGAAGCAGCGATTATGGTTCAAAACAATGGCGCTTGAGAAGTTATTCTTCAAAGCATTGATTTAGACGGTACTATGTCAGGGTTTGATAGTAAATTGTTGCAGCAAATTAACGAAATAGTAACCATACCAGTTTGTGCTTTAGGCGGTGCAGGTGAAAAAATGCACATAGAGCAGCTTTACAAAACCGTTCCTTTAAATGCAATTGCAGCGGGAAGTTACTTCGTTTTTCAAGGAAAGCTAAGAGGTGTTTTAATTCAATATCCTAAACTTTCAACATATACTTTTCATTAATGAATACAACTATTCCATACCAAATCTGCAACCGCTGTGTGATGGACACTACAGACCCTGATATAGTTTTTGATAACAAAGGAAACTGTAATCATTGCGGTCATTTTTTAGATGTCTTGAATCATCATAAATACAAAGGAGTTGAATCGGATAGGGAATTCGCCAAAACAGTTGAATTGATCAAAAAAAGAGGTAAAGGAAAACCCTACGATTGTGTTGTTGGATTGAGCGGTGGTGTGGATAGTAGTTTTACTGCACATTTATGCAAAGAATTTGGATTAAGAGCGTTATTGTTGCATGTGGATAATGGTTGGAATACTGATATTTCAGTTAAAAACATCAAAAACATGGTTGAAAAATTAGGATTTGACTATGTGAGTGATGTGTTGGATTGGTCAGAATTTAGAGAAATTCAATTAGCATTTTTAAAATCTTCTATAGTTGACTTAGAAATGCCTACGGATATAGCACTTTTGGCGTCAGCATACAAGGTGGCAACGAAATACAATATTTCAACAATCTTATCAGGTGGGAACTATTCGGGTGAAGGAATTTTACCATTACAGTGGGGTTATCACGTGCAAAGTGATATGAAGTTGTATCGGTATATTGTAAAAAAGTTTAGTTCGGTTAAAATTAAAAAAACACCAACAGTGGGTTTTTGGGGACATTTTTTCTATAAATTCATCAAGGGGATTAAAACCTATTATCCATTGAATAGTTATCCTTATAACAAAGATAACGCCCGTTCTTTTTTAATTGAAAAATACAGTTGGGAATGCTATGGTGGAAAACATCACGAATCAAAGATCACTGCTTTTTGGCAGTCGTATGTTATGCCTGTTAAATATGGAATGGATTACAGAAGGGCTACGTTCTCTTCTCAAATTTGTAATGATCAAATTACACGAATAGAAGCCTTGAAACAATTAAAGACATTACCTTATAATGAAGAAAAAATCATTCAAGATAAGCAGTTTATTGCCAAAAAATATGGTATATCAATTGAAGAGTTTGAAAAGTATCTTACAATGCCCCCCAAGACATTTGTTGATTTTCCAAATCAACATTTATTTATTAATACAATGTATTCTCTTTATTTTAAGTTGAGAGGGTAATCTCTCGGGAAGTTAATCTTTTGTTTTATCGGTTACAATCACTACTCCAAATAAGTACCATATCCCTTTATCCGTTTTTTCCAATAATCAGATGAGTTGATATCGGTGATGATTACACCTTTTGTTGTACTGGCGTGGATCATTACTGGAGGTTGCCCTTGCTCGGAGATAATCATACCAACATGATTTACCCCATTTCCACTGTCAAAAAAGACTAAATCACCCTTTTTAACTTTGTTTTCTTTTACTTTTTTTGCTGATGTGTATTGATCTGCTGAACGACGAGGAAGTTCAATCTTATAAGCGTTCATGATATAACTTGTGAAACCCGAACAATCAAATCCTGTTGATGGCGATGTGCCTGCAACTGTGTATGGCGTGCCGATGTATTTTTCTGCAAACAATACGATTTCATCCCTGTTTTTAGCACTAAAAGTAAATTCTTCAATCGTTTCAATCGCTTTTTCTTTTGGTTTCGTAACAATCGTAGTCGATTCGGTTGGTATTTCAATGTTTTTTAAATAGTTATTAATAATGGACGCAACTAAGTCCGATTCGGTTTTATTGCCATCGTGTTTAAGGTTTTCCAATCGACTTAATAAATCTTGCTTTAATGCGATGATATCCTCCTTATGGCTTTCCAAAATTTCTCGTCCCTCTTTTAACGATTGAAGTTTTTCGTACATTTCTATTGCGTCATTCAAAGAGTTTTCATTGCTTTTGTTCCATTTTTTATTTCCCGATAAGTTAAAAATACTCATTGCTCGGTAATAGGTCGGAATAAGAGAATGGTCATTTTCAGGGTTGTCCATCAGCTTTCCAGATTGTTTGTAAACTTTTTTATACAAACCTTGCGAATAGTAAAGCTCCAATTTATTAAAAGCAGAAGTTTGTGAATAAGCACCTTCACTTATGCAAAAAATGATAAGTGTTACTACCAAATAGTTGAAGAACGTTTTTTTCATACTACAAAATAACGGGTAAATTAGTTGATTTTGTATAGGAGAGATGCACGAATGGTTAACAGTAGTTTGTTTATAAATGAACTATTTTCTCAAAACGATTTTGTAGATGGTTGAAAAATGATACTATAGGGCTTTAATAATTTGGTACAATATTTGCGTTCAATTTATTATGAAATGGTTGGTATCTATAGGGATTATTTTTTCTTTCGTGCATTCATTGTTTGCACAGTTGAATAGAACTGAAACAATCACCGAATTAGGTGAAAAGAAGATTGTTTGCTATCATCAAAATGGAAAACAATCAACAGTAGAAACGTGGGAAAGTGATAACCGCCTGGGAAAAATAGTCGGTTACAATGCCGATGGAAAAGAAATTTTCTATTATAATTTGAGAAATATTGGCGGTTCTGCCTATGTGAACGTGGGCTATTTTGAAAATGGGCAAGTTAAACGTGTAGATTACAGTGATGTACCAGATGCTGGTATTCAGTTTTATAAGTCGAAGGTTACATTTGATGAAGTAGGTAATCAAGTTACTTCTACTGTTGATAAATATCCTCCTGAATACGTTACGATTCCTCAAAAACCAATGAATCCACCCCAAAAAGAGGTGGTAATATGCGCAATTGTTTTTAAAAACTATTTTTCAATACAGAATACGATACCTGTGAAAATAAAAGTAAGGGTGACGGATATTCAAGGAAATAGACCTATTAGTAGTGCTGTTGTTTATGAATTAAAACCAATGGAAACACTAGTTTTTGACACTATTATTACAGCTCAAAATCCAATGAATGAAAAAAAATATTCGTTGGAAATGGTCAGCTTTGCTAAAAAGAAAAAAATAAAACGTGTTAAAATTACTATTCCTGCCAAATTTCCATCTACTTCAGATTCAAAAACATGGTTGTGGATGATTGAGAAAGATTGACACAGTCAGTTGGATTAATCAATTAATCCTTATTTTTGTAGTATGAAATTGAAACAAGTTCCCTTAGAAGTTATCAACTCTTTCAATAAGAACACATTGATGGAGGTATTGCATATTGAATGCATCGAATTAGGAGATGATTATATCAAATCCAAAATGCCTGTAAATCATTCCACACATCAATCTGCTGGTTTGTTGCACGGAGGTGCTAGTGCAGCATTGATTGAAAGTATTGGATCGATGGGTTCTGTTTTGTTAATTGATATTGAAAAGGAAATTCCTGTTGGATTAGAAATCAATGCCAATCACATTGCTGGTGTTAAAGATGGATTTGTGGTTGCTACTGGTAAAATAATCCATGCAGGTAAGCGAACACATGTGTGGCAAGTTGATATTCACCATGAAGAAACGGGTAAATTGGTGTGTACAGGTCGTTTAACTGTTATGATTGTTCCTCGCTAATTTTGCAAACCACTCTTAGATATCGTTTTCCGGGTAAATCCATTGTTGAACAAAAAGGAATCTTTCAACGATTGACAAATGTTGAGGATTTTAATGGTTTTTTCTTGTCAGATTTTGAAGGTAATAACTTTTATGGATTTGTTGAAAATGGAGTAGGAGAAGCGGTAGGTGATTTTGAAAAACCTATTGTTCTCAGTCAATCGGCATATACTGATTTGGCTACCGAATTCATACATTATTTACAAGATATTGATATCGGAAAAGCAATTCTTTCACGTATAAAGGCTGTTACGCTTGATGTGTTAACAAAAGAAGAATTGTTTTACCAACTTGAAAAAAACTATCCAACTGCATTTGTGTATTTGATTGATAGTCCATCCATTGGTACTTGGATTGGAGCAACACCAGAAACATTGGTATTAATCGAAGATGGAGTTGGGAAAACGATGTCACTTGCAGGTACAAAACCCTCGTCAGATTCTACAGAGTGGGGGAGAAAAGAAGTTGAAGAGCAGCAAATGGTTACCGATTTTATTCGCTCTATTTTGGATTCGTATTGTGCACACGTGGAACAGTCTGAACGCAAAGAGTTACAAGCAGGGCCTGTGAAACATTTGGTACATCATTTTGGTTTTAAAGTGGAGCAAAAAAAGGAGTGGAAACTAATAAAACATTTGCATCCAACGCCAGCTGTTAGTGGGTTTCCAAGGAATAAAGCCTTAAAGTGTATTGCCAATTTTGAACCCCATGAAAGAAACTTTTATGCAGGAATGATAGGCATGAAAGCACCAAATAAAACGCATTTATTTGTCAATTTACGTTGCGGACAAATTTTAGACAATACGTTGTTTTTGTATGTCGGAGGTGGTTTAACTCAAAAATCAATTGCGCAACATGAATGGGAGGAAACCGAAAATAAGGCAAAAACGATTGCTATATTCTGAAAAAATAGAATATTCAAATAACGTTAAATAGAAAGCTAAGACACACAATTACCTTGTAAGTTTCCCAGTTTCAATTCACTAAAATTAAGACGATTAAATACGAACGATTAATTGATTTTACATGTTTGAGAATACCCCAAAATACTAATAGTACCTTTGTCACATTCTTCGGTAGCATCTTTTTTCGTTTTGTCTTTTATTTGGCTTGAATATGTTCCAAGAGCCCCTGTGCATTCACATGTCCAATCTTTTTTACAAGAAGTCAAAACAAATGTACCTAATACTAACCCAACAACAAAAATCTTTTTCATATCTGATAATTTAAATTTAGTTAATACAAATATACAAAAAACTATAATTCCTACTATAAATTGATTACTTTTCCCTTCCCCCTTCCACCTTCCTCCTTCATCCTTCATCCTTCATCCTTCTTCCTTCACCCTTCAACCTTCCTCCTTCATCCTTCATCCTTCCTCCTTCCTCCTTCCTCCTTCAACCTTCCTCCTTCCTCCTTCATCCTTCTTCCTTCACCCTTCAACCTTCCTCCTTCACCCTTCCCCGATTGGTAAACAACCGTTTGATTCATTTTATCCAAATACATTAAAACAACTTGTATGTTATTATGCTTTTCAACGAACTGAATGGTTTTTTCTTTCCCAATGATCATAAAATAAGTAGCGTAAGCATCTGCTAGTGTAGCGTTTGGAGCAACAACTGTAACAGAAATGATGTCAGAGTTGACAGGATATCCGGTTTTAGGGTTTAAAATGTGTCCGTATTTCTTTCCTGCTATTTCAAAAAAGTTGCGGTAATTTCCACTGGTAGCAATACCACAGTTTGTTACTGATAAAGTTGTTAAAGTTGAATGATTTGAGCTATTTCCTGGCGAATCGATGCCGATAGTCCAATCTTTTTCGCTACTGTTTTTACCTTTAACCCTTAATTCTCCACCAATTTCTATATAATAATTTTTGTGCCCCCTATTTTCAATAAATTCAGCTAATACATCTACAGAATAACCTTGTGCAATGGCATTAAAATCGAGTTTAAAACGTTCATCTTTTTTCTGAAAATAAACGCTGTCGTTTTGAAATTGAACAGTATGAAATAACTCAGGTTTAAAACCGATAAAATGTATGATGGAATCGATTTTAGCTTGTGCAGGAACGGTATTGCTTTTTTTATAAAACCCCCATTGTTTCACTAAAGGGTAAATGGATGGATCAAATAATTCATTCGTTTCGTTGTAAATTGCCAATGAGTGGTTGTAACAATTTTTAAAAAAATGGTAGTTGTCTTCAAATGCGAAGTACGTTGTTGAATTGTTTAATTGAGTTATTTTCGACTCATCAATGTAAGTAGATAAAATAGTGTCAAATTCGGCTAATAAATGGTCAATTTCACTTTGTTTAAAATGTAATGAGTCATCAACAACGGTAATGGTGTAGGTTGTACCTTGGGTAAAACCAGATAGGGTGTGGAATACTTTTTCGGAATTTTTTGATGTACAAGAAAAAAGAAAAAACAGACTAATAATGACGCTGTAATTTCGCATCTTGTGTTTCTTTTTGCCAAACATATTCTGTAATCGGCGTTCCATTCTTTGTATAAGTTATTGAATTTGACGTTTGTGTTCTTACATATTCGTCACCTCTTCCTTGTGAAACAACGATTCTTCTAGTGATGATTGTTGAAAGGATACCTGCTTCATCTTTGCGTTGGAACATTTCTTGTGAAACACCCTCAGGATATTTTTCTCCTAATGAATTTGGAGTGATAGTTTTAGTAATTTTGGTATTTTCAATTTTCGATATCTCATCTTTTACATCAAGGGAAGTTTGTTTTTTCTCTTTGGAAGAAGCTATTTGATCATCGGTTAAAGCTTTTGAAGCTTCTTTTACTTGCTCTACTTTTTCTTTAATGCGCTCGGCTTCAACTTTATCTCTTTCACGACTTTGTTCACCAGCGTTGTCAAGACCTATTTGTATTTTATTGGCTTCTTGCTTGTTATCGTTACTTTTGGCAACATAAGAATCAGTAGTTTCCGTTGCGACATTTACAACTTCTTTTGCTTTATCCTTATAGGTATCTATTGATTTTGCAGTGTTGTTAGCATTCGTAACATCTTCTTTTTCAATTGATTCTTTTATATCACTATTTTTTGTTGCGTTTGCAAGCGTTTTGTTCTCAGCTTCTTTTACCAATTCACTTGCAGTACTTTTAATTGTTTCAGCTGTTTGTACAGTTTTTACTTTGTAATCTGTTTCGTCTTGCTCTACTTTTTCTGTGATTTTAGATACATTTTCTTTTACCCCAATAGATTCATGGTAATTATTTTGCGTGTCTTGCGTATTCTTGTCAACGATGGTTTGGTCAATTTTTTTAATCTCGGAATTGTTATTTTTCAAATTGTTAATGCTTTCTGTTGTTTTATCCGCAACTTTATCTTGGATTTTTTCCATTTGCAATTTATGATCAACTACGTTGTTGTATTTATCATCGCTAATAGCTGTTTGTAAATCTTCGGCGCCTGTTCTTTTTTGAGTAACATCATCAACAATTGCTATTTGTTCACTCACACTCTTTGCATTATCACCCTCTATTTTAATTTTTCTTTGCGTTAATTCTGTATTGGTAGTGATACTTTTTTGATGTGTTGTAGAAATTTTAGTACTTGTTCTGTCTTGTTCGTCTATTCTGACTTTTTCTACGTCAATGTGGTTTTCTACTTGTTTTTTAGTGTTTACATTAAAGTCTGTTTCAACAACTTTATTGTAATCATCTAAAACTGATTGAGCAGAAAGATTTGAATTGCGCTCGTAATTATCATTGGCTTTATCCAAAGAAATTTTAGAGAAGTCAACTTTTTCTAAGCTTGATTTTACAAGTAATTTGTCCACAGAACGATCGTTTTCATCTAAAATAATTCGTGTAAACAAGTCATAAATTCCGCTTATTGTTGCTGTTAATTCTGCTTTTTTGTTTTCAGAAATTTGAACGTGTTTTTCTATCACTTTCGATTCTGTATCAACAACTTTTTTCAATTTTCTACTTTTTCTTGTCTCTTCTGCTTTTTCCAATGCCAATTCACCATCTATAATTGAGCCATCGAAAGGTTCTCCCAATGGTTTTAAATCACCACTTTGTTCAACAACAGGGTTTAAGATTGCATTGATTTCATCAATCTTTCTTTTTGGATAAGGATCACTGGATTTGATGCTTAAAGCTCTGTTGTAATATTCCAACGCTTTTTCATAATTTTCTTCTTGTAAATACTTGTCAGCAACATCCAATATTTTTTGGTATTGTTGATTGACAAGCACATTCGCTTCTAATTTATTCAATCTTTCAGACTCAGCCAATTGTTTTTTTACATATTGATTGTCTGGGCGAACAGCCAATGCTTTGCGGTAAACTTCACCAGCTTTTTGGTAGTTTTTACTGTAGAAATAATCATCCGCTTCGGCAACTATTTTATTGAATGCAGCATCTGCTTCTTGCTGGCTTTTTTTGTCAGCATTGAGTTTTGCTAGTATTGCTTCTATCTCTGCAATTTTTTGAATAGCCTTACTATCGTTAGGTTTTACATTTAAAGCACTTCTAAAGTTATTGATGGCCAATTCGTATTCTTTTGCATTTTGATTGGTAACACCAGCATTGAAATATTGGTTGTAAATTTCTTCTGATTGAGCTTCTTTTTCTTTGTCGGCAAGTATTTGTCTAATTTCATTTATTTTGGCAATTGGCTCAGGTCTATTTGGTTTAAGTCCTTTTGCTTTTTCATAAAGTGTAATTGCCTCTACATATTTCTTTTCATTTTCGGCGTTGGCCGCTTGCGACATGAAATTATCAAATGCAATATTTTCTTTTTCCATTTTTTCAATGGTTGCTAGATATTCAGCAGGACGTGGATCTGTTGGACGAAGATTGGATGCTGTTTTGATGTATTCACGTGCTTTTTTGAAATCATCTTCACTGATTTTTGATTTGATAGCCGTGATGATTTTCTCAAATTGCGTATCTTGTTCTGTTTTTATTTGATCTTGTGCTAATTTTTCGGCATGTTTTGCTTTGATGACAGGCAACTCTTCGTTTGGTTTAACTTCCAACGCTTTATTGTACTGTTGAATTGCTCCAACATAGTCTTTTTGATTTACCAAATCATCTCCTTTTGCCATTAAATCGTTGTATTTTTTATCAACTTCCGATAAGGCCTTTTGTTGGTTTACTCGCTTGCTTAATTCTTCAATCTTTGTTTTTGGAAGTTCTTCCAACGGTTTTAAATTACTTGCTTTTTTGTATTGATTAATGGCTTCCTCCAATTGATTAGCTGCTTCTGCAACTTGTGCATTGGTCATTGCTTGCTTGTAATCTTTATCAATTGCTTCTGATTTGACTTTATTATCAATGATTTTTTCAATTTCAGCTAATTTGTCAGAAGTTTCTTTGTCTTGCTTGATTTTTAAAGCTTCAGAAAGAGAATGACGTGCTTTGACATATTCACCACTGCTTGCTTCGTCAAATCCTTGTTTTTTCAAACGGTTGAATTCTTGTGCCGTTGCCAAATCTGCTTTTGCTTTGGACATTTCGCTTTCGATGCTGGTAATTTTTGATTTTGCAGTAGTATTAGAAGGGTCAATGGTAAGTACTTCTTGGTAAGAAGACAAAGCCAATCCCCATTCTTTTTTGTTGTATGAAGCATCACCTTGAGCTAATAAGGATGCAATTTTAGCTGCTGTTTGATCTTTTTCAGCCAACAACGCATTGATTTCGCTTATTTTGTTCTTAACTTCAGTGTCACTCTTTATTTGTAAAGCTTTTTCAAAATAATTCAAAGCGCCTTTGTAGTCATTGTTTCCAAATGCTTGTAAACCTTGATTTTTCAATAGGTTAAACTCCTCATTTATCTTGTTTTCGTTGCTTTGCTTTTCTAAAATATCTTTGATTTCGTTTAGTTTGCTAATAGCTGTTGTATTTGCAGCATCGAGTGAAATAATTTCTTGGTATTTACCTTGTGCTTTTAAGTATTCTTTTTGTGAAAGTAAGGTTTGACCTTCAATCAATAAATCACTTATCTTTTCACTTTTTTGTGATGATGCCAATAATTGGTTGATGCGATTTATTTCTTGTTGCGGAAACGTTTCGTCAGGTTTTATGCTTTTTGCTTCTTCCAATTTACCGATAGCATCAGTGTATTTGGTTGCATCTGTCAATGCTTTTGCATCGCTAATCAGTTTGTTGTATTTGCCTTTAATTTCGTTGCTAGCATTCTCTTGAGCTAATTTTTCTTTTGCTGAATTAAGTTTTTGCTCAACGCTATTATCCGTTTTGATTTTTAATGCATCGGAATAAGCATTGATTGCCTCTTGCCATTTTTCTGAACCAACAGATTTATCTCCTTGTGCAACGAATGCATTAAATTTCGTTTCGCTTTCAGCTTGGGACTTTAATTCATTTTTCTTAGTTGCAATATCCGTTAAGTATTTTTTTGCTGTTGCATTGTCTTTATCCAACGATAATACTTCATTGAACTTGCTTTCAGAAGCATCGTATTGTGTTCCATTGAAAAGGTTGACACCTTCATCAACGAGTGTTTTTATTTTTTGTTCTTTTTCACTAGCAGCAAGTTGTTTCGCCAATTCATTTTCAATGTCCTTGATTCTATTTTTTGCTTTTTCGTTGGTTGCATCTAAAGCAATGACTTGTTCAAACTTCGTTTTAGCCGTTGTAAATTCTTTTTGTGTAAATAATTTTTCTCCTTCGGCTAATAAATCCGTGATTTGTTTCTGTTTTTCGGCCAATGCTTGTTGGTCAGAAATGAGGGTATTGATTTTGCTGATTTCTTCTTGTGGGTACGATTCTGTTGACTTAATTGCTAATGCTGCTTCGTATTTAGTAATTGCTTCTGTGTATTTTTTAGCATCTCTCAACGCATTTGCATCTGCAATAGCTTTTTGGTAATCGTCGTTCTTTTTCTTTTGATCGACTAAATCTTTAATTTTTTCTTGTGCTTGGGTGTATTTTGTTCTAACACCTGCATCTTCTTGTAAGTCAAGTGCATTTTTATAGAATCCGACTGCTTTTTCCCATTCTTGAGCAGTAGCACTGGCATCTCCTTTGGAAACAAAATCGTTGAATTTAGCTGTTTTATCCGCTGCATCTTTCTGTGCTTTTAATAATTTGTCAATTTCAGCAATTTTAGCCGTTGCAACTGCATTTTTAGCTTCTAACGTTAGTACTTCATTGAATTTTTGTTTAGCTTTATCCAATTGCGGGCCATCCATCACTGAACCTTCCATCAACGAAATACCTTCCTGAATCAACTCATCAATGCGTTGTTTTTTATCCGAATCAGCTTTTTGATCAGCGATTAATTTTTTCAATTCACCAATTTTCTGTTGTGTTGGAGCATCTGTTGGTTTAATTTCCAATGCAGCTTCGTATTTTGAAAGGGAAGTGGAATAATCTTTTGCATTAAATGCTGTTACTCCTTCTGCGATTAAGGCTTTAAATTCCTCTTCTTTTTTCTGCGCATTTTCACTATCAGTTAATAATTTCTGAGCTTCCTGAATTTTAATGTCAACAGCAGGGTCTTGTTTTAATTTTAATGCTTCGTTGTATTTCTCAATACCTTCTTTGTACTTTTTTACCGTTACAGCATCATCACCTTGCTTCACCAAGGCGTTGAATTGGTCATTGAGAGCTTTGTCTTTAGCTTGTTGGGCTAAAATTTCTTCTACTGCTTTTATTTTTTCGGGAGCAACCGAGTTTTTGCTATCCAAGGTTAAAACTTCTTTGAATTTGCTTATAGCAACATCGTAGGTTTTATCATTGATCGCTTTATCTCCTTCTTGTAATAATTTGGCGATTTTTTCTGCTTTTTCCTTTTCTGCCTTGATCTCAGCAATCTTTTTGTTGACGATATCAAGTTGTCCTTTCACATAGGTAGATGCAGCTTCAATTTTTAACGCTTCATCGTATTTACCTTTAGCTTCTTCCCACTTTTCTTCTTTTACCAATTGATCGCCTTCGGTAACTAATTTGTCGTATTGTTCTTTTTTAGCTGCAGTGGCTTCTTCTGCTTTAATAAAGGCATCTATTTCTTGAATTTTTTGCTTCGGATAAGCCTCATTTGGTTTTAATTTAAGTGCTTCGTTGTAATTGTCTCGAGCAGAACGGAAACTTTTTTGTTTCACCATGATGTCTGCAGCTTCAATAAATTGCTTGTATTTGGCTTCGTTTTCTTTTTCTTTCACCAAACGATTGATTTCCTTGATTTGGTCAAGAGGATATTGTTCATCACTGACGTCAGACGCTTCGTAATACTTGCTTTTTGCTTTTTCATAATCACCAGCTTTAAATAAAACATCAGCTTCTTTGATTAATTTTAAGTAGGCAGCATTTTCTTGTTGAAATTTTAAGTCCTCTTCTTTTTGTTTTTGTAAAATAGCATCAATTTCATCAATACGCAAAATCGGATATTGCTCTTTTGGCTTGTATTGAGTTGCTTCTTCGTATTTTTTTAATGCTTCTTGGTAACTTTTTGCATTGAATGCTTTGTCAGCTGCTTGTATAGCTGCATTATAGGCTGCTTCATTCTTTTGTGCATCTTGATCAGCCTTTTTTAATAGGTTGCTAATTTTGTCGGCTACTGCTTTCCGCTTAACTTCATCTACCTCTACGGATCCTTTGCTACTATTCCATTTAAATTCACCAACACTTTGTGTATTTAGAAAAGAAAAATCAACTCCTGGTCGCTCTGCAAAAATGTCTAGATCCAATTTTTCAATAGGCTTAAACTCACCAGCAGGTGTATCTTCCAAATTGATGCCGTAAAAATTGAAACTTACCTTTTTACTGGCAAAACCATTTTTTGAAAAGACCACATCAAATGGTTTTTTGATATCAATTTCTCCTTTCACGGAATACCTACCGTTAGAACTTGTTGTGGTAGATGTTACAGATTGACCTCCTTGTATGATGCTAACCGTTACACCTCCTTCCTTATTGCCTTTATCCAAATTCCCGATTGCACCATCAAATTTTACACTCAATGATTGACTAACCCCTATAAATGGGATTAACAAAAGCAGAACAAGGAAAAAAATCTTCATATTTTATACTTAAACGTACTTTCTGTACAACTAGTTACAGATTTGGTTTAAATTTGGTTTAAATTTAGTGACAAATATCGTAAAAAGTCTTGAAATAATACATCAAATATCATGCTAAACATAGAACAATTAAGTTTTTGGGAAAGAAAATCTTTTTTTGAAAATAATGATTTTTTAATTGTAGGCGGTGGAATTGTTGGTTGTTCAACTGCTTATCACCTTAAAATTAACTATCCGAAAGCAAAGATAGTGTTGCTTGAAAGAGGTTATTTACCTAGTGGTGCCAGCACAAAAAACGCTGGATTTGCAAGTTTTGGTGGACCAGTGGAGTTGATAGAAGATTTAAAAAAACAAGATGCAAAATTGGTTTGGGATACGGTTCAAGCACGTTATGAAGGACTTGTTTATTTACGTGAATTAATTGGAGATAAATTTTTAGATTTCCAACAAAATGGTGGTTGGGATTTAATTTCTCCCTACCAAACAAATGTTGCCGATGATGTTCGGAATCAGTTGGAATATTTAAACGATGAATTTGTCAGAATTACGGGCAATAAAGGTTTTCAAGAAGATAAATCAGCTATCAAAAGATTTGGTTTTTCTGGGTTGGATACAGCTTTTAAAATTAATCTTGAGGGACAAATAGATACCGGTAAAATGATGCAACGATTTAACCAGTTATTGCATGTTTTGGGTGTTGTTGTGCTTAATGGAATTTCTGTTTTGGCTGTAGATGAAAGTAACGTCACTGTGAAAACATCGATAGGAGATATAAAATCGGCCAATATCATCATTACAACAAATGGATTTACTTCTCAATTGCTGAAAAATATTGCTGTTCAGCCTGCAAGAGCACAAGTTTTGGTTACGTCACCCATTCCAGATTTAAAAATTAAAGGAACATTTCATTACGATGCTGGTTATTACTATTTTAGGAATTTTGAAAACAGAATACTTTTTGGTGGAGCAAGAAATTTGGATTTTGAAGGAGAAACAACTTATGAAATGGTTACTACTCCCAAAATTCAAAAACGTTTAAAAGAGTTGTTGAAAACAATGATAATACCTAATACGGCATTCTCGATTGATTATCAATGGAGTGGTATCATGGGGTTGGGAGAAAGTAAATACCCGATTATTGAAAAAATATCCAATCACGTGGCTGTTGGTGCGAGATTGGGGGGGATTGGTGTGGCTTTGGGTACAAATGTTGGTAAAAAAGTAGCGGATTTGTTCTAATATTTAGCAAAACACCCAATTATGTGCCATTGGACCTTCGTTCAAGATCAAATCAAGAATGGATAAATTTTGTACGCAATCCGTTTTATCTCTAAAAACTTGGTGATAGCAGACGTGCATTGATTCGGAAGTAGTATCAAATTTAGTAGTTCGATAATCTGTAATTTCAGAACAAGGTAAATAACTATTGGAAAGAATGGTTGGCCTTTCAACATCCAACCACGATAAAACACGTTCATGAATTGCTATAGTCAAATCCAGCAATCGGTTGTAATTATTAAAGATCAATTCCTTAATTTCTATTCCATAATAATCAAAATAAGCAGCAGAAGAATAAGCCGTCTCTATTGCTTTCCAATGTACTTTTCGCCAACCATCATCAATGATTTCCAATTCATCAATGGTTGATTTATTCCCGTTCGGTTTGTGAAGCGGAATGCTCAATGTTTGTATGCCATTTGGTGCTAATATTTCGCAACGAGTACGAATGGTTTGTTTGACAAAATGTTCTTTTACCTCAATTACAGCATTTTCTGAATTGACAAATAATTGATAATAATGAATGGGGCCAAAATAAGCAATTGGAAAAACGTCCATTACTTAATTGATTTGAAAACACGGTTCCATCTAACACCATATTCTGGATTGCTAGAATACCAAGTCATGGAAGCTTTTCCAACAATATGGTCTTCTGGAACAAATCCCCAAGTACGTGAATCTGCTGATTGGTAGCGATTATCTCCCATCATCCAATAATAGTTCATCTCCACTGTATAAGTCGTTGTTTTCTTTCCATCAATGTAAATTCCATCTGCTTTTTCTTCCAATTTATGACCTTCATAAGCAGTGATAATTCTTCGGTAATAAGCAATGTTTACTTTGGTAAAGTCCACAACTTGTCCCTTATATGGTACTTGGAAACGTTCAAAATTAGATACATTGTTAGACACATTGATATCTTTCGGGAATGTTTTCAAGTTTTCAATTTGCTCAGATGGTTTGAATTTTCCATTAGAATCTGGTGTGTATTGTGGTTCTATATAGATGGTGAATTCAATATCTGGATAGGCTTTTCTAACTTTTGCAATTGTTTCCAAATTGGCATGTACACCAATCAATTCTCCGCCTTCATACGCCCAATCACTTCGTTCAATACCAAAACGCTCATACAAACTCTCTGGAGTAGAGAAATTACGTTGACTGGATAAATAAAGTAAATTTTGGTGTGGAGCAACTTCTGCTGGTTTGTCGTTTACATACAAAATAGAATTGCGAATTTCCAAGAAATCTTTGGGCATACCAACGCAACGTTTGATGTAATTTTCACGCTTATCTACTGGGCGATAGATTACACCATGGTGCTTGATAAATTCGCCCAAACGACCGTCATACGTGATTTTATCAACAGCAATCATTTTTCGAGCTTTGGATTTCCATTCATCCAAATCGCGGATAAATTCAAAGCTTGCACGTTCAGTCACCAAACGATCCAATAAAGCATCACTACTTTGACCAACTTTTTTAAGTGAATCAATGTAAAATTGACGAATCATATTGAATCGAGGCTGTGATTCCTCGCGATACAATCTAAACGCTTCATTGTTGACAATACCTTCGTATTCATGTCCCATTAAACCATAAGGCATACGTGGATCATATACAGCAGTGTCTCCAGCAGGGTAGTTAAACACCACCACATCGTAGCGTTTTACATCAGAAAAACCTGGCAAACGCTTGTAAGTTCCCTTTTCAAACGTTGTATAAGATTGCATGGTAATAAAAGGTGTAGTATTGTGAACCAATGGATAGGAAAGAGGCGTTACAGGAACTTTTGGTCCATAAGCCAATTTGTTTACAAACAAGAAATCACCAACCAACAATGTGCGCTCCATGGAACCTGTTGGAATTTTAAACGGCTCAAAGACATACGTTCGGATGATTAATGCTGCAATCAACGCAAATAAGATGGAATCTCCCCATTCTTTTACTTTTGATTTTGACCCCGGTTTAGCTCTTGTTACAGCACCCAAACCTAAAGCGATGATGTGTCCGATAACAGGTAATACTAAAAATAAAACCAAATGATCGCCCCATTCTCTTTCAGAGATTTCCTTACTATTTGCCCAATTTGTTTCGGGTAATAATTTATCTTGATTTTTAGCAATCTTAAAGAAGATGATGTAGGGAAAAAAGATTCCTTGAACCGTGTCTAACAATGTAAAGTAACCAAATCTTCGAATATACGAAGTGTTTAAGATAGACCACATCGCTAAGTGCACACCAGGTACAACCATTAAAATAGCCCACCATCCTTTTTTGTTAAAAACTTTAAACGCAACATAATAGTTGTAAACAGGAATCAATGCCTCCCATGATTTTCTTTCTGCAAGTTCAAAACTCTTCCACCACATTGCTAAGTATGGGTGAATCAAAATAAAAAGATAGAAATAAATAAAGCTCATTTGTTATCGTATAAATTATTAATTAATCTCTACTATTCAATACATCAGACATCGTAAAGATACCTTTTTTACCGAATAGATATTCTGCTGCCATAACTGCGCCTAGTGCAAAGCCTTTGCGGTTATGTGCTTCGTGTTTTATTTCAATAGTATCAATATCTGATTGATACGTTACAATATGTGTGCCTGGCACATCTGGTTTTCTATAAGAAGTGATCCCCAATTCATTGTTTGTCACAGTTGGGTGTGTTTCTTCGCCTAATTTCCAAGTACTTAATTGGTCATTGTTTTCTATAATTGTATTGGCAATTGTAACAGCTGTGCCACTTGGTGCATCTAATTTTTGTAAGTGATGAATTTCTTCAACAGCTGCTTTGTAATCCGTATATGGATTCATTAATTGCGCCAATTTCCGATTGATTTCAAAGAAGATGTTAACGCCAATTGAGAAATTGCTGGCATACAGTAACGCCCCATTTTCTTGTTTCACTTGTTCTACAACTTTATTAAAATCATCGTACCATGCAGTCGTTCCAACTACTACCGGTAAGTGATGTTTCAAACAAAAGAGCAAATTGTTTACAACAACATCTGGACGAGTAAATTCAATGGCAACATCAATTTTTTGTATCAACAAAGTATCCAAAGGTGTATCACGATTGATTTTTGCAACAATAGTATGACCACGTTGAACCGCAATTTCTTCAATTGCTTTTCCCATTTTACCGTATCCAACCAATGCTATATTCATGCTCATTTATTTTATGGAAAGTTGTAAAGATACACCAACAGTTGGTAATGTTGCATAATCAATAGGCATTACAGCCGGGCGCACTTTCATTGTCAAATCTTTAGAGACATCAAATTTAACAAAATGTGCTTCAACAGCAGCATCGGCAATTTGTAGTAAATAAACCAATCCCATTCCTAAAAACAACCAATCCCTTCTGGTAACTTTTTGATTGTACAATTGCAGAATACCCGCATCATCGTACATACTGTATTTTTCAATTGGCGTCAAATTGTATTCAGTACGGTTGATGTATTCTTGTTTCAATGTTTTTTGTTCCAAATGATTTTTAACTGCGAAATAACCAGTTACCCCTAAACCAGTATAAATCAATGGGACTTTCCAATAGGCTTTCTTTTTTCCTTTCGGCATTGCGATGTGATTATAGACTTGACCAGCTCCAGGTAAAGCAGCTGATAAAATTACTGCAGTTTTCACCGAATGCTGCTTAACAGTGTCTTCTGTTGTGTCAATAGTTTTTTCCTTTACCTTCTCTTGACAGAATGCCGGAAAGAATAAAATTAACACAAAAAATACACTGCAAAATTTCATTTAAATCACTTATTCAATAACTCAATAATGCGATTCAAGTCATTTTCTGAATTAAACTTCAGAACAATGGTTCCCGATCCATTTGTAGCTTTTTTAATATCCACTTTTGTTGCCAATCGATCACTTAAATGCTCTTTAAAAACGTATTGATTATCTGTTATTGTATTTGTTTTAGGTTTTTTAACAAAATCAACGTTTGCCTTATCTTTTCCTGTCAACTGAAGTTCACCTTTAACCAATGCTTCTGTATCTCTAACAGATAAAGAATGAGCGATAACTTGTGCGTAAATCTCCAATTGTTTGGACTCGTCACCAGCAGAGACCAATGAACGTGCGTGCCCCATTGATATCAAATTATCTCTAACTCCAGCCTGAATTTCGGCAGGAAGTTTCAATAAACGCAAGAAATTGGTGATGCTTGAACGAGATTTTGCAACTTTTTGACTCAATTGGTCTTGTGTTAACGAACATTCTTCGATCAATCGTTGGTAAGACAAGGCCACTTCAATTGCGTTTAAATCTTCGCGTTGAATGTTTTCTACCAATGCCATTTCCAACATGGTTTGGTCGTTGGCAACACGTACGTAACATGGAACCTCAGTTAAACCAGCCAATTGAGAAGCTCTAAAACGACGCTCACCTGAAATAAGTTGGTATTTATCTTGTCCAACCTTACGTACAGTCAAAGGCTGAATGATGCCATGAATACGAATAGACTGACTTAATTCTTCTAATGCTTCTCTTTCAAAATGAGTACGAGGATTGAACGGGTTTGCTTCAATTTCCTCAATTGCAATCAATGAAATAGAACCAGCCTCTCCTTTTTGGGAAGAAATACTTGCTTCATTTCCCAAAAGAGCCCCTAATCCTTTTCCTAAACCTGATTTTTTATTTACTGCGCTACTCATTTAATGAATAATTTTTATCGTTATTAGAAATTTGTGTCATGTCATTTTTTTGCAACAATTCTCGTGCAAAATTTAAATAATTGATAGCACCTTTACTGGAAACATCGTGCATTACAATGGTTTGTCCAAAACTTGGAGCTTCACCTAGTTTTGTGTTGCGGTGAATCAACGTGTCAAATACCAAATCTTGGAAATGCGCCTTAACCTCATCTACCACTTGATTGGCCAATCGTAAGCGTGTATCGTACATGGTTAGTAAAATCCCTTCAATTTGAAGATTGGTATTTAATCTTCCTTGAACAATTTTAATGGTATTTAATAATTTACCCAATCCTTCCAATGCAAAATATTCACATTGAACAGGGATTAAAACGGAATCAGAAGCAGTCAACGCATTAACGGTTATCAACCCCAATGAAGGCGAACAATCAATGATAATGAAGTCATATTCATCCTTCACTTTGTCCAGTGCCAATTTTAATTTATGCTCTCTATTTGGAATGTTGATCATTTCCAATTCTGCTCCAACTAAATCAATGTGAGATGGCAGAATGTCTAAATTAGGACTATCGGTTGTAAGGATCAAATCCTTTGGATTGACATCGTTGACCAAGCAATCATAAATATTTCTGGCATTTTTAGGATCCAATCCAACGCCGCTTGTGGCATTTGCTTGAGGATCAGCATCTACAAGTAATGTTTTATACTCCAACACTCCTAAACATGCTGCCAAGTTGATGGAAGTAGTTGTTTTTCCAACCCCTCCTTTTTGATTTGCTATTGCAATGATTTTACCCATTTTTATGTATTTGAAGAGCTAAAGATAATATGAAATGATGAATATTCTGCGTAAATTCGTTATTAGTTATTAACGACTTTTCTACACAAATTCTAACAGTTTAAAACTGATTGTTTTGGAAATCCTACATTCCAGGCATTCCTTTCATCCCTTGAAACTGCTTCATCATACTCATCATGTTCTTAGGATTACTCATTAATTTCATCATTTTTTTGGTATCTTCAAACTGTTTCAATAACTTGTTAATATCTTGAATTGATGTACCACTTCCAGCTGCTATACGGTTTTTTCTTGATTGATTAATCAAACCAGGATTTTCTCTTTCTTTCGGTGTCATAGAATAAATAATCGCTTCAATGTGTTTGAAAGCATCGTCCTCTATATCAACATCTTTCATTGCTTTTCCCATTCCTGGAATCATTCCCATTAAATCCTTTACATTCCCCATTTTTTTGACTTGCTGTAATTGGCTTAAGAAATCATTGAAGTCAAATTGGTTTTTATGAATACGTTTTTGTAGTTTTCTTGCTTCTTCTTCGTTAAATTGCTCTTGTGCTCTTTCAACTAAGGAAACAACGTCTCCCATCCCCAAAATACGGTCAGCCATACGAGAAGGATAGAAAACATCCAATGCATCCATCTTTTCTCCTGTACCAACAAACTTAATTGGCTTATTAACAACAGATTTGATAGATAAGGCAGCTCCACCACGTGTATCACCATCTAATTTGGTTAAAACAACTCCGTCAAAATTGATTTTATCATTAAATGCTTTTGCTGTATTAACCGCATCTTGACCCGTCATGGAGTCAACTACAAACAATGTTTCTGTTGGTTGAATCGCATTTTTAATCGCTGCAATTTCATCCATCATTTGCTCGTCAACAGCTAATCGTCCAGCGGTGTCGATGATGACTACTTGAAAACCTTTACTTTTTGCATGTTGAACAGCTGCTTGAGCAATCGATACTGGATTTTTTTCTTCTTTATTGGAGTAAACTTCTATACCCAATTGCTCTCCAAGAACGTGTAGTTGATCGATAGCGGCTGGTCGGTAAACGTCACAAGCTGCTAACAATACATTTTTGTGTTTTTTTGTTTTAAGGTAATTTCCTAATTTTCCTGTGAAAGTTGTTTTTCCCGAACCTTGTAACCCCGACATTAGAATAATTCCAGGATTTCCTTTTACATTGATGTCCACTTCATTTCCTCCCATCAATTCAACCAACTCTTCATGGCATATTTTTACCATCAATTGGCCTGGAGAAACTGCGGTTAACACATCACGTCCAAGTGCTTTTTCTTTTACAGTGTTTGTAAATTCTTTTGCCGTTTTAAAATTAACATCCGCATCCAGTAAGGCACGACGCACCTCTTTAAGCGTTTCTGCTACGTTAATTTCTGTAATTTGTCCTTGTCCTTTTAAAACTTTAAAGGCACGTTCAAACTTATCGGTAAGATTTTCAAACATAGTTTTTTAATTTTTGGATAGCAAAGATAAGATTTTTCTTTGAGATTTGAAGCTATTTTTTGTTTAGTTATTGGAACGCAGATACTTCAACCAGTTCAGCACAAGTGACGCTGATGTTTTTTTGAAGTAGATTTTTATAAAAAAGGGATTATCGCTGATTTTATGTAACAGTTAAAACACCTAATTAATCCGTGAAAATCTGTTCAATCAGTGTAGCCAGTGTTTCATCATAATCGCCAAAGACAATCAAAGCGACAACGTCTTAAATCATTGCCGCTTCTATTTGTTTTTAAATGAATTAAACCAATTCAATACTTCTTTCGATGAAAGAATCCAATGCTTCTCCCTTTAATAAACCTTGAGAAAGCAATGCCAAGTCGATTAACTGTTTTGCTTTTCTCGATTGGTCTTCTTCGGATGCTTTTAATACATTGTTAATTTTATCGTGATTGCTATTCACAACAATGGTATAATGCTCTGGAAACGCACCATAAAAACCGCCACCACCCATGCGTTGTTGCTCCATCATTCTTCTAATGAATTCTGGTTGCGTAACCATGATTGGTGATTCTGAAGCGCTCATACTTTCAAATTGAACGGTATATTTTTCTTTTTCAACTAATGAATTTTCAAATACTGGTTTCAATTTATCTTCGTCTTCTTTGGTTAATTTTGATGGTATTTCTTCCTCTTTTTTGATAAGTTTATCCAACGTATCTGCATCCACTCGTGCAAATGTTATGTTCTCATACGTTTGCTCCATTTTACTAATCCAATGGGGTGTGAGCGGACTTTCAAAACTCAATACATCGTAACCTCTTTCGTTGGCTTTCTTAACAAATCCATATTGCATTTCTGCATTGTTGGTATATAAAATAACGGTTTTTCCGTCCTTATCCGTTTGCAATGCAGCAATTTTTTCTTTGTACTCATCAATTGTGTAGTATTTTCCATCCGTTGACTTAACCAAGCTAAAAGATTTTGCTTTTTCTGCAAATTTTTCTTCTGAAAGCGTACCATATTGCACAAATACCTGTAAATCATCCCATTTTGATTCAAAATCAGCCCTGTCTTTCTTAAACATTTCGGCCAATTTATCAGCTACTTTTTTGGTAATGTGTGCAGAAATCTTTTTCACATTTCCATCACTTTGTAAATAGGAACGAGATACATTTAATGGAATATCAGGTGAGTCAATCACCCCGTGCAACAATGTTAAAAACTCTGGCACGATATTTTCTACACTATCTGTAATAAAAACTTGGTTGGAATAAAGATTGATTTTGTTGCGCTGTACCTCAACATTTTCTTTAATTTTTGGGAAATAAAGAATACCTGTTAAGTTAAAAGGATAATCAACGTTGAGATGAATGTGAAACAACGGACTTTCAAAAGTCATTGGGTACAACTCACGATAGAACGATTTGTAATCCTCATCCTTTAAATCAATAGGTGCTTTTGTCCATGCAGGTGTTGTGTTGTTCACTTGATTTTCAACATCAACAGCTACACGTTTGATTTTTCCATCTTCATCCTTTTCACCTTCAGGAGAATCGATGTATTCTTTTTTTGTACCAAAAATTACCGGTACTGGTAAGAATTTACAGTATTTACTCAAGATTTCTTGAATTCTTGCTTTTTCCAAAAACTCTATCGAGTCTTCTGCAATATACAATACAATATCTGTACCTCTTGATTCTTTTTCAATTTCGGTTATCGTAAATTCTGGTGAACCATTGCTTTCCCACTGAACAGCTTGTGCCCCGTCAACAAAACTTTTGGTTTTAATTTGCACTTTTTCAGCAACCATAAATGCCGAATAAAAGCCCAATCCAAAATGCCCGATAATGTTTTCTGCACCTTCTTTACCTTTATACTTTTGCACAAATTCTTCTGCTCCTGAAAACGCAATTTGGTTGATGTATTTATCAATTTCATCAGCCGTCATACCGATACCATTATCACGGATCGTTAGCGTTTTTTCATCTTTGTTTAAGATAACTTCAACAGCTAAATTTCCTAACTCTCCTTTAAACTCTCCATTCTTAGCAAAAAATTTTAGTTTTTGTGAGGCATCTACTGCGTTTGAAACCAATTCACGCAAAAAAATCTCATGATCTGAGTATAAAAACTTTTTGATAATTGGAAAAATGTTTTCCGTTTGTACATTAATTTGACCTGTTCTCATGATTTTAATTTTTACTTTTTCTTTTCAACCGACAAGTTTTGTACCAAATTGTAAAAAGCGACAAAGTGTCAGTTTCAATAAGTAAAAACTCATTGACAAACGAAATATTGTCAATTTAAGATAAAAGGAATTTAAACCAATAGTTCAACTTCATATCCTTCGTGTTTGCGAATATTTATAACGGTTTCATCGCTAAATAACAAGTATTGTCCTTTAATTCCAATCAATGTTTTTTCAATATCGGGTTCTTTATCTAAGGATAAGCTTTTTACTTTTTTTGGATAGTGTAAAACAGGATAATGAATAGTTGTTACGTCGTCGTTTTCTGAGAAAAAAGTAGTTAATTCATACGGTAATTGTTCTTGTAAACGCCATTTTTCATCAACTAAATCAATGGATTCATCAATTTCATTTTTGAGCATTTTTTGCCAATTGGTTTTGTCTGTAAAAATGCTTTTAAGTGCAACTTCTAATTTACCAGCTTCATACCGATTGGGTGTTTCAGCCAAACGAATAGCAGCAGATGCTCCTTGGTCAATCCATCGAGTTGGTGCTTGTGTTGAACGTGTTACGCCAACTTTTACTTCACTTGATGCGGCTAAATAAACAATGTGTGGTTGATTGTGGTTTTTTGATTCCCACTCTACATTTCGACCTTCACCCAAGTGTGCGCGACACAATTCAGGTCGAATAGTGCATTCAGCAGCTTCTGGTGCCGTTTGAAAACAATTGAAACAAAGCCCGTTTTGGAATGTTTTTGTAATTCTTTTTGAGCAATTTACGCAATAGATGTTTCTTGTGAAGCGGATGTGAAAAGGTTTTCCAATAAATTCGTTAATGTGAATTGGCTGGTTGTCATAAAAAAGACTGTACGTAACCGATTCGTTAAGTACAGTCGCCATTTTATGTAAGATAAATTTCATTAATCTTCTGGTAAAATTTGCATTTTTTCAGCAAAGTGATGACAATAATCTCTCAAATCTTCACAAATATTTCTTTCGCCTGTAGCTCTTTCAAACGTATCGGCCATTGTGAGCAACGTTTGATGAAAAAATTGCTTCATTTCTTCTACGGACATATCTTTTGTCCATAAATCAATTTTCATAGTGTTGTTTTCTTTTGGATCCCAAACAGAAAGTAATAATGCTTTTGCATTAGCATCTTCTACATCTCCATCTTTAGCCGTCCATTTTATACCTAAAGGGAGGTTGTTTTCATTCACACCTACTTTCAATAAGATTTCGGATGTTTTTACAATTTTATCTTCTTGATTCATTTTAAAACGTTTAAATTTTTAATTTGGCTTATAGTTTTGTAAAATCTCGTTGTAAGGAGTGGTTATTAAGTCTGTAAACGACGTTTTGGTATTTTCCATGTAGTTTTTCACCATTATCCAGCCCAAATATTGCCCCAATCTATCTGGTCCTTTTTCTGGTAATCCAGAGGTGAAAGGTCCTTCTTGTAGTAAATTCATGCTATTTAAATCATCTACTTTAAACAATAGTTTTTCGTCCACTAAATATTTCCATAGACTGTATTCATTCTCTTTTGCCCATTTTAAGTCTTCTTTTGAATAACGAATGATAATGTTTTTATCTTTTTCAGACAAACAAGCTTCTGTTAGGTAAATTGCTTTTCCGTGATAGATCATTAGTTCTGCCAAGTTTCCTTTTGTTTCTGGTAAAATGTGTGTTAAAATCCACGATAAAATGGCGTCACGTTCCAAGTATTGTTGGTCGTATCCCTCTTTTATCCAATCATAAAACGGTTCTGGTGGTAGTTGTTTAATAATAGGAGAGTCTTTTCCTAAATATTGATCCAATCCAACACCGATTTCTTTTTCGGTACAAAAGGCACTGCTACTAAATAATGAATTTTGAAAAACAATATGTGATGGAATTTTAGCATTGGGAACAATTGCCTTTAAACGTTTGAGTCCGACGGTGATTGTTTCTTTATAGTTACTCAAATTGGTGAATTTCTGTGCGATTTCAGCTTCCAATTTTTGAATCATGGGATCCTCTCTATATTGCGTGATGCTATTTACAAAGGCTGTATCAACTACTTTCCCGATGCGCATACAATAACCAATTTGATAATCAAAAATTTCGGGAATTGCTGCCGATAATTGATGTCTTAAATTGATCAAATCGTTTTTAGGGGTATTGAATAAAAGTGAATCCAAATGAATGAATGCCACATCTATTTTAACATTGCTGGAATCAATTTTTAAAGGGTTTCTTTTACATGACCAGAATGTTAAAAAACATATACAGAGTATAAAAACTTTTATAAGTCTCATTATTTGTATAATTTTGCCTCAAATTTAGTCATTTTGACGGATTTATTTAAAATAATTTTAAATAACATATAATTGTATGAAAAAGATTGTGTTAGGACTAATGATTTTGTCAATTAGTTCTGTTTTAAACGCACAAAGTGCGGCTGAAAAGAAATTTCAAGGAGGGTTAACAGCAGGATTTGGAATTAATTTTCAAAATATGGGCACAAAATTAATCGAAAAAGATGGAGTAGGGACTGATTTGTTTATTGGTGGGGCTTTGAACTTTGGTTTCACGGATAATATTGGTTTTTCAACTGGATTAGAATTTGCATTTTCCAATACAAAATTTAAATCTGGACCAAGTCCAATTTTATATTATTACAACGATTCAAAAATTATAGGTGTAGATGATTTTGACAAAGATCCAGCCTCAGTAAAAGATGTTTTTGTTTTAAAAGAAAGAAAGCAAAAAGCTACATATATTACCATTCCTACAATGTTGTTGTTTCGAACTAATTTCATCGGTTACGTTCGTTATTATGGTAAATTTGGGATGAAACACAATTTCTTGCTAACTCAAAAATCGGATGACAAAGGATATTCATTGACAGCTCAAACACAAGATTTATCTAAATTAGGTGAAGAAGTGGAACAAAAAAATATGAAAGCTAAAAATGAAGTGGTGTTCTACAAAGGTTCTGTTGGTATTGCTGGTGGAGCAGAATGGAATTTTACAGGAAACACGTGCTTGTTGGCTGAGATCGGTTATTACTACGGCATTACACCTTTGTATTATAATCGTAATAATTCCTACATGTTTACCTACGAAACAGACAATGCAACTGTTGTAAGAAAAGGAGTTTCAAACAAAGCAACTCAAGGGCAATTTGAAGTGAAAGTTTCTGTTTTGTTTTAATGGATACCAATTGAAAGTAAATTTAGTTGCCGAGCATATTCAACAATGGTTATCTGATTATTTAGATTCAACCGGAGTTGGGGGCTTTATTATCGGAATTTCAGGTGGAATTGATTCTGCTGTTGTTTCCAAATTATGTGCATTGACTGGTCGGAAAACCATTTTTCTTTCGATGCCTATACGTCAAACAAAGTCTGAATACAGTAGGGCATCGAAGCATATTGATGCGTTAAAATCAGAATTTGACAATGTAACAGCTATTGAAATTGATTTGACAGCTACATTTGAACAATTTGAAGGTCAAATGCCCTTTGATTTAACGAAAAATCATTTGGCAATGGCTAATTCACGCTCACGATTGCGCATGATGACTTTGTATGCTGTTGGTCAAGCGAATAATTGTTTGGTTGTTGGAACAGGAAATAAAATCGAAGACTTTGGAATTGGTTTTTTTACAAAATACGGCGATGGAGGAGTGGACATTTCACCGATTGCAGATATTACTAAAACACAAGTATTCGAATTAGCTCGTTACCTTAATGTTATTTCAGACATTATCGAGGCAAAACCAACAGATGGGTTGTTTGAAGATGGGCGAAGTGACGAAGATCAAATTGGTGCTACTTATCCTGAGTTGGAATGGGCAATGGCTTTTCAAGGAAATGAACAAGCTCTTTCGGAAAGAGAAGCTAAGGTATTAAGTATATATAAACGATTGAATAGAATCAATCAACATAAAATAAATCCAATTCCTGTTTGTAGGATTCCAAATGTACTATTAGATTAAGTCCGTTAATTTTTCTATTTGTTTCTAATTCTTAGTAATTTTCCTGAAAATTAGAAAAATATGAAAAAAATTACTGTTAATGCTCTTCTCATTGGAACTTTATTTTTTGCACAGCACTCTTTTGGGCAAGTTGTTTATACAGAAGCAACTCCAGCAGATTTAGTTGGTGTGGATTGATCTTCATCAGATTTTGGAGATGTGAATGGGGATGGGGATGGAAATGTTGATTTAATTGTTTCTGGAGATGATGAGAACATGAGCCCATTTGTTAAATTGTATCTTGGAGATGGACAAGGTGATTTTACGATAGCTCCATGGAATAATTTTTTATAACTTTCTGCAGGTCTAGTTACATTTGCTGATATCAATGGAGATGGTCATTTAGATGTTGTCATTTCTGGTGGGGATTTAAATTTTGATAATCAGATTAAATTCTACAAAGGTATCGGTGATGGAACTTTTGAAGATTTGATTCAAACAGAAAGTATTTTGTTATCTACTGATGGTTTTGGCGTTTTTGATTTTATGGATATCGACAATGATGGCGATTTAGATATGTTCTTATTAGCCATGGATGATGATTATGATGAATTGACGATGGTGTTCATCAATGATGGGACAGGTATTTTTACAGATAATACTTCCAATTATTCGTTTCAAACAATGAGTACTTATGACGCAATTCATGCATACAATGCAGTAGGAGAGTTGGTTTATACAACTCATTTCTCTGGTTCAAATGCGTCAATTAATTTATCATCACAACCAAATGGTGTTTACATCTTAAGAGTAGATGGACAACAAGCAATTCGAGTTGTAAAATTCTAATTAAAAAATTATAGAAAAAGAGGATGTTCGATTTTTCGGGCATCCTCTTTTTTTAGACTGAATTTTTTTAATATATGACATTTTCCAAACAATATAGATAAACTCTACGAATGTTAATTATTATTCTTTTGGCTTGATCCAAAAGAATCAAAAGATCAAGATGAAAATAATGCTGCCCTCCCGCACTGTCTGTCGTTTGAAATTCTATCGAAGTAGTCCTTCTTGCAGAAGAAAACGACAAGCGCCTTCGATGAATTTACTACACGACAGACATTCTCGCCACCGCTTCCCGCTATTTTCATCGGGCCACCGCACTTTTTGGTTCCTTGTATGAACTATCGTTTTGGGGTTCCTTTTTAGTCTCGTAGAGACGAAATCTTTGTAGAAAATTGATAGTTTCCCCACATAACAGAACGCCGTAGGTGCGAAATTATCAATCGATTAATTGATTCAATAAAGAAATAAACACTTCTTTTATCTCAAATTTTAATTTTTATCATGTAGTAAACTAAATTTTATTAAAAAATTGAGTATCCACAAACCTATCATTCTTAACTTTAAAAATGGTAAAAGTAAAGTTTTCTTCACGTGTCGAAATGAACAAACCGCAATAACAATCTCACTAGAATGAAGTCATTTCTACAAACTTGTTTGGAGAAATCCCTTTTAAAGAACACAAGTGGTATATTAGCGACTATTCACTTAGAAAATTAAGCATCTGGAGCTAATCTTAATCGAATACCGTCTATCTCTTCGGTAATTGGAATTTGGCAACCCAATCTGCTGTTTGGCTTAACGAAAAAAGCCTGATCCAACATATCTAATTCATCATTCGATTGTTCTGCCAATTCATGGTCAGATTCCAAATAACATTGACAAGTAGCACACATAGCCATTCCACCACATTCACCTTTAACAGGTAAATCATACGATTTGCATAACTCCATGATGTTCATATTCATATCAGTTGGAGCAGCTAATTCATGCTCAACGCCTTCTCTGTCAATTATGATTACTTTAATGTCTTGCATACCTATAAAAACTTTTGCAAAGATAAGGAATTTAAGATATAATTGAATTAAATAAATCAACTTAAGAGGAGTGGCTTCTACGTTACTTTCTCTGATTAGTGTTTATACAAAGATATTGCATCTCCCATGTTTGATAGAATTGATGGATAATTTTATTACAAAGGTGTCGCTCCGATGGAGCTTGATGAAAATTGATACTGATTGTGCTACAAAGCTATCGCACCTACAGTGCTTGATGTCGATTTCCTATGATTAAACGCTTTTTAGTCCCGTAGGGACGTGACCTTTGTAATCTATCAATTTTCTCAAATTTATTAAAAACTAACGAACAATAACTTTATGTGTTTCTGTGGTTTCATAATTTTGTGTTTTTATGATGTAAATACCTTCCCTTTATTAAGCGTAGATGTGTTTATTTGTTGCTTCCTTTATTTACATTTTGTTTTAATACAATTCGCCCTTCAAGATTTTTAATAATTATTACTTCATCTGTTCAATAATACAACGTATCAGGCATTATATAATCATAAGTATATCTCTTCATTTGAAAGGTATTTATTACACCATTTCGTTCTACTTCGTATTCATACAAAATAGAATCATTGTATGTAAATTCTGCAAATGAAAATGGTGCGCACCCATAATGAGTTTGCCAATTTGACCATCCTTCTTTTACGTGCATGTATTTAAACCGATAACGAATTCTATCATTTTGATCAAAACAATTGCTATTTACAAACACCACTCCCATTCTAATAAGATCTGCATACGTTATCAAAACATTGGTTACTTCATCTTTTTTTAATTCATCACTTGCTGGTCTATTTAATTCTATTGCGCCCCACATTCCGAGTGGATTACTAGAACCATTGCCTAAACTAATTTGAGCTCTTTCGCAACTAAATTTGTAAATTATATTCTTATTATTACTATTACTAAGAGCAGGAGCAGGAATTCTATAACTAAATTCTCCTTTATTATCGGTTAAACCCGAAGTAATTTCTCTTTCCCATTGCTTTTTTTTATTGTATTCGTACACTATTACTTTTTTCCCATACATTCCATAATTTCCGGTTAAATTCATGTGATTTTTAATCTTAAGATTTAACTCAATTACGTGTTCTGTTTTCTTCTTACATCCTAAAAGTGAATAAACTCCTAAAATGATAATAATTAAGCTATTTTTCATATCCGATTTTTTAGAAACTAATTTTTTTATTTTGTTGTTTGTGTTCTTACTAATTGGAAATGTATAATTAAAAACTCATTACTCATTAATCCTTAAAATACCATCCATTTATTTAGCGTAGATGTGTTTATTTGTTTATTTCATTCTGTTTTTTTGCCTTTTCAACTTGATGATTACGACCAAAAATATAACTCAACCCTATTCCTAGATCTAACAAGTGAACTCCTTTATAGAAATATCTATTTTCTGTCTCTATATATGAATTAGTATATTTATCGCCAAAATTATTTTCTGATATATTATTCACTAATTCAAAAATATCTTTATATTTAATTTCTCTATAAGAATATCCAATACTGATATTCAAATAAAACCCATTAAAAATTTTAAAATGATGCGTTATATTAATGCCTGTATTTATGTTCGCACCACAGTAATAAAACAAGTAATGTTTATATAATAAAAACATTCCTCCTAACATTACTTTTTCATAGCTACTAGTCTGAGATGTAAATAAAGATAGTTTATCATTTAAAGTTTTACTAAAACCTCCATAGCTTGGAAAAAATTCTTTTGAAAAAAACAATTTAACTTCCGGGACATATTTTTTGTCTGCACCTCGCATTTTAACGCCTAAACCTGCGCCTATTAGATTGTAATTTAAAGAATATGGTTTATAATTATTTATTTTATAATTACCTCCAAATTGATATAAAATAAATGGAGATATGCTGAATTTATCAAATTGAAAAGACATCCTAAATCCAAATTTGACTCTGTAAAATCTTTAGTTGGATGAAAAATTTGATTTAAACCAAAATAACCCTTTGTTTGTATTTGATAAGATGATTGGGTCAATAAACGAATTTAAATTCAAAGATAAAAAATAATAGTGTTGGTGAAATTTTATTTTATCTATTATTTGGATAATGTTATGATTATTATTTAGTTAAAGAGAAACGAATAATTAAAGCTGATGATGGTGCGAAACATCCATGATACCAATATCCCTATACCTTTCTAAATCCAAAAATATAACTTTCATTAATTCTACAGATGTCCAGCCTTAAGCAAGAGCAATTATATCCAATGCAAATTTTGTCACATCTGAAAATTGATTTTTAACTTCAACTTATTCCAAACCGTAGTTGAGCCAATAAAAGGAGAGTGGAATTACAGACATTCATAATCATGGCAATAATTCATTTATCTCATGATTATTTGGTAATTATAATAAATTATCTCCTTTATAAAATGATGGAGTTTTATTTTCATTATTATTATCTCAGGGATTGAAAATCAAAACGCAGTAATATTTTTTCATTCGCTTTAAAACTGATACTAAACCAAACTCCATTACAGAGGGATAATTTAATTCCAAACGGTTTTCTGCGGCTGGTACTTTAAAGTGAGATCAATTAATGTGTAAGTATTAATATGTTTCAACATAATCAAATTTAATATAAGAAATGAAAAATCACCTTATTCTATCTTAATATTGTTAATTTGCCATCCCGATATCGGACTGATCTTAACGGAACAAATTGAAAAAATTATATGAAGTACCTGAGTTATTTCAAGACAAAACTATGATTCATCCAAAGTTGTGAAAGTTTAAATGATAACTATGTAATAATACGGAGCCTTAATTTTTTCATCATTTAGTAAATTTTACAGTGAAACTTTGTTTTTCTAATTGAATAAAATACATCCCTTTATTAAGCGTAGATGTGTTTATTTCATTCTGTTTTTTTGCTTTTTCAACTTGATGATTACGACCAAAAGTATAACTCAACCCTATTCCTAGATCTAACAAGTGAACTCCTTTATAGAAATATCGATTATCAGAAAAATAAGATAAATCATAATAATTTAAAGTTTTATTAAAATATTTATATTTAATTTCTCTATAAGAATATCCTATACTGATATTTAAATAAAATCCATTAAAAATCTTAAAATGATGTGCTATATTAATACTTGCATTTATGTTAGTACCATAGTAGTAAAATAAGTAATGTTGATATGCTAATAAATTTTCATAACTATTTTCTAAAATGATTATTTTTTCATCACTACTAGTCTGAGATGTAAACAGAGATAGTTTATCATTTAAAGTCTTACTAAAACCTCCATAGTTGGTGGTACCTTTGAAAAACAATTTAATTTGAAACATGCTTCTTCTTTTTTGTCTGTACCTCGCATTTTAACGCCTAAACCTGCGCCTATTAGGTTGTAATTTAAAGTATATGGTTTATAATTATTTATTTTATAATTACCTCCAAATTGGTATAAAATAAATGGAGATATGCTGAATTTATCAAATTGAAAAGACATTCCTAAATCCAAATTTGACTCTGTAAAATCTTTAGTTGGATGAAAAATTTGATTTAAACCAAAATAACCCTTTGTTTGCATTTGATTAAACACAAATGAATAATTCAAAAGAGTAAAAAATAGTATGGTAAATTTTATTTTATTCATATTTTTTCTACGTTATGATTATTATTTGTTTTATTAAAGAGAAACGAATAATTAAACCCTATATTAAATAGTAATCCATGATACCAATAGTCTTTATACCCTTTTCTAGATTCAAGAACATGACTCTCATTAATTTGATGTCCAGCTCTTATGCAAGTAGCACTATATCCTAATGCAAAATTAATCTGAAATTGATTTATATAACCTTTCCAACTTATTCCAAACGTAGTTGACCCTATAAAAGGAGTGGAATAATATATATCATAATCATAAGTACTTAATTCATTTATCTCATATTTATTTGCAATATAATAACTATCTCTTTCTATAAAAATGGATGAAGTTTTATTTTTCATGGTTATTATTCCTGATTGAAAATCAAACGCAAAAAAAGGGGCTATTTTTCTGTTCTCTTTAAAAAAACGATAATTAAAACCCAAACCTATTGTAGGATAATTTAATTCAAACGGTTTCTTTCTGTATGGTACTTGTACATCACTAATAAAAGTATTAATATAGCCAACATAACCAAATTTACTATATAAAGAAAAATCACCTTTATTTGAACTAATTTGCCATCCTAGATTTAATTTAGATTCTAACGAAACAAATTGAAAAAAACTATGTGAAATACCTTGACTTATTTCAAGATACAAACTATGATTCTCCTGCGCTTGAGAGTTAAATGATATAACCATAATTAATATGAACTTTAATTTTTTCATCATTTAGTAAATTTTTCAGTAAAACTTTGTTTTTCTAATTGAATAAAATACATCCCTTTATTTAGCGTAGATGTGTTTATTTGTTGTTTTCCTTTATTTACATTTTGTTTTAATACAATTCGTCCTTCAATATTTTTAATAATTAGCACATCGTCTATATTGCTTTCAACAACTATATAGTCATTAAAAGGGTTAGGATATATTTGAGGTTTGAATTCTTCTAATACAATATTTGTATTACCCAATGATTGGGATAAATCTTGTACTTCACTTATAGCTATTTCATCATTTTGAGCCAATCCTACCATACAGTTTTTTTGCTTGATAACAAACCAAACTACAGGGTTTTCAAATTGAGATTCACTAGGATTATTAGAAACAAATAAAGTAGGAAAACGAATTAACAGTTTACCATTTACATCAGAATTTATACAATCTGAACTAATATAATTTCCATATTTAAACGAATAAAAATCAATACTATAATTTTTATTTTTCTTTAAAGAATCAATTTTTAAGCGATTTCCTACTGAACCATCATCCCATAAAAAATTATATAAATTATTTATTGGCTCTTGAAAATCAGATATTTGTTGATAACATGTATAGATTCTCTTTGTATAAGTATTATAACTCCTATTACGAACATATCCAACTGCTAGTTCTTTATTTTTAGATACATAATACTGAATCTCTTTTGAGTAAGTATACTTTTTAAGATTAATAATCTTTTTTTCTTGCCAACCATGCTCCCACTCACCATTTCCATTACTCAAAGTGTTAATCACATCATCTCCATTAAGATGGTTTTGAGCTCGAATTGTTGCACTCCAAATTTGATTTAACATAGTAGCATCAGCCATTCTTTCACCTCCTTCCCACATATTATAACCACAAACACCAGTAAAACCAGTTGACATTAAATCAACAAAATGCCCTGAGTAACCTGAACACTCTTCCAGCCCATCACCATCACCAAATTCTGAAACAATGATTGGTTTATGGATGATTAAACTATTATCCTTTATAATAGTATTTAAGGAAAATTTTGACGGAGAAGATGAATAAAAATTAATACCAACTAAATCAACGGTAGCTATTGTTACACTATTATCAAAAGCAGCATCGTCAGCGTTTTTTAACAAACAATCAACACCAATCAAATGTTCTGTATGTCCAAGATGCTGTTTTATATATTCACTCATTCTTTTTTGATAAGTATAAACACTATTTTTATATGCATCGTGTTCTTCAGGAGCTATGCTATCCTTTTCGAATGGTTTTACTGGATGATTATCATCTAAATTATTGTTTGCACAAAGGTCACCACCAGGTTTACGACCATAACCAAAAGGCTCGCTTAGCAATTGAAAATCATATATTTTCGTAGAATAACCATATCGTGCAATATAATATCTTGTGCGTTGTTCATGATACTTTAAATCTTCTTCATTCGTCAGCGCTTCTCTAGGTTTTTTTGGATTACATTGAGCAGGATTATCGTTGTAGCAATATGGGGTGTTACCTTGTTCAAATGATAGGTTGTTGTATATGTAGTTATTTGATCCATTTCTCCACCATTTATCCCAATCCCAACTAGGTGTATTATATTCATCATATATCTTAAAAACACCTTGTAACAATAAATTAAATTCCATTAACCCATCATATTGCTCACATAAATCTAATAACTTATCTTGCTCCCATGCATAGTGTAGCCTGTCATAATAATTTCCTTTTTTCTCAAATTCAATTAATGACGAATATGCTGATTGTATTGTTCTTATATATCTACCTCCTTTTTGAAAATATTCTTCAATTTTTGCTAAATAATCTTGCCATTCCAAAGTATTTGTATTCTTAAAACTTTCAGACAGTTTGTTTCCTAAATAACTACTTGTATCACCTCCCCATGGAATATTGTGTTGAAAAGGACTGTGAAAGTTTTGTCCAACAGGAAATATCATTCTACTTCCTCTCATTAAATTCTTTTTATTGGGGTGCACGTAAACATATCCAGGATCACCACTCTCAACAACATCAAAACCAAACCACCCACTCGCATAAACCTCTTGATTGTTGATTTTAATGCGAATTAAAGCAATCCATTTTCCATTTTGAGGGGGAGCATAGCGTATTCTGAAAGGATAGAAAGTATTAAGGTCATCCCAATCATCGGTTATAGGGTTTTCTACATAATCTCTTGTGTAGTATCCATCTACAATTTTGTATATACCTGATGCTGCATGATAAAAAATACCTTCTACATCTATATCCCACTCCACAAATGGATTAAGTTCGTTAGAATGTTGTCCTTGAAAAAAGAGGTAGTTGTTAATCTTTTCTTTGAGAGAGTCTGGTATCATTACACCAAGTTCCATTTTTTTATAACGTAAATTTTTCTTAATGGTAACAGAATCCTTAACAATTAAAGAGGAATCTATTTTTGCAGTTCCGTTAACCTGCAATCGGGATGATGGCGTTGTCGTTCCTATCCCTACGTTTCCAGAAGGAGGAAGGGTATTGGTTTGGGCAGCCACAGTAAACATGGTGAAAAAGCAACTAATACTTAGCGCTATTTTAGTTGTTAATACTAAAAATTCGCTTGGAATCGCTTGGAATCGCTTGGAAGTAGTGTTTTGTTTTCATAAGAAAAATTTTGTAGTTAATATGTCAAATTTACAAAAAATAAATTGAAAAAACAAGAAAATGATGGTAAAAATTAGTGACAGATTCTAGTTTCAAATGCGACACTCCCATAATGTCTATTTATGCAGCAATAAAAATCTTCCAATAGTTAATTAAAACCGTAAGATTAATTTTAAGTTGAAGCGCCTGTTGGTTAAATAATTGGGAATAGAGTAGTAGCCACCATTGACATCCTGAATCCATTGTTTTGACATCTCATTTTTGATACCCAAAAGGTTATATACTTCAAATGATAGGATGACATCGGTAAATGCTTTGTTAAAAAAGTTGGGTTTTTGCTTGTGTTTATTGTGTAAGAAATCATACGAAGTGCCTATATCCACTCTAAAATAAGGTTTCATGCGAAGTGTGTCTTTGTATCGATCGTGTCCTGGAGGTCCATAAGGAAGTGGAGTGCCAAATTGCAAGCCAACTTGTAAACTCAGTGCTTCAAAATTGGGCATTCTGTCTTGAATTAATAAGCCAATATTCAATAATTGGTCGGTAGGACGAGGTATATAACCCGGTTTGACAATAGTTGAGTCAACCACTTGTTGGTCATCACTGTATCCAAAAATAATTTTTTCACCTGCGGCGTTGTAATAAACAGTGTATTGATCGTCTTTGATGTTTTCCATCGTGCGCATAAAACCTATTTTGAAATAGGAAGAAATTCCCTCAATAAACTCTCCGTTTAGATTGAAATCAATACCGTAAGCATAAGCTGTTGCAATATTATCAGCATAATAGCGTGTTCTAACGTTTTCTACTTCATAAGGATTGACATCCCACATGTATTTGTAAAAAATCTCTGTCGTAAATTTGAACGGATTGTTTCTTCCCCACATAAAGAAAAACATATCGTATCCTAAAACGGCATGATAGGATTTTTGTGAACGAACATTGGTGTTTAAGCCACCTGTAAAAGTTCGCATTTCTCTATAAATAGGAGGTTGATAATACAATCCTGTAGAGAATCGCAAACTCATATTTCTTCGAGTTATTGAGGAGTCTTTAACTAAATAAGCTCTTGGGTAATACATAACAGAAGCTCTAGGTGTAACAAAAAATTCATTGTTTACACTGGTGTAAGCTGTTCTTACTCCAAAAGTTAGTGCCCATTTTGAAGCAGAAGATTGAATGGTGTCTTTAAATGTTACTCGATATGCCTTTTGGTGTTTTTCTTTCACTCTTTTTGAGAGACTAACTGGGTAGTTCTCTTTTGTTTTTGACCAGATGGAATTAAATTGGGTGTAGCCACTGATTTCGCCACTTTGCAAGTTCAATCTACCTTTGATAACCTCTTGTAAATTTACTTTGTGATCAGTTGTTTGTGGTAAACTATAACCTGCAGAGTCAATCATTTTCCATTCACTCAAAACATCGTAAAAATCATTCATTTGAAAATTAATCCCCCAAAGAATATTGGATTGATTGTGCTTCGTTTTTTCAATATTTAAGAAACCATTTTTCAATTCTCTATTACCTGTATGATATACATTGAAAATGGTGGCACGCAAACGATTTCGGGCATGGTTTAAGAATGTACCAACACCTAAAACAGCAATAGAATCGCCATATTCCTCTTTGGAAGGATCTGTTTCAAGTTGGTTGATGTAATATTGACCTTGTACATCAAAGTATTCTCTTTCATCAGAGTGAAAAGCCGATGCGAAAAAATTTAATTTTGTTTTAGTATCATTAGAAGTGTATGCAAATTTTGTGCCACCCATCATCGTTCTGAACCGAGTTTGTTCTTTTCCTTCAAAATAAACCATGAATGAATAGGCTTCGTTGGCTGTACCAAAGTCAGTTTGTTGTGTTTGTGGCGTAAAAGTATAGTTGTTATTTGAGATGTGTCCCAACAATGACCATGTCCAGTTTTCACTTATCACATAGTCTGTTAATAGTTGCGCATCCCAAAATATAGGATTGTAAGCTCCTTTAGTAGGCAAAGCGTTTAAGAAATAGCCATTGGATCGAAAACGACCACCCATTAAGTAGCTAAAACGTTTCTTTTTACCCAATTGCTGTTCTAAATGCCCTTCAACACCAAGCATAGAAGCCATTATTGAACCTTTAAATTTTTCAGCACTTCTGTATTTTATATCCAGTACGGAACTTAATTTATCACCGTATTGTGCATCAAATCCTCCAGCAGAAAAGCTAAGAGATTCAACCAAAGCACTATTGATAAAACTCATTCCTTCTTGTTGTCCGGCTCTTGTTAAAAACGGTCGGTAAATTTGAAATCCATTGACATAAACCAAGTTTTCATCGTAATTTCCTCCTCTTACATTGTAATTGGAGGTTAATTCGTTGTTTGATCGTGCGGCTGATGTAAAAATTAAAACGTGCTCAATGTTTTGAAGAGGTAACGTTTGCCAATCTTTGACTTTGATTGTTGTTAAATCAAAAGGTTTGTCTATTTCTTTGATAATTGTAACATCGTCAAATTGTTTGATATTGATTTCATAAGGCGGTAAGTTGGCAGAATTTTGATTTTTTATGTAATAGTATTGAACACGATTAATGGTATCTCCCGTGACATAGTATTGAATTTTTAAAGAATCACCAATAGCCGCGTTGAATGAAAAATGCCCATCATGACCACTGTAAATAGCTTCATTTCTATCGTTGATACGTATTAAAATATCAGAAACACCTTCTTTTTTACCATTGATGCATTGTCCCTTTACCGTAATTTCTTGGGTATAAGAATAACTATAAACTACTAAAAAAATGAATGCGATCCATTTGTACATAGGACAAAAATAACTTTAGAAACGGAATTTAAGGAGGTTTATTTTAGATTTACTGTACAAAAGTTACTTTTTTAATGAAATTAACTTTGATTTTATTTCTTCCAATTTTGAAACAACTTCATTGATAGAATGTTTTGAATCGACAGTAAATTCCTCTGTGTGGTTGCGATTGTTGCGCTTTTTTAATTCGTTTTTAGCTCCTTCAAGTGTGAACCCCTGTACTTTTACCAAAGTATAAATTTTGTTAAAAATTTCTATGTCTTTTGGGGTAAAAAGACGGTTTCCTTTGTTGTTTTTTCGAGGTTGAATAGCGGTAAATTCTTTCTCCCAATATCGTATGTGTGACGGCTTAACATTGAACATGTCAGCAACTTCTCCAATGGTATAATAGAGCTTTTTTAAGTTGTTTGTATCGATAATGTGTGTCAAAATCTCAATTTTTATTTCTCCGAAATTAATTATATTTTTGCAACCAAAATAGTTTTAGGGTGAAATTTATTGTTTCTTGTATTTTGGTAATTGGGTTATTGGGCTGGTCGTTTGGTCAAACTGTGACTGAACAATCAGATACGATAGTTAGTACCCTTCAAGATTCTACTACTGTTCAAAGTAAAAAAGTACGAGATAGTCACCGCATCGACAAAATATTGGCATTTGCAAAAAGTTTAGTGGGTACTCCTTACAAATATTCAGGCATGACACCTTCTGGGTTTGATTGTTCTGGTTTTGTTAATTATGTTGTGAATCATTTTGGTTTTTCAATCCCTCGACCAAGTTATTTGATTGCAGAACAAGGAGAAACGATAAAATTGTCAGATGTAAAGCCTGGTGATTTATTGTTTTTCAAGGGAAGTAATCTCAATAGCCCAAAAGTGGGACATGTGGCCATGGTTGTTTCCCGAAATGAAGACGAAATAAACATCATTCATTCATCAAATGGTAAGGGAGTTGCTATCGAGAATATCATTAAAAGTCGCTACTACATTCCTCGTTTTATCAAGGCAAAGCGAATGTCTTATAGTTACTAATACAGAAACTTAATCTCCGTTAATTGTCAATTCATACCAGTTTTTGATAGGTTTTCCACCACAAATCAGGTATTTCATTTTGCATAGCTCTTTCATAATCTTCTTGATTACAAGGCACTAAGAAATGACGCTCGTATTTTCTTTTTTCTTCGGCAGGATAAGGAACTTCCATCCACCAACGTGCTGATTTATCGCTTTTGTAAAAAATGATTTCGTCTTTAAAATCATCAATATGCACGATGAATTTCATGTAGTTTTTTCGATTGCCTATAGGATAATCTCCAATTCGTGCATTGACACCATCAATAAAATACCAAATTATTTGAGCTAAAATATCCGATATGTTTTTAGCATCCCCATTTTCGGGTAAGTAATTGAAAATCCCTAAGCTGGATAATTTATCGCTAACACCTGCATAACGAGCTATTTGGCAAATTTGATCGGCATAAAATCCATTTGGGTTGGTATATTGATTATCGGATAATTCACTGTAGCGAATACTTGTAAAATCAATGCTTAAAATATCCGAGTTTCTTAAAAGAGGTTCTGCTCGTTTGAAATCGGCATTGAATTCACCTAGGCGACAATAATCAAAGTATAATTTTTCAAATAAATCAATTTCGTCTTTTTCGGTATATGGAATTTGTAAACCAATGTTTGCATGGTTGAATAAGTAGCATGGGCGTTGCATCAATAAATGACTGATGAATGCATCCGAATGAATTTCGTTATCTGGTGAACCAATATCTAATTTGGTGTCGATGGCGCAAAGATTTACGTATTGTTCCAACGTTTCGTAACCTTTATACATAGCCATGGTCAAATCTTGAGAACCACCGATGACTAATGGAATGACGTCATTTTTTACTAAAATAGATATAATTTTACTAACCGCAAAATAAGTGTCGCTAATTGTTTCACCAGGCAAAACATCTCCTAAATCGACTATTTTTTTATCCCAATCTTTTCCGTAATTCAATGCATGCAGTTGCTCTCTGAATTTTTCGTGTTTCACTCTTTCATAGCTCGAATTGCGAAATTCGGGCACATAAAAAATAGCAATTGTTTGTTTGCTTATTTCTGGAAAACCATTTAATTCCGTATGCGTTTCAATATCTTTCCCCAGTCCTCTTTTAATTATTCTTTCTTCAGAAACAGGCGCAAAATACAATGAGATATCTTCCATATAGTTTATTTGAATCAAAACTAAAGTTATTTTAATTGTATTTTTGAATTGGAAAATAAAACTATGAACGATTGAATGTTGAAAGTACCGATTTTTGAATCCTTGTTTTAATTCATTAAAAAAGCGTAGTTTTGTTGACAGAAATTAAATTTTAAAATGGCTCACACTCATTTAGCTATTGATATCAATACATCAGCTGTTCGTTTTGTTAAATTAAACGGTGATTTTATCGTGGATGAAAAATCGTTTGTATTTACTGATAAGCAAGATTATCGTTACAAGAATCAATTGGAAGAGTTTTGGTCAAACACAGGCTGGAAAGAGTCAGATTTTGAAAAGGTTAGTTTATCATGGTCAGAAAAATATTGCACCATTGTGCCGGCAAATGTTTACAATGAATCGAGTAAAAATGCCTTGTTTTCTTTGTCTTTTGGCACGATTTTTTCTATAGATGAAATAGATTATAACCGTTTACCGATGCAGGGAATGGTGAGTGTGTTTGCTATTCCGTCTTGGGTGAAGTCATTTTTTGTGATTCGCTTTCCTCGTATTGTGATTCAACATGAGGGAACACACTTGATTCGTGGCGTTTTTGAAGGGCAAACGTTTAAATTGAAAACGAAAATAGTTTTGCATAAAGAACATTTTACGTTGGTAATTGTAAAAGAAAATAAATTGCAATTCTATTCTTCTTTTGATTATTCCTCACTTGAGGATGTGGTGTATTATTTCAGTTTCACGATGCAACAATTGGGGTTAAATCAACAAGCAAACGAAGTGGAATTGATTGAAGGTGCTGGTTCGGAAGTTGCTATTCATCAGTTGATAGAAATGCTTCAAACCATTGGTGGTAGTGATTTAGTTGTTAAAAACAATCAATTTCTGATTGAAAAATATCAATTAACGTGCGTATAATTAGAGGTATTTTAAAAACAAAAAAAATAACGGTTCCGAAGAGCTTTCCCTCACGACCAACAACTGATTTTGCAAAAGAAGGGTTGTTTAACATTCTTGAAAATAGGTTTGATTTTATAAACTTAGATTTATTAGATGTGTGTGCTGGAACAGGAAATATTTCCTTTGAATGGCTTTCTCGTGAAGCTGGAAATGTGGTAGCTGTTGATGCCAATTACAATGTGACAAAACATATTCGCTCGTTAGCAAAAGATTTTGGAATGCTTGATGCGATTCAAGTTATTCATTCTGATGGAATTAAGTTTTTGGAGAAATGTGACCAAAAATTTGATGTTATATTTGCTGATCCTCCTTATGAAGTGAAATTTCATGAGCAAATTGTTCAACTAGTTAATGAGAAAAAACTGCTAAAAGAAGATGGTTTACTCATTGTGGAACATGGAAAACGAACAGATTTATCTCATTTAAAAGGGTTTGAATTTGCAAGAGGATATGGCAATGTTGTTTTTAGCTTTTTCTCTGAGTAATTTTATTCTATTATAAAATAATTTTCACCGTCAAATCCAATTTTTTCATCTAAGATTAATTTGCGAATCACTTCTTTGAAAAGAGTGTTGTCGCTAAATAACTGTTTGATTTCAAAATCTCGTTTAGGGGTTAATTTTAATGAATTAATTACTTCTGATTCATAATCAATAAGTTGCTTCGTGTTATCTTGACGAATGCAAACATCACATTTGCCACAACGGGTAGATTCTATACCGAAATAATTGATGAGTTGAAGTGAACGACATTTTTCTTCTTCCATGTATTTTTTGACAAAAGCAAGTTTTTCTTCTGCAATTTGTTTTCTAAAAAGATAAACTTCAGGATCAATTTCAAGGTAATCATAAGGCATTCGCTCTCGTATAAAGGTAATCGTTGGGGTATCGGATTTCCAATTGATGTCAAGAACACCGCATTTTTCAACGTATATTAGTTGGTTTTCTAAATCTTTGATCGTTGTGTTTAGACGTTTGCTAATTTCTTTTTCGTCAATTTCTACAAAATTATTGAAAATACCAGGGTATGAGCGAGATAGAATTGTTATTAAAGCTCGCAGCTTTTCATTCTGAATTTGAAAATTGTACAATGCTTCATTACCTACAGAAAATTTAATTTTAGTTGGTTCAAAGAATCCTTCTGAAAAAGAAAGTTCACCAACTAATTCCAATATTTTTAAAGCATTGTAACACAATGTTGTAGGAATGTCAAAGTTTTTTGAGAATGTTGAAATGGCAAAATCATACGATTCACCTTTTCCAGAGCCGATAGCTACTTTTAAATAGTTGCAAATAGCTCGATACACTCTCTTTATTTCATCAATGGGTGGGTATTTTTGTTCTACTAGTTCTTCAAGTCGGTTGAGGTCTTCTTTTTGCCAATAATTGATAGCAACAGATTCATTTCCATCACGCCCACCTCGTCCAGCCTCTTGAAAATAAGCTTCCAATGAGTTGGGGAATTCATAATGAAGCACAAATCGCACGTCTGGCTTGTCAATTCCCATCCCAAAAGCGTTGGTAGCCACCATTACTTTTAGTTGATTGTTTAACCATGCGTTGAGCATTTGTTTACGCTCCTCACGATTCATTCCTCCATGGTAAATCCCAACAGAAATGTTGTTGCTAAATAATTTTTGTGCAACAAATTTTACCGATTTTCTAGTCTGACAATAGACTATTCCTGTTTGGTTAGTGAAATGATTGCAGGTATCAATGATTTCTTGTAATTTGTTATTCGTTAAATAACTTTTATAAGCCAAATTCTTTCGTTCAAAACTGGATTGATGAATTTTTACATTTTTTAATTCCAATCGTTGAATGATCTCATCTTTTGTTTTTTGCGTAGCGGTTGCTGTTAATGCGATTATTGGTACATGTGGGTGGTATTCTCTCAGTTTTTTTATTTCCATAAAACTGGGCCTAAAATCATGTCCCCATTCAGAAATGCAATGCGCTTCGTCCACAACTATTAGTCCAACATTCATCAATTTAAAACGTTCAATAAAAAGTGTGCTTTGAATACGTTCGGGTGAAGTGTATAAAAATTTGTAGCTATTGAATCGGGCATTATCCAAAATAATATCCAATTCACGGTAACTCATTCCACTAGTTAAGGCTTTTGCCATGATGCCTTTCTTCTCAAGAGTACCTACTTGATCTTGCATCAACGCAACGAGTGGAGATACAACAATTGTAATTCCGTCACGGATCATACCTGGAACTTGAAAACAGATTGATTTTCCACCTCCGGTAGGCATTAAAGCAAGTACGTCGTGACCATTAATCACATCGTCGATGATGGATTCTTGTCCAGGTCGAAAAGAAGAATAACCCCAATATTTTTCTAATATTTCAAGACTTTTTGACATTGCGTTATCAAAAATAGAATTTTATGCGGACAAACAAGTTTAAATCTTATATAATTAGTTGTTTTTTTAACCTGAGTTTGATAGATAATTCTATTTAGGACGCTTGAAAACATACAGGTTTTAGGCAAAAACACGAAGGAATGGCGGGTCGTTTCTAGGGTTTTTAACGACAAAACTGTTTGTTTTAAAGTGATAACTATTTTTTTCTTCGATTAGCTTTGTGTTTTTAGGCGATTTACCTCGTAATGCTTATATATTATGACGTGGATTAACGAAGAAAATCGCCTAAAAATCAAAACTAAAAATCAAAACCTGAATGGGATTATCTATCAAACTCAGGTTTTTTTATTATTTTTGTAAGAATAATAACTTGAAATGATAAAAGAACAAGCAACGATTAAAATTACTACAAACACACAACCAAAAATAAATCAGATAGATTGGGACAACATTCCGTTTGGAAAAGTTTTTACAGATCACATGTTGGTCATGGATTATCATGATGGAAAATGGCAAACGCCTGAGATAATGCCTTTTGGTCCAATACCGATGCACCCTGCAATGTCTGCAATTCATTATGGGCAAGCAATTTTTGAAGGTATGAAAGCTTTCAGAAGAGACAACGACGATGTGGTATTGTTTCGACCTGAAATGAATGCAAAACGATTTGCAGAATCATGTGAGCGTTTGTGTATTCCACCAATTGATGAAGCATTATTTGTTGAATTAATCAATCGTTTGGTTGATATAGATAGAGAGTGGGTGCCAAGAAAAGAAGGTTATTCATTGTATATACGACCAGTTATTTTTGCAACAGATGAAGCAATAGGTGTAAAACCATCAGAATCTTATAAATTTATTGTTTTCTTATGCCCTGTTGGTGCTTATTATTCGCAAGCAGTTAGTGTAAAAGTAGAAGAATATTACACACGAGCAGCGATTGGAGGTGTTGGGCGGGCTAAAGCAGCAGGTAATTATGCTTCGGCATTGTATCCTGCTTTGTTGTCGCAAAAAGAAGGTTACAACCAATTGTTGTGGACAGATGCCAAAGAACACAAGTATTTTGAAGAATCTGGAACAATGAATATTTGTTTTGTTGTAGATGGAAAATTGTTGACACCTTCAGAAGATGAAGACACGATTTTGAGAGGTACAACAAAAAGAACTATTGTTGACGTAGCAGAGAAATGGGGGTTTCCTGTAGAAGAACGCAAAATTACAGTAGAAGAAATCATAAAAGCAGCTGAAGAGGGTCGGTTGCAAGAGGCTTTTGGTGCAGGAACCGCAGCTACGATTGCTAGTATAGCAAAAATTAATTTTAGAGGTAAGGATTTTAATTTGCCAGCAATAACAAGTGATTTTTTCTCACAAAAGGTTAAAAACTATTTAGATGATCTTAAGAAAGGAAAATTAGAAGATACCGATAATTGGTGTAAAATCATTTAAAGATAAAGCTATTTAAAAGCCTCGAATAAGTTATTTGTTCGAGGCTTTTTTATGCTTCTTCGTTTCTAGAAACGAGTATCTTGTCTATACGTTGACCATCTTTATCAACTACTTCTAGTCTTAAATTTTCAAAATCAATCACATCACCTTCATTTAATAAATCACCTTTGCAGTGAATCATCAATCCGGCAACTGTTGTGTATTCTGCTTGAATTTCTTCGCTGACTTCAACATCAAAATATTTACTAAAATCGAAGATTGAGTATTGACCATCAACCAACCAACTATTATCATCTCGTTGTAGTAATTGGTATTCATCCTGGTCTATTTCTGTTGCTTCACCTATGAGGGCATCAAGTACATCGTCCATTGAAACAACCCCTTGAGTGGCACCGTATTCATCTACAACGATTCCGTAATGGATTTTTTCTAATTTAAATTGCTCAAGCACTTGATAAGCCGAAGTTTTTTCATTTAGATAGAGTGGCTCTTTCATGATTGATTTAAGATTTAATTTACCAGAAAGAATAGGATCAAATAAATCTTTGAGTGTAACAATTCCAATGATATTGTCGATGCTGTTATTTTCAACGATAGGATAGGCAGAGTGTTTATTGGAATTAATTTTTTCTTTTACTGTTTCCCAATCATCTTCCATATCAAAGTAGGTAATATCGCTTCTATAAGTTAGGAGTGAATTTACTTTTCTATCTCCCAATTCAAAAACACGTTCCACAATGTCTTGCTCAATATCCTGTATTTCACCTCCTTCAGCACTTTCACGGATAATGGATTTAATTTCTTCTTCAGTCACCATGTTTTCGGCACTGCTTTTAAGTCTTAACAAGCGAGCTAAGAAGTTATTTGATGCTGTAAGCAACCAAACAAAAGGAGATACGAGTAGTGATAGAAAACTCATAAACTTTGACATGGCAATGGCAACAGGTTCGGGATAAAGCATTCCTATTCGCTTAGGTAGTAATTCTCCCAAAACGATAGAAAAATAAGTTATTGTAATAACAACCAAACCTGTTCCGAGTTGCGAAGCAATTGGCTTTAGTAAAGAGAATTGCGAAAAGAAATTGGCAACATATTTTGTGATATTGTCACCACTATATACACCGAGTAAAATACCAATTAAAGTAATTCCTATCTGTATAGTTGAAAGAAACTTTGTTGGATTTTCAGCTAAGTCCATTGCTTTTTTTGCGCCGCTCTTACCTTGTCTTTTAGCACTCTCCAATTTGAATTTTCTTGAAGAAACCATAGCCATTTCTGACATAGAGAAAAGACCATTTAACAATATAAGAGCGATAATTATGACTATTTCCATTGAAATAAACTATCGTTTTATGAAGCAAATATACTAAAAATAAATAAATAATTCATTTTTCTATAAAATGAAAAAGGGGAACTAAAGCTCCCCTTCTACAATTATTCTTTATTTCTAATCTTATTTCTTAGAAAATTTAGATGTGTTTAATACGTTACCGTTAGCATCGTTAGCTTGGTAAATGTATAAACCACTTTCTAATTCAGAAACGTTTAATGCTAAAGCTCCATTGTTAACAGCGCTGCTTAATACAACTTGACCGTTTAAGTTTAAAACTGTAACGTTAGCAACTTCAGTTGTTCCAAATTCAAAGTTTACTACATCGTTTGCTGGATTAGGGTAAACTCTAGTTTGTGCTTTCAATACTTCTGTAACTGATGCTCCATCAAATGTAACTCCTGGGAATACAGCTAATGAAATAGTAACATTATATTGACCATAGTTATCAAATGTTCCGTCACTTAAGATAGCACCAGAATGAGTTGTTGCATCAGGAAATTGACCAACTTGTGAAGAAACAATAGCTACTTCACCATCTGCAGTAGGGTATAAGACTCCTGCAAAGAATGAATTACTAGCTGGAATTGCAATAGGTGTTGCGAAACTAACAATAGCATTGTATGCTCCTTTCAAAGAAGTACCAACAATGATTGGAGTTACTCCTGCTTGAGTAGTATCAATATCAGCTAAATTAATAGTTCCAGAACCAAGTAAGTTACCAATAGCACCACTGTTGTTTTCCCAAACACCAATTGTTATAGCTGGAGTTCCAGAAACAATGTCTTTATAACCAACAAATACACCAACACTGTTAATTACACCTGTGTTTGTTACACCATGAGTAGCGTCAAACAATTGAACAGCTCCTAGATCACCGTAATTATTATTTCCAGTAATATATCCATCAGAACCTCCAGATCCATCATCCCAAGTATATAAGCCAATTTGAGGACTTGATGGATTAGCTAATGCAGATTCAAAATGACTAGTGATAAATGTTTGACCAAATAACGATGCTCCTAGAAATACAGAAGCAACCAATAAGTAAATTTTTTTCATATAAAAAGTTTTAAAGTTTAATAAAGTGTAAAGTTAAATTAAAAAATGTAAACAACAAACGATTTTCAAAGAATTTAACACAAAAATATTTTTTTAACATTTTTTACAAAGAAATTGGGTTTGTCAACATGAGATAGATAATAAGTTTTTAATAGTAGTTAATCTTTTGACTATTCATTTTCTAATTTTGGTAGAAATCAATGGATATGAATGTGAGAAAAATAGGGGTAATATGTGGCGGTTTTTCGTCTGAATTTGAAATTTCGTTAAAAAGTGGAAGTACTATTATTAATAATTTTCCTGATGGTTTTGAGCCTGTGAAGATTGTTTTGAGTAAAACCTCTTGTATAGCATTTTATGAAGGAAAGGAGTGTAGCATTGAACTAAAAGATAAAGGGTTTCAATTTTTAGATAAATGGATTGAATTGGATGCTTACTTAATCTACACACATGGTGACCCAGGTGAAAATGGACGTTTACAAGCGCTTTTTGATATGCACCAAATTCCCTATATTAATTCGGGTGCGTTGGCTTCTGAATTGTCTTTTGATAAGTGGTATTGCAATCAGTTTTTGAAAGGGTTTGATATCAATATTGCGCAATCGCAATTGTTGTTAAAAGGGGATGTTGCTCCTATTGATGAAATTGTAGCCAAGCTGGGATTGCCTTTGTTTGTAAAACCTTGTGACTCTGGATCTAGTTATGGTATTTCACGTGTCAATCAAAAAGAAGATCTTCAAAAAGCGATTGATTTTGCTTTTGAAGAAGGGGATAGTGTGGTGATTGAGTCTTTTTTGGATGGAACAGAAGTTACTTGTGGGGTGTATCGCACAAAAGATGGTGTTCAAGCACTACCTTTGGCTGAAATTGTGAGTGAAAATGAGTTTTTTGACTACGAGGCAAAATATTTAGGTAAATCACAAGAAATTGTACCTGCGCGAATTTCGGAAGAAGCTACTAAAAAAGTACAAGAAGTGGCAAAACGTGTATATGGTATTCTGCGCCTTCGTTCCATTATTCGAATTGATTTTATGCTAGTAAACAATGAACCTTATGTTATCGAAGTGAATACAACTCCAGGTTTTACTGAAGAAAGTATTGTGCCGAGAATGTTAAAAAATAAAGAAATAGCTTTAAAAGATTTTTGGGCTGGTATTTTAGAGTACGAATTGAATTAATTCTTTGTTGTGATAAGATTAATTTTTTTTGTTTTTCTTTTAGCTACCACTTTTTCTTTTGCTCAAAACGGAAAACAGTTGTTTAATTACCGAAATCCCATTGATATTCCAATGATTTTGGCTGGAAATTTTGGTGAACTAAGACCCAATCACTTTCACATGGGGATTGATATTAAAACACAAGGAAAAGAAGGGTTTGAAATTCATGCAATTGAAGATGGATATGTTTCTCGTGTTAAAATTGCCACACATGGTTATGGTAAACTGGTGTGTATTACGCATCCCAATGGTTATACGAGTGCTTATGCCCATTGCAGTAAAATAGTTGGCAAATTGGATTCGTTACTCAAAGTAGAGCAGTATAAACAACAACGTTTTGAAGTGGATTTACGCCTTGAACCAACTGATTTCCCAATTAAAAAAGGCGATGTTTTTGCTTTAACAGGAAATACGGGTGGATCGATGGCTCCTCATTTGCACTTTGAAATTAGAGATGCGCAATCAAATACCGCATTAAATCCGCTGATTTATGCTTATGATATTGCAGATTCTAGAAAACCGATAGTGAATAAATTGCGGGTTTATAGTTTGAATGAACAAGGGTATATGGTTCCCAATAAAACGATGGATAAATCATTGGTGAAAAAAGCAGATCGATTGGGTGTTTATTTGGATACCGTAAAAATACCTGCAAGTTTTTGTTCAACATTTGGTGGAATTGGTTTGTCTTTTGATGGTTTTGATAAATTAGATGGGGCAGAAAACGTTTGTGGGTTGTATGGTACTTATTTAATTGTTGATGGGGATACTATTTTTGGTCAACGAATTGATCGGATTTCTTTTGAAAACTCACGTTACATCAATTCTCATCGAGATTTAACTGTTGCAGGAGCAAATTATCATAAATCATTTAGAAATGTGAGCAATCCTTTGGAAATTTATATTTCTGATAAATTGGGAGTGATTTCTATTTTACCCGGACAGACAAAAAATGTTCGATATATTGCCTACGATGCAATGATGAATCAAACCGTTGCTGAATTTGTCCTTGAAGCTTTGGAAGGTGAAATAGCAGAGAATTACAATCCGTCTATCGAAAACTATTGGTATCCAGACAGTCCATTGGAAATAACTAAGGGTGATTGGTCTATAAAAGCCGATTCATTCTCTATTTATGAACCTTATTTATTGAGTAATAAAAATTCATCACATCTTTGTGATACTTCTGTTTTATTACAAAAGAAAGTGAATGTTAGAATGAAGTTAACAGCTCCAACTAAACCGATTGAAAAGTATTATTTGTCAGTTGGAGGTCGATCTTTGCCTACTAGTTATAACAATGGTTGGTTGGAAGCGAAATCAAATGTATCTGGAACTATTTCAATAATGATAGACGAAACACCACCTGTTGTTAAACCTATTAATGCAAGTAGTGTTGTAAAATCTTCTGTTTTAAAGTTTTATATATCTGATAGTCAGTCTGGTTTGGCTAGTTATGATTTGTATATTGACGGAAGATGGTATCTATTGGAGTATGAATACAAAGGTAATTTGGCGTTTTTTGAAGTTCCCGAAGAATTAAAGGAGTGCGAAAGTCTTGTTAAGCTAGTTGTTCGTGATGCTTGTAACAATAGTACGCAATGGGAAAGGACGATTCGTTTTGAATAATCTTATGTCTAACTCAGGTTATAACCTGAGTTTGATAGATAATTCTATTCAGGACGCTTGAAAACATACAGGTTTTAGGCAAAAACTCGAAGGAATGGCGGGTCATTTCTAGGGTTTTTAACGACAAAACTGTATGTTTTCAAGTGATAACTATTTTTTTCTTCGATTAGCTTTGTGTTTTTAGTTGGATTTTCTTCGTTAATTCACCTCATAATACATAGGAATTACTCGGTAAATCGCCTAAAAAATCAAAACTAAAATTCACAACCTGAATGGGATTTTATAGCAAACTCAGGTTATTTTATTAATTTTGCATTATGAAATGGATTGGCGAAAGAATTAGTGTTGTTGACGATAAAAACAAAACAACAATTATCATATACCCTGAAAAACGACCATTGATTACGGGGTTGATGGGAGCTTGGATTTTTATGTGGTATGGAATTGGTATCACAATAATGTGGTCATTTTTTGCTTTGAACTTATCAGAAAATGAAAAAGTAATGATTTTTGTTTTCATGACGTTTTGGCTTTATTATGCGTATAGGGTAACAAAATCATTTTTTTGGTTGATGTGGGGTACAGAAAATTTGAAAATTGATTCAATTGGTCTAACAATTAAGAACGCAATAGGAAAAGCAGGAAGAGCCAATGTTTATTACATTGAAAACATCAAAAAAATACGTTTAGAAATTCCAAAAGATCGGTCTATTCAAAATGCTTGGGAATCTTCTCCGTGGATTAATGGTGGTGAAAGAATCTTTTTTGATTACATGGGGAAAATCAAAAAAATGGGTAGAAAACTTCCAGAAAAAGAAGTGACGTTGCTATTTAATTTAATAACGAAAAGGATAGAAGAGCACTTAAAAGCAAAAGTGCGCAGTGAAAAGTTATCTCAAAAAGAAAATTAATTCAAACGGTATTTTTTAAAGAAAGAATCCCAATCCCAAATAAAACTGGCAACAACTTCGTCCATTCTTTTTAAGAACAATGGATTAGGTGCTTGCATACGTTTGAAATATTCATCTTGAAACTCATTCAATTTGTATTTATGAAAAATGGCTTTTGACATTCCATAAATCATATTTTTAGATGGGTGATTAACTCTTTGAATGAAAGATTTGTATTCTGAAATTGTTTTTTTTAATTCTTCTGTGGAAGTCTGATAAATAGTTGCTAGTTTTTCAATAATAATAGCTTCAATTCTAGCAGCTTGTTCAGGTTCGAAAGTATTTTCTAAGAAAGACAAATTTCCAATGATCGTAATTAAAGCAAATTCAGCGTTGTTAGCCGCATCAACAGATGGTGAAGTGACAAAAGCAGAATCTTCATTGATAAGTTGTGCAACTTCCGGAAAACCATTGTCAATAGTATCAAACAAAGCATTAATAAAGATGTTTGCTACTTGATTGTCAGATAATTTCTTTTTTATTAAAGTCCCCAGCATGAAATAGAATTTTATGTTATACAAATTTAATTAGATTGCAGGCTAACTTTTAATAAGGTACATTATTGTTTATTAACGAAGTTATCAACAATGAATTAATTTATAAACATTAATGCTTATCCATTTCTTTCCCAAATCATAGTATTGATTGGTGAATTAAAAGATTCCTCGGCTTCGTCATCGGAATGATGGCATTATGATGATGTTGAAAGGGGATAGGTGCGAGTCAAGCTAGCACCTATCCCCCAAATTACCACTTAAATCCCCGACATTTCGACGATTTATCGGAGAAATCTTATTGGGAGAACTTTGTCTCTGCTAAATAATTTTTAGGGGAAATTTGCGGATATGCATCTAAACATTTGCCTTCAGACAAAAGTTTTGAGCACAAAAAAAGCACCCGAAAGTGCTTTAAATTATTTTGAATTAATCTTCATCATCCCATTCATCGTCTTCCCACTCTTCATCATCGTCTTCCCATTCTTCGTCATCTTCCCATTCTTCTTCCTCTTCGTCACTATTGATGAGGTATTTTTTGTAATCGTCTTCGTCTAGCTCTTCTTGATCTCTACCAAATAAATCAAAATCTTCGTCTTCGTCATCTTCAAATTGAAGATTGTCTTTACCACTTTTTCGGTAAGCATCCATTTTCTGCTTTTTATTTTTTCCATCAGCAGTATTGTCAAAAGATTTTGGTTTTTCTTCCTTTTTCTTTTTGATTGGATTTGGCTTATCCTTTAATGTTAATGAATCAGCTTCAATAAACGGAACTTCATCGTCACCATCAGAGGAAGGTGCTTTTACATTTCTTTCTGTTTTTTCTTCAGAACGAGGTTTGAATTTATTGTCCTCCCGATTCGTTCTATTGTTATCAAAACGTTTGTTTGGATTGTTACGTTGATCAGAAGATGAGTTATTTGCTCTATTTTCTGCTTCTTTAACAGCACATTTTCTACCATTAAAACTATAACCATCGAGAGAATCAATTGCACTTAATGCTTGTTCTTTATTAGGCATTTCTACAAAAGCAAACCCCCTTGATTTGTTAGTTTCCTTATCTTTTGCTACCGTTACTTTAGCTACAGTTCCATACTGTTTAAATAACTCAAGCAATTCATTTTCAGTAACGCCAAAGTCTAGTTTGGCTACAAAAATTGTAATCATTATTTATGTTAAACACTAATTATTTGGGAACGAATATAAACTATTTCTTTTTTCTAACAAAAAAAATAAAAAAAAAAGAGTGATTAAATTAAATAATCACTCTCTTTTTGGATGTATTTGATTATTTATTTTTTAACAAATCTCTAATTTCTGTCAATAATTCTTGATCTTTTGTTGGTGGAGTTGGTGTTTCATCTTCATCCACATCAGCACCTTTCTTTTTCTTTAAATTTTGTAATTTATTCATCATTTTAATAACCATGAATAAAACAAAACCAACTACGATGAAGTTAATAACTGTAGCGATAAACTTACCGTATAGCATACCATTCCATCCTAATCCTTCTAAGTTTTCAGCTCCAGAAGCTTTCATTACAGGGTTAAGTAACAATGGGGTGATAATGTCAGCAACCATTGATGAAACAATTGCATTAAATGCAGCTCCAATTACAACCGCAACAGCTAAATCAATTACGTTTCCACGTAATATAAAATCTCTAAATTCTTTTAACATATTTGTAGGTTTTTAAAAATGCAAATCTAATAAATTTGTTTAAAATAAATCAAATTTGAACTTTAAATGGTTGCCGGTTGATGATGGAACGACTTAAGGTAATCTCATCGGCATATTGAAGTTCAGAACCAATAGAAACTCCTCTTGATAGCGAGGTGATTTGAGCAGAAAAAGGACTGAGTTTTTTATACAAATAAAAATTGGTAGTATCTCCTTCCATTGTTGCACTCAATGCAAATATGATTTCATGCACCTGACCAGTTTCAACTTTTTTAATCAGTGAGTCAATATTTAAATCATTGGGACCAATACCGTCCATTGGTGAAATAATAGCTCCAAGCACATGGTAAATGCCTTTATATGACTCGGTAGCTTCAATTGCTAAAATATCGCGTATGTCTTCAACTACACATATTGTTGTATGATCTCTCTTTTCGTTTGAACAAATAGTGCATATATCTGTGTCGGAGATGTTTCCACACGAAGAACATTTTTTTACATATTCTTTCATTTCCAAAAAAGCATGTGCAAATGTTTCTATTTCATCTTTTGATCGGTTAAATAGGTGAAGTGCCAATCGCAAAGCAGTCCGTTTACCAATGCCTGGTAAGGAAGCCAATTGTTCTACAACATTTTCTAAGTGTTTGGAAGGAATATTCACAGTGCAAATGTATTTATTTCCAATCTAAAATACGAAAATCATCTCTTTTCTTTGTGTTGTAATGACTTTGAATGATACTGATTAATGTGTCAATACTTTCCTTTTTGGACGATTTTATTGGTGTTAAAGCTATAACTTGACGAGCAGGATATTCTTTCGTGTCGCGATCGTATAAATGCTTTTTACCAGTTGATTGAAAAGTGTAATTCTCAGGTATCAAGGTGTAACCTCCATTTAAATCAACCATTTTTATTAAAATATCAAGGTTTCCTCCAATGTAATTCCATTGGTGAGTGTCATTTTTATCGTTGATGCCACAGAAGTTGACCATCTGTGTTCTCAAACAATTTCCCTTGCTCAATAACCACGGTTGCACAGAGTCTATTTCTTTTGGTGAAATAGTATCCCCATTTCCTTCGGGATAGTATATTAAAATTTCTTCTTGAAACAAGTGAATGGTGCGCATTCTTCGACTGATTTGTGGACCTGCCATAATGCCAACATCAAATAAACCCTCGTCCATTGCAACAATTAAATCTTCAGATTTTAATTCCTCAATATAAAGTTGTAATTGTGGGTTTGTCTTGCGGATGGTTTCAAATACATCGGTTATCAAATAAGTGCTAATGGTTGGTATTATTGCGATTCTTAACGATTCTATGTGATTTCCACTTATTTTTTGAGCCAATGTAGTGATACGACTATATTCAGTCTGAATGTCTTTGAGTATCTGAATCAAATCTTCCCCTTCTTTGGTTAATTCAATAGGATTTTTTGAACGTTCAAAAATACTAAAACCGAGTAGCTCTTCCACTTTTTTAATCTGCATAGACAATGTTGGCTGTGTTACAAAGCACTTTTCACTAGCACGCTGAAAATTGCGTTCATTGTTCAACTCAATGATATAATTTATCTGTTGAGGTGTTATGTTATAATAGTTTTCTATCATGGTATAAATATAATCAATAAAAACTATAGAGCAAATTTTATTACCTTTGGATAAATAAAAAAATAAGAATTATGAAAAAAGATGTGAAATACGAAAGTGAATTAAATAAATTATTGTCTGATTATCAATTGCATTATCAAAACTTACGCTCTTTGCATTGGAATATAAAAGGTGAGAACTTTTTTGAATTGCATGTGAAATATGAAGAGTGGTACACACGAACAGCAGAAATTATTGATGAATTGGCAGAGCGTTTGTTGACATTAGAAATGCAACCAATTTCTACTTTTTCAGGTTACTTAAAAGCTAGTGAAATTAAAGAATTGACAATTACACATGATGGAAAAAAAGGTGTTGAGTATGTTTTAACAACACAAAAAACACTTTTGGATCAAGAGAAAATTGTTTTGTCAATGGCATCTGCTATAAATGATGAAGGAACTAGCGCATTGATGAGTGATTTAATTCGCGAAAAGGAAAAAGAAAAATGGATGCTCAAAGCATGGTTGAATAAGTAACTGGATATTTTTGTTAAATTAACCTGAGATTAACACAAAATCTCAGGTTGATTTTAAGAGGGTAAGATATACTCAATATCTAATTGTAAATCCTTAAAGTTGAATTTCCATCAAAAGCAACAGCATACATGCGTAGCCCAAATTCGGAACCAGAAATAGGAGCCCCGTCAAATAACGAAAATTTTGCTCCGGTGCATAAATCATCTAATTCCAAAAAATTATCAGCATTTGTTTCTAGAGGTTTTTCGCAATTCCCTTCATCAGCAGGTGATTTTCTATCAAAAGCAACAAATTCTCCCAAGCTTCTTCTGTAAACAATAATTCCCTTAACTCCACCGGTAACATAGGCATAACCACCAACACCAGTCAAATTACTATAAGTAGGAAGATTGATGTCGATTGTAATATCAAATGGGATACTTAATACTGGATGTAATTTATTTTTCTTGCAAGAAGTTGAACTTACAAGAAAAACTATCAATAAAGTAAAAATAATTGGTAATTTCATTGCGTTAAAAGCTATATTACAAAAATATGAATTATTTATATTCTTTTCTAAAAACGTTGCTTTTCTTCTTTTTAGTATTCATTACGCTACAAAATATGCAGTCTTGTGCTACAAATAAAATAAAAAAAACACCAGATACGGTAGAGGAAGCTGAAAAACAATTGGCAAAAAAACGAAAAACAGAAGCGAAAGCAGCTAAAAAAGAGTCAGAAGCTGTTAAAAAACGTCATTGGGATTTGCAAACCAAGCAAGCAAAGAAATCGGTGAAACAGAATGAAAAAAGAATGAAAAAGAATAAAAAACGAGGAATTTTTATTCCGTAGTAAATTTTTCATTTTAAATTTCATAGAAATAATGTAATTTTGATAGCAAATTAAAGATGTCAAGAATTCCTCCTCATATTATTGATGATATTATGCAAACTGCTCGCATTGAGGAGGTGATAGGTGAGTTTGTGAATCTAAAAAGAGCCGGCTCCAATCTCAAAGGTCTATCTCCATTTACGGATGAAAAGACACCTTCTTTTGTTGTTTCTCCAGCAAAGCAGATTTTTAAGTGTTTTTCTACGGGGAAAGGAGGTACGGTTGTCACTTTTTTGATGGAAAAAGAACATTTTTCCTACCCAGAAGCGCTTCGTTGGTTGGCGGATAAGTATGGAATTCAATTGCCAGAAGAAAAGGAGTTAACCGAAGAAGAGCAATCGGTAATTTCTGAGCGTGAGAGTTTATACATTATCAATGAGTTTGCGAAAGAGTATTTTAAAAAGAATATTACTGAATCCGAAGAAGGAAAATCGGTAGGATATTCTTATTTTATAGAAAGAGGATTTCGTCCAGATATCATTGAAAAGTTTCAATTGGGATATTGCTTGAACTCAGGTAATGATTTCACCGAAGCAGCATTAAAAAAAGGCTATAAGCTTGACTATTTAGAAAAAGTTGGGCTAGTTAAATCAAAAGACGAACGTCATTTTGACTTTTTTCGTGGTCGCGTTATGTTCCCCATTCATTCCATATCTGGTCGTGTACTTGGTTTTGGTGGGAGAACGCTGTTTACGGATAAAAAGATTGCTAAATATTTTAATTCACCCGAAAGTATTATTTACAATAAGAGTGAGATTCTCTATGGATTGTTTTTCTCCAAAGGTGAAATTATAAAGCACGATAATTGCTTTTTATGTGAAGGTTATTCGGATGTGATTAGTATGTATCAGGCTGGAATACAAAATGTTGTTGCTTCATCTGGTACGTCACTAACCAAAGAACAAATTCGCTTGATTCGTCGATATACAAATAATATCACTATTTTATACGATGGAGATGCTGCTGGGATAAAAGCATCATTTAGAGGAATCGATTTGATTTTGCAAGAAGGATTGAATGTAAAAGTTGTTTTGTTTCCAGATGGTGAAGATCCAGATTCATATTCCAAAAAAGTAGGAAGTACAGAGCTGGAAAACTACATACAAGAACATACACAAGATTTTATATCTTTCAAAGCGGATATTTTGCTGAAAGACAGTGCTGATGATCCTTTAAAAAGAGCGGAATTGATTAAAGATATTGTGCATTCAGTTGGTTTGATTCCAGATTCAATAACACGTACCATTTTCACACAAAAAATAGCGGCTGAATTTCAAATTCAAGAAACTATTTTAAATGCAGAATTATTAAAAATTAGAAAGAATAATTTAGCCAAAGAATTAAATGAACCTGGAATTCGAGAATTACCGATTGAAATTCCTGTTCAACATGAAGGAGTAGAGCAAATAAATCAAGTTTCTTCCAATGAATTGGTATCTATTATTCAAGAAGAATATGAATTGATTCGACTAATGGTTTTGTATGGTGCTGTTGCTACTATTGCACCAGTAATTGATGCAAATGGTGTTAAAACAGAAGTGGAAGTTTCAGTTATTCAATACATTTGTGATGAATTGGAGAATGATGAATTAACATTTGAAACACCTTTATTTGCAAAAATATACCAATTGTACGCAGAAGGATTGGCAAATAATGAGTTGTATAAATCTTCGTTCCTTAAGAGAATGGAAGACCAAGAAATTGTTCAGTTAATTTGTGATATTGAGGCCAACGAACAGGAGATAAGTAGCAATTGGTTATTGAAACACCGAATTGACACGTCAAAAGATATAGATAAGTTGGATAAAGCAGTTCCAAGTGCTATTTATGCCTTTAAATTTTATAACATCACCAAGCAAATTACAGAAATTCAACAAAAAATAGCATCTGAAGAGTTGCCAGAAGAAGAACTTTTGTTTTTATTGAATGAAAAAATATTTTTAGAAAAAATACGCTTAAAATTTGCTGAAGCTTTGGGTAGGAATTAGAGACTAAAATAAAAAAAAGCTTCCCCAAAATGAGGAAGCTTTTTTTAGAATATATGAATTTGATTATGCTAACACTTTCGGTGCTGCTCCTCTAATTGCTTCGTTTGTTTGATCTGTATATTTCTCAAAGTTTTTAACGAATTGATTTGCTAAATTATTAGCCGTTTCATCGTAAGCTGCTTTGTCAGACCAAGTGTCTCTTGGATTTAAAATGTTAGAAGGAACACCTTCAACAGCTGTAGGGAATTCTAATTCAAAGATAGGCATTTTGCTAAATGTAGCTCCTTCTAATTTACCTTCCATTGCAGCTGTAATCATAGCTCTAGTGTAACTTAACTTCATGCGGTTTCCAACGCCGTAAGCTCCACCAGACCATCCAGTGTTAACCAACCAAACTTTGATGTTAGATCCTTCTAGTTTTTTTCCTAACAATTCAGCATATTTTGCTGGGTGTAAAGGTAAAAACGCTGCACCAAAACAAGCTGAAAAAGTTGTTTTAGGTTCTGTGATACCAACTTCAGTTCCAGCAACTTTTGCTGTATATCCCGACATGAAGTGATACATTGCTTGTTCATTTGATAAACGTGAAATTGGAGGCAATACACCAAATGCATCACAAGTTAAGAAGAAAATATTTTTAGGTGCAGTACCAATAGATGGAACGGCAATATTTTCTATGTGTTCCAAAGGATACGATACACGTGTGTTTTCTGTAATTGTATTATCTGTATAATCTGGAGTAGAAGAACCATCTTTGAAACCAATGTTTTCTAAGATTGCACCAAATTTAATAGCATCATAAATTTGAGGTTCTTTTTCTTGAGATAAGTCGATTGTTTTTGCATAACAACCACCTTCAATATTGAATACAGAGTTGTCAGCCCATGCGTGTTCGTCATCTCCAATTAATTTTCTATTTGGATCGGAAGACAATGTTGTTTTTCCCGTTCCAGATAATCCGAAGAATACGGCTGTATCACCGTCTTTTCCGATGTTGGCAGAACAGTGCATAGACAATACATTCTTTTCATGAGGCAAAATGAAATTTAATGCAGAGAAAACACCTTTTTTAATTTCACCTGTATATTTTGTTCCACCAATGATAATCATTTTACGTGTGAAGTTTAATACAGCAAAATTGTGTTGACGTGTGCCATCGATTTCAGGGTTTGCCATGAAATTAGGCATGCAAACAATGTGCCAATCTGGAGAAAAGTTTTCTAATTCTTCGTCTGTTGGACGCAAGAACATGTTGTTTGCAAAGTGACTTCCCCAAGGTAATTCTGTAATTGTACGAACATTTAAACGGAAGTTTTTGTCAGCACAAACGTAGTTATCTCTAACATATACATCACGACCTTCCATATAAGCTTTCATTCTATTGAATAAAGCATCAAATTTCTCAGGTGTAAATTTAATGTTGATGTCACCCCACCAAACTGCATTTTCTGTTTTTGCATCGCAAACGATAAAGCGGTCTTTAGGTGAGCGTCCAGTAAACTCTCCTGTTTCAATGGCAATTGCTCCTGTATCTGTCAAAATACCTTCACCAGATAAAATAGTGTCTTCAACAAGTTCTGCAGGAGTTAAATTCCAAAATTGATTTCCAAGGTTGTCTAAACCCAATGTAGATTTTAAATCGGTATTGTTACCCAATTTTCCAAACATATCCATAATTCAAATATTTTTTTAGCTATGCTATTGTTTTCGTTTGCAAATTTAAACCATCTATTTTGACTTAACGAAAAAAAACGAATATATTTTACGAACAGAATTTGCTGATTGTTAACAACTTTTTTATGAATCCTTTTTTAATACATTCAAAACCAAATGTTAATCTTTTAAAAAATGAATGAATAATTACCAGGGATTTTAACTATGTTTAATAAATAACCTGTCTATTTTCAAGCGCTCTGAATAGAATTATCTGTCGAATTCAGGTTAAATAGGTAATATGACGTATTGTATAAATAATTAATAAGTTGCAACTTTGTGAGTAAATTATAAGAATAATGTCACAAATTATTAAAATCGCTATTGCTGAAGATATTCATAAAATTGCTGAAGCACTTAAAGAAAAAATTGAATTAGCCGTTGAATTTAAAGTGGTTGATACCTTAACGAATGGTGCTGATATGATTAAACGTTTGGAAAATAATCACGCAGTAGATGTTATTATGATGGATATCAATATGCCGATAATGGATGGTGTACAAGCAACTGAAATTATTTCCAATCGCTGGCCGCATATTAAAATTATCATGTGTACTGTATTTGACGATGAGCAAAATGTATTTGATGCCATTATGGCTGGAGCAAGTGGGTATTTATTAAAGGATGAAAGTCCCGCAAAAGTTCACAAAGCCATCTATGAAGCGATGGAAGGTGGCGCGCCAATGAATCCAATGATTGCAAAAAAAGCGTTGACATTAATCAAAAAGGGTAAGCCAAGTGATGTGAAAGATGTGGCTGATTATGAGCTAACCAAAAGAGAAATGGATGTGTTGGAGCAAATTGCAAAGGGTTTGAGCTATGATCAAATTGCAGAAAACCTTTTTATTAGCTATGGTACTGCAAGAAAACACGTAGAGAATATTTACAAGAAAATGCGGGTTCATAACAAGATTGAAGCGATAGATAAAGCCAAAAAAAGTGGGTTGATTTGAAGAGAGACTGCCTTTAAGTCGCTACTACTCATAGCGGCTGTGTTTTGTGGTGTGTTCATATTTTTTTCGCTAGTGAAATCTTTTTCTTTTATTTTTGTTTAAAATTTTTCGATGAGATATTGTATTGTTTTTTTGATTTTCACTGCATTTTCTGTCTTCGGCCAAGAAACATTTAATGACTTTGATGCCATAATTAAACCATTAAAAGGTCAGGATAAGTTTAATAAATACATTGATTTTGTCGGTAAACAAGTTACTCGTTCTCCACAAATTGCAATTAAGCTAGCTCAACAGGCAATCAATGAAAAAGAACTTAACCAATTTCCGTTGTTGCAAGCCAAATTAGTTGCTCAATTGGGTGATGCTTATTTTTTAACTGGAGAATATACAAAAGCACTTCCCTTGTTACTTCAAGCAGTAACACAATTTGAAAAGCTCAATGATGTGAAAGATTTGCCACTTGTTTATATATCCATTGGTCGTTTGTATAAAAAGGCTCAAAACGATTGTGAAAACACCAAAAAGTATTATCACAAGGCAGAGGAAATCTATAAAACAACTAAAAATCTTCAAGAATTAGCAACCGTTCATAATTATTTAGGAAATGTTTCCGAATCGTGTGACAATGATTTGCAAAAGGCGTTGTCGTATTATTTTATGACCGAAAATTATTATTCTTCTGTAAATGATACCATCGGGCTTTCATATAGTTTGGATTTTATTAGTCAGGTTTATGCGCAACAAAATAAATATGCAGAATCAATTGAAAAACAAACCCAATCGCTCCAATTAAGATTGGCTATTAAAGATTCTTTTGCGATTGCCATTAGTTACACAAATCTAGGTGAGATTTATTCAATGCAACAAAATTTACAGCTTGCAAAAGAAAATTTTGAAAAAGCATACAAAATAGCTGGTAAGAAGGATTATAAAGATTTGTCGGTATATTTATTAGGTAATTTATCAACTATCAGCAAAGAACAACATGATTTTAAAGCTGCATTTGAATACTTAAACCAGCAAATTGCTATTAAAGATAAATTGTTGGATGAAGAAAAGCACAAGCAATTGGCCGAAATGACAACCAAATTTGAAACAGAAAAGAAAGAAATAGCGTTAGAGCAAGAAATAATCAAAGGAAAGAATAAAACTTTGCTTGTACTTTTATTGGTAGGCACAGTCGTAATCCTTTGTGTGATTATAGTATTGGTTATTCAACGCAGAAAATTGGAGCAACAAAAAGCAGCCTTTGAAATTTTGCAAAATTTGGAAAACGAACGCACGAGAATTGCTCGTGACTTGCACGACAATCTGGGAGCTGAGTTGACATTGATTTCATCCAAATTAGATATGAAAGCTTATAAAACAGCAAATTTGGCTGATAAAACTGATTTAGAAGCAATTCGAGCTATTTCTTCCAATGCAAATTCCATGTTGCGTGAAACCATTTGGTCAATTCATAAACAAGAATTAACAGTAGAAGAGTTGCACCAAAAAGCAAAAGATTATGTAAAACGTATTTTTAGCGATAAAGAAGTGCAAACAACGATTGTTGCTTCTGATAAAGAATCAAAATTATCACCTTCTGTTGCCTTGCATTTGTACCGTATTATTCAAGAATCTGTAAACAATGCCTCTAAATATGCAGAATGTAAGGAGTTAAAAGTTGCAATCGATGCAACTTCGGTAACGATTACCGATAATGGCATAGGATTTGATGAAGATATTGTAAAAAACGGGTATGGCTTGCAAAATATCCGACAACGAGTGGAGGAGATAAATGGGCAATTGAATTTTCAATCGAAATTGGGTGGAGGAACTAAAATAGAAGTGATTTATCATGTATAATCAGCCTAAAATAAAGGTGCCACTTACCTTGATGGATAAATTGTTGGAAATGGCAATCATTGTAGCATTAATTACGCTTTGGATTGTTTTAATCACTAATTATTCATCATTGCCAGATACTATTCCTGTTCATTATACTATCAAAGGAGAAGTGGATGGGTATGGTAGCAAGTCAACATTAATTGTACTTCAAATTGTTTCAACAGTGATGACTATTGGTTTGACTCTTTTAAATAGATTTCCACACATTTTTAATTATCCATTTCAAATTACGGAGCAAAATGCAGTTGTTCAATATCGATTAGCAACTCGATTTATGCGTTTTCTGACACTGATATTGGTGTTGATATTTGGTATTTCTCCTTTAGAAATAAGTTATTCCTCATCAATGGATTCTTTTTCAGCTTATTGGTTGGTTGTAATTTTGGGTGCAATCTTTATTCCTTTGGGAATTTATTTTTATTTGGCTTGGAAGAATAAGTAAACTACCTATGAGTGCCCTCAGGAAATTGAACTTTATCGGGTTGTGCATTTAATAAAGGTAACGCACGTTTCAAAATACGTGTTCTTCTTCCAGTTGTGTCAGTTGGTTCAACAGGGTAGGAAACAACTGCTTCTAGCCATGCAAAATTGTTAACACGAAAATAAACTTCTGGTTCATTACCTAAAGAACTTTTTTCTGGAAAACGTTCGGAAAAATCTTCATCAGCCGCTTGCAATAAACAAGATTCAACAAAAGGCAAATCACTTGTATAGGCAATTTGAATAGCTGTTTCATTCCAAATAAACGGAATAAATGGCCCTGAATAATTTACCACTTCCGAACGAAGAATGATGCTGTTTGGGAAATGTACCAATCTTCCACTTTTTCGGTCATTTCCTAAATAAACGCCACTACATTCTTCTAATATAGTATCAAGATACCCAATTTCAATCACATCGCCTTTAAAACCATCTATTTGTATGCGATCGCCCACACGAAAAGGTCGTCTAAAGATGATGAACAACCACGCAATAAAAGACGTAATTGGTGCCTGCAAAGCAAAACCAAGAACCAACGAAATTAATCCAAAACTTACGGCAACAGCGTAGAGATTTTGAAATAAAAACGAAGCAATAACGATGATGATAAAAATAATGGTCAACAAACGTGTTATGCGTTGAAGGTTGTATTTAATTCCTTCTGTTTCTGCTTTAGCGTCAATTATTTTTTCAAGTGCTCGTTCGATAAGAAGAATAAGGACAACCAGAAAAGCACTCATGGTGAGACGCTTTATAACAGGTAAATATTCTTTTAAAAATGCAAATTGTGGCAAATTAAGCGCATAGTGAGATATGAGAAAAATTGCAGCAACGACAATAAATCCACCAATCCAATATTTTTTCTTTTTTCCCGTCATTTATATAATTTGGTTGACTAAAATAGTGATTTTTTCTAAAACTCTGCCAAATTAATGGTGCCGATTAGTATGTTTTTAGTAGTATCTACTTGTATGGAATCACAATTAGTATTGTTAACAACGATTAAATCATTTTTATCAAGGTGGATTATTTTTTGATTTATTTCGACCTCACAATCTTCCAATGAAAAAAGAACTATCCATTGATTGCCATACGATTGATGAACCGTAGTAATTGAAAAGTTTATTGCATTTATATCCTCTTTTACCATCAAATTAAAATCATTTCCAAGTGAAAACGATTGAATTTCATCGTTTGAATGAAATGAAAAAAGCTGATTTTTAGCATATTTTTCTTCAATACCGTTACGAATAATGGATAAATCATTGTCGAGCATGACTAAAAAACGTTGGTATCCTTCAAACCGAGTGAAGTTTGAGGGTGTTTTTTCAATGGTTGCGCAACTGATGCGAAAATCAAAATTGCGTTCGTTGTAACTGGATGTCGGTGGGTAAATACAGTATTCATACGTTTTTCCACCATCCCAAATAGATGGAATTAAAGTTGATTTTTTGATGATGGAGATTTTCATTTATTAGTTGTAATTTACCGATTGTTAGCAACAAATTTAGTTGTTTTTAGACTGTTTTAACGTATAAAAGTTATAATCCTACGCCATTTGAATAAAAAAAATCGAAATATCTCAAATAATATAAATTAATACTTTATTTTTGAATTGATAATTATTCAAAGTTATTATGAAAAAACTACTATTATTATTTTTAATTGCCTTTATCGGTTACACAGTTAAAGCTCAAGAATTAACTACATTCGAAAAAAATGGAAAATTTGGATTGAAAAACGCTTCAGGAGAAGTTATTGTACCTACAAAGTATAACTATATAAGTTTTTTTATTGAAGGATTGGCACATGTGGAATTAAAAAACAAATGGGGAATTATAGATTCAACTGGGAAATTAATTACTCCTCTGAAATATGATTTTACTGGTGAATTTGAATACGGTGTTGCTTGGGTTGGAATAAAAGGGAAATATGGTTTGATCGATAAAAAAGGAAAGGAAATCGTTTCTCCTATTTTTAATGATGTAGATGGATTCTTTGATGATGAAACTGCACTTGTTCGTACAAAAGAGAGTGAAGATTATGAAGGTTACTTTACGATCAACACTAAGGGAGAGTGTAGTAAAGATTGTGAAAATGCACCTAAGGGCTATCCAAAAACAAACAAAGAAAATTAATTTTAATGTCTTATTTATACTAAATGAAGAGCAAAAAGGAAGATTTTAAAGTTGCTTTTCAATTGTTTGAATAAACTCTTTTCTGGTTAATAAACCAGCAACTTTCCATACGATCTCACCATTTTTGAAAAGGATGTAAGTCGGCACACTTCGAATGTGGTAAAGCACTGCCATTTGTGGGTTTTCTTCGGTGTTTATTTTTAAAATTTCCAGTTGTACCCCAAATTTTTCTTGAATAGCATCAATGGTTGGTTCCATTGTTTGGCAAGTGCTGCACCAATCTGCATAAAAATCAATTAAAACCAATTTTGAGGAACTCATTTTTTGATAAATTCAATGAATAATTCAGCCCCTTCTCGTGGTTTAATACTATTGAAACACGGCTCCAATTTCTTCAATTCAAAATAGGGTTTGAAAAGTTGTTGGTATTCGTGGATGTCGCCTCCAAATGGTGGACCTTGCGGACCAAAATCAACACCAAATAACACGCCAACTAATTTGCCGTTTGGTTTAAGTAATGAATGTACTTTTTGCACGTATTCAGTTCTTCGTTGCAGTACTTGAGCACAAAAAAACGTTTGCTCAATGATGAGGTCATAACTACCTTGATGCTCAAAAAAATCGCCACAAAGAACGGTCACTTGAGGGGTTGTTTTAAATTTGTCTTTTAGTCTTCTAACAGCTTCCTCGGCAATATCTATCAAAGTGATGTTGGTAAAACCGTTTTGCACCAAAAACTCAGCTTCATAAGCGTTTCCACACCCTGGAATCAATATGCTGGCACTTTTGTCTGCGTATTGTTGCATGTATTCAGTAATTGGTGGTGAGGCGTAACCAATATCCCAACCAATTCGACCAGTTTCCCAACGTAAATTCCAAAAATTTGCGTCTAATTCATTGCTGTATTTTTGTTCTTCCATTGCTTGAAGGCTTTCTGCAAAAATACCGAATTAATTGGAGAAATTACTAGTGTAAACACATTTTAAATTAGTCAAAAAATGGTTCTGGTACAGCGCCAGCCTTCGATACATCCGCCAAATGGCGGACACTCAGTCTGACGGGATTACTCTTCGGTTTATTATTCCCCCCCCTTGAGACGATGCAGGGACTGTTCCCCCCTCCAACAGGGAAATTAACTACTCTTTTACAAATCTAAATTGCTTATTGCTTGAATCAGTTTTTAAGACAAGAAAATAAACACCTGTTTTTAGTTCTTTGATAGGAATAACACCTGTTTTTATCGCAATTTCACCTTTTTGAATAGTGTTTCCCAACACATCAACGATCTCGTATTTTGGGTAATTCAAATTGTTTTCAATTGTTAGGAAATCTTTTGCTGGATTGGGGTAAATTCTAAAAATACTATTTGTTTTGTCTTCAACTCCTAGTGTGAGTGTAATTGTTTGACAGGTAGTAATTGAATCGCATTTTTCTCCTGTATAAGCAGTTAAACACACCGTGTATGTTCCAGCTTGCGAATAAATATGCGATGGATTCTCATTCGTGGTTTTTGGAGAGCCATCTCCAAAATCCCAACTAACACTTGTAGCATTTTCGGATTGATTATTAAAACTGAACATATATGAATCTACCACTTGTGTATATGAAAAAGCACTAGTTAACTCAGGAACAAAGCGCAACCAATAATTGCGATTGTTGTAAACGACTGTTTCGGCTACATTTCTTATAGTTGCAGCATCTGTTGCGTTTAAAGTAAAATCATAGTTGTTATTTTCTAGTGAACGATTAAACAACATGGAATAAAAACTACAAGCAGCAGCATAAGTTCCTGCAGGTGATGGATGGCTTTCGTCACTAGAATACAATTCAATAGACGCATGATTGGTTCTCAATTCTCTCCAAAGCGGACCAACAGGGCTAAGTATTGCATTAATTGTGTCTGCGGCATTGGTGTAGCGCAATGTTAATAGATTATCCATGCCTTCATACGTACATAGAGGTGTGAAGTAAGGGCAATTTTGAGCATCGCCATTTTTTCTTCCCCATGTAACATAAAACATATTTTTGGCACAAGGATTGTACTTATGAATGGAATCGTTTAATTGTTTAACATAAGGATAAAATTGTGAAATAACTTGCCCATCAGGAAACGAAGGTACTTGACTTTGTTCTTGAATAACAACATAGTCCCAATCACCTTGACGAATGAGGTTGAGTGTTGTTGTATTGGAACAATGTTGCTGTAATGTTTGTCCGCCTGGAGTGCTACTTGCATGTTCTAGATAATTTCCATCTACTGCTGCCATGTCTTTTATCACATTTGGGAGGTCATTGACATAGGTATAGCTGTTACCAATGAATAAAACACGTAGAGAATCGCCTGCTGTTGAATAAAAATGGATTAGAAATAGAGAAAAAAGGAGTACAAGATGTTTCATTTTAATCAATTTATTTTGCAAAGAAAACGTACTAAATCGGTTTTGGTTGCTTATTGATGGAGTTATTGTTTTGACCAACGGTAGCCGATTGCAACAAAAACAATGGTTATTGTCATTACGATACAAGTAGCCAATAAGGCTTGATTTGAAAAAGCAGAAACGGCAGCACTAGCAATGAAACAAGCACCTAATTGGATGGTGTTTTGAAGTGCAGATGCTTTTCCAGAATTGGCAGAATAGGGTTTTAAAGCCTCTGCAACAACGATTGGGTAACAAGCACCATTGGACAATGCCATAAAGCTGAAAGGAATCAATAAAGTTGTTAGTGTAGGAGAAGTGAATACTGCTAAAAACAAAATGATTAGCAAAGAGAGTGCATATAAAACCAGTAAATAAGGAACAATTTTCTTGCCATCAATTTTTGTAATCAAGTAACGTATTCCGTATCCGCCTAATATAAAATTGATGGTTTGAGGTACAAAACTCAACCCGATTTCACTTTCATTGTAACCCAACTCTTTGAGAAAAAAAGGCGCACCTGTCAGCCAAGCAAAGAACCCAGCAGAACAAAAGGCATAAATCATTACATTTCCAATGAAATTTTTTGATTGAAAGAAAGTGCTGTAAGAAATGGACTGCTGAGTGGAAGAGTTGCTGACTTTATTTTTTAAAGAAAGCGAATAAATGATTAATAAAAATGCAATAAGAGAGATAGTAACAAATATTGCCCGCCAACCGAAATGTTCAAAAATAAACACACCCAAAAGAGGAGCTAATGCTGGCGATAATGCTACCAATGGCATAATGGATGCAAAGACTTTTTTAGCAATGGATTCATCAAACTGCTCAATGACCAACGCTTGCCAACAAACGGAAGCAGCACAAGCTCCAATGGCTTGAAAAAATCTCAAGAGAATAAATAAAACTACATTTTCTGTAAAATAAATACCTAGCGAAGCAAGTATAAAGAGTGTTAATCCTATTACAATAGAACGTGGTTTTCCGTATTTATCAGATAATGGCCCCCAAATTAATTGACCAAAAGCAAATCCACCTAAAAAGATAGTTAAACTGGCTCCAATAGCTGTTTTTGATGTGTTTAAATCATTTCGGATTGCCTCAAAAGTAGGCAAGTACATGTCAGTTGCTAGAAATCCTATGATACTTAAACCGGTAAGATAAACTAAAAAATGGAGTTTAATTTGATTCGACATATAGAAATAAAGGTTTGCAAAGATAATCATTTGCTGCAGATAAATTATTTACTACTTTTATGAATCCCAAAAAATCAAATCAATGAATCTGGAAAATTTAATAAAACAATTAGAAGATTTAGGAAGTAAAAGTTCTAAACTAGAACCAAACGAGTTGGAACGAAATGAACTAATTGATACAGTTAAGAATTTTGCTAACAACTTCATTAATAGCCTAAAAGAAGCAAAAGGATATAGTCCAAAAGATGCAGGAGTATTAGCAATTGATGGTTCTAAAAGGGATTTTTTAGAACTTTTAGCGCAATACCAAGAAAATGTCGTTGAAACAGGCATTATTGCTGCTTCTGGTAAACACGTAGGATATATACCAGGAGGTGGAATATTTGTTTCAGCAATTGCCGATTTTTTAGCAGCCGTTACCAATCCCTATGCAAGTGTTTATTATGCAAATCCTGGAGCAGCAACAATAGAAAATGAAGTTGTGAATTGGTTGAAAACGCTTTTTTCATTTCCCGATACAGCTGTAGGAAGTTTATCTTCAGGAGGTTCTACTTCTACTTTAATTGCTTTTACAGCAGCTCGCGATCACTACAAAATTAAGAATGAACTAGTGCCCAAAAGTGTTGTCTATATGAGTGAACAAGTGCATCATTCCACTCAAAAAGCTTTGCGAATTATTGGTTTGGAAGATGTGATTATTCGTTATATACCTTTGGATGATTTTCATCGAATGAAAGCTGATGAATTGGATAAACAAATAAAGGGTGATGTACAACAAGGGTTGAACCCATTTTTAATTGTAGCCTCTGCTGGTACAACTGATACTGGAGCTATTGATCCATTGGATTTGATTGCAGATATTGCTCAAAAACACCAACTTTGGTTTCATGTTGATGCAGCTTATGGCGGATTTTTCATTTTAACCTCGAAAAAAGGACTATTTAAAGGAATAGAACGAGCAGATTCGTTGATAGTTGACCCACACAAAGGAATGTTTTTGCCGTACGGAACAGGTGCCGTATTGATAAAAAATAAATCAGCAGCGTTGCATTCCAATTACTACGAAGCCAATTACATGCAAGATGCAACCAATGAGTCGTTGGTGAAAAGTTCGGCAAATATTTCACCTGAATTAACAAAACATTTTAGGGGATTGAGGGTTTGGTTGCCTTTGCAAATTCACGGTATAGAACCATTCATTGCCTGTTCGGAAGAAAAATTAGTGTTAACACAGTATTTCAGACAGCGATTAATTGATTTAGGTTTTAAAGTTGGACCAGAACCAGATTTATCCGTAAGTTATTTCTGGTATCCATTTGAATCGGATGAGGAAGCAAAAAATCGTCGTTTAATGGACGAAATTCACAAAGATGGAGAAGTGTTTCTGAGTTCTTCAATTATTAAAGGACGATTTGTCATACGAATGGCGATTTTATCGTTTAGAACAAAAAAAGAAACGATTGATAGAGCGGTAAGTATGATAGAAAGTTGCTTAGCTAAAGTGAAGTAGTGATTATTTTACTTTTTGTTCCTTTTCGTAAGTATGATAGGTATATACTGTGTAAGGAAGTATTCTTTTTGCAAAAGCTACGGCAATAAAACAGCACAGTGTAAGAGGAACAACTAAAACATATCCGTTTGGAATGATATTACTAATCAAAATGATAGTTGTTAATGGTGCAGCAATGGATGCAGATAACATAGATGCAGCTCCAATCAATGCAAAATTGAGTAAGATTAATTGAGTGTCAAAAAGAGAATTGCAAACTTGTGCAAATAAGATACCTAAAAAAGCGCCGGCAACAATACTTGGAGCAAAAACTCCACCATCACCGCCAGCTCCCAAGGTTATAGCTGCTGCTAAAGGTTTTAATATTGCTAAAAAGAATAGTATAATTAGCGAAATACCACCAATTTCCATACTGTTTGAAATAACATCGTGTAATCCTTTGTAACTATCGCCATACAATTGAGGGAAGAAGAAAAGTAATATACCAACGATTAATGCGCCGACAAAAACTCTATAAAAATCATTTGGAAATCTAGAGAATAAAGGCTTCATCCTTGTAACAAGGAATGTAAAGTAGGCTGATAGTGCTCCACCAATACAACTAAGAATAATAAAAAAAGGAACAGCAAACCAATTCCAATGGGTTAATTCAAACGGTAATATTCTTGAATCATCGATAAAGAAGATATACAAACTAGCAACGGCTACAGATGCTGTGCAACTTATTATGACTGTTTTGCTAATTTTTCGAGCAATTACTTCAATAGCAAATAACCATCCAGCCAATGGACTTGAAAATAAAATAGCAATACCTGCTGCAACACCCGCGCAAACGATTTCACGTTTATAAATATGAGCCACAAGGTTTTTTTTGTAAATATTATTGCCTAAAGCAGCTGTCGCAACAACAGTTGAGACTTCAATTCCTGTTGATCCTCCAAAAATAACTGTAAAAAAACCGTTTAAATAATGTGAAGGAACTTTATAGAAAGGTAGGTGTTCTTTTCTATCGTCCAATGTTTTATAAATCTCAGTTATACCTTTGTTTTTTTTATTCTGGAAGAAAAATTTTCTTAAAAAATAGATAATTGATATACCAATAGAAGGGAGGAAAATATATAAAAAAGATGTTGTAATGTTAACAAGGTGAATAATTGAATGTTCTGCGTATTCTGTGATAAACTTGAAAGAAATAGCTAATAAAGAGCATAACAAACCAATGAAAGCAGATGCAAGAATAAGTTTTAAGTAACTGCTGAATACTATTTTTTCTCGTTGTGTCATGAAGAATATAACGATGACAAAAGTATTAGTCAAAAAGGAAAAATAAAAGAAAAACTAATTATATTTATTTTTTACGTTTCTTTTTAGGAAGTTTTTCATTAAAACGATAACCAACTTGCATTTTCATCGAATAGAATGTTTGGTTGTATTTTAATTTGTCAAAATTTATCGATTTTGTATCTACATCTATGATAAACATAACAAAACAGCGAGGTATATTGTATCCAAATGTCATTTTAAAATCATACCGCGCAACTATACCACCTAATCCATTTGGAGAGCCATTAATAGTATAAGATTTAAGTTGTACCATTGGGCCTATAGCAGCCATAATTCCAAATTGAAATGTTTTGTATCTAGTTGCATAGCCAACACCTGGAAGAACTCCTAATTCTACTGCGTTAAATGCGGTTGAAGCAGTTTTTGAATTAGTAGTATCTTGAAGATTTCTGGAAATTAGATCACCTGATTTATTATTGATTCCATAAGAATCTAGTCGCCCTCCTAGGTACCATGTAAACGTTGATTTATTAAATACGCCTCTATTTCCTGTAAAAGCATCCATCTTGAAATGCTTATTATTAATATACCACATTTTAGCTGCAACATTGTAAACGTCAATATTTTGACGAGTATCATTTGGAATAGATTTTGTAAAAGTTGTATCCCACTTGTAAGCATCAATGATTGAATAATTCGTATAATACCTGAAACCAATTTCAGAATAGAAATGTTTAATTGAAAAACGTAAACCAATATCGAAGTAATTTGATTTACCAAATTTTGAAACTGGCTTCAAATTACCTACTACAGCTAACCCTATTCGAAAAGCAAACCAACTATGTGAAGCTCCAATACCCAGCATCATTTTATTGTTATGGCGGTAGCTAATTTGCTTGATTTCATCACTAAAGCTATACTTTAAATCAAGTGGAGCCGCTGTAAAACCTATATCTGCGAATAGAATAGGTCGATACCTGTATGATGTATATGGTAATGAATCAGTATCTTCGACTAATAAATTAGATGTTTTCTTTTGACTAAAAACAGTATTTGTCAAAAGAATAAAAACGAGTAATATGTTAATTTTCACCTTCAAGATTGAGTATAAAAGTAAACATTTTAGCTAATTCCATACGAGCAGAACTTCTGCCAGAACCACCACCGTGACCAGAATCCATGTTGCAATCAAGGAGTAATAAATTATTATTGGTTCGATAATCCCTTATTTTTGCAATCCATTTCAATGGCTCCCAATATTGAACTTGAGAATCGTGATAGCCTGTTGTAATTAGTAAATGGGGAAAATCTGCTTTAGGAACATTGTCATAAGGAGAATAACTCAACATGTATTGATAGTATTCTTGTTCATTCGGGTTGCCCCATTCTTCGTATTCTCCAACGGTGAGAGGAACGGTTTCATCAAGCATAGTTGTAACCACATCAACAAAAGGTACATCTGCAATTGCCCCTTTAAATAAATGAGGAGCCATATTCAAAACAGCACCGATTAGCAATCCGCCTGCACTTCCACCATTGATATATATTTTTGAAGGGTCACAATAACCTTCATTTCCCAAAAATTCTGCTGTATTAATGAAATCGGTGAATGTATTTTTCTTTTTGAGGTATTTCCCATCTTGATACCATTGATCGCCTAAGTATTTTTCACCTCTAACATGTGCCAATGCATAAACAAATCCTCTGTTGAGTAAGCTTAGTCGTGTTGCGCTGAAAACATCAGGAATGGTAACGCCATACGAGCCATATCCGTAAAGAAAACAAGGTGAACTGGCTAAATCAGTGCCTTTTTTATAGACAATTGAGACGGGTATTTTAGTGCCATCTGTAGCAGTAGCCCATATTCGTTTTGATTCGTAATCGGATGGTTTAAATTGCTTGTCTAAAAGCTCGTACTGATAAATGATTGTTCTGTTTCCAGATGATAAATCTTGACGAAAAATCGTTGTTGGAGTGGTCATTGAATTATAGGAAAAATCTACAGTTTTACTATAATAATTATCATTGTCTATAATTTGTAAGGAGCGAGTTTCTTCTTCAACTTCAATGTATTGAGAAGCTTTTGTAGTTATATCATACAACCGAATTTGTTCTAAACCATTGCTGCGTTCTTGAGCAAAAATATGCGAATCGGTAACAATTAATTCTTCAATTAATCGACTTTCATCATGGGCTATAACTTCATTACATGTTTCAATTGAAGTTGGAATGGTTTTTGAAAAGACTATCTTTCGATTTGGCGCATTTTTGTTTGTTAGCAAATAAAAACCGTTGTTGTGTGCTTGAACTTTGTATTCGTGATTTTGCTCTCTTTTTAAAAACACATTAGGCATGGTTTGAGATTTGTTGGCATCTAAATACCAATATTCAGTAGTGGTTGATGATTGAGAAACAATAAAAATATACTGACTATTCGTTGATTTTTCAATACCTATTTCAAATTTTTCATCTTTTTCTTCATAGATTAAATCATCCGTTGCTTGGTTTGTCCCCAAAACATGACGATACACTTGAAAAGAACGGAGTGTTTGTGGATCTTTTTTAATATAAAAAACTGTTTTATTGTCGTTAGCCCATTCAATTAATCCATCGGTTTGCTCTAATTTATCCTCAAGAAAGGTGTCGTTTGAATAATTTCTAAACGTAATTTCGTAGTTTCTTCTTCCAATAAAGTCTTCGCAAATGGCAACAAGCTGATTATTTGGTGAGGGCACCCAGTTTGCAAGCTCATAAAATGAATGTTTTTTAGCCCTTTTATTTTCATCTATAAATAGTTTTTTGTCAGTTCCATTGAGTATCCATGTTTTCGTATAATCATCTTTTTCTGAAATTGTTTCTTGATAACTAATTCCATTTACTTCAAAAGGAGGATAGACATCATTTGGGTTAATACGCCCATTAAATTCGGTAATTAATTTAGAGATTAATTTCTGATTTGATTTAAAAAATCCCTTACTTACTTTATTTTCAGCTTTGATGTAATTAAGAACATCTTTCGAGTCCCGTTCATTCATCCAAAAGTAATTATCAATGCGAGTATGATTGTGAATGGTTAGTTCTTTCGCATTTTTTTTTGCAATTGGGGTATAAGATTTTTGAGCTTGTAAGGTCATAGGTAAGAAAAGAAAAAAAATGAATTTAATGTTCATAGTATATGATTAATTGATGAGCAAATTTATAAATTTTTACATTACTGATCGAGTAAAAATTAGTTTAATGAGATTTCTTACTTTGTTCAAAATGAACAATCAAATAGTTAGGTTCTTTGGGTGGGGTAGGTTGGTGGCAAAGTCACCAACCTACCCCACCCAAATCAAAATTACGACAAAAACACTGTCATATAAAGCGGTTCCATTGAGCACTGTCGAAATGAAGCGAAGAATCTCATCTATTTAGTCCGTCAGTACTGAATTTTTATTAGCGTAAAAATATTAAAATGAATTTATCATTTGTTTTTATTTAATGAAATTATTTGGTTCAATTGACTATCTATTCGTAGTATTGGTTTTATTTTCCTACTTTTGTACAATATTTTAGATAAATGGCATCTGATAATTTTGTAGATTACGTAAAAATTCATTGCACTTCTGGAAATGGAGGTGGTGGTTCAACACACTACCGTAGAGAAAAATACATTCCTAAAGGTGGGCCTGACGGTGGTGATGGAGGTCGAGGTGGACATATAATTGTACGTGGTAACAAGCAAATGTGGACGTTATTGCATTTAAAGTATCAAAAACATGTAAAAGCCGAACATGGGGCACATGGTTCTGGTAATCTTAAAACAGGAGCACAAGGTAAGGATGTATTTATTGAAGTTCCATTGGGTACTATTGCAAAAGATGAAGAAACCGGAGAAGTGTTGTTTGAAATTACCGAAGATGGTGAGGAACAAATATTGCAACGTGGTGGCCGTGGTGGATTAGGAAATAATAACTTTAAATCGGCAACCAACCAAACACCTAGATATGCTCAACCGGGCGAACCAGGTATTGAAGGATGGAAAATATTAGAATTAAAAGTTTTAGCAGATGTTGGTCTTGTTGGATTCCCAAATGCAGGTAAAAGTACTTTGCTTTCTGTAGTTTCTGCAGCAAAACCAGAAATTGCTAATTATCCTTTTACCACACTTCGACCTAATTTAGGAATGGTTTCGTACCGTGACTATCGTTCTTTTATCATGGCAGATATACCTGGAATTATCGAAGGTGCACATGAGGGAAAAGGTTTGGGATTACGATTTTTAAGACATATTGAACGCAATTCATTGTTGTTATTCATGGTTCCAATTGATAGTGAAGATATAAAGAAAGAATATGAAACATTGCTGAATGAATTGAAGCAATACAACCCTGAATTATTGCACAAAGAACGAATTTTGGCAATTACGAAGTCGGATATGTTAGATGATGAATTGATTGAAGAAGTTAAAAAAACATTACCTAAAATACCGAGTATATTCATTTCTGCGGTATCTGGAAAAGGTATTACCGAGTTAAAAGACTTGATTTGGAAATATTTATCGTATGATTGAATGGTTCGAATCTATAGATAGAGCTATTGTCGTAGCAATTAATAGCTGGAATTCACCTCTATTAGATGATGTTATGTGGACATTTTCGGCACGAGTTACTTGGATTCCATTGTATGTATTTTTAATCTATTTAGGATTCAAGCAATTGGGGTGGAAAAAAGCATTGTTCTATTTTGTTTGTACTATTTCAGTTGTTGGCTGCACCGATTTTATTTGTTCTGGAATTATAAAAGAATTGGTTCAACGTTACCGTCCATCACACAATTTACTAATTACAGATACGTTACATTTTTATCAATTTGAAAATGGCGACTTTTACAAAGGAGGTCAATATGGATTTGTATCCTCTCACGCTGGTAATTTCTTTGCCTTATCGTGGTTTGTAGGTTGGGTTATGCAACCTTATTATAAAAGATTGTTACCTACATTGTTAATACTTTCAATACTTATATCATATAGTCGAATATATTTTGCAGTTCATTACTTATCAGATATTATAGGTGGATTTATTATTGGAACAGGTGTCGCTTTTTTGATTTACAAATACATTTATCTTCAATTTGAGAATCAATTCAATTCAAAATAAATTTATTTTCATTTCGTTTCATTTCATTATTGTTTTATGAATTACTAATTTCGTAAAAACAGTTTGTATGTACGCGCTTCAAAATATTGATTGTCCAATTGAAATTGGTTCACTAGTTGATTCAAACTTTAGTACGTTGGTGCTCAAAGAATACTCCAACTCTAAAATTATAATTATAGCTGATGAGAATACCAATGAGCATTGTTTGGATTATTTAATCACTTCTTTTGAGTTCTTATCTACAGCAGAAGTGATGTTGCTTCCTGTTGGAGAAGAAAATAAGACCATAGATGTGTGTCATCAAGTGTGGGAAGCTTTATCTGAATATGGAATAGGGCGAAGAGATTTGGTAATAAATTTGGGTGGTGGAGTTGTTACTGATATGGGTGGTTTTATAGCTTCCTTGTATAAGCGTGGTGTTGATTTTATTCATATTCCCACAACCTTTCTAGGAATGATAGATGCGTCTATAGGCGGAAAAAATGGAGTGGATTTAGATATTTATAAAAACCAATTGGGCGTTTTTCGTTTTCCGAAAGCTATTTTTATTGATAAAACTTTTTTAGAAACACTTCCCATTAAAGAAATGGTGAATGGTTATGCAGAGGCTTTGAAACACGGGTTGATTAAAGATGTTTCATTGTGGCAAAAATTAGTTGAAATTGAAGATTTATTAGAATTGAAAGATGATTTATTGCTTCGAGATATTGCCTCTATTAAAGTTGCTGTTGTGAATGACGATCCTCAAGAAAAAGGTTTTCGTAAAATATTGAATTTTGGACATACAATGGGGCATGCTATTGAAGGGTATTATCTGCAGAGTGAAGCGAAAGATCATGGATATTGTGTTGCCCTAGGAATGCTTATGGAAAGTTTTGTTTCTCAAAAATTAGGAATACTACCAAAGGATGCTTTTTTTGAAATAGAACAAACTATTTTAAATTGGTATCCGATACCAACCATTCCAATGGATGATTTTCCTACAATTATCGAATTGTTATACAATGATAAAAAGAATCATTCGGGCAAAATCCAATGTTGTTTGTTAGACGGAATAGGAAGTTGTTTGTACGATCAGCCTGTTACGGAACAATTATTTATGGATTCGTTGGTTTACCTAATGAGTAAATCATCCACGTCGTTAAATTAAAAAGAGTACTCGAAATACCGAATACTCTTCTTTTTGTGCCCACGACCAGATTCGAACTGGTACACCTAGTGGCACCACCCCCTCAAGATGGCGTGTCTACCAATTCCACCACGTGGGCTTTTGATGTCGCAAATATATATAAAATGCCAAAAATGTCAAGATTAATAAGCGAAATCAACTAAAAAACAAGAACTAAAATTTATTAATAGTTACTAAAATCGGCTTTTAAGCTCATATCTAAGCTCTTAAATGAATGAGTTAATGCTCCAACTGAAATAAAGTCAACACCTGTTTCTGCATAATCTCTGATGTTGTCAATGGTAATACCACCCGATGCTTCAATCTCAAAATGTTTAGGAATTCTTGATATAACCTCTTTAATTTCGTTAGGAGTAAAGTTATCGAGCATTATTCGGTCAACATTACCAACGGATAACACTTGATTTAATTCATCTTGATTGCGTACTTCAATTTCAATTTTTAATTGTTTATTATTGGTTTTGAGGTATTCATTGGTTCTTGAAATAGCTTGCTGTATTCCTCCTGCATAGTCAATGTGATTGTCTTTTAACATAATCATGTCATAGAGTGCAAAGCGATGATTGTATCCACCACCAATTCTAACAGCCCATTTTTCTAATAGACGAATCCCTGGAGTGGTTTTACGAGTATCTAATAATTTGGAATTCAATCCATCTATTTTTTTTACAATGGCATTTGTTTGTGTAGCAATGCCACTCATTCGTTGCATAAAATTCAATACTAATCGTTCTGTGGCTAAAATTGATTGAGATTTCCCTTCAACTTCAAAAGCGATTAGTCCAGGTTTAACTACCGCTCCATCTTCAATGAAAATGGTCATTTTTAATGAAGGGTCGTAATAATTAAAAATTAGTTGGGCAAATTCTACGCCAGCTAAAACACCATGATCTTTAATAATGAGTTTTGCTTTTCCTACTGCCTCAGTCGGTACACAAGCTAAACTTGAATGGTCACCATCACCAATATCTTCTGTTAATGCGTTTTTTATTATATGATTAAGAGCGTCTTTGTTTTCTTTTGTAAATTCCATTTTATTCTTTTTCTATTGTGATACTTTCAATTTTATAATCGTTTTCTGTTGCTTTAAAATGTATTGTGACTCTGTGTTTAACGTTGTTGCAGGATAAATTTCCAATAGCAAATGTATCAGTTTCAGACTCACTACTTTTAAATGTATAGCTAAAATTTGAAGCACCTTTATTATTGAAAAAATCTTTCAACACTAATAATGCTTGAGATCTGGAATAAACACCCTCTTTTCCAAGTATGTTTAAAAGCACTTTTTCCTTTGCTAAAGCCACAATTGATTCGGCATTTTTTTGATCGAAAGCAGCATCTAGCTTAGCGTATGGCACTCCTTGAAGAGGAAGTATCATTAAAATGGTTGTTATGAAAACGTAAATAAATTTCATAGTTTTAAACTTTATATAAAAAACACTATCAAAAAATGTGCCGTTAAAAATTGTTAATGTTTTTTTTCAAAATTAAAATTTTTTTTTATAGGTCTAACCTTTAATTAAATAACCTATGAGAAAAAATATACTCCTTATTGCAAGTTTATTCCTTGCAACAATTTCTTTTGGTCAACGAAATGTTGAAACCAATCACGAAGCTAGAAAATGTGATCAGTATGCAATGTTAGAACGTATGCAGATTGAAGATCCAGCTAGATACCAAGAATATTTGGTCGCTCAACAATTGTCATTACAAGAAAACACAACCATTTCTCCAAGAGGAACAGTTTATACAATTCCAGTTGTGTTTCATATTTTGCACAATGGTGGTACTGAAAATATATCTGATGCTCAAGTCATTGATGCTGTTCGAATTTTAAATAGAGATTATAGAAAACAAAATGCAGATGTAAATAATGTTTATTCAACATTTTTACCGATTGCAGGTGATGTGGAAATAGAATTTTCATTGGCTAAAACTGCTCCAGATGGGACTTGTTTTAATGGAATAACACGTACGCAATCTACCCAAACAACCAATGGATCAAATGGACAAAGTCAAGTAAATGCTATTGTTGCTGGAAACAATGTTTATCAAGGTGTTTGGCCTCATAATAAATACCTAAACATCTATGTTTGTAAAGATATTGGAGGTGCAGCTGGATATACTTATCTTCCTCAAGGAAATGCAACTGCAAATGCTACAAACATGTTTTATAATGGAATATTTGTGGAATATGATTACTGTGGATCTATTGGTACATCTAGTGAATTTACTAGTAGAACATTGACACATGAAGCGGGGCACTGGCTAAATTTAAAACATATTTGGGGTGATGGAAATCAACCAGGTGTTTCTTGTGGAGATGATGGTGTTGCTGATACACCACTAACTAAAGGTTTTACATCATGTCCGACAGCCTCAAGTGCAAAAAATTGTAATGCTAGTATTGTAGAAAATTATGAAAACTACATGGATTATTCGTATTGCTCAAAAATGTTTACAAATGGACAGGTTACAAGAATGCGAACAGCCCTCACTAGCTCTATAGCAGGAAGAAATAATATCTGGACAGAAGCAAATCTAAAAGCAGTTGGTGTTCTTCCTTCAACAACATCATTGTGTAGTACTCTATTAGATGCAACATCTGTTGGTATTTGCCAAGGAGCATCTACAACATTCTCTGTGACAAATACTGATGTAGCAATAACCTCTTATTCATGGAGTTTTCCAGGAGGTACACCTGCAACATCAACACAAGCAAACCCTACTGTTACTTATTCTACAGCTGGTAGTTACAACGTAAGTGTTGCAATTACTTCATCTAGTGCTGGATCAAGAACAATAACCAATACGTCATATATAACAGTAGCGGCAAGTGTTACTCCTGTGTCTTTACCATTTGTAGAAGGTTTTGTAAACGCAACTTTCCCTCCTACAGGTTGGACAGTTAATAATGGAGGAAATGCGTATACTTGGGGAAGAAATGGCACAAAAGGCACAGCACCAACTGCTGGGAATTCTGCTAACTTGAGATTCGACCCTACTAGTAATAACATGGGGGATATAGATGACTTAAATACACCTGCAATTGATTTGTCAACCGTATCTTCTACAACTTTAACTTTTGATGTAGCTTATAGACCTTATGTTTCAGGTGGTACAACTTTAAACGACAAATTAGAAGTTTTAATTTCTCCAGGGTGTGGTATGCCTTATGAAGTTATTTATTCAAAATCAGGTTCAACTTTACAAACAGAAGCTGGTGGAAATGGTTACACTAATCCAGCAACTTGGAGAAATGAAACTGTGGATTTAACGCCTTATATCGGTCAGAATCAAGTTAAAATTAAATTTAGAGGAACTTCCGGTTGGGGAAATCAAGTTTATATTGATAATGTGAATATTTCTGGTGTTACAGCAGGACCTCAAAATGCAAGCTTTACAGCATCTTCAAGTTCTGTATGTGTAGGACAAACAGTAACCTTCACAAACACTTCTTCTGGTGCAACTTCATGGAACTGGAACTTTGGAGCTGGAGCAAGCCCTGCAACAGCAACGGGAGCAGGACCACATGTAGTGACTTATTCAAACGATGGTGCTAAAACTATTTCATTAAGCATTAATTCCGGAGCTTCAAGTGCAAACAATTCCATTACTGTTAAACCGTTACCAACCGTTACTCTTGGAAGTTTACCAACTGTTTGTCAAAATGCAAGTTCAATTACATTGAATCAAGGTTCCCCTGCTGGTGGAACATATAGTGGTTCAGGTGTTAGTGGAACAACATTTAATCCATCTACAGCTGGAAGTGGAACAAAAACAATTACTTATACATACACGAATCCAACAACAGGTTGTAGCAATTCGGCAACAAATCAAATTATTGTGAATGCGTTACCAACTGTAGCGTTGGCAAGTTTACCAACTGTTTGTATTTATCATAATCCGATAACGTTAACTCAAGGTTCTCCTGCTGGTGGAACATATAGTGGACCAGGGGTTTTAGGAAGTCAATTTTCACCTTCAACTGCTGGTTTGGGTTCTAAAACAATTGTGTATAGCATTACATCTAGTACAACAGGATGTTCAAATACAGCAAGTAATCAATTAATCGTTGATGGATGTGCAGGTATTGAGGATATCAATGCTGAAGGGTTTAAGTTATTCCCTAATCCATCAAAAGGAATGATTACAATTGTGAGTGTTGAAATTATTGATGAGGTAGTTGTAACTGATCATGTTGGAAGAATTGTTACACAGGTTAAACCAAGCTCAAATGAAGTGACTATTGACTTGCACAACGTTTCATCTGGAAGTTATCTTGTTAATACAAAATTAGGTTCTAACAACCGAGTTTCTCAAATTGTGGTTGAATAGTTAGTTCAAATACTATAATAAAAATAGGGTGTTCGATTATCGAACACCCTATTTTTATTATAGTAAAACTTATATCTTTTTTTGCATATTATCACGAATTTCTTTCATGAATGAAGATGCATATACAAAATCAATTATTTCTTGATTGTCGGTAGTAAGAATAGAATTTCTATCTCCTTCCCACCATTTTTTTCCTTTGTAGATAAACATTACACGATCACCGATTTCAATAACAGAGTTCATGTCATGAGTGATAACAATGGTTGTCATATTGTATTCATAAGTAATCTCCTGAATCAACCCATCAATTACAATGGAGGTTTTAGGATCCAAACCAGAGTTAGGTTCGTCGCAAAATAAATATTTTGGTTGCATTGCTATAGCACGGGCAATTGCAATACGCTTTTGCATTCCTCCACTACATTCAGAAGGATATAGTTTGTTCTTACCAGACAGATTTACACGTTCTAAACAAAAATTGGCTCTATCCAAACGCTCTTTGTGACTTTTATTGGTAAACATTTTTAGAGGAAACATTACGTTTTCTTCAACAGTCATAGAATCGAAAAGTGCAGACCCTTGAAAAAGCATTCCAATTTCTTTTCTAACTTCTGTCTTTTCTTGGCGTGACATCTGTACAAAATTACGTCCATCAAAAAGCACCTCACCTGTATCAGGTGTATGCAATCCAACGATATTTTTGGCTAAAACAGATTTTCCACTACCAGATTGCCCAATGATTAAATTTACTTTTCCTTGTAAAAATTGAGCATTGATATCAAATAGAATTTGATTTCCAGAAAAAGATTTATTGATATTTTTAACTTCAATCATTAGAGTAGCATTAATTGAGTTAAAATTAAATTAAATACAAGTACAGTAATACTATTTGTAACTACAGCTTGTGTTGCAGCTTTACCAACTTCTAAAGCACCTCCTCTTGTGTAATAACCATAAAAAGATGCAATTGAAACAATAATAAATGCAAACACAACTGTTTTTGTTAAAGCGTATGTTACTTCAAATGATTTGAAGAATGCACGGATTCCGTAAATATAATCTTCAGTAGAGCCCATTTGCGATAATACCAATGCAATCCATCCTCCACAAATACTTAAAAACATAGAAATAATCACCAAAATAGGGAAGAAAATAAGAGCAGCAACAATTTTAGGTAAAACTAAATATGCCAATGAATTAACACCCATTATTTCCAAAGCGTCAATTTGTTCTGTTATACGCATTGTTCCAATTTCAGAAGAGATATTTGAACCTACTTTACCAGCTAGGATTAATGACATGATGGTTGGTGAAAACTCCAAAATTGTAGTGGAACGTGTAATGTACCCAATAGTATAGGAAGGTAATAATGGACTGTCCATATTAGAGGCAATTTGCAAAGCAATTACCGCTCCAATAAATACAGACATGATTGCTACAATTAAGATAGAACTCAATCCAATTATTTGTATTTCATCAAACACACGTTTGCGAAATACACTCCATTTTTCAGGTTTTGAGAAGACAACTCGCAACATCTGAAAGTAAAGTCCAATATTTTCAAAAAGTTTTTTTATCACCGTGTGCTAAATTAATGTTATATTTTCTTTCATTTGCAATAAATTGTAAAAAAAATCTCATGGAGAAGAGCACAAAGATAAAAAAAGTATTAACTAAATATGTACCATCTAATACAGAAGATTATGTAGCTTCTTTGTTTTTGCTTTATCCTGTTAGTTTTAAAATTGTTGCGCCTAGAAAAACAAAACTTGGTGATTTTAGAGCTGGTAGAGGTGAAACCAAGTCACAAATTACAGTGAATGGCAACTTAAATGAATACGCTTTTTTGGTAACAACAATCCATGAATTTGCTCATTTGAAGACTTGGATTGAATATAAAAACAGTGTAAAACCTCATGGAGATGAATGGAAGCGTAATTTTATTCTTTTAATGGAACCTATCATTGAAATGAAAGTAATGCCTAAAGATATTGAAAATGCTTTGATTAACTCTTTTGTAAATATGAAAGCATCTTCTTGTAGTGATATTCAACTAAATAGAGTATTGAAACGATACGATTCTTTTACTGAAAATGAGGTAACATTAGAAAAACTCCCAAAATATGCTAACTTTACACTAGGAATAAGAGTTTTTAAAAAAGGTGAATTAAGAAGAACAAGGTATTTGTGCACTGATATTAATAGTGGAAAACAATACCTGATACATAAATTAGCAACCGTTGAAGTGAAAAAAAAATGAACAATAAAAGTATTTATGCCGTTATTATGGCTGGCGGTGTTGGAAGTCGCTTTTGGCCATTGTCCACACCTGAACGACCAAAACAATTTATTGATGTTTTAGGTATAGGAAAAACTTTGATACAAATGACGTACGAACGGTTGTTGAACATTGTTCCTGAACAAAATATTTTCATATTGAGCAATGAAAACTACGTTGATATGATCCAATCTCAATTGCCAAACATGCAACGTGATAGAATTTTAACAGAACCGATACGTAAAAATACAGCTCCTTGTATTGCGTATGCTGCTGCTAAAATAAATCTTTTGGATAAAGATGCCTGCATGATTGTTTGCCCTTCTGACCACTTGATAATGAAAGAAGACGAGTTTAAAAAAACAATTGAAACGGCTGTTGAGAATGCTATCAATAATAATAAAATTGTAACATTGGGGATTAAACCAACTCGCCCTGATACAGGCTACGGATACATTGAATTCAATAAAGAAAAAAAGGCTCACGTTGGAGAAGTAACAAAAGTTTTACAATTTAGAGAAAAGCCGAATTTGGAAACAGCAGAACTCTTTGTTCGTTCGGGTAATTTTTATTGGAATTCTGGAATTTTTGTTTGGAAATCAACCACTGTATTGGAAGCTCTTAAAACATATCAAAAGGATTTATTTGATTTGTTTTGTGCAGATATATCTTTCTACAATACTTCTAATGAACAAACATTTATTAATCAATCATTTCAAAAGTGTCAAGACATATCTATCGATTATGCAGTGATGGAAAAAGCGAACAATGTTGATGTGGTATTGGCTAGTTTTGATTGGAGTGATCTGGGTACATGGAAGAGTTTGTACGAACATTCAACTAAAGATACTTTTAATAACTCTATCATAGGTAAAAATGTGCATACATTTAATGTAAAAAATTGCTTTATCAATGTGCCAGATAAAAAAACTGTGATGATTGATGGTCTAAAAAATTATATTGTCGTTGAATCAGATAATGCTTTGATGATTCTGAAAAATGAAAATGAGCAAGAATTAAAGAATTATTTAAAGGCGATTGAAAATAAGAAGTAGTGAGTTATCGGATAAGATTTACATGCCCAACAATCTTGTATTCATTACTTTGACGGTCTTTATACGCGATTTTCCACGTATATGTGCCATCTTGACACATTTTTCCTTTGTATGAGCCATCCCACCCAATGTTTATATCATCGGATGTGAAAATTAGTTGCCCCCAACGGTCAAATAGGTACATTTCAAAATCAGAAATGTTTCCACCTTTTGCCATGAAGAAATTGTTGAATCCATCACCATTAGGGGTAAATGTATTTGGTACATAAATCAAAGGTTTGAAATAAATCCATAAATCATCAGCTGCTTTGCAACCATTTTCATCAATAATTGTAACTGTGTAGTGATAATCTGTTGGAGGGTATGCAATCGCTTCATTGCACATCACACATGATAAATATTCTGAAGGACTCCAATAAATTGTACCACTGTTATTTGTTATTGCATAAATTTCAGCAGTATCTCCCTCAAATAAGTATTGATCTGAACTTGCAGCAATGAATGGTTTTGGATATAAATCAACAAAAACGGAATCCATCATAGAGCATCCATAAGTATCTACTCCTATGACTGTATATAATGTAGGTGCAGTCGGAATAATATGTATGGATGAAGTGTGGCTGTTGGATAAACCAGCTGTTGGATACCAAGAATAATACGTGGCTCCTGTTGCAAAAAGTTGTACTTCTTCTCCTGGACATACAATGGTGTCTTTAAATGCTTCAACATGTGGGGATATCGATACAATATCCACATCTTTTATAACTGTACCACAAGAATTTGTAAATGAAACATGGTAGGTAATATCCCCATAAACGGTAGCTTGTACTATTGGTCCATAAGCTGTGTTTAAATATGTAGGTGGTGACCAACTATAAGTTTCAGCGCCACTAACTTCAATTGTTTTTGGCTCTCCGTAACAAGCATAAATGGTATCAGGTACAATAGGTACAGGTAGATACAATATGCCAATTTTAACACTGTCTTTGAGTTGACAGTTATCACCATAAATAGCCACTACGTTATATGTTGTTGGTGATGAAGGTGTTGCTGTTGGATGAGAAGTATTTGCTCCTGTCAACGATGAAGTAGGTGACCATTGGTAGCTATCAGCACCTGTTGCATTGAGGGGTATTGATGTGCCAAAGCATATACTTGTGTCAGGAGATACTGATAAATCAGGTGTATCGTAGAAATTCACTTTTACGGAGTCTAAATTTTGACATCCATTAATGTCTGTTCCAGTGACATAGTAATATTGAGCTGTGTTTGGAGTTGCTGTTGCACTTCCGTTGGTATTGGAAATTAATGTGTTATCTGTCGTCCATGATGGTTGCATATTCCCCTCAGGGACTAATGTGACACTTGCTCCTTTACAAATTATTGTGTCATCAACTAAAATAATTTCTGGTAGAGGATTGACGGTAACATAAATACTATCTGTTCTTTCAAAACATTCATTACCGACAGTTACATAATAGTACATACTAGTAGGAGGAGAAACCAATACAGAAGATGTTGTAGTAGTATTAATGTAATTATTGGGATACCAATTGTATGTTGTTCCTCCACTTGCTGTTAGTTGAGTCGTATCGTTCTTACACATCAAAGCAGTATTATCTAAATCGATGATAGGTTCGTTGACTACTTCTACAATAATAGAGTCTTCAATGGCACATCCAGCATTAAAGTTCATGCTAACATAATAAACGGTTGTTTCTGTTGGTGTGGCTATTGGATTGGGAATATTCGGATTGTTTAGAGAGCTAGCTGGAGACCATGTATAACTTACGCCACCTGTAGCATTGAGTTGAATAGAACTACCATTGCAAACAGTTGAATTAGCACTTAAGGAATAAGGCATTCCCATTTGAAATTTGAATGCAGCAAGATTGCAGTTACTACTATTGTTTGTTGTTGACCAAACACCAGGCGTTGTTGTAAAACCATTTGGCATTCCAGAACAAGCAGCACAAACAGCGTGATATACAGCTCCTGATTTATCAAAACGACAAGTTCCTCCATCAACATGATTGTAATATCCGTTAACTCCACCCATATATGTTCCATAAACTAAATTCGTTGCATCTTGACTAAGAATTCCTAAATAAAAGTTAGAACCATTTGTTGTGGACTGATACGCATCCGATGTGACAGGAAAGCCATTTGAAGAACTGTAAGCAGCTTGACTTCCGTTTACATTTACAACGCCTCCCCAACCAGAGAAAAATATATCAAAACAATCTGAAATTAAAAAAGCAGTTGGAGAAATTTCTGGATGGGTAGTTCCAGCTCCAATTGTTGTTGTCCATAATTCTGTTGTTAGATTTGCATCATATTTACGGATAAATTGACCAGAATTTGGGTTTCCATATTTGCCTGGGGTAATTGCCCAAGGAGAAGAGCTTTGCCCAAAGACATACACTTCATCATTCACGTCCAAGCTAACAAAATAACATTGATCATAGCCAATTTTACCAATAAATGTGCCATTCACGATGTCGCCAGTTGATACGTTTATTTTTAAGACTATACCATCTCGATCACCATTAAACGAAGAATCTTCGCCATTTAAAATAAAATCAGCAGATGAAGATCCTCCAGCTATGTATGCAAAACCAGTTGAAGATAGCGCAATAGAGTTACCAGTTTCATACCCTGTACCTCCATAAAATGAAGACCAGATTAATTGAGATAAGTTAGCATTCATTTTAAACACAACAATATCTTGTGGGCCAGATAGGGAAGATGTATTTGTAATCGGAAAATTAGAGGATCTAGAGTGGGAAGCAACAAGGATGTCATTTCCATGTAAAATAATTTCTCCTCTGAATTGATCGCCGTAATTGTAATTAAGCGTACTGGTGTTTAATCCATCATTTTCACTGCCTCCAATATAGGTAGATGCTAGTAATTGCGTTCCTGATGAATTAAATTTTGCAACAAAAATATCAGAGCCAACAAATCGAAGTGAATTTTCGGTAGCTGTTGACCCACCTGCAAAAGAACTTTGATATGGAGAAGCTCCCAACGGAAAATTTACAGAGGCTGTTATACCCATTACGTATAAATCTCCTGTATGGGTAGCAATCATACTTTCGGGTAATTCATTGGACGAGCCACCTAAATAAGTTGAGAACAATAATTGCGTTCCATCTGCACTAAATTTAGAAATAGCAACATCAAATCCAGTAATATTGTTATGGTTTGTCCCACCGTTGTATGAAGTGTCAAAAGCACCTGTTGTGGTTGGATAACCTGCTCCAAAACTAATTCCTCCTGCATACAATTCACCGTTAGGACCAGGTGTTGCTGTCATTCCCCAATTATCCGTTGTAGAGCCTGTGAATGTAGAAAAGACCAGATATGGATCAATCACCAATGTGTCAGATGAAGCGTATCCATTTGGAAATTCATATTGAATAGTATGGTGGGTTATTTTATAGTTGATTGGTACGAGTGTTTTATGACCATTTTTTAGAGTCCAAGCAATGGGTTTTGTTTCCTTAATTTCACCAAGTGTTGTTGAGTAGATTAGATTTCCTTCTTTGTCTATATTCATTGAATTAGCACCTTCTATTTTCCATTTTATTTGATGGGGATTTTGATTTGGTGCTACAATAAATGAATATTTTAATTGTTCGTTTGAGCCATCAATCAATAAATCGATAGAGGGATAAAAATTGCTCAAGGTTGTTTTTCCAATATTAAATATGTGCGATTTCCATTTGGAAGGATCATTGCCAATAAAATAATTTTCATAGAAGGAACTTATGTTTGATTCTATCAATTGATTGTTCCAATTACTACCTATAAATGTACTTTTTACCACATGTTGCTTCAATGATTCTAAATTGTTGGATGTTGAATTTGTATGAGAATGATCGTGATCTTTTCTAGGATTTTCATAAAAATGATACTTAAAACCATCGGCTTCTATATACATTTTCCCACCTGATAAATTTATCTGATAGAGGATGTTGTCATGCCACTGACCTTTATTGGGGTGGAGCCATACCGTATTATCCTGAGAAAAAACTTCAGATATGCATAGAAAAAATACAAAAATGAAAGCAAATTTTTTCATTTTGAGTAATTATCAAGGTAATTTTAAACTATAAAAATACAAATAACTTATTGATAATGACAAATATTTTGTATTTTAGTTGCCTAATTAATATGATTATTTAACGTTTAAATTTTTTTAATATGAATTTTTATCGCTTTGTAGCTGTTTTAACAATTGTGTTTTTTTCGGCAACATCTTTCGCTCAACGATTGATAACTCCTTTTTCTTATGATAATAAAATATGGGGTTTTGTTGATAATAAAGGAGATGAGGTGCTTGTTCCAAAATATACTCATCCAACCAATGTGACTAAAAGCGGAGTGGCTGGTGTTTATGTAGCTACTGAAAAAAGATTTAAGCTAATTAATATGAAGGATGAAGAGATTGCTACTCAAATTCCTGGTGTAATTACGCATATTAAGTACATTTATGATAAAGGCAATAAACCAGGTGAATATTTTTTAATGGCTGTTAATAAAAAATGGGGTGTTATTGATGCTAATGGAAAAGTCTTGTTCAATCCAGGTTACGATAGAATCTCTAAATTTAATGACGGTTGTGCAACTGCTACAATTGGAAGTATTTGGTTTATTTTGTGTTCCGATGGAAAAGTTAATCAGTTGCAAAATAGCTTTAAATCAATAGGTAAATTTAGTGAAGGTTATGCCTCTTTTGTGGGAATTGATGGTAGATGTGGTTTTATCAATGTGAAAGGAGAGATTGTTATCCAACCAAAATATAAAGGAGTTGGTGATTTTTCTAATGGTTTGGCATGGGTGAGAGGATATGACAATAAACTTGGTTATATCAATAAAAAAGGCGATCAAGTAATTAATTCAAAATATACTTTTGTATCAAATTTTGATCCTGTTTCAAAAAGAAGTATTGCTAAGGTTGAGAAGCAAACTCTTATCATTAAAGAAGATGGCACCGAAATTATAACATCTGTAAATACATCAATAAAGAAATTTATTGAAGGTGTTGCAGTTGCAGGTGAAGAAGGTAGATGGGGATATTTGGATAAAGAAGGAAAATGGCTAGTCCCAGCTAAATATGAACATGTAGATGATTTTAATGAAGGTGTTGGATTGGTTCGTTTAGGTAAATTGTGGGGAATCGTTGATGCTTCCGGGAAAACAGTAGTAGAGCCAACATATCAAGCAATTTCAGAATTTAACGATGGCTTTGCTGTTGTGAAAAAAGATGGGAAATGGGGAATTATCAATAAAAGTGGAAAGGTTGTTTGTGAACCACGCTTTTTAGGATTAAAATCATTCAGACCTTAAATTGAAATAGTATTATAAACTTTTTAAAGATATTGATGGAGATTGTTTATCCTTGAACAATCTCCTCAAAATAAATCCATAGATTGTCTTTTGGTACTGGTGCAGTTATCTTGATAATTTCTTTAGTTGTTGGGTGCGTAAATTCTAATTTTCTTGCATGCAGACTAATAGAACCATCGGGATTACTTCTTTTTGCTCCGTATTTTAAATCTCCTTTAATGATACATCCGATATGGGCTAATTGACATCTAATTTGGTGATGGCGACCAGTTTCTAATTCAACTTCTAATAAGTGATATTTATCGGATGAATGGAGTAGGTGATAGGATAAAACAGCTCTTTTTGCATTTTTGTCATTTTCACTTACAACATAAGACTTGTTTTGCTTTTCATTTTTCACCAACCAATTGATTAATTGCTCAGCTGCTTTTGAAGGTTTATTCTCAACGATTGCCCAATAAGTTTTTTTTGTTTCTTTTTCTCTAAACTGGGAGTTTAATCGCTCCAACGATTTACTTGTTCTTGCAAATACTAAAGCACCACTTGTGGGCCTATCCAAACGATGAACGACCCCACAAAAAACATTACCAGGCTTTTGGTATTTTTCTTTTAAATACTTCTTTATTCGATCGGGCAATGTCTCGTCACCAGTTTTGTCGCCTTGAACAATATCAGATGCTTTTTTGTTCACTACAATCGTATGATTGTCTTCGTGAAGTATTTCTAAGTTGTATTTGTCTGATAATGACATTAATATTGCTCTTCTTCGTTAGGAAAATCACCAGACTTCACATCTTCTATGTAGCGAGAAAATGAAGTCATCATTTGTTCGTATAAGTTGTTGTATTTTCTCAAGAATCGAGGATTAAATTCATTGTTGATACCCAACATGTCATGAACAACCAATACTTGACCATCTACACCATTTCCTGCACCAATACCAATAATTGGAATCGAAACAGATTCGGCAACTTTTTTAGCAAGATGTGCAGGTATTTTTTCTAAAACAATAGCAAAACAACCTGTTTCTTCTAATAATTTAGCATCTTGAATCAAACGGTTAGCCTCTTCTTCTTCTTTTGCTCGAACCACATACGAGCCAAATTTATAAATCGATTGAGGAGTTAATCCTAAATGCCCCATTACCGGAATCCCCGCAGTTAAAATGCGAGATATAGATTCAATTATTTCTGAACCACCTTCCATTTTTACAGCATGTCCGCCAGATTCTTTCATAATGCGAATAGCACTTGACAAAGCCTCCTTAGAATTACCTTGGTAAGAACCAAAAGGCATGTCAACAACTACTAACGCTCTTGCACATGCTCTAACAACAGATGAAGCATGATAAATCATTTGATCCAAGGTGATTGGTAAGGTTGTTTCGTGTCCAGCCATCACATTTGAAGCAGAATCACCCACCAATATTACTTCAATACCAGCAGTGTCAATAATGCGGGCCATTGAGTAATCATAACCAGTTAACATCGTGATTTTTTCACCACGTGACTTCATTTCGCTTAGTGTTTTAGTAGTAATTCGCTTAATATTTGAATGAACTGACATAACTTGTTTTTTGAAATTAAAATGCAAAGGTATAAAAACTATTGATGAAAGTTAGAAAATAGCTTTTTTTCAAAATGAAGTGTTGTTTTCATCTAAATAATATTATAAATTTGTGAAAAGATGAGCAAAACTTCTTTTACAGTAACAATTTTGGGTTCAGGAACTTCTCAAGGAGTACCTGTAATTGCTTGTAATTGTACTGTTTGCCTATCTGAAAGTCCGAAAGATAAACGACTCCGATCGTCAATTATGTTGACCATCAATGGGTTGAATTATGTGATTGATACTGGTCCCGATTTTCGACAACAAATGCTTCGTGAAAAAGTACAACATCTTGAAGCGATCTTTTTTACGCATCAACACAAGGATCATTTGGCTGGTTTAGACGATGTAAGAGCTTTTAATTTCAAGCAAAAAAAAGACATGAAAATTTATTGTGATACACGTGTGGAAGAAGCCTTGCATCGCGAGTACGAGTATGTCTTTTCCTCTTTTAAGTATCCAGGAATACCATTGTTAGATATTGAAATTATTGATAAAAATTCTATTATTGCTATTCAAGGATCAGATGCACCAATTAGCACAATTGAAGCCATGCACTATAAATTACCAGTTCTTGGCTTTCGTTACAAGGATTTTACCTATATCACAGATGCTAAATCGTTTGCGGACGTTGAAATTGAAAAAGTAAAAGGATCAAAAGTGTTAATCATAAATGCTTTAAGACGAGAAGAGCATCTTTCGCATTTCAATTTACAAGAAGCTTTAGATTTTATTGCATTGATACAGCCAGAAAACGCTTATTTAACTCATATTTCTCACCTATTAGGTTTGCACGATGAAGTGGAAAAAGAATTACCTCCAAATGTGCATTTAGCCTATGATGGATTGCAGATAGAAATATGAATTTTTATAGGAAGAATTTTATTTCACTTTACATTCTGTGTAATATTCATCACCTAAATTAGTGTTTGTCTTAATAATATCACATTCTGTTTTAGCATTCTTTTTGTTTCCAGATACAGGATAAGATTTAACATCATATCTAGTTACTGGGCCATATTGAGTATAATCAATCCATGAAGTAGTACATTCACAATTTTGTACTTTTGAACAAGAAATTAAACCAATTAAAAAGAGTAAAAGTAGATATTTCATGATTATTTTTTTTTACAAAACTATAAATAATTTTAAATACTCACACCATTCTTGTTCCAAAAATTAAACTACCTATTCTGACCATTGTACTACCTTCTTCAATAGCTATTTCATAATCCCCACTCATCCCCATAGAACGAGTGTCAAATGAAGGTTGATTGGAAAAATAAGTTTCTTTTAAATAATTGAACTGATCAACAAGTGCCCCGAATTCCTTGCGAATACTGGAAGTGTTATCAGTAAATGTTGCCATTCCCATCACTCCGCGAATTTGAATGTTTTTTAATTCTTGAAACTCAGAAGATTCCAATAATTCTATTGCTTCATCTTTGTTTAAACCAAATTTAGTTTCTTCTTCAGCAATGTGAAATTGAAGCAGACAATCGATTGTTCGATTGTTTTTTTGTGCTTGTTTATTTATTTCTTGAAGTAATTTTAGGCTATCTACAGCATGAATCATTGTTACAAATGGAGCGATGTACTTTACTTTATTTGTCTGTAAGTGACCAATAAGATGCCATTGTATATCCGTAGGCAGTTGTGCTTGTTTATCACACATTTCTTGCACTTTATTTTCCCCAAAAACACGTTGTCCTTTGTTGTAAATGGCTAAAATATCTTCAACTGGTTTCGTTTTTGATACTGCAACCAACGTAACATGTGATGGAATTGTTTTAAAAATTTCTTCGTAATTCATAATAATTCAAAGATACAATAATTTATAACCCGTTGTGCATTTAGATAGAAAGTAATTGTATTAAAATAAAAGATTCCTCAAAAACCGAAGCGGTTTTCTCGGAATGATCTGTGCTTAAAAACAAATATTTTGACTAAAATTTTCATTATAATATCGTTTATTTTTTCCTACTGAAAAAGCTTGCCTCAAAAGTTTATTAGCGATTGCTATTTTTATGACTCTTTCAGGTTTTCCTAATTCTTTTAATCGATTGTACATT
>JAMLHA010000029.1 GCA_023957475.1 Crocinitomicaceae bacterium | reverse complement strand
TTTGATGTGGAAAGTACAAATCAATTAGCAATTTATTAATCGAACTCAGGTTCATAAAATGGAAGAGCGTATCATTCTTGTGGTGTAAAAATAAAATTTATTTTTTACAATCATCCAATTCTATTTATTTTCTCCTCAATTCTTAATACCTTTGTCATAGGTATCATAAATGTAATTCCCATGAAATTTAAAGATTATAACATCAACAAAGCAATCAAAGATCAATTGGATGAAATGGGATTTGTTCGTGCAACAGATATTCAATACAAAGCAATAAAACACATTTTAGACGGTGAAGATGTAATGGCCATTGCCCAAACTGGAACAGGGAAAACTGCGGCCTTTGCAATACCAATGCTCCATTTTTTATCGCAAAAATCCAAATATTCAAAAGGATTTGTACAATGTTTGGTGATGGTTCCCACAAGAGAATTGGCTCAACAAATTGCAAATGTTTTTAAGGAAATCGGAAAAAAAACAACGGTAAAAGTATTGGGGTTATTTGGTGGCGTTGAACAAGATACACAAATTCAACAATTAACCTCAGGTATAGATATTCTTGTGGCTACTCCGGGAAGGATGTTTGACTTAATAGCTCAAGGGCATTTAAACGTTGACGAAGTACGCTACCTCATCCTCGATGAAGCTGATTTAATGTTGTCAAAAGGATTTAATAAAGATATTCAAGATATCTTAAAAAAAATACCAAAAAAACGTCAAACGCTTTTCTTTTCCGCAACAATTGATAAAAAAATCAAGTCACTAGCTTATGATGTGGTAAAAAATGCCATTCGGATTCAAATTTCTCCTAAAAACCCTGTTGCTCAAACGGTGGAGCATGCCGTTGCTTTTATTGAAATGGACGACAAACGTTTTTTCTTAGAAAACATCTTATCGGAATATCCCGATAAGCGAATTTTGGTTTTTGTACGTACAAAAGTCCGAGCAGGACGTGTTGTTGCGGCAATGAAACGTGTCGGAATTGATTCGGAAGAAATTCACGGAGGAGTGGAACAAAAAGAGCGATTCTCTATTTTAGAACGTTTTAGAAAAGGAGAAAATTTGGTGTTGATTACAACCGATGTTTCTGCTAGAGGAATAGATATCCCTAATGTCGATTATGTTATCAACTACGATATTCCTGATGATCCTGAAAATTATGTACACCGATGTGGGCGAACAGGTCGTGGTGAGAAAAAGGGGCAGGCAATTAGTTTTTGTTCCGATTCGGAGAAACAACTATTAGCAGACATTGAAGAATACACTGGAGAGGAAATCATGCATTATGATATTCATCCAGATGATTACAAGGAAATTCTTGAAGACACAGATGATTTAACCTACAATTGGCAAAAATTAATAGATAAGGATAACTTAGAAAATGGAACTGAAGAAAAATGGTAAACCAGCTATTTTAGGCTCTATTTGCTTCTCTCACTTCCTTAACTGAATGGTAGAAAACGATTCCGTAGCCAATACCTAACATCAAATGGAAAGGCACCATTCCTAAATCTCCATAAATAGATCGATGTATTGCTGTAAATAGAAATACTGCAGATAAGAATCCTTCAATAATGTTGACCAAATTCAATTTCTTTTTATCGTATTTATTCTGTTTGAACTCTGATTTTTTTGCAATATTAAATTTAGGAGTGCGAACAAATGAACTTTTTATTCCTAAATAACCTTCAATAACTGCTACAGAATTATTCACCGATAAGCCCATAGAAATAACTAAAAACTGTAAGAATCTCCAAGCAAATTTAGGAAACGATTTTTTTCCATCAGGTGTTCTATCTCTAAATGAATACCAATAGTAAACCATCAAGAAAATTGTACTCAAAACAAAAATACTCATAAACTGCAACACTACGTTCAAATCCGAAAAACTATCTTTTACTTGAAGTATCAGTAAACTTAATAATGCTACAATTAAAATAAAGATAAAAATAGAAGAGTTAAACAAATGTGAAATTCCATGAATTCGATCTGAAAAACGAACTCCTTTGGTTGTCAACAGGCGACCAGACATTTTCTTAAAACACTCTACTCCTCCTTTCATCCAACGATGTTGCTGACTTTTAAGTGCAGACATAGTAATTGGTAGCTCAGCAGGAGAAACAACATCTTCTAAATATTGGAACTTCCAACCTTTCATTTGAGCACGGTAACTCAAGTCCAAATCTTCGGTCAGCGTATCGTGTTCCCAACCGCCAGCATCTTCAATACATATTTTTCTCCAAATACCACCAGTTCCATTGAAGTTAATAAAGTGACCAACAGCATTTCTACCTCCTTGTTCAATTGCAAAGTGTCCATTCAAACCAAAAGCCTGTAATTCTGTTAACAATGAATAATCTTTATTTAAATGTCCCCAGCGAGTTTGAACCACACCTACTTTTTCATCTTGAAAATAAGGCATTGTCAACTGTAGAAAATCAGGTTCAGGAATAAAATCAGCATCAAAGATAGCAATAAAATCACCCTCTACTCTATCCATAGCAGCATCCAAAGCACCAGCTTTATACCCTGTTCTATCCACACGGTGAATGTGTTGAATATTCACGCCCGTTGCGGCAACTTCTGCTACTTTATTAGCAATTAAATCCTTTGTTTCATCTGTTGAATCATCCAACACTTGAATTTGTAATTTATCTTTAGGATAATCAAAAGCTGCAATAGCATCAATAATTCTTGTTGCAACGTACATTTCATTAAACATTGGCAACTGAACTGTAACCTTAGGTGCAGTCTGAGGGTCAAAATGAGGTGTTTGTTTTTTCGGTTTCTTTTTATTTTTCTTATAAGCAATTGCCAAATTCAATTGCAGTAAACTATAGAAGAAAATAAGCAACAAAATAAATCCATAGAAAAACAATAAAATTTTAGCAACTAAATGTGACCAATAATGTTCTTTTACATATGTTTTTCCTGTCGCATCAGTCATCATGCGATTACCCCAATTGAAAATTTTAGAAACCTTCAATTTTGAATCAATGGGTTTTCCAAATGTGAAATTCTCGAAATGTTCAGGTGTTATTTCAAAAACAAATGTGCTATCTCGTTTATATTCAGTATCGTTTATTTTAAATTCATATTTACCTAATGGAATATTTTTAAATTGAAACAAACCATCAGCATTCGTTTTAGTAGAAAAAGAATCTTTCGATTCAATATTTTTAATTACGATCGTTACCTTTTCAACTTCTTTTTTAGTTCGTTCATCCACAAGTGTACCTTGAACCAACTTTGATGTTTGCGAAGATGCATTGTAAGCAAAAGCAACTAACAATATAATTAACAGGTATTTATACATATTTAAGACTATCAAAAAGTAATAAGAAAACGCAAAGTTATTGAAATAATAATTGTAACTACAAAATTCAGTATTTATTTTTGATTTGATGACGTTATGACGTTATGACTGGTTGACGTTATGATTGGATGACTGGATGATGTGATGGTAAAGCAATGAATCTTTAACTTTAGTTGAAATCCATTATTGTCCGATAAATATATTTAAACAGAGGCTTAATAGACCTCTCACATGCGTTCGAGGTGACAATTAGGTGGTTAAGTTATAGAGGAGGAGTCATCCTATGTTTGTAAAACGATAAAAATATCTTATCAATAATTATTAAAGGAGTAGTTATTTTGTATTATTCTTTAACCAAGAGAATGAGGGTAAGGATAAAAACTATTGACCGTCATTTGTCCAGTGAGACCGTTCGGGATGGTAGTTCCCTTACCCTTTACTACAAAAATTTGAACAGATCATTAGGCATAAAGCCTGTATTTAGGATTGATAAATTAATGTAGTATCATTCTCAAAAAAATATAAACGTATGAGTAAAGTTATTGGAATTGACATTAGTAAACAAACATTTGACGTATCTTTTTTAGAAAAGAATCAATGGAATCATTTTCAGTTTGAAAATTCATCACTTGGGTTTAAGGCATTTATGAAACTTTTAACCGATGACGACAAAGTTATAATGGAAGCATCCGGTGTTTATTATCTTCCGTTAGCTACTTATCTTTATGAACAAGGTATAGCAATAGTGGTAGAAAATCCTTTAGTAATTAAGCGTTTTAGCCAAGCTAATTTATATAGGGCAAAAACGGATAAAAAAGATGCACAAACTATTGCAGAATATGGTTGCCGATTTGGAGACAGTTTAAAACTTTGGAAAGCAGAGAGTAGTGTAGTTATAAAACTACGTCAGATTTATACGAGAATACAACTTTTAGATAAACAAATTCATCAAACCAACAGACAATTAGAAGCCTTTCATAGTTCAGGAACATTAGATAATAGCCTTAAAAAGGAAATTACTCGTATCTTAAATCATCTTCAAAACTCAAAAGATAAATTAGAAGAGGAAATGATAAAATTAGGAAAAGCAGAATATCAGGAAACAATGGAATGTTTACAAACAATACCAGGTATTGGTCCCAAATCTGCAATTCTTTTATGCATAATTACTGGTGGTTTTTCCAAGTTTGAAGATGCCAAACAACTGACAGCTTATGTAGGTTTTAGTCCTAGAATTTACCAAAGTGGTACTAGCGTAAAAGGGAAAGGGCATATCTGTAAAATGGGTAAAGCACAAATAAGAAAAGTGCTTTATATGTGTAGCTGGACAGCAAAATTTAGGAATAAGCAATGCGCTGA
>JAMLHA010000028.1 GCA_023957475.1 Crocinitomicaceae bacterium | reverse complement strand
CAGGCAGTACAAAAGTCAGGTGTCGATGAAAACACGACAGTGCATACGCTACGTCACACCTTTGCCACACATTTGATATTGGATGGTATGGACATCCGGTTAGTGCAGGAATTATTGGGGCACAACTCTTTAAAGACGACTGAAATCTACACACATATCACGGATAAGATGAAAAAAGACGTTATTTCTCCCTTAGATCATTTGGATATATCAGAATAATGCTTACATTTATACGAAAAATATACGCAAGTGTGCGTATATACAATCGTTGTACACCATTTTGATAAACTGAATAAGAATATGTTAGACAAAGAAATAGAGAAAATTAAAAAACAGTACATTAAACAGAAGTCCAAAGAAAAATATGACAAATGTTATGACCTTGTATTTTCAGAAGAAAAAATCTTTAATAGATTTAAAATTATTTTAAAAAGTAATATTCCATCTGCTTCTAATATATTACTCGCAATTCTGTTTGATAATTCTTTAATTCTAGCAGATGATTTAAAAATCGAAGTTATTTCTAGTTTGTTACTGCAAAGGTGGCAAAAGGAAAACAACACAAGTGAAAATACAATTTCTCAAAATCAATTAATCGATACGTTAAATGAAGTAAGGGTTGAATTGAAAAAACTATCATCCATATGATTTCAATAAGAGAGGCAAACAAGAACGATTTTAATTTCATTTTAGACTTAATGATTAAGAATCTAAAGCCTTATTATGGTGGTGACCACGAAAAGCACGCCACACGAATTTTCAATACGCATATTTCTGGTGGTTTAGACCAAATAGGATTTTTTTCCACATTCCAGAAAATGTTTATTGTTGAATACAATGGTAAAACTTCGGGAATGTTACATTTAGTTGGGAAGAAGCAAGGTACAATAAAAATTAGCCCTCTAATTGTTTGTGATGATTCAAGAGGAAAAGGAATTGGTAAGTTTTTAATTGATTTTATTGATGATTATGCAAAAAAAAATGAATACCGACAAGTATATTGTACTGTAGCAAGGCAGAATAAACAAGCCTATAATTTCTTCAAAAGAAATGGCTTTACTGTTGCAGGTACATCTGACAGTCATTATAAAGATAAAATTACCGAAACAATGTTATATAAGGAAGTACAGGGAAGTAGTGTTTTAAATGACTTTGACAAGAAACACATTTCCGTAGTTCCAATGCAAAAGAGGCATCAAGAAGAGGTAAAAGATTTGCTTATTGATAAACTACCAAAAACTTTTGGAGGTATAGATAACGATTGGGTTGACAGTCTATTTAAAGGATATGAAAGGAGAAACTCTAATGATATTAATACAAAATATAAGTTAATTTATGTAGCTGAAAATCGGGGGAAAGTATCAGGTGTAGTTGGCGCAACACCAAAAAAAGGGTCGCCAATAAAATTGATGCCATTCATCGCAGTCGATTTCCCTTCATATATAGCTTTATTAAAAGACATTCCTTTTTTCCTTAAAAGTTATGGACACAAATTATACATACATATATCACCAAACGCAGATGAAACAAAAGCTTTGTTAGAAACAAACTGGAAGTTAGACTCTGCAATGCCAGAAGCATATCTTGAAGGAATTGTTACACAACAATGGAGTTATACCATTAAACAGAAAAGTGATTTCAGAAGCCTTCGTGTTAAAGAACAATTTTTAAAAGAAATTCAAAATGGTAATAAAGACCTAGAAGTAAGAGTTGCTTATGATTCTTTTAATAATATAAAAATAGGAAGCATAGTAAATTTCAATAATCGTTTCAGAGAAGTAAGGTGTGAAATTGTTGACATAAGAAGGTATGAAAATTTTCGCAATATGCTGCTTAAGGAAAACCCTGAAAGAATTGTTCCAGGTTGTTCAAAAGATGAATTACTAAATATTTTAGAAGACATATATCCATCAAGTAAGGAGACATTAGGAGTATTAGTATTCCAATTAAGAAAACTTTAAAATTATGAGTACAGAACAAATTATTGGAATTTCAGGTGGTGTAGCAAGTATAATTGGTCTAGGAATAGCTTTGCTTCAATATTTGAAATACAAAAAAGCCAAAGAAAGTTTAGAGAAATTAAAAGAAATAAGAAATACCCAACTTTGGGGGAGCATAACATTATTATTGGAAACTTACAATACTTTAGAAGAAGCAAAAGAACTTTTAAATGAAGATGGAATATCTCAAGAACTTTCTTTAAAAGTAATTAGTGCACGAAAAAGTACTGTTGCTCAATATTTGAGGCTGTTAGAACAAGCAATTTTAGACCATCCAAATTTTACGACCGAAATAGCTGAAAAATGGAGAGAAAAAGGTCTTTTACAAAGTGATTGGGAATTAAATGCAGCAATTAAGTTGGCTAAAGATTCAAAATAATTAAAAAAACGGTGTACAACATTGTATAAGCGTAATGCGGGCGAAAGTACTAAATTTGAACTTATGAACTATTAGCAAACTAATCGGCAAAGTTGAAAGTGTCGGTTTCCTAATCCCGCACTACGCTTATACTTCACCGTTATGGGCAAGCACACAAAATAAATAAAACAAGAAAATGAGCAAAGAAAAAAGAATTAAACTAATCCAAGAAATTCAAAAAAAGAGGAATAGTAAAATTATTACTCTTGTAACAAGTGATAGACCTAATCTCAATCAGGCAATTCACCAAATGATGAATGATATTGTCTATGAACAGATTAGAACAATTAAATCTAAAAATGAAGATTTTAAAAATATTGACCTCTTCATTTATAGTCGGGGTGGTGATAGTGATGCACCTTGGAGTATTGTATCGACAATAAGGGAATGTTTCCCGAAATGTAATTTCAATGTGCTAATACCGTTTCGGGCTCATAGTGCTGCAACAATGATAAGTTTAGGTGCGGATGAAATAATAATGACTGAAAAGGCTGAAATGGGACCTGTGGATATAACGATTGGAAATTCTCCGTTAAATCCTCCTCACCCAGTGACCAAACAACCGATTGATTTATCAGTCGAAGATGTTATGGGATTTATTGGTCTGCTTGATAAATTAGATTGCAACAGACCCGAAGAAAAGATTAAATCATTTGAAATTTTAACCAATCACATTAATCCTCTCGCAATTGGTAAAGTGAATAGGCTTTTAGAGCAAACTAAGCTTGTTGCCGATAGAATGCTCTCATATAGAAAAAAGAAATTGAGTATAGATGAAAACGAAGAAATCGTAAGGAAATTAGGTTCGGAGATATACTCTCATAGACACTCTATTTCAAGAACAGAAGCTCGACAAATTGGAATTTCTTACGTAAAAAATGCGGAAGACTACAAAATAGAAACTGAATTATGGAGTTTATATGAACTCTACGCAAAAGAACTTGAACTAAAAGAACCATTTAATCCAGAAAAATACTTATCAGAAAATGGAATAGATAATCACAAGTGGAACGATTTAAAGAAAGCAATGATTGAAACTGAATATGATAGTTGGCAACAACTATGCGATGTTGAAGCCAAAAGGTTAAGACAAGTCAATCAGCCTATCAATCTTAATCCACAAATATCACTACCACAAGTGCCTCCAAACCTTAATGAGCAACAAATTCAACAGTTTCTACAAACTTGGTTAAGTCAAAATTTACCCGTACTTTTGCAAAACGCAACAAAAGACGCTATTGAAGAGTTTTTAAAGACACAGCCTTCGGGTCAAATTGAATTAAAAGTAACAGACAAATTATGGAAAAAGAAGTAAAATCAAATCCAGTATCGGTTGTTATCAAAAGCAATGACGAAGGTTCAATCACTTTTCAATTAAAAGAGCCTTCCAAAGTAAGCAAACAAATAAATTCCATTGTTACAAAGGAATATTCTGACTATTCTGTTGGTTCGGTTGTAATTCAACCTGAACAAAGTATAATTGATAGTCAAAAAGTTTGTTTAGACACTTCGTACCTATTCTAAGAGGAAAGAAGAAAGCCAGCCCATAACATTGTATATGAAATCATAGCCGCCTATCGGCAGGCTACGCTTCATATACTCACCGTTGGCGGTAATGCTATCCGACCAAACGCAAATAACAGACAGACAAATAATTAATACAAAGTATGGAGCAAACAATTAAGACACTAATTTACATTCACGCATTTTTTGGAGGGCTTGGTTTAATAACAGGAATGATAAGCATTTTCGTTAAAAAAGGAGGATTTAATCACAAAAGAACAGGAAAAATATTCTCATATTCAATGATAATAAGCTCATTGATTTCACTTTTTGTAGCCAGAATGCCAAATCACGAAAATTTATTTTTATTTCTAATCGGAATATTTACAATTTATCTGATTTTGGCAGGAAATCGAGCATTGACTCTAAAAAACAAAATTAAAACCAAAGCAGACTTGGTTGACAAACTAATTTCTGGAATAATGCTTTTGGTTTCAATTGGAATGTTAATTCTTGGAATTATTGGAATGGTTCAGAAAGTAGAAAATAGTATTTTGTATTTTTTCTTTGGTGGGTTTGGAACATTTATGACAATAAGAGATTTTCAAACATTCAAAGTTTTTACCGAAAAGAAAAATGCTTGGTTAATTAGCCATTTAGGACGTATGATTGGAGCATTAATTGCTTCTGTGACCGCATTTTTGGTTGCTGGACTTCATATCGGAACGACATTAGTTTGGATTATGCCGACAATTTTGGGGACAGTGTATATTATATATTGGAACAGACAATTTAAATCAAAAAATAAAGATAAAATTGTGCTTGAAAAGTAAGCACTACCGCC
>JAMLHA010000027.1 GCA_023957475.1 Crocinitomicaceae bacterium | reverse complement strand
TGTCGTTTTCTATCAGCATTCTGACTAACATCAGTCCTTCTAAAAACCTCTAATTGCATTCAAAAATAACAATTCAATAGTTTTAAAAATGCAGCAAAACAATTTTAAACAGCTTTAAAAAAACTTTGTTCGGTTTTTTCCTTCTATGTATTGCATGCAATTAATATTCACTTGCACATGCAATACTGACCACTGCTGTTTAAAAAGTATTCAATAAAAATTGATATCCGGTTTTTAGAGGGGTTGACGAACAAGAGCTTGGTAGAGTGGCTGATTTCGGAGCACAAAACTGTCAACCTATATCAGGACAAAACATCCATACCTTTTTAGTGATAAATTGGCATTGTCGGATAGGGTATAAACTGGTCAAAAAGAGGAGTTAATCCTGTTTTTGAAGCAATTGTCAAAGCAAGTATTAGTCCGATGAAAATAATTACTGCATTAAGATTGTTGTTGGTAGCCTCAATGAAAATACTTTTTCCTTTACTGATTAAGCTATACATTAAAGATGAAAGCCAAACTATTAAAATGGTTATTAAGACTATTATACCAAAAAAAATACTGAAATAAGAAAACTCTTTTAAAAGCAGGTCGTTACCAGCAAAACTATTCGGCAATACTTTTGTCAATGTTTGAAATGAAGTAGTTAATTCACTTAGCAATAGTCCGCCTGATAAAAACAAAATCGCTTTTAAAATATCCACAGCTAAAGGAGTTTCTTTTTCTGAAATCCTGTTCTTTATTCGTGAATTTACGATTGAATTTAGAAAAAATATAGTAAGCAGTCCACTTATTAAAACTGAAATTAGAATTACAATGCTAGTTGTCATATTGATTGATTATTATTTGAAATTAAAGTTACGTGCCAAAACCGCATATCTGATACTTCACGAGGAATTACACCAGGTGGAATGCCTTGTTCTGTTGTTTCCCAAATTACATATCGTTTACCGTTTATTGTTTTTGAAATCCCGTTGTAAGGTAGATTAATTCCAATTACAGAATGCCTATAGAGTTCACTGCCAAGCATCACAACATCATAGTTATAATGGTTTAAAACTGTAAAAAGTAAAAGTGTTCTTGTGTCACAGTCGCCAATCAAACTACCCATAAATTCAGTAGGTGCAAGTAGCCCAAATTTTATATAGCCTTCGCATTTACCACCATTACCTAAATACTCACTTATGAATTTATCGTTGTATCTATTTGCATTACATTCATTGTCTAAAACAAGCGTATAAGGAATATCTTGTATGCAGGATGTTATTACTTCTGCAAATTCTGTTTCACCTAAATTATGCTTAGTTTTTAAACTGTCAAACATTGAATAGAGCAAACTCAACTTGGTTTTATCAAAGTCGTATATCTTTGAAACAATGTAGTTGTATTGATTTGGGTCTTGCGGTGAAACCGAAATTCCATTCCTATAACTTGCAACATCTCTAAAGTCAGAAACTTTGACTCGTATATTACCAGAATATTCTTTGTTGTTATAGTCTTGCCAAATTCTGTAATTCGAAATAATACTATCACCTGTTATGGGGTCTTGTGTAGTTATTTGTATTTCATCTTTTGAATTTGTTGCATACTTTTTCTTGACTGTGGTATGAGTTGAATTCATGAATAATGAAATTATTCCGAAAACAAAAAACAAGAGAAAGGCAAAACCAAGTAAACGAATAAGCCAACTCCAAAACCTTACTATCACTGGTTTGAATATTGATAGTAAGTATAAAATACCACCAATTATTAGTAAGGGTAAAAAGTGTTTCCAACCAACTGTGAAAAGCGGTATTACAATTACAAGTAAAAACAAAACTTGAAGAAGTCCATATAAAAAACCAGTATCATCACTTTGTTTAATCCAATCGCCCCAATAGGTTGAACCATCTGAATAGTAATATTCCCAACGTTTGTAATTTCCGTATAATTCTGTTCGTCCTGTTTGTTTTGACGTTTTAGTTGAAGGGGGTATAATAATTGTTCCATCATCTTCTGGTATTACTTCGACTTTAATATCTTGTGTGTCGTAATGCTTTATGTATCCTGAAATGTCACCTTCAATATCACCAAATATTTTATTTTTCTCATAAGCCTGTTTTGAAAGTGAATAGTTACTTAACTTAGGTTCGTTTAGATTTATTTGATACCTTTTTATTGTCCCGTCATTGTAATGCATTTCTAACGGTAATGACTCAGGTAATTTTGTTAGAAATAGTTCTATTGGTTGAAACTCCTCTGACTCACCAGTTTGCCAATGTCGGATGTGTGCATCGTCTTTAGTTGTTTCTATTTCTCCACTTAATACCTCAAGGTCATAAAAATTCTCGTGTAGCAAATCGGATTTTTGATGGTCAAGATAGCCAATGAATTTCCCTTTGAACTTGCCTTTTATGTAAGTTCTTCTTTCAATGTGTTCTTGTACGGTAACAAACTCAGGCATTGTATAAATCGGAAATTAATTTATCCTCTTTTAAAAACTCTCTTACATCTCTTTTCCTAACAGTATTGAAAGGTGAATCAATAAATGGTTCTGACAATTGAATTGTTCGTTGAAAGTGTTCTTTAAAAAGTAAACTATACCGTACCTTAAATGATAAAAACTCTTCTTTAACTAATCGATTTTCGATTTTTCGTTTTGTTTCATAATAAGTGCTCTGTTCTCCAAGGAAGTTTTTTAAATATGCTGGAAAAAGAAAAATAAATATTGTAATGAAGGTTAATAGCCAACACGTAAAATATTTTGAGTTTAAAATTATAATACTTTGTATGTAGTAATTCGAATTGTTTACAAGATGTGTCATTGAATTAATTAGCTCATCTTTTTGCCTTTCCTTTTTTTGCAATAGCTTCTCGTAATTTGCTACTTGACTTGTTTCTTGATTTGAATAACGATATTTTTGTTTTTCAATTATAAGTTTCAAGTTTTTAGTTTCCGCGTCAAAATACTCCACTGTTGATTTTGTGTATTTTTCGATTTGTACTTTTTTATAGATTCCGATTTCATTTTCTAATGGGCTTGAAAACAATATCGTTTCAATAGGTTTTGATACAACTATTGCAATGAAACTTATAAAAATTATACGAATAGAAATTGAAAATAATTGTGCCGCCTTATTTGTCTTACAAGGGAACGAGTTTTTTGAAAGAGTATAGAGTAGTAAAAGATAGATATTGGTTATCATATAGGCAAAGAATATGCCTATTGGAATACCAATAAAATAATTTTGAAATAGTTTGGTAAATGTAAAGTAGCAACTAACAAAACACAAGGCAAAAATGACTGTTACAAACCCACCAATAGCCATAAAACGGTTTTGAATTGAATTGTCGCATTGGCTTATTATGCTATAATCGTCTCCCGAGAAAGTGCAAAGTATTCTTTTAAGATTCATTCGAAATACCGTTTTGATTTTCTTGAACTTTAATGAATTGCTCTGGGTTTGCATCAATTTTTTTCTTCATTTCTTCTCTATATTTTGAGATTGCATATTCTGTAAGCTCTTCCTGAACTTTCTGCAATGACTTTTTCTCTACTAATAATTTTTCTTTGTGAAGATGCGTTACCAAATCCCTTTCTTGCCCTTCTTTATCCTTGTGATAATTATATTCAATATGAATTCCTTGTTCTGCTTTCATTATTTCCTCAACATTTTCTTTAAGAAAGTCATAAGGTGATTTTACAAGCATCAGTTTAAAAAATATCGGTGTCATTTCAATCGCCATAAAAAGCAATGTTATGAATAATGAAATCCAAAAACCTGCGATATGATGTGCTAACTTGATTCTTTCTAATAGTCCGTCAAGTCCTGCCGATACTACTTCTGCGCTTTCAATATCTTTTTGTTTTTGTGTTTCAAATTTTTTAAGGTTCTCGTAACTTTCCTTTATGAAAGGGGCATTTTTCTCTTTTACAAGTTTGATTTCTCCATCAAGTCGTTTTAACTGCTCCTCTAATTTCTTTGCTTCAGGTCCATATCCTGCTACACCTCTTTCACCACCCATTTCGTCCGCTAAAAGATTTTCTAACTCAACATATCTTTTCTCTTTGTCTTGAATTTCATTTTCCCACTTATTGATTTTATTTTTTTCATTTTCAATCCTTTCAGCGTAAATTTTCTCAATACTTCCAAGATATTCCTTTTGTTTCTCCATTTGAGCGTTGTGAAGTTCAACATCAATTTCGGTTTTAAACATTCGTATCTCAACTGGTTTAGAAATTGTCAATGCAATAATTGCCCCTAAAACTAAACGTGGAATTGCTCCTTTAAATTCAGCCCAAGTTATAGCTTCTGTTCCATCTCCTTTGCCTGTGCTTGAAACAATAAATCGGTCAAGATTAAAAATCATTAGGCCCCAAAAGCAACCAAATAAGATTGAAATAATAGTTGTTGACCAACTAAACTGAGATTCAATTGCCGAACCTCTCGGTTCAAATATTGTGTAAAAAGCATAGCCACCAGCTAATGCAGCCATTAAGCCTGTTGCAACTATGATACCGCCCAAACACATATATTTTATTTGGTCTGAATAGGTTGCTCTTTCTAAAATGAATCTGTCGCCACCTGATGCACTCCAAAGAAGTCTCATTAATGGGGTTGATTTTGGAGTAGTATAAAAATCTCTTTTCATGATTAGATTGTATTTAATGGTTTATAATTGTCGATGTTAAAGGGTTCAAATTCAAAATAAACGTTTTTTAATTCCATTTTTAAATTGTCTTTGATAAGTTCACATTTAAATTTTCGTTTGATGTATGGAACTTCAATAGGAACTGGAATTTCTATCGTGGCGATAAATTTTTCAAGTAAATTTATTTTTGCGTTATTAATTCTTATTTGTTTCTTCTGTTGTTTTGCGATACCACAAAATGTAATTTCAATTGGATTGTTTCGATTTGTGAATTGAAATTTTAATCCGTGTATATTCCCCGGCAACACACCAATTCCCTTTATTTTAATCTTATGGCAACCTCTAACATTCCAAAGCATTTCAACTTCGTTACCTTGTATTACTACTCTGTCATAAAGTGAAACACTTTCTAGTTTCAGTGTCTTAATTAACAAGAAATTTTTAAAAAGCAATAAGAGGCATTGCGTTTGCAATGCCACCTTATTGTATTTCTTATTTAAATATGTCATTAATTTTCTTGTCATACTAATAAGTGTGGTAGGCAAAAAATAGCTCTTTTGGTTTTGCACCAACAAACAAGCCAACCATTCGGCAAAACCAAATGTTCAGTTTGCCAGTAGGCTTTTTACACTTGCTACCAACTACCAAACATACGCAATACTACAATTTTCACTTGAAAATCAAAATTCTTGTAAAAACAAAACACACCATTGGTAAGCACCAATCAATTTTTGGTATCAAATCGTTGCCCGGTTGCAACCATTACACTACCTTTTCCAACTCTCCTTCTCGCAAATGCCCCACACACCCAAATTTCACTCTGCCATTCTGGCAGCGATATATTATTTCCTTAATCCTACGCAATTCATCTCCGTTTTACCCCCTTTCATTCTATTCCGGCAAAACTTCCATACCCTGAATATTCTTCCATTTATCTTTAATTAACCTGATTAAATATCTTATAATCAACTATATAACAAAGTAAATTCCTAAAGCACAGCACCGTTCTTATCCCATTCTCAACCCTTAAAATTGCTTCCGTACATCGCTCAAAACGCCACGCGCATCACTCAAAACGCCACGCGCATCGCTCAAAACGCCACGCGCATTTCGCTAATCACCGCAACTTACTGCCAAAAAATCCGTCTTTTTTTTCTGAATAAAATCAAACCTTCCAACTCACTTCAGTAATGCATTCTATGATGCATCAAGTGTCAGCTTTTTTTGAGCCAGGTTATTCTAC
>JAMLHA010000026.1 GCA_023957475.1 Crocinitomicaceae bacterium | reverse complement strand
AAAGAAGCACTTCAATTTTCTTTGAGTGGTGGTCAGTAAAATTGGTGCTAACGTTAAGGTGCTTTGCTTCAGTTGTGCCTATACGCAAACTACTTTCGGCACAATTGATCAAAACACTTGTTAAGCGTGGTAGTTTCTTTTTTGGAAATAACCACTTAAAAAAAATAAAAGATGAGTAAATTTAATTTAAAATCAATAAAAGAAGAGTTCAAAGCTAAAGGTATTTTCTATACAACTAACGAACTTGCTTTACTTATAAAATCTTTTGTAGATATTGAAATAGAGGAAGTTTATGACCCAACGTGTGGTGACGGTTCTTTGCTTTCTGTGTTTGATGACAATGTAAAAAAATACGGTCAAGAAATAAATGACCATCAATTAAAAATAGCCGAAGAGAGATTAATTAATTTTAATGGTTTTTGTGGCGATACGTTAAAAAATCCTTTTTTTACTGATAAAAAATTTAAGTGTATTGTTGGAAATCCTCCTTTTTCAATTGCTTGGGAACAGCCTATTTTAAATGGTTTTTTTACAGATGAAAGATTTAAAGATGTTCCTGCATTACCTCCAAAAAGTAAAGCCGATTATGCTTTTATATTACATATTTTACATTATTTAGCAGAAGATGGAATAGCAGTAGTTCTTAATTTCCCAGGTATTTTATACAGAGGTAATTCAGAAGGACAAATTAGAAGATGGATAGTTGAAAAAAACTATATTGAAAAGGTTATAAGAATACCTGGTAAACAATTTGTTGACACAACGATTGAAACGTGTTTGATTGTTTTTAGAAAAAACAAATCAACAACAGATATAGAATTTATTAATTCTGAAAACGGTAAAAGTTACACAGCTTCATTCGAAGAAGTAAAAAGCAATGATTTTGTTTTATCTGTAAGTGCTTTTGTAGTTGATGAAAAAGAAGAAATAAAACACAATCCTATTGAATTGCAAGAAAATGCAAGAAAAGGAATGATTAAAAAAATAAAAGCTGATATTGAGATTGATAAAATGATTTGCGAATTAGAAGGTTATAATTTCAAAGAATATCTTGACGAAATTCAAACGTTAGTTCGGTCATACTATCACGCTTAACGATAGGGCTTGGCGAAGTACGGGAAATCGAAGCTCGTCAGCCGGAAACGTCAGACGATAAAAGTAATAAAAGATGAAGATAAGTACAAAAGCTGAACAGAGAATTTTCAGCCCGGACTCTGGCTCAATAGAATTACAAAAGCTGATTGTTAGCAGGTCAGCCCGTATTTTGCCAAACCCCTTGTTGTATGTTCGCCCGGTTAGTTTCTTCGTTGTTTTAATTGTGTTGAGGTGTCTTAGGAAGCGTTTGCAAGCAGCACTCTTTTACAAAGGTTTGCAGTCGTGTCTGGGTTTGTGCGCCTTTGTAAATGTGTGGTTCTTTTGTCAAGCCATTTGTTTTGCAAAAATAATTAGTATAACTATATTTGTCCCGTAATAATTACAGAAACTTTTATGGCAAAGTCAACTAAACCAAAATATGCTGAAGCCCGTGCAAGAAATTACACGGTTGCTGAATTAAAGAAACTTAATTGGGATGTTAAACATCCAAATTCTGGTGGCAACATATTAGAAGAACAAGAAGCAAAGCACTTTGACCCACGTTTTGATGAATTGCTCGGTAAAGATCGTCCTGATTTTTTGATTTATGCTGCTGGTTTCCCTGTTGCTGTTATTGAATGTAAAAATGAAAAGACAAAGATTGAAGTTGCCATAGATGAGGCTAAAGATTACGCCGAAGCCTTGTCTGTAAACCATTTTGATGTACGAATTGCTATTGGAGTTGCGGGTAATGAAGAAGATGGTGTAACAGTTAGAAACTATTATAGAGATGCAAATGGTAATTGGACTGAAATACAAGGTAACAGTTATCCTTTAACACAGTTGCTTACTCTTGACCAACTTAATCAAGTACTTCTTAATAAGAAGCCAACAATAGAACTGCAAATACCGACCGAAGCAGAATTTTATGAAGTTGCCGAAGAGATAAATAAAATAATGCACGAAGCAAAAGTGAACAAAAGTGACCGTGCGGTTTATTTAGCTTCTATTATTCTTGCAATGCAAGAAGGCGACATAGATACAAGACCCAATGTTATTTTGGAACAAATAAACGCAAATGTTGAGGCTGCATTAAGAAAGAAAAGCAAAAGCTCTTTAAAACCTATTTTCTCAATTACTGGTAACAAACAAAAATTACGGAAACAACTTCCATTGATTTTTCACAATTTAGATAGGCTTAATATCAGAGCATTGATGAACTCTGGTGCTGACATACTTGGTAAATTCTACGAAACATTCTTACGGTATGGTAATGATGCAAAAGAATTAGGAATAGTTTTTACTCCCCGACACATTACAAACCTGATGGCAGAGTTAATAGATGTTGGAGCAACAGATACAGTTTATGACCCTTCTTGTGGTACTGGTGGTTTTTTGATTGCTGCTTTTACAAGAATGATTAATCAAGTTGGTAATAATAAACGTGCCTTAGATAAAATTAAACTTGAAAAGCTAATTGGAACTGATGTTGATAGTAAGATTTCTGCTTTGGCTGTTGCAAATATGATTTTCAGAGGTGATGGCAGAAGTAATATTTATGACGATAGCTGTTTTACATTTAATAAGTTCAAAAAACCTTTTGCAACGAAAACATTAATGAACCCCCCCTTTGCTCAAACAGAAACAGAGAATATGTTTTTAGAGCATTGCTTTAGTGTTCTTAAACCCGGAGGATTGTCTGCTTCAATATTTACTTACGCAGTATTAGCTGAAAAAAATGGTAAAGAGTGGAGAGCGGACCTTTTAAAAAATCATCAAGTTTTGGCTGTTATTACTGTACCCGATGAACTTTTTTATCCTACATCTGCAACGACTGTAATCTTTATCTGCCGTCCGAATATCCCGCACACAGGTAAAGTTTGGTTTTGCAGAATAAATAATGACGGATATAAAATTAAGAGGAAGAAAAGAGTCGAAACAACTGGTAGTCAAATAGACAAAGTTAAAAATCATTACTTAACAAAGCAGTCTGAAAGGGGCTTTTCAATTTATACCACTCTTAAAAAAAATGACCCTTTAGTAGAACTCGTTCCTGAAGCATATATTGAACCAATAGATTACGATAAGGCGTATATAAATGAAAAAACAGAACAGCTTTTAAGAGAGTTTACTTCTTTTGTCTTAAAGTACGAAACTGATATTAAAAGGTTAGAAAATAAAAGACACTCAATCCTTAATGCCCATATTTTTGATAAACCTGTACAAAAAGGCAATGTTTACTTAAAAGATTTGTTTGATATAAACTATGGCGAAAACTCTGTAAAAGGAAACTTAGAAGCTGGTAGCACTATTTCCATTTCATCACAAGGAGTTGATAATGGATGTTGCGGACTGTTTGATTTGCCTATTACCATAAATGAACTTGTAATTACTGTCCCACGTACAGGAAGTATAGGATATTCATTTGTTCAAGAATACCCCTGCAATGTTGATGATAATTGTATGGTAATGACATTGCGACAAGGAATAAAATTGTCTGTTGAAGAATTTTATTATGTGGCGGCTGTCATTCGTGAGGAAAAATGGCGTTACAAGTATGGTCGCCAAATAACCCCATACAGATTAGGTGAACATTTAATTGACTTTTCTATTTTAGATTTTAAGAGAGTTAATACATTTAGAAAAAGAATGAATAATAAAATTTCTTTGTAGCGTCTGCAAGATTTTAGCTCTTTTGCAGGTTTGGTTTGTGTCAAGGTTTTGTGAGCCTGCAAATGTGCTAAAATGTGTCAAGGCAAAAGAAGCGTTGGGAATTAAAACAAATTTGAAATACTGTTGTTAAGATTTCAGGTGTCAGTTCGGTTTAGCACTGTCGCTGGTCGGGTGACATACAACGATTGCGTGTACACGACGTGCCGACAGTAGGAGGTATGTCCGGTGTACACAGTGTTGTCATCTGGTTGTTTTTCTTTGCAATTGTTATCTTTGTAACACTACTAAAGTTCTGCATATGCAAATTTAGTATAAAATTTCATTAACATAACATCATGCTAAAAAGGTAGTATGATTGAAATTTAAAATAACTTCATGAAATTAAAATATTTATTTACACTTTTCTTTATTACAATTTGTTTATATCTATCTTATTCTCAAATAGTATATAATGACAAATTACCATATAACAGTTTAGAATCAACAAAACAAATTATTGATAGTGCATTTTCAATTCAGAAAAAACTCAATTCAGGAAGGATTGATATTTTTGAAAAAGGGAATAAGTATTATTTAACAGTAGATGGAACATTTTTAGTATTTAAATGGGAATATAATAGATGGAATAACTTATATACTAACCAATACACAGGTTATAATATTTATAGCAGAAAATTTATATATAATGATAAAATCTACTCATTTGGAGGGTATGGTTTTTGGCGATTTCATGGTCAATTAATTTGGTTTGTTGAAAAAAAAGGCGAGTGGGAAATCGTTCCAGGAACTGAAAACCTAATGAATGGATATTCAATTCTAGAGGATAGTATTTTATGTGTCTTTAATTCTCATGAAAATTATACTATAAATTTAAATAATCATGATATAAATTATCTCAATTCCAAAATACCACCTGAATACGAAAAAAATATACATCATATTGCTCATGATATGGCCTCTACATCTTGTTGGATATCAGCAATTATTAACTTGAAAGATAAAAAATTATATTTTTCATATCTTGATTCCTTCAAAGGTATAAAAAAGTCTTATGTAGAAAAAGGTTTGATGCACATCACAGGTGATACTATTAGTCATTATACGCATGATTATCAGTTATTTGAAACTGATATATATGCTGATGACTTTAAGTTATTTGAATATATTCCAAGTTTATCTACTTTAAAGTTCAAAGTCTTGTATTTCTCTATTTATGTAGCTTTAATCTCTATTATTGGTTTTATATTTTACTTAACCAAAAGAAAAAAACGAGCTAAGAAAACTTTGGAAACTCCATCAATAGCTCCATTAGAGGATAATACAGAAGTTTTAGTGCCTTATCATCCATTAATACACAAATTATTATCATATAATTCTTTGACACAAGAGGAATTGGATGTATTATTGGAGATAGATCATGTTCAACCTGAAGAATCTAAAAAATTCAAACGCTCACAGCTTATCAAAGAGTTAAATACTCAACACCAAATTAAAACAGGAGTTTTATTAATCGAAAGAGAAAAGGATATAACTGATAGAAGACGGTTTATTTATAATATTAGAAAAATATAGACTAAACGCCTAATTATTCAAAAAAAATATTATCGAGTAATAAGTAGTTGTGTTTTACGATGATACTCGTTCCAAACGTCATATTCATCACTTCCTCTCAGAGCTTCAAATATTTTTAAGGACAGTTCGGATAATTCTAGATTTACGTTCTGTAAATTGTTAGTTTCATTTCCTATGATTGAAGTAATGATTTTATTATACTCTACAAACATTTTATTTGCTTGGTCTGAATTGAAAACCAGGCTTTTAATTGGTGATTTGTCTTCCACTAAAGTCCCATTTTCATAATAATCCTCTGCAAATAACAATCCGGAATTAGTGAATTTTTTGCTTACGCCATGATTGACTCCATTCAAGTAATTTGATTCTGAATACAGCTGTCCATTTGAAAAGTAAGATTTTGATACCCCATTTAGTTGACCATTCTTGTACATTTGTTCGCTACTAATTTTGCCATATTTGTAATTAATTCGCTTCCCTTCTAATTTACCATAAACGTAGTTTTCTTCTAATTTCTTTTCTCCATTCGGGTACCATTTAATATGTGGACCATTCAAGGTATCATTTAGGAAAGTCTTTAGTTCTACTTTAGAGCCATCTGGTAGATATTCTAAATATTTCCCATTCTTAACATTATTTCCTTTCTCGGTTATAATAATCTCTGTTTCGGAGAACAATGAACCATCAGGATAGTAATCTTTCGAAGTAACTTTTTGGTGATCACAAGAAAAATACATAATGATATGTATTCCAAAAAACAATGTTAAAATTGACTTCATTTCTCTAATATTTGAATGTATTGATACTTAGTATAGGTTGAAAAATATCTAGATAAGAAGAATAGTTTCAGAATAAGCACTTTTAAAATAAATTACATTGTTTATGCTCGTGTAATCTTTCTAAAAATTGTCTTTATTTGACTAATTAAACCAGTTAGAGTGAATATAGCAGTAAAAAGCATGAACATTAAATACCCAGTGGAAACTTCCCACTTGTAGCTTGCTCCCCCATAACTGCCATAATTGAGTTCAACGTTCATACTGTTGACAGTACGTATGTAATAGATACTTGTTATAAAAGCAATTATACCAAATACCCAAAAATATCGCTTTTTCAATAGTAATAGAATTATACCTATCAAAATCCAAAGTGAAATCATAAATCCCAAGCCACTATGACAGCCTGATATAGATATGGAACCCGAACTAGAAGCATCCATAAAACTTGAATGATACTTGTATTGCAACCATGGAAAAAAGGTACTTATGATAGCTAACAAACCGGAAATGATACCTATTATTTTGGATATCGATTTTGGTAGTTCTGATCCAGTTGCAGATCCAAGTCTTTCAATATTCTTTTTAATATCTATTTTTTCAAAATTACTTAAGATGTTTCGTTTACTTGATATAATAGAATCTATATAAATATCTAATTCGATTTCTTCAATACCAATTTCTTGAGCTTTTTTATAAAGAAATGCTTTCTTGGAATCAGCAATTTTGCCATCAATGATAGCAAGTTCTATTAGTTTCTTTAGTTCGTCAGTCATATTTATTTTTAGTTAAGGTTATATATTTAGAGCCAATTAGAACGGAGATTACGTTATCATAGATTTCACCTATTATAAGTCCGTTTTCATCAATTATTTTATTATCTTCAATTGTTCCATTACCTGATGCTAGATTAAAGCCCATATTTTTTTCTGTATGTTCTCCAAACCAAGTATCTCCAATAATTGTAATACTGTATAAAACCCTGTCATCTTCTCCTGAATATGTGCCAGTTTTATTTAATTCTCCTTGTTCATAATTCAGATTATCAAATATGTCGTTTGGAAGAATTTGAGTATTGTTTTTGCTTTTACAAGACAGTAAGAATAAAATAGTTGCTATATATAAAATAGATTTAGTGTGCATATATTGTTATTATCGCTATTGGGAATTGCGTTGTTATTTATCTTTCACCTTATTGAATTCACAATTTTGGAGTTCAATAATTATTGGATTTTCGGTTGCAACTTTTTTGAAATATACACCATTGCCTTTTCTTTCATAAAAGATGATATTGTCTCGTAAATCATTAGAAAGTTGTATCCAATCCTTACCATTGGTATTTATATGTGTTACAGATAAAAAGCCATCCTCCTCAGTTGTGTCATTGAGATCAATAAATTTTCCTTTAAAGGAAACAGAAGATACCATATACTTTTGAACTAAAGTGAGGAAGAAATGCCCATCTCTACTATCGTCGTTATTATCATCGATTCTTAGAATAAGTGCCACATTTTTTTCTTCATCTATATGTGAATAAGTACCATCTATTGTATTAGAACTGTTAGTTGAGTTTGAATTACCGTCTCCAAAAAAATATCCTATAGCACATAGTATGATTATGATGAATAAACATCCACCCTTCCAGTCACCTTCTGTTTTTTGTTTATCTTCTTTTGTCATTTATAGGTAGTTTTAGTTTTGTTTTTTACTATATTCACTAATATGATTAATTAGTTTAGATACTACCTTTTCGGAGGTGCTATCGATTAGCTTTGTATCAACTTCAAGTTGATTAAAAATTGAATAGGTTTGTTCATTATTCGATATTGTTTCTGCTGAATCAGTTGAAGAAAAGAAGATTCTTCCTGTTGTTATGTCAATACATTTAATTGTTAATGAGATTCTGACTTCTTGTGTTACTTTGTAAGATTGGCTTTGACTTTTCTTCACTTCATCTTCGTATTTTTTGGTAGAGAATCCGGACAGCGTTCCTGTGATTAAATAATCTACATCTTTTAACTTCGCCATATATTGTTTACTGTATGCTCCATTGTCATCTAATATGTCTTCATCGATCCCAATGCCCAACCACGCTCTATCTATTAGTTCGTACATTCCTAAGTTTTGCAGATTGTTTTCGAAAAGTACTGTCATCTTATATAAAGTATTGTTGGATGAATATTCACCCATATCAAGATTATATGGAATTTCAAAACATGCTACAACAGCTTTTTTCTTGTTTTGTCCAAAAGTGACAGAATGAATCACTAAAGTGAGCAGTATTATAACATAGGGTCTCAACATAAAGTAGTTTTACATTTAATATTTACTTTGGCAAGAATCAAAAAATTAGTTTGAACTACCAATGATAAACCGGTTTAAACCGAAATAAAAAACACATACAGTTGATATTCAATCTTTAACAAATTAACAAAATTGTCAAAATGAAAAGAATAGCGATCTAACAATTGTCAATATTTAAGGTATTTCAAATTCTCTTTCAATCGATGAC
>JAMLHA010000025.1 GCA_023957475.1 Crocinitomicaceae bacterium | reverse complement strand
TTCTGATACCTATATTTTATTATGGTTATGACTGAGAAATAATATTATCTTTGCCGCCCATAAATAATAAATCATAAAATTTTGCAATGAAATTCCAGGTAAAAGGCAGGCTAATAACATTGATTATCACTTTGTTCTGTATAAGCGCCTGTATACCTTCAAAGGAGTACTCTTATTTTCAAAGGGATGTAAAAAAAATTGACAGTTCATTAACCTTCAATAATTATACACATCACATAGGGGAGAACGACATCTTGTCAATTCTTGTAACCAGTGTAAGTCCCGAAGCAAGTAGTTATTTTAATCCACCTTTTGTGAAAGATAACAGTTCCGATACAGAAGTGCAGAAAGTAATTCAGGGTTATCTCGTGGATAGTAATGGAGAAATAAGCATCCCTTTTTTAGGTAAGGTAAAGGTGAAAGGCTTGACATTATCAGAGACTCAAGACCTATTAAAAAAAGAACTGGAAAAATATTTGGTCAGCCCTTCAATTCAGGTTCGTCTTGAAAATTTCAAAATAATTATTTTAGGTGAAGTTGCCAGGCCTGGAGTGTATTATATGAGTAATGAAAATGTTTCTATTACAGAAGCTTTAGCTATGGCCGGAGATATGACTGTATACGGAAAAAGAACTAACATTTTGGTTGTAAGAGAATCCGAAACAGGCAAGCCGGAATACGGAATGCTGGATATCACGAGACCTGAGATTTTCAGTTCATCCTATTACTTTCTTCACCCAAATGATATTGTTTATGTTAACGCACGGAAAACAAAAATCTCTTCAGGTGATATGTTTTTCAGATTAGCTCCGGTTATAGTTAGCATTGGTACACTACTTACATTAATACTTATCCGAGCGAAAGTAATTTAAAGTCCAGAAGAATTAAGAATGCAAGACGAATTTCAGCAAATAGAAAACAAGGATCAGAGTTTTAACCTAAAGCAATTTCTTTATGAAAAAGTAATTGCATACTGGATTATTTATGTTGCATTTTTAGTAATAGCCTTGGTTACTGCAAGATATTATCTGTGGTATTCTACTCCTGTTTACACTTCCACTACATCGCTAATGCTTGGAATGGATGATAAGAAATTCGGAGAACAGGATTTGTTGGCTAAACTGGCTTCAATGGACAACAATGGAAGCATTGAAAGCCAGATGCAGATCATAAAATCGCGGAACATAATTACACGAACCATTGAGCAACTTGATTTTAAATTTACCTATTGGCTGGAAGGAGATATAAAAACCTCAGAACTATATAAAAACAGTGCAATTGAATTAGTTACTGATTCATCCACCAGCACTGAAAGCATCCCGGAAATAATAGTTAAAGTTGTAAGTCCTGAAGATTTTGAAATAACATATAAGAATATCCATTCAAATGTTGTAGAAGTAAAAAAAGGCCGATTCAATGAAACGATAAAAACAGATTTCGGAAATATTCAGTTTATTCTGCGAGACCCAAACAGATTAAAAATTTATAAAAACTCCATCAACGAAAAAAATATTTACCGAATTACTCCTAATACAACCGAAAATCTGGTAAACTCTTATAGTCAACGAATGAGTGTTACTCAGATAAAAGGAACCAGATTGGTATTAGTTTCTGTAGATGACCCGGTTCCCCAAAAAGGATGTGACTTTCTGAATAAACTCACCGAAGTATATTTAGCATATGGAGTAGAACAAAAAAATGAAGACACTCAAAATTCTCTTCGTTTTATTGACCAACAATTGAGTGTCATTACAAATGAATTACTTAACTCTGAAGGAAAACTTGAAAAGTATAAGACTGAAAATGGCATCATTGACTTAACAGGTACAGCCAGCATTTCTCAGGGAGAAGCAACCAGAATAGAAGGAGATCTTAACAACATTAATTTACAGCAGACCTTCCTAAAGTATCTTGATGACTATATCCGGAAAGGAAATAACGTTAAATATTTGGCTCCGGCATATGTAAGTGTTACTGAACCAATTTTGCAAATTTTGCTTACTAATCTTAGTGCTTTGCAAACAGAGCGTGAAAATGCATTGAAATATACCACAGAGGATAATCCACTGATTCAGAAAAAGAACATCCAGATTGAAAATACCAAAGCAGAAATTTTAGAAAAAATTAAAAGCCTGAGAGATGTAAGTAATATATCTAAACTGCAGACCTTGGACCAACTAAATAAAGTTAATGCAAAAATCCGTGAGTTACCAAGAGAAGAAAAAGAGTTATCCAGCATTATAAGACAGGCTACTATTACAGAAAACCTTTATACGTACCTACTGCAGAAACGTGCTGAGACTGCCATCATATTAGCTTCAAGTATTTCCGATTGCAAGGTAATTGATAATGCAAGAACCATTTTAAACCCTATCAAACCTGTTAAAGGAATTACTTACACTTTGGCTGTATTACTTGGATTAGTCATTCCTTCAACTATCGTTTATTTTAAAGAAACGCTTGATGACAGAATCAAAAACCGCCAGATTCTTGAAAAAAGTACAGCCATTCCGGTACTTGGATTAATCGGTTATACCGACATTGAAAATAATATTGTTGTTAATTTCAAACCACACTCTCAAACTACAGAAGCATTTCGTTCTGTAAGAAGTAATCTTCAGTATTTTCATGGATCTAAGACAAATAATCTAATTCTTATATCATCTTCAATCAGTGCTGAAGGAAAAAGTTTTTGTGCAATAAATCTGGCTGCTATTTTGGCTTCCGGAGGTAAAAAGGTTGTTATGGTAGGTTGCGATTTACGTAAACCACAACAACCTTCATCATTTAATCTCTCATCTAATTTAGGTTTGAGTAATTACCTCATTGGTTCTGCTACAATTGATGAAATAATTCAATCAACTCCGGAACTAGGTATGGACCTTATCCTTTCAGGCCCTAAACCACCAAACCCTTCAGAAATTCTTTTGAATGACAGAATGAGCCAATTGGTAACTCTATTAAAAGAAAAGTATGACTATGTAATTATGGATTCACCTCCAATAGGGTTAATAAGTGATGGACTTGAGCTTGCACGTTTTGCAGATGTAACAATTTATATTGTTAGACAGAATTATACAAGAAAGCATCATCTTGATTTTATCAATAAACTATATAAGGATGGTAAAATTAAAAATATCTGTATCATTTTTAATGGAGTGAAAGCAGGAACTACTGCTTATGGTTATGGTTATGGTTACGGCTACGGATATGGTTACGGATATGGTTACGGCTATGGTTATTATGATGAAGATAATAAACCAAAAACGCTTGTGGGTAAATTCTTTAAATTATTCAGTCGTAATAAAAAGTAACGAGTACATGACTTTGTGCTGTTGATATGAAAGATAACTCAAAATACGAATTCTGGAATTACTTCAAATACTATTTCAGTATTTTAAAAGGACAATTCATTATTAGTATTATACTTAGTACAGGAGTAAGTCTTTTCGATGGAATAGGTATGGCTATGTTTATGCCATTACTGCAATCAGTTAGTGATGATGGTAATACTGTTGTTTCATCGTCAAACTCTTTAGGGAAATTGCATTATTTTACGGATGCTTTGGCAATGATTGGTTTAAAACTTAATCTGATTTCCATCCTATTTATACTTTCTTTTTTATTCATAACCAAAGGATTTTTGAAGTTCCTTCAAATGTATCATCAGGTTAAGATGCGACAACATTTTATGAAAACTGTTCAATTGAGCCTTACAAACAGAATTCATAACCTGAGCTACGAAGGTTTTCTCACTTTTGATGCAGGAAAAATTCAAAACAGTCTGAACACAGAAGTAGCGTTGATGCGTAATGGAATCATGCACTATTTGAATTCCTTTCAATCAATCATCATGCTAATTATTTATATGCTTCTCGCCTTTACCACAAATTGGCAATTTGCATTATTAGTTTCGGCAGGTGCTATAATTTCTAATTATGTATTTAAGAAAATTTTTAGTTTAACAAAACAAGCTTCCTCTGCATTATCCAGAAAAGGCGATCAGTTTAACTCTTATATTCTGCAAGCTGTACATTATTTCAAATATTTAAAATCAACCAACTATTTTTCCTTTTACTCGGTAAAATTAAAGAAGACCATAGATGAAACTGAATACTTAAACAAGAAAATCGGACTCTATCAAAGTATTACTTCCAGTGTCAGAGAGCCGGTGCTTATTATCATTGTTTCACTAGTTATTCTGATTCAGGTTAAATTAATCGGTACCGGGCTTAATACTATAATACTTAGTTTACTTTTATTTTACAGAGCATTGGTGTTTCTGCTTTCACTTCAGGCTTCCTGGCAAAGTTATCTTCAAAATATCGGATCATTTAAATCTATTAATGCTACACTCGATAAAATGGAATTATATCAGGAAAAAAATGCAGGAAGCCTACCCTTTACTTTTGCTGATAATATCCAACTCAACCATGTAAGTTTACAATATGGAACAAAAGTTATCATCAACGATATAAGTCTTCAGATTCCAAAGAATAAGACCATAGCATTTGTTGGCGAAAGCGGTTCAGGAAAAACAACCTTAGCCAATTTAGTATCGTCCTTGCTTACTCCTACATCAGGTAATATTGAAATGGATAGTAAGCCATTGACCAATTTTGACATTGAAAGTTATCGAAGTAAAATCGGATATATTTCACAAGAACCAGTAATTTTTAATGATACAATATTCAATAATATTACTTTCTGGGCTGAACCAACAGCAGAAACCCTTGAGCATTTCAACAAAACAATTGCACTTACGCATTTGACTGATTTCATTAATAGCTTACCGGATAAAGCTAATACCCAGTTAGGAGATCATGGAATTTTAATTTCAGGAGGGCAGAGACAACGAATTTCTATCGCAAGAGAACTTTTCAAAAATGTTGAAATACTCATACTTGACGAAGCTACATCGTCTCTCGACTCTGAAACTGAAGCAATAATTCAAAGAAATATTGATTCATTACATGGTAATTTCACTATAATCATTATTGCTCACCGTTTGTCTACCATTAAAAATGCTGATATAATTTATCTGATAGAAAAAGGAAAACTTAAAGATTATGGGAAGTTTGATGACCTGATAGAACGTTCACAACGTTTTAAACACATGGTTGAATTGCAGGAATTCTGAGTAAATGAAGCCATTGGGCAACTCCATGAAATTTATTGAACTATACAATCCTTATATAAAGGAGTTTAATTCTATTATTGATAAACCTTAGCCATATTTTACTATTTTTGGCAATCAACATTTTACACCATTCTTAATCTTTAATGAACATTTCAATAGCCGGTGGAGGAGCATTTGGAACTGCCCTTGCTAATGCCCTGATAAAGGAAAACAGTATTACTATCCATACCAGAAACAAACAGGTTATTGCAGAAATCAATACTTCCAGAAAAAACCCTTCTTACTTCCCAAATAAAATTTTAAGTAAAGCTATTAAGGCAACTGATGATTTACAGTCCATCAGTAATGCCGACTATTTGTTTCTATGCATTCCTTCAAATGCAATCATTGATTTCATGAAACAGCTTCAGTTAAAACCAGAATGTGTGGTTATCAATGGAGCTAAAGGATTTGGTCAAAAAGGAAAATTTATTCCTGATGCCATAGCCGAGATTATTCCTAACAGATTAGCTTCTTTAAAAGGCCCCTCTTTTGCCAATGAATTTATTTTTGAAATTCCAACATCGTTTACAATTGCCACTTCAGATATTTCCGATTTTCAAAATATAAAATCACTATTCAGAAGCAATCTTGCAGTGTTTGACTATACTGATGATATTCGAGGAGTTGAACTTTTAAGCATTTTAAAAAACATATATGCTATTATAGTAGGAATTGTTGATGCTTATTATAATTCTTCTAATGTTCGCTTTCTTGTTTTTACAAAAGCATTGAATGAGATCAAAAGAATTTTGGAAATATTTTCAGTGAAGAGCGACACAATTTTCCGATATGCAGGCATTGGCGATTTCGGGTTGACATCCCTCAATGACTTAAGTCGTAATCGTACATTAGGATTATTGATTGGTAAAGGTTTCTTTGGTCAGAACCCTGGTAATCCAATTGTACTTGAAGGCGTCAATGCAATAGATCATATTTATGGAAAACTAACCTACAGTCAACATTCAGAACTTCCTTATTTCTCACAATTACATAACCTATTCAACAACCGAATTAATGTAAAAGACTTTGTAAATTATGTTATTTATAATTAATGAATTAAAAGACATTATCAAAGCAAACTTTCTATAAAATATATGTACAAAAGAATACTTGACAAACTTATTTGCCCCAATACCGGCACCTCTGACTTAATGCTTTACAGCATTGAACTGACACGACAAAATAATTCTGTAAAAGACCTCTTTGATGACAAAATTCTTCTTGATGATGATATTAAATCAGGTGTAATTTTCACTTCTGATAATAAATATGTTTATGTCATTCATGAGTACATTCCCATTTTATTGAACGATACCGACCAGGATCTGACCCATCTAAACAGCATTGCTCAGCAATTAATAAAGCAACTTCCCAATGAATTGGCCAACGCTTTGCAAAACACATTGAACAGAATTACTGCCCAGCACAAATCAGCAGATGGAGAATGGAACAGAGAAGAAATGAAATATTATGATGCTGCAGTGGATACTGAGAAGCAAAGACTTGACATGTTGAAATCAATTAAGACAGATAATCTATGGAGATTATTTATTCCACGAAAGCAAAATATGATTAAGTTTCTGGAGAAAAACTGCAAAGGCAAATGGATTTTTGAAATAGGATGTGGTAATGCACGCACTGTATCACGTATATTTAATCCGGTTGAATTCGGCTACAATTACATCGGAACTGACATTTCTTTTAAAAGACTGATGGTGGCAAAAATGGCAATTCCCGGATCAGATTTTATTCAGGCAAGCGCACTCAATATTCCAATTAAAAACAATTTTTTTGATGCAGCTATCAGTTTTGGAATGTTGCATCACCTGCCCCGACCCACTGATGCATTCGCTGAAGTAGATAAAAAACTAAAACCCGAAGCAATTTTCACTTTACACGAACCGGTTTATACTACCCGTCAATTTTCAGAAAAACAAACCGAAATGGTCAGAAAACTATTCAGAACTTATGAGCATAGCGACCATGATAATAAAATAAACCTGAAAGAGACAAAAGAAGAGTTAAACAAATTAAATTATCAGATACTTACAATAGCTCCTTATAATTCGCTTTTCAGAGTCGTTTACGAAGCTGTTATGAACCGAATTTATAAACCCTGGCATAAGAACAAAGGGATTATGCAAACTGTATTGGTATTAGACAACGTATTATTGAACACTGTAGTTAAACTCTCTAACAAATTAGGCCCTCAGGCAATTGTTATTACATCTGCAAAGAAGAAAATAGCACAGTAATAAATTATGACTGCCAGACAAAAATCTGAATTAATCAGAAGATACTTTAAAACAGGATGTCTGAATAGTTTAGACAGGCTGTTGAGTTTTATACATTATCGAATACCATATTACAAAAATTCAAAAAAGATTTTTTCAGTTTATCGTAGCATAACTGAAGAAATTTTAATGAATGAAACTTCAGTCACCATTTCACACTATCAATTTGCAAATAGCTTTGCACTGGAAATGAAAGAATTCTTGGAAAGAAAACTCAGCAATAAATTGATTGGAGCATTTGCGCATGGTAGTCTTGGCACTGATGAGCTTATCAGCTACAGCGATTTTGATGGGCTTGTTTTACTTAATCATTCTGCATTTCAATCACCGGTCGCAGTTTATAAGACAGCCATCAAGTTGCATAAGTCAGAACGTATCATGAGAAAAATGGATCCTCTTCAGCATCATGGTTGGTTTCTTATCACAGAAAAGGAGTTGAATAATTATCCGGTAGACTATTTTCCGGTAATGTTGTTTTCACGTGCCAAATGCCTGACAGGAAGGAATAATTTAACCATCAAATACAAACTTTCTTCTGATGACGAATTACAAAAACATTTTGCACGATTTTGTAATCACCTGAAACGCAATATTCAAAAAAATGCAGCTACTTCCAATTACTATGATTTAAAAAGTATGTTGAGTGGGTTCATGCTGTTACCAGCCATATACCTTCAGCTTCGACATCCCGAAGGTGTCTTTAAAAAAGAAAGTTTTGATTTGTTAAGAAAAGAGATGTCTCAAAATGATTATCAGGTAATGGACAGTGTTTCTCAGATTCGAAATGAATGGAATTATGCTTCTCCTTATCGTTTTAATATACTTCAGAGGATAGACAATGCACTTCTGAATCATTATTTTTATAAGAATTGGTCAGGCAAAATTGATCCGACTTTAGTAAAAAAAATAAATGATATTAAACCTGAAATGGTGAGGTTTATTGACATTTTGATTAAAAAAGCCGGAAATGAAATATAACCTTATTGATTATCCAAGATGGGTAGAACGTGAAACCTATCAACTCTATTCAGAAAAACTGCATGAATCACTAAAAACTTTTAGTGAGGTTGTCGCCATTTATTCGATAGGTCATGTATCCAATCCGGGCATTTCTGATATTGACTTATTGATTCTTGTCAAAGACAATACTGTTCTTTCTGAAAATTTCAGAGCAGAAATGAGTACTGAAGAAAAATATCTTTTCCTGCATCAGCCTTATGCATGCTCTGTAAGCGATTTTAAGAAAACTGAAATGTTCACATTTCTGCATAATTACCATCTGGTGCATGGAACAGATATGAGAACAGGAAACGAACTTGCAGAAAACGACAAAGAATTATTGCAAAAACAAACCGCTTTAGAATATCTGTTAAAGATGTACATTCAACTTTATGTACAGAAAAAATACAGAACAATTCGTGTACGGGATTTGTTGCTTCATGGTAAAGCACTGATTTACGACCTTGAATTTTTAAATATTAAGGACGGTAAGCTTTATGAACTGATTCTAAAAATAATAGATTGGAGAAATAATTGGTTTAAAACTACGCCTACCGCAATTGAAATTATTAATTGGGTTGAGCATTTATTTACAGAACTACATACTGCATTCACAACAAATAATTTGTTTAAAGAGATTTACTTCCCTGAAATAAAAACTTATCAGTTGTCTAAAAACATTCGTTTGAAAGCGGGAAGCAAGCAGTTTGAAGTTACTCAACAAGGACTTATCCTTCCATTTTTTCATTTAGTCAAATCCAAAAAAGCAGTTAAACTGCAAAATCGTTTTTGCAGTTTTCAGTTCGATATCCCGACATTAAAATCTCAAATGCCAACCATTATTGAAGAACGATTCCGAATTGAAAGACAAATTCGTGAGAATGGCAATAAATATCTTCCTTTCTTCCTTTCTATGACATCCAGCCTTAACTTGAAGTAAATTACTGTATATCTGTATTTTATACACGGTTATGATATGGTAGAAATGACTAAATTTGCATGCTAAATATGCAACAGGTCAAATTATCAACTTTTCTCAATGTCGGCTAAAATCGTGTGGCAAACAAAGGCACCAATTGTTGCTGAGAATTTTCTTCAAAAAAGGATAACATCCGTCACTAAAGGTGGCAACACCTATAATCATTATGCTTTAATGGCATTATCTGAACAATTTGATGTGTCCATTGATAAGAATACAGTAAAGAACAGTAATCAATCTTTTCTGAATTATTTTATAAGAAATCAATTTGCTGCTCCCAATGCTGATGTGACGATAAAGGAAATTTATCCTGCTGCTATTTCAAAAATTAATAAAAGATCAAAAAATATAGCAATTATACATCATATTGATGAGCAGTTTTCAGGTCAGACATTTGCACATAAAATGTTTTTTAAAATGCTTGCAAAAAAGTTACCTGAAATGAATTTGGTGGTTGTTGTTTCTGAATACTGGAGAGAACAAATGCAGAAAATGGGTTGCAAGAACGTTCAGATAATTTATAATTCTTTCAATCTTTCAGAATATAATTCAACAGAAAATGAAATTGCATTATTTCGTAAGAAATATGGGCTTAGTGAGCGACCAATTGTTTACATAGGCAATGCACACCGTCAAAAAGGAGTATTTGATGTTTATAATTCTTTGAAAGATTTAAATGTTGAATTAATAATGACCGGTGCAAAAAATAAAGCAACTGAATTGCCGGTTCGTTTTCTTTCTTTGGAAAAGAAAGAGTTTATTACATTATTACATGCATCCTCAGTTGTAGTACTCATGAGTAAACTTTGCGAGGGATGGAACCGTGTTGCACATGAAGCCCTTTTATGCCAAACTCCGGTCATAGGTTCAGGCATAGGAGGCATGAATGAGTTACTTACAAAATCCGGTCAGATAATTTCAACAAACGAAAATCTGAGAGAACATGTTTCAGAAATCATACTTACAGGAAAAAAGAATGGCCAAACAGGTTATGCTTTTGTAAAACAATTCGACATGAATTATTTCAATAATGCATGGCAAACAACAATAAAAAATTTACTTGTTAACTAAATGTGTGGCATAAACGGAATTTTCAATTATAGTCAAGTTGGCATTGGTGATGAAAAGTCATTAATTGATTTAATGAATAATTCTATCCGTCACAGAGGACCTGACGATAGTGGTATTTCTTCTATTGAAGGAGGTAAAATATTTTTCGGACATCGAAGACTCAGCATAATTGATTTGTCATCAGCCGGACATCAGCCAATGAGAAATGATGCAGGTTATGAAATTGTTTTCAATGGTGAGATATATAACTTCAATGAACTAAAAAAACTTGTTGAAGGTTATCCGTTCAAGTCTGACAGTGATACAGAAGTCATAATAGCACTGTATGAAAAATATGGTGAGCGGTGTCTCCAATATCTTAATGGCATGTTTGCATTTGCTATTTGGGATCCGAAAAAAGAAGTTCTTTTTCTGGCAAGAGACAGAGTAGGCAAAAAACCACTTTATTATTCTTTTCAAAACGGTGTATTTGCATTTTCATCCGAAATAAAAGCATTACTTAAACTTCCATTTATAAAAAATGAACTGGATGAAGAAGCATTTTATCATTTCCTAACTTTTAATGTGCTCTCTCCTCCATCAACAATGTTCAGGGGTATCAAAAAATTTCACCCCGGATATTGCATGACAATAAATAAAAATGGAGAACATACTTATTCGCAATATTGGCAGATTGAATACACAGACCTACGTGCCAAAAGTGAAGATGAACTAAGAACCCAAACACTTGAACTCCTGAAAAAATCAGTGCAATATCGGATGGTCTCCAATGTGCCTGTGGGAGCCTTTCTTAGTGGAGGTGTTGACTCAAGTGCATTGGTTGCCCTTATGTCAAAAATGACTGATCAACCGGTAAAAACGTATTCTATAGGATTTGAAGACCAACCTGACTTTGATGAGTTGGAACATGCAAGAAAAGTTTCTCAATTATTCGGCACACAACATTTTGAAAAAACTGTAAACCCTGATGAGTTTAAAAATTTTCTGCCACATGTAGTTGATATTTTTGATGAACCGTTAGCTGATCCAACCTGTGTTCCCATATATTTTATTTCTCAAAAAGCACGGCAGGAAGGAACTATTGTAGTACTGACAGGAGATGGAAGTGATGAAATTTTTGCAGGATATAGAAATCATCTAAGATATATCCACAACTATGATAAGTTTAACAACCTAAAACGATTGCCTTCTCCCGTTAAAAAAATAATTTCCGCAACGTATTCACTTTACGATTCAAATTCACCATTGAGTGAAATGCTTAACAGAGCTGCCTTGAATCAGGAATTTTTCTGGGGCAGCGCACGAAGTTTTAAAGAATCGGTAAAAAACAATTTTCTAACTGATGATTTCAGAAATAAACATAGTGAGTTAAATTCCTACTCTGTTGTCGAATCATTCAAACATGAATATGATAAAATCAGAAAACCATATCATCAGCCTATAGACTGGATGTGTTTTATGGGATTCAAACTAACGGATCCTAACTGGTATTTGTACAGAGCTGATAGATTAGGAATGGCACACTCAATTGAATTAAGGTCTCCTTTTCTTGATTATGAGCTGGTAAACTTTGCTTTATCAGTACCTGGTGAAATGAAGGTTAAGGGAAATGAACCAAAATACATATTAAAAAAATCACTTGAATCTATACTTCCGAATGAAGTATTATACAGAAAAAAAATGGGGTTCTGTTTACCATTGAAAAAATGGGGTAGTGAAATAATGGTTGATTATGTAGAATCAAATTATATTGAATTTTGTTCTAATTTTCCATTTCTGAAAACACAGGGAATAAAGTATATATTGAATGAAGTGAAAAGTGGAAGCGAAAAAGCTGTAAATGATTTATGGACTGCTTATTTTCTCATTTCATGGTTTAAAAAATGGATGCATGCCTGAGATTAAGAACGTACTAATAATTACGAATGTCCCGCAGGATTATCGTATTGCAATGCTGAACAAATTGGATGATATGCTCAAAGAACAAAACATTCAATTGAAGGTTTTATTTGCCGCATCCGGCTATAAACGGAGAAAAAGCAAACTTGATTTTTCAAGAATGAAATTTGATTATACATTTTTAAAATCCACAAAATTTAATCTCGGCTCGGTTGAAAACACAATGTTTACTTACCCGGGCATAATCAGATTCCATATCAAACATAAACCTGATATTACATTTGTTATTGGTTACAGTCCTGCAACCATTAAGTTATGGCTATTTTCCTTCTTTATGAAAATTAACTTTTTCATATGGTCAGGATCGGTAAAATTTAAAGGCAGAAAGGATTCTGCCTTACGTATATTGATGAGAAAAATATTAGTGCGCAGAGCTAAAGGATTTGTTGCTTACGGTACTATGGCAAAAAGGTATTTAATCTCCATTGGTGCCCCTGCTGATAAAATTTCTATTGCAATCAATACCGTTGATACCGATTTTTTTAATCAGGTTGCCATTAGCAGAGAAAACCGAAAAGTATCAGCCACAAAGCAATTGCTTTATTTGGGATATCTTACACATGGAAAAAAAATTGATGACCTTATTCATACAATCTATGAACTCAAAACAATCAGAAATGATTTTAAGCTTACAATTATAGGTGATGGACCTGCACGTGAATTATTATTTAATCTCGTCAATGAGTTACACCTTAATGATTATATTTCATTTGAAGGATTTATTCAGAAAAAAGATCTCCCACCCTATTTAATTAATACAGACATGTTTTTGTTCCAAACCGGATGTGATATTTGGGGATTGGTATTAAATGAAGCTATGGCTTCCGGATTGCCATGCGTAGTATCACCCAATGCCGGTGCAGCTATTGATCTTATAAAAGAAAATGAAAATGGAGTAATACTTGATTTCAGTCATTATGAAAAAGCTGCACAAAAACTGAATTCTCTGTTGGATGACGAAACTCTATTATTGAAACTTGGCATAAATGCCAATCGGTTTATAAGTGAATATGTCACACCTCAAAAAAGTGCGCAAGGCTTTATTGATGCCATAAATATATACAAGAAAAATGCTTGATTTTATACTTGCAATAGTCGCTTATGTAGGATTAGCTGTGCTGATAGTAGCAGGCATTTTCTTTAACCGAAAATTTCTTTATACACTTTTTCTGGTTAAGCCTTTTCTTGATATGACAGTAAACATTAATATCATAAATGATTTTAATGCCTTGGAAATTTCAGGAGTGTTTATATTTCTCATTTTTGTGGTAAAATACCTTAACAAACCCGTATTCTATCCAACTACAAATGAAATATTGATTTGGATTTTTCTGGGGTTACAAATACTTGCATTCTTTCTGAATATTTCTACTGATCATCGTGCTATTCTAGATAGCATTAAAACGTATCCCCGACTGATTGGCTCTTATTTACTGTATTTTATAGCTGCACGAGAAATAATGGAAGACTATCAACAAAGAACAAAATTAGTTAAGGCGATCTGGCTAACATCATTGGCTGCCGGAATCATAACTATTCTTGTTTTTGCCCTTGGATTATCGAATTTTGACACAACAAGAGGGGTAGTGAGATATAATGGATTGTATAATGACCCCGGAACACCCTCCTATTTATCTGTTATTTGTTTGTTGTATTGCAATATGTTTTTCAGTATTACTTCTAAAAAGCCAAACGATTTTTTAAAATTTTTAAGAGTACTTACGTTGGTTGTAACAACTATCATTCTGGTCATCACCATGACTAAAAGTGCCTTAATTATGTTTCTAATCTATGTAATTATGTGGTATGGTATTTTTGAGAGGAGGCTATTTCTTATCGTTCCAGCATTGGCCATTTCCATTTATATTTCTTTTTCTCTTTCTGATGATCTCAATACCCGTTTTGAAACAGAAATAGATTATATAGATTCTGGCGGTGATGCAGATGTAGCAAAATCTATGGGGACAGGACGTGTTAATCGCTGGGAGCATTTGATAAATATGTATTTTCAAGAATATAAACCATATCAACAATTTTTGGGTTCTTCAAGAAATTTCATTGCCCATAATCAATACCTCGCATACCTTCTTCAGGTAGGTGCTATCGGCCTAACAGTTTTTCTGATGTTTATTATTCGTTTTATTGCCAGACTATCTAATATTTATCACCGTACACGTAATCCTTCTATTTTTGCTGCATTATCATTACTTATTATGTACGTAACTTATGCATTTACCGGTCATCCTTTTGATTATACCACACTTTTATGGTATCTGATGATTTTACTTTCCATGGTAAATGTATATGATGTAGCACGTGAGAAAAAGGAACATCAAAAAAATTTAGAAAGTATAAAATTTAATCAACTAGCAGGGCAAAATCTCAATTAATAAATCAACAATTTTATCAATGAAAAACGTTTTAGTTACCGGTGCTGCAGGATTTATAGGTTCTCATCTTACAGAGCGCTGTGTGGAATCCGGTTATAAAGTAAAAGCTTTTGTACGTTATAATTCCAAAGGAAATTAT
>JAMLHA010000024.1 GCA_023957475.1 Crocinitomicaceae bacterium | reverse complement strand
ACTGCGAAATGAAGTGAGGAATCTCTTTTAGTTTAATCGGACACTTGTGATCTGATTTATTAAATAAAGCCTTCTATCTCAACTATTAATATTTATCTTGTATTAAAATCTAAACGTCAAGCCTCCTAACACTTGAAAACTATGTACTGGTGCTTGATACCATCTTTGGTAACGTTGAGCAGCAATGTTGTTCAATTGTAAGAAAACTGACATTCTCTTCGTAAAACGGTATTCAACCCCTAAATTAAAATCATAAATTGGATCAAGTGCTTTATAGTATTGTAAATTTTCTTCTTTCACTTTATCGCCAGGAGCATAAACAAGTGCTTTTCTACCCAATTCTAATTTGAAATCAAAATTGAAATAGATTTTACTAAACAAGTTGTAATGGAAACGTGTTATCAACTCAAAATTAGGTTTATTCCAAGCTTTAGCAAATGTTCTCATTTCAAACGATTGGTATTTAGCAATCACATCAACTTTCATCTTTTCAAGTAACTGATAGGAAATAGATCCTTCCAATGTAAACACTTTAGCAGTGTCATAAACCACATTAAAGCGATTTCCAGCAGAATACATTGTATCATTGACAAACAATGCCATGTCTTTTACCAAGGCATAACCTCCACCAATATTGAATGAAACACTTTTACTAAACGTTCCTTTAAAACCTCCATATACATCAATAACTTTGTTTTCATTGCGCATTGCTAAATTTGGTCGCAAGAATTCATTTTCCATCGTTAAGGCTTTCAATGTATTTTGTTTTACGCTACCTCTAACACCAACGTAAGGAATAAACATATCTTGAAACAACGAGTAGCTCAATTCAGCCATTGGATACGCATAAAACTTTGTTTTCTTGTCCAAATCCAATGTTAAATCAACCCCCAAGGATGCTTTAAAACGATTGTTTAGCAAGAATAACTTATAACTTGGAAATAAATTAATCAATGTATTGGAACGATAAATCATGGTATCTATTGGGCTGATTGAATCGTCCTTACCGTATTTATATCCATTGTATTTCACCCCTAAATCAACAGAAATAATATTTTCTTTTAAGCGGTAATCCACTCCTCCACCAATACTGAAGTAATTTTCAGAAGCACCCCATTTGGTGATTGAATCTACAGGCAATTTATTTGTATTAAAATAATTGTAAGTAGCTCCTACACGATAGTTGATACCAAATGTATCGATTTTTGCAAAGCTCTTAAAGTTTGCTGCAATACCAAAATCATTGTATCGTTGCGTAGTGTTTTCCTTTCCTAAAGAATCTTTTGGAGCACGAATAGCATAATAATGCAACCCTTGATTACGGTAATGCATATCCGCCATTAATTGGTAGCGTTTTTCATTGATTCCTCCATACAAATTAATGGATGTTCTATCAAAAGTACTGCGTTCGTACTTAGGCACATTACTCCATGCACTCAAGTGTTTTGCATTGGCACCATAAATAAATCTTCTCGATCTTCTATTGTTGAAATACACTTCTCCTAAAGGCATTAATTGGGAACCAAAACCAACCTTCACATAAGTGGTGTACAATTGGTCCAATTGATCTTTTATTTTTATTGTGGCAGGTTCAATGCGATCCACTTCCGTTGTTGTTTTATATTGTGTTACCAATAACGGGTATTCTACAACTCTTTGTTGCACAATTGTATCATCAATTACAGGTCGTGAAGAAATGCGCTGAGCTTTTTCAATCTCTCGACGAGTTTGACCTTGTAATATCACATCTTGTCCAAAGACTATTGAACTAACTCCTATAAATAAGGTTGCAACTACTACTCTCATAATCTTTTAATTACCTCCGTTAATTTCTACTTCAGTTGCTTCGGTTGGAGCAACGTCTTTAGACATGTTTTTAATTTGCATCAACTCATCGTAAACATGTTGTGCTTCTTCTTTTATACCATCGTTGTCTTCTGGATATTGTTCAATTACAGATCTTATGGTTTGTTCTGCTTGAAATAAATCATCTTTTTTCATCAATATCTTGGTTTGAAGTATCAATGATTTCGCAATCCAATAATCGTAAGTTGGTTTCATTTTCAAGACATCTTTTGCATTTTTATCTGCATCCTTTAAATTGTCTTGTTCAAAATAAATGGAAGCAATTAAAAATTGTGATTCCGATGCAATCGCTTTTGTGGTATTTCTACTGACAAACGATAAAGCTGTCAATGCTTCTGCATAATCTTTAATCGAGTAGCTAGCAACACCTAAAATGTATTGTGCTTCCAATTTACTTTCTGTTTTCAATAAATTGCTCTTCACAACAATCTTTGCAGATGCTGCTGCTGGTTCAAAATCTTGTGTTTGGAAATAACTTCTCATCAATCCTGTTTCTGCATTGAAAACAATCTCAGGATCGGTGCTTACTTGAACAGTTCTCTCATAATAAGGAATTGCTACGGCATAATTACCATTGTTGAAATAATAACGTGCAGCTCTTACGGCAGCCAATTCTGTATAATTGGAAGTAGGTTCTTTTAATAATTGATCATAAATCTCAATTGATTTTGGCAAGTTATCCAATTCATAATAACTATCAGCCAAATAATACTTCGCTTTCTTACTGTGATAACCTTGTGGATATTTTGATAAATAAGTTTCAAATTTAGTTGCAGCATCAGCATACTCTTTTGCAAAATAAGACGTTTCAGCTGGGTTGTACACCAAATTCTCCAATGTCATTTCGTTGATATTCAAACATGGATACTTTTTAGCATATTCTTCAAGTTTGTTAACTTGTTTGGTAGCCGCATAAACATTTTGCAATCCATCACCAACAGCATTACAAATGGTATCGTAACCGTATTTTTCAAGAACTAAAAGGTATTCCTCTTCCGATTTTTTGTAGTTGTTTAATTTGTAATAGATATCGGCAATTTCGATACGAATACCTGGTTCTTTTTTAGGGTTTGGATAATCATTCAACAATTGTCTGAAATAAGTCAATGATTTTTCATAATCTGGTACTAATTTATACGTAAATGCTATTTCATAAAGCGCATCTTGTAAATATTTTGAACGAGAATAATTGTTAACAATATCCAACAATGCTTTTATTTTACCTTGCTTGTCATTTTCTACTCCTAAAGTCAATGCTTTGTAGTACAACGCTTGATCTTGTTGTGAAACATTTGTTTGAATAGCCAAATCGTAGTACTTAATCGCTGTTTTATTCTCTTTTCTCATAAAATAGCTATCAGCCAAACGCATGTATGCATCTGCCAACTTTTGTTTATTCAACGGCTTTCGTTGCTCATACGTTCTAAAGTTCTCAATCGCTGCTACGGTATCACCTTTGTAAAGATTGGCATACCCCATGTTGTAATACGCATCCGATTTCATTTCTTCCGATGTAGTTCCAATCATGCCTAAAAACGAACGGTAACCTGATAACGATTGCTGGTAATTGTTCAACTGGTAATTTGCATCTGCAATCCAATAAACAGCCTTAGCCAACAAATTGGAATTGATTGGGTATTTAGAAACCAACCCAAATGCATCAATAGATGCTTGAAATTTTTCTTTTTGGTACAATTCTACACCATAGTTATAAGCAATCAATTGATAAGCCTTTTGAAGTGTTATATCTTTGTTGTTCACACGATCTAGACTTTCAATTGCTTTTTGGTAGTTATTGGTAGATGTATAAACATTCACCAAATATTGATAAATATCTTCTTTTCGTTTTGACGAAGGATAGTTATTCAAATATGTTTCAAACGCAATAATTGCCTCATTGTAAGGGTTTACATCCAACTTGTATGACAAAACAGCAAATTGATACAAAGCATCTTCTTGTAATTTTAAATCTTTGTCAATTTCAGATGCTTTTTGAAATGCTGAACGAGCAGAAAAGTTGTTTTTCATTGCTAAATAGCACTCACCAATATGGTACAATGCAACTTGCGACAAACTATCTTTTTCGTCTTTCACCACTCGGTCAAACACTTTTATGGCTTTATCAAAAGAACCACTTTTATAATACGTATAACCCAATTGGTAATCCTCATCACGCGATGTATTGGCTAATTTATCGTATTTTTCTAAAAAAGGAACTGCCTCGTCGTATTTTCCTACTTGGTAGTACGCATCTCCAATTAAATGATTGATATCTTTTTCGTTTACGATTGTTGCATTGTCCAATTTTGGTGCGTATTCGGTAACTTTTTCATATTTCCCTTGCAAATAATAAATCTGAATGATGTAATAAGGCACCACCTTTCCAAAACCAGCATCGTTTTCCAACTTTAGAAAACCTTCCATTGCTGTTTGATAGTTTTTCTCATAATACGAGATGTGCGAAAAATAATACAATGAAGGTGTTGCATATTGAGATTCACCATCTTTCACCTCCACAAAAGCGCTTCTTGCTGCACTAAAATTCTCCAACTGAAAATACGAATAACCAACTTTGAAGTAATATTCATCACGATCTTCTGCTTGTAAATCAGTTGCTTTAAAGCGATCGTAATAAACGATTGCCTCTTTGTAATCCTTCGCTCGATAATAGTAATTTCCTAACTTAAAATTGATCGGTGTTTTATAAATCGTTTCGGGATATTTTTGCATAAACTGCTTCAACAAATCCACGCCATCATTGTTATACAATTCAATAGCAGCCATACCTTCATAGTACATTGCTTTTATGTACATTGGATCATTTGGTTGATTGAAAGAATTAATAAAGTCGCGAAACTCTTTTCTTGCAGAACCATACTGTTGTTTTTGAAACAATTCTTCTGCTTTATAAAAATTCGCATAAACACTGTTGTACTTCTCTGATGTTTGCCCCATTACTGAAAAAGACAAAACAACAAAACACAAAACCATTAATCGGCCCATATTTCACATTTAATTTAATTGGTAAAATTAACGCACAATAACACCGCTATAAAAGCATTCTTTAAAAGTTTTAAACGTTAAACTGTTAAGATTATTTCTTCCGCTTTATCTCTCCATAGTTAATTATTTCGCACCTTTACACAAAAGTTATTGCATGGCGGAACAAGTAATAAACATTCAAGAAGGTAGAATCCTTCAGGGTGAAAATCAAATTATTAAGAACATCAACTTTGAAATGAAAGATGATGAGTTGGTCTATTTAATTGGTAAAACAGGCTCTGGAAAAAGTAGTTTATTAAAAGTTTTATACGGCGAACTTCCACTTTTTGAAGGAAAGGGAAATGTTGTTGGATTCGATTTATTAAGATTAAAAAAGAAACAAGTTCCACTACTTAGACGCCAACTTGGAATCGTTTTTCAAGATTTTCAATTACTAACCGATAGAACTGTTGGCGACAACTTGCGATTCGTAATGAAAGCAACAGGTTGGGTAGATAAAAATTTAATGGAAAAACGAGCGTTGGAAGTATTGCAATTGGTAGGATTGGAAAAGAAAATAAATGTAAAACCGCACGCTTTGTCAGGCGGTGAGCAACAACGCATCTCAATTGCAAGAGCACTTTTGAATAAACCTAATTTAATTCTTGCTGATGAACCTACAGGTAATCTTGACCCGGAAACATCTGAAGAAATCATGAACTTATTAATTGCTGTTGCAAAAGAAGAGAAATCTGCGGTACTAATGGCAACTCACGACATGACAATTGTAGAAAAATTCCCTGGAAGAGTTGTTAAAGTGGAAGATGGTTTATTAAAAGAAGTCAATAACTTAAACCGTTTCAATCCTTTTGAAGCAATGAATATTTGATTATTTCACCCAAATAAGCTTTTCTCGTTCCACTTTCATCCGCAAAAAACCAAACTCAACAGTGATTTGGTTGCCGACAATCTCTTCTACCGTACCTAACTGTTTCGTTGAAATTAGTTTTACTGTGGAACCATCCACTATTTTAGCTTGTTGGTAATCATCTTTCTCTTGGACCTTCTTTTTATCTTTAACCACAACTACAGTCGATTTTAATTGTTGTTTTCGCTTAGCTTCATCTACTTTTCCTTTTTCTAACGCAATAAATCGACGAACTTCTTCTAACAATAGTTGATTTGCTTCTTTTTTACGACTCTTAGTAGTGTATTTATCAATAAAATGCTGAACCTTTTTACCGTAGTTCAACCATTTGTTATTTTTATCATTCAATTCTTGCTGTTGCTGCAAACGTTTTTTCAACTGTTCATTTTTTTCCAAGAAGAACTGGCGAGCTTCGTCGGCTGCTAATTGCGCATTTCGATGCTCTTGATTGAGTCGTTGAAAATAGTTTTTCTCTTTTTGCAATTCGTTCAACAAGTGATCCATTTTCACCTTTTTAGAATCCAATCGGGTTTTTGCTTCGTCAATTATACGTTGTGGTATGCCGTTGTTTTGTGCAACCTCAAACGTAAACGAACTACCTGGTTGACCAATACTAAATTGAAACAATGGTTCCAAAGTATCGGTATCAAACAACATGCAACCGTTAATGGCTTGGGGCAAAACATCTGCTTTGAGTTTTATGTTTGCATAATGTGTTGTGATAACTGCAAAACAATCTTTTTTATACAATTCCTCAAAAAATACCTCTGCCAATGCTCCACCCAACTCAGGATCTGAACCTGTGCCAAATTCATCCAAGAGCAAAAGCGTTCTTCGATTGGTAACTTTTAAAAAGTTCCTCATTCGTTGCAGTCGATACGAATAGGTACTCAATTCATTTTCAATAGATTGGTTATCACCAATATCTGATAATACTTGCTGAAAAAAGCAAATTTTACTATTTGGATGAACCGGAATCAAAATACCTGATTGCAGCATTAATTGCAACAGTCCAATTGTTTTTAAAGTAATACTCTTCCCCCCTGCATTTGGTCCAGAAATAACCAACATTCGAGACTTTGTATTCAGTTGAATGTGTTGCGCGATTGTTTTTTTACCAGCAATTTTATTTGATTTCCACAGGATAGGATGAAAAGCATCCATCAAATCGATGGTCATGGTTCGATGAATACCCGGTAAGTGGCAGTTTAATTCAAGCGCCAATTTAGTTTTCGCATTCACAAAATCTAATTCTGTCAAAACAGTTTGATAAGCGTGAATTAACGGTAGGAAAATAGCTATTTCTGCTGTCAAAACTTTTAAAACACGATAAATTTCTTTTCGTTCTTCATCAATTTGAAGTTCCAATTCATTGTTTAGTTCAACATTAATTTGAGGCTCTAAATAAATTAAACTTCCTGTCTTACTTGAGCCAACAACATTTCCTGCAACCGTCCGTTTGTAAGAAGCTAAAATTGTCAATACTCTTCGCTCGTTGTAAAACGTTTCCAAAGTATCTCCCAACACACCATCTTTTGACAATCTTCTAAGTTCTTTATCAAAGTTTTTATTGATTTGATTGCGCAAAATTTTAATTTCACCTCTAATCTCAGCCAACAATGGTGAAGCAGAATCCATTACTTTCCAGTTTTTATCAAAAATGAATTCAATTTTTTCAATAATTTCCTTTGTATAATCGACATTTTTGAATAAATCAACCAATAACGGATATTCTTTTTCCCTTTTGTTAAAAAAATAAAGCAATTGATTACAAACTGATGATGCTTGACGAATTTTATAAAATCCCTCAAATGATAAAACAGCATCTTTAATGCCAAGCAACTTAATTTCTGCTAACAATTCTTCAAACTCAAGTGAAGGAAATTGTTCATCTGCCCTGCGAATGGATAACAATTCATTTGATTTCAACAATTCCAATTCAACAGATTGGAAATCATTACTGGGTTTCAGTCCAGATATACGATCTTTAGCCGTTTGACCAATAGCATAATTTCCCAACCACTCCTGAATCATTGGAAATTCTAAATCTTGTAATGTTTGTTCATCAAAAGGTGAAATCATGGCACAAAGGTAAATAGGAATACAAATAAAAAAATAGTTGTGAATAAAAATCCAACAAACATGCATGTAAAAGATAGAATATTAGTATGTTTGTATATACTAATATAAAAAAATATGAAGAAAATAGTTCTTTTTGGTGCGTTATTATTCGCTACCACAACTGTTAAAGCACAAGGATTTTACACTGATTTAAACTTCGGTTATGGGGTATGTATCCCTACCTCAGTTTTAGGTGCGGACATTTATAAAGATTTGGACAACCCAGAGAATTCGTATGAAAAGAACATTTATGGTTCATTAGGTCGTGGATTCAACGTTACACTTAGTCCAGGTTATATGATTACCAAAAATATCGGTGTTGAATTGGGTATTAATGGATTCTTTGGAACCGAAACATTGATGGAGCAAAAAAAGACTACTGATGAAAATTTATACGACATTACAAAAGCAAAATCCAACCAATTGAGAATCATTCCTTCAGTTGTATTAAACACAGGTGGAGATAAATTATACGGATATGCAAAAGCAGGTATAGTATTACCTGTTGCTGGTAGTACAAAAGCACATCGTTCAACATCATTTACCGTATTGATTCCAGGTAACCTAACACCAGATGTTTACAGCAATGAATTCAATGCTACGGTAAAAGGTAGTTTTTCATTAGGATTTAGAGGCGCTTTAGGGATTGGCTACAATTTCACCCAAAATATTGGCTTGAATTTTGAATTGTATTCTACCAACTTACAGATTAAAGCAAAAAACAGAAAAGTAATTGAAACAGCGAAGAAAAATGGTGTAGAAGTTGAAACAGACACGCCATTGTATTATACAGAAACAAATTATGTAAACGAAGTGAATTCAAGTTCGAATAACGATGCTTACAATACTGATTTTGATCAAGATAGACCAAAACAAGAACGTGCAACAAAAACAAATTTTAATCAATTTGGATTTAGCATTGGCTTGAGATTCAAAATTTAAACACAGAAGAAAACTCTGAAAATAAGGCATCCTTTTTTGGGTGCCTTATTTTATTTGGTCATTTTCTTGTAAATCAAAATAAATTACTATCTTTGCGCCCTAATTTTTTATTATTAACCGGAGTTTCGAACTCCAATTTATAAAACAAAACAATATGGCAACTCGCATTAGATTGCAAAGACACGGTAAGAAAGGGTATGCTTTCTTTCACATTGTAGCTGCGGACAGCAGAGCAAAAAGAGATGGTAAATTCATCGAAAAATTGGGAACTTACAACCCAAACACAAATCCAGCAACAATTGACATCAATTTTGATCGTACACTTCATTGGGTACAAGTTGGTGCTGAAATGACAGACACAGCTCGTGCAATTTTATCTTACAAAGGAGTTCTTTACAAGAACCACTTAATTAAAGGTATCGCTAAAGGAGCATTAACTGACGCACAAGTTGAAGAAAAATTCAACAAATGGTTGGCTGAGAAAGATGCTAAAATCACTGGTAAAACAGAAGGATTAGCAAAAGCTAAAGCAACTCAAAAAGCAGAAGCATTGAAAGCAGAAGCAGCAGCTAATGAAGCTAAAGCTAAAGCAATTGAAGCTAAAAACACTCCAGAACCAGAAGTAGCTGAAGAAGCTCCTGTAGCTGAAGTTGAAGAAACAGAAACAGTTGAAGCAGCTGCTGAAGAAACAGCAACAGAAGAAGCTCCAGAAGCACCTGCTGCTGAAGAAGCAACAGAAGAAACTTCTGCAGAATAAAAATTGACATTAAATGAATAAAGCTGATTGCTTTCATTTAGGTTATATTGCGAAACTTCACGGATTTAAAGGTGAAGTTTCGCTATTTTTAGACGTTACAAATCCTGAAGATTACCGAACGTTAGATGCCTTATTTATTGAACTAAATGGACAACTAACTCCTTTCTTTATTACGTCAATCAAATTAAAAAATAAAGGTTTTGCTTCTATCAAATTAGAAGGTATTGATTCCGAAGACGACGCACGTATTCTACTACGAAAAAACGTCTATCTCCCTGCATCAATTCTCCCAGAATTAGGTGACAAAAACTTTTACGATCATGAAATCGTAAACTTTCAAGTGGAGGACTCCAATCATGGAAACATTGGAAAAGTGATTCAAGTCATCGATTTAGCAGCCAATCCGCTAATTCAAATTGATAAAGACGGAAAAGAACTCTTGCTTCCATTACAAGAAGGTGTAATTCAAAAAGTAGATCGTAAAAACAACAAACTATTTGTGACAGCTCCTCCAGGGTTAGTGGAATTGTATCTAAATTAACGAATGAGCATCTTTCATTTTAAACATTTTTCCATTCAACAAGAAAATTGCTCCTTAAAGGTAGGTACCGATGCAATGGTTTTAGGTGCACTTTTGGAAGACAATAACTATCAATCTGTTTTAGATATCGGTACAGGAAGCGGTGTATTGGCGCTTATTGCTAAGCAAAAAAATAAAAATGCACAAGTAACAGCTATCGACATTGACGAATTATCGCTAATAGATTGTCAAGAAAATTTTAACAACTCCCAATGGAGGAATGATTTACATTGTTTTCAAGTAGATATTTTTGATTTCACCCCAACAACCCTATACGATTGTATCATTTGTAATCCTCCATTTTACGATAATGGTTATCTTTCAATCGAAAACAGGGTTAATCAAGCAAAACATACGGTTAATTTTTCTGTCAGTGCATTACTTTCTAAAATAAGCACTCTTCTCCAACCAGAAGGTGATTGTTGGATGATATTTCCACATACTTCAGAAAAAGAATGGTTGCAATTGGCTGAAAATGCAGGTTTATTTCCTCAATTAAAAATAAACATCTATTCAAAAGAAAACAAACCAACACGTTTGGTTATTAAATTCAAAAAATACACAACACCTATTACAGTGTCCTATTTTACCTTAAGAAATAGAGACAATTCATTTACTCAACAATACATTGAGATTACAAAAGATTTACATCTTAAATCATTCTTATAATTTTTTTTCAAATCTGACATTTGTATGACACTTGAAGCAAGTGATATCCCTACTTTTGCCATCAAATTTTGAAAATACCTTTTTTTTGGTATTGTAAAGAATATATGTTAGCAATACTTTTGCGCTTATTTAAATTTAATCTTAATAAAAATAAAATAACATGAAAAAAATTACTTTTAGTTTATTATTCTTAAGCTTTACTAGTTTATTGAATGCTCAAACAGCAATATTAGATTCTGTTGAAATGGGAGCTAGCTACACAAACGAAATGTTTTTTAAATTGTCTGATGGCTCAAGATTGGCTGCACCTGTTAACAATTGGCATTTAGGTTTTTCTACGTCAGCACAAAGTGTAACAATTTTCACAAATGCAGGCTTACCAGACTTACCTACTGGAGAAAGAGGTATTCAAGTTGCATTATATCCTAATGGAGACCAAAGTGATTTTGATAACAATATCGACACAACAGGTTTCTATTCTTGGGCAAAATTATACAATGACTCATTAGATTATGATTTAGGAGCATTTAACCAAAATGCTACAAGTGGAACAGATTATGGCTGGGGAAAATACAATACAACAACACACAAAGTTATTGGTGATTCAATCTATATTGTTAAAACAGCTACAGCTACTTATAAAATAGCTTTTATTAGTAAAATTTCAGGTATATATGAATTCAAATATGCCTTAATTGACAATGTTACTGGTGGAACAACAGTAACAATTGATGGAGCAACAACATACGCTACAAAAGAGAATGTTTTCTTTAATCTTGATAACGGTCAAGTCATTGATCGTGAATTAGCTGGATATGATTTATGGGCTTTAAAATACCATGATTGGTATGGCGATGCCAATCCTAATCAGCCTGTAACTGGAATCATCACTAGTCCTAAATGGAGCGTTGCTGTTGTGCAAGTAGGCGTTGGAAATCAAGCAACAAATTCTGATTTTTCTTCTGCAACGTTTGCAAACAAACTAAATGGAATTGGTCAACATTACAAAAAGTTAAGCCCTTCTTTCCAATGGACTATTACTGATTCTTCAGTATTTTATTTAAAAAATGCTGCTGGTGAAGTATGGAAATGGTATCCTACCTATTTTGGTGGTGCTTCAAACGGTAAAACAATTTTTTACAAACAACAAGTTGGCTTTGCAGGGGTTAATTCATTATCAACACAATTTGTAGATATTTATCCAAATCCAACATCTGATTTTGCAACGGTAGTGTTTGAAGGTAACACAAGTAATACAATTATAAGTGTAAGAAATCAAATGGGTCAGATAGTTACTTTTGAAACAGTTAATGCTACAGAAAGCATTGCTCAATTTAAATTAGATTTATCAAACTTACAAAGTGGAATGTACTTTGTACAAGTTGCACAAAATGGTTCTTCAATTATTAAAACCATTGTGAAAAAATAAACAAGTCATGCAAAAGAGGAGGGGGAATAAATTTCCTCCCTCTTTTTAACACAATCCTATAAGTTAAGTAATGTTTACACGATTTATAACAATTATAATCTTCTTCACTTTTAATTTTTTGCTATACGGGCAAAAAGTACTTTTCAAATCTTCTGATGATTCAACAAATATCAATGTAACTTTAACTACTTATAAGGACAATAAACATCTAATTATTAAATCAATCAAAAGCGAAATTGACTTTTCTTCCTTTATAGACAATCAATTAGTAGAAATACAATCGAATGGGTACGAAAATTTATATTTCAGTTATACCTCTCAGATTCCATCAATAATCTATTTACATAAACTAGCTACTAATTTTAATGAAACGATAGTCACTGGGCAAATGCAGCAAACATCTATCAGTGACGCCGTACAAAATGTAAAAATCATCAATGCAAAAAAAATTGAGCAAATGGGAGCTCAAAACCTAACACAATTGTTCAAAAACGAATTAAACATTCAACTCTCCAATGATGCTATTTTAGGTTCAGGAATGGATTTACAAGGGATTTCAGGGGAGAATGTCAAAATACTAATTGATGGTGTTCCTGTTATTGGAAAATTAAATGGAACTGTGGATTTAGATCAAATCAACCTTCAAAACGTTGAGAAAATTGAAATTATTGAAGGACCACTTTCTGTTAACTATGGAGCCGATGCACTTGCAGGGACAATTAATATTATTACAAAGAAAAATCAATCCAACTTATTGTCTGGAAAATTATATGGTTACTATGAAAGTAATGGCACATATAATGCACAAGTAAACCTAACTACTAAATTTAAAAATACGCTACTTGCAATGGATGTTAACCGTAATTATTTTGATGGTTGGAGACCGGATGAAAAACCTTTTCACATAGAAAAAGTTAGAATTGCCGATAGTCTTCGCAATAAAACATTCAAACCTAGAGAGCAATATTTTGGCGGATTCAAAATTAACCAGCGTTTAAATTCAACAAAACACGATAATGGTTTATACTTGACTGTTGACTTTCGGTTATTTAAAGAATTGATTGAAAATCGTGGAAAACCTTTAAAACCTTATTTCGTTCGGGCTTTTGATGATTACTACAATACTTTTCGCTCTGATAATAGTTTATCTTTAAATGGTCGTATTGCTAATAAATGGTCAATCAACTCCACCAACGCTTATAATTTTTATAAACGTACAAAAAACACGTATATAAACGATTTAACAACTCTTGAAAAGAAATTATCCGCACCAAGTGAACAAGATACCTCCGCTTTTGATTTAATCCTCAGTAGAACTAGTTTTATCTATTCTCATTCTACAAAATGGCATTTAGAAGTTGGTTATGACATTAATTATGAAAGCTCAAGAGGAAAACGAATTAATGGAAAAACAGAAGCCATTGGTGACTATGCCTTATACATTACATCTGAATACACCGCATGGAATAAATTAACAATAAAACCTGGTATTCGAGCTTCCTACAACTCTGTTTACAAAAGCCCTATCGTTCCTTCTCTATTCTTAAAATATGCTATCAATAAAAACAACAGTATTCGTGCTTCATATAGTAGAGGATTTAGAGCTCCGTCAATCAAAGAGTTATTTTTCTATTTTGTTGATATCAACCATAACATTATTGGAAACAAAGATTTAAAAGCAGAAACTTCAAATAATTATCAATTATCAGTTAGAACTGAATATCAAATAAAGAATTTTCGATTTGTGATAAACAATCAATTTTTCTTTAATGATTTAAAAAACCTCATTACGTTAGCTCAAAAAAATAGCACCGAATATAGTTATGTGAACTTATTCAAAGCTCAAACTTATGGATACACTCTAAATACCAACTTCTTATATAACGATTTATCAATTGATGCAGGTGTATCAATTAAAGCTAGAAAAAATCAAATTATCGACAGTATTCCAGCAAGAGCGACTTCTTTTTATCCAGAAATAAAATTTAACCCTAGTTACACGGTCAAAAAAATCAATACCACTTTTGCATTATTCTATAAATTTACTGGTAAATTACCAAACTTAATTTTAAAAACAGATGGTAGTGTAATCGAAGCAAAAAGAGATCCATACCACATGATGGATTTTACCATTACAACACATTTCTATAAAAAAATATTTGCTTTAACAATTGGAGCTAAAAACCTATTAAATGTAACATCAATTAATGGAATGACAGGTTCAGATGGAGCTCATTCATCTGGAGCATCTAACGTTCAAATTGGGATGGGAAGAACTTATTTTTGTTCACTTACTATTAACTTAAACACTAAAAAATAATGATACTGAAATTTTGGATAAGCTGTTTTATTATTCTTGGCGTTACTTTTACTTCTTGTAGAAAAAAAGAATTACCTGTTCCTGCCCCGCCAAAAACAGGATTAGTTTCTGAAACAATTGATTTAACGAGTAATTATAGTAGAATAGTTTACTATGACTTAGAAACACAATCAATTATAGGGGAATCTGATATGTTAAAATGGGATTTAGGTTTTTCTTGTTATTCAGGAACACCCTATATTGTGATGAATTCTGCTAAGTTAATGCTTACATCAAGAATAACCAATAAGACATTTGAACAAGTAACTAATACAGCTTCATTCTCTAACAACTCCTATGCCGATTATCCTAATGGCCACATTGATTCATTAGCAATTCGTGAAGCTACAATTTTTGTATTTGATAGAGGTTATGATGCAGATGGTAACGAGTTGGGCTTTTTTAAAATGGAACTATTAGAACATACGAATACTTATTTCAAAGGTCGTTTTGCTAACTTAAATGGTAGCAATGAGCAAACTATCACAATACAAAAAGACCCAACCTATAATTTAGTTTACATGAAATGGAATCAAAGTGGTGCCATAGAAACCCCCACTATTGAACCACCAAAAGATACTTGGGATTTTGTGTTAACACAATACACAGAAATTTTTTATGAACCTGATTTTATCCCATACAGAGTTGTTGGAACACTAATAAATCGCTACAATACAACCAATTTATTTGTACACGACAAAGATTTTAATGAAATCAATCTAAATTATGCAGAAAACACTTCATTAAAAACAAAATTAGATGAAATCGGTATTACTTGGAAGAAATTCTATATTGACGAAAATTATTATGAAATTTTTTATACAAATTCTTATATTATCAAAACAAGCGAAGGCAACTATTTCAAAATACGCTTTATCGATTTTTATAATGAATTCGGTGTAAAAGGAGCTCCAACATTTGAGTTCATTCAATTATAATCTTTTGTTTTTATAGATACTTATTATCTTTGTATCGTATGCAAATAGCTTTTTCCAAATATCAGGGTGCAGGCAACGACTTTATTATGCTCGACAATAGAGATGGACAATACGATGCGTTAACTCTCTCGCAAATACAATTTTTATGCGATAGACGATTTGGTATTGGTGCTGATGGTTTGATTAAAATAAACACCCACCCTACTCTTGATTTTGAAGCAGATTATTACAATGCGGATGGCTCCAAAAGTTTTTGTGGCAACGGAGGAAGATGTGCCGTTTCTTTTTCAAATCAACTAGGTATTCCTGTTACAAACACTTCATTTTTGGGTTATGATGGCAAACACAATGCTCAATTAATCGGAAGTGATATCCATTTGCAGATGAGCGATGTTCAGAACATCAAACAATTTGGTAATGATTATGAAATAAATACTGGTTCACCTCACTACGTTCGCTTTTTAAATTCCATAAACGATTTTGATATCTTCTCATTTGGTCAATCCATTCGCTACAACGAAACTTATAAAAACGAAGGCATTAATGTGAATGTTGTTGAAATTATTGGCAACGATCACTTATTTGTACGCACTTATGAACGTGGGGTAGAAAATGAAACATTGGCGTGTGGAACAGGCGTAACAGCGTGTGCATTGGCGTATGCGTCAAAATTCAATAAAATTGGTGACAATCACATACAAATAAAAGTAATGGGCGGAAATTTAAGTGTTCGTTTTCATTACGATGGCACTCATTTCACATCTATTTGGTTAATTGGTCCTGGAACATTTGTTTTTGAAGGTGAAATTACAATTTGATTTCATGCAGTGGAGCGAAAAAGACATCTTCTTAAGAAACGTTGAAATAGCCGATCTTTCTACCATTCTAGCTTGGGAAAACAATACCGAAAACTGGTCAGTTAGTGGCACAGAAAAGCCGTTTACGGAAGAAGAAATTGCCGATTTTATTGTGGAGCAAATGAACCCAGCAGCTACCAATCAGTTGCGCTTGATAATTTGTCTAAACACAACCCAAGAACCAATTGGAACAATCGACTTATTTGACATTGACAGACAAAAACAAACTGCCGGGGTTGGTATTTTAATCAATAAGCAGCAACATAGAGAGAAAGGATACGCTACTCAAGCTTTAAAATTAGTGAAAACCATCTCAAAAAACACCCTCCATCTTTTACAATTGCATTGCTCCATTCAGCCATCCAACACTGCTAGTATCCAGCTATTCAGTCAACAAGGATTCAAAAAAAAATCAATTGATAAAGAACTTATCCATTATTATTGTGTTTTGTAATAAATATATTTTCTATATTTGATAGTTTGTAGCAAATAAAAACTGAAAACAAGAAACTCTCTAATAAGAATGTTTACTCTTTTAAAAAAATATATATTTTGTATTCTTTTAATAATCCTTGGAGGTACAGACACTTCTTATGCACAAAGCATCTACAATTTCAAAAACTTTACAATTAGTGAAGGTTTATCTCAAAGTTCTGCTCTTTGCTTTGCTCAGGATGAAAATTATGGACTATGGATTGGAACACAAGATGGATTAAACCGTTTTGACGGAAAGAAATTTGATGTTTTCACTACAGAAAATACTCCTGGCTTATCTGGCAATTACATTCATGACATTGCAACCGATAAAAATGGAAATTTATGGATTGCTACAAGCAATGGTTTAACTTGTAGGGATAAAAAATCAGAATTATTTATTACCTACAACAATGGTGGAGATTTATTTAGCATTGAATCCATCGCTTTAGACAAAGACAACAACACGATTTGGATTGCAACATCAAGAAAAGGCGTTTGGTCATTTGATATAAAAACAAAAACACTAAGTTCAAAAACATCCATATTTTCAACCAAGCACGCTCGTAAACTATTCGTTTCACAAGAAGGAATTGTCGTTGTTGCCTCTGACGACAAAGTATTAGAAGCATACAATCCAAAAACAGGGCAATTAAAAAAGATTGAATTTGAAAAGCAATTCAATACAATTATCATCAACAGTATTTACCAAAAATTTCCCAATGAACTCATATTAAGTACCAATCAAGGTATATATAAATGTGAAACATCTACTTACTCCACCTACCCTATTTTTCAGCAAATCAATAAAGAATTTGGTATTTTAAACATCAGCAATGTATTGAATACGATGAATAATTATTGGTACATCACGACTACCACTAATGGTTTAATAACTATTTTCCCCAATGGAAACATCATTAATTCAAAGGAAGATATTTTTCAAAAGAATGCATTATTGTACAACAATATCTCCACTATTTTTGAAGACAAGAACAGAACCATTTGGCTGGGATCTTCACGTGGAATATCGGGCTTTAATCCTGTCAGTCAAGGGTTTTTAGGAATCACTGTCAGCGGAGACATCAAACATGGCTTAACCTCTCCAAGCGTTTGGTGCGTTGAAGAATCACCAAAATCATCTTTATTGTTTATCGGTACGGATGAAGGTGTTTCTGAATTTGACACACAAAAAAGAGAATTCAAACACTACAATCGACTAAACAACTCCAATAAACAACAAGGAAATATTGATAAATCGGTGCTTGGCATTCATTACATTGATGATAATTTTCTTTTAGTTGCTTGTGTTGATGGTATTTATGAATTACATATCCACCCAGATGGAACACACAAATACACCACTATTCCTTTTTTAGACAAAACACTTTTAAACAAACTGACTACAACCTATAAAATCGTTCAATACAAAGCCAATAGCTACTTTTTTGCTACTAGATTTGGTGTTATTTTGATTGATTATTCCACCAAAAAAGTGCAAGAATTTATCAATGATCCAAATAAATCAACGACCAGTATTTTACCTGGAATTTGTCGATTGATTTACAAAGACTCAAAAAACAGATTTTTCTTCGCCACCTCATCAGGAGGGTTATCCGTTTTGGATGATAGTGACCCAAAAAACATTTTTATTAAACCATACAAATTCAATAACAACATTAGTAAAAATTTAACTTCCTATATTTCCACAGCAGTTGAGATTAGCAACAATGAATATTATTTTGGAACAGCAGGTGATGGTATTGTGTATTGGAATGAGCGGACAAAAAATGTAAGAATCTTTAATAAGAAAAATGGCTTACCAAACAATGTTGTTTATGCTACTATAACAGACGACCAAAACAATATTTGGATTAGTACCAACAAAGGTCTATGTCGATTTGATTTGAAAACCAATAAAGCTTACAACTTCTCTGAATTGCACGGACTATTAAGCAATGAATTCAACATGGGTGCTGGACTCCACTCAAAAACAGGAACGCTGTACTTTGGTGGGATTTCAGGGTTGGTATTTTTTAATCCCGAAGCATTGACTAAACACAATTTGAACGTTGACATCTCTTTGATTAAATTCAAATTGGAAAATGATTGGCTTACACCCAATAGTCCAAATTCTCCACTAGCAACATCTATCTCTTATACCAATTCCATTGAATTATCTTACAAACAACGAAGTTTTACTCTCCGTTTTCAGACCGATAACATTTCAGAAACCGAACTGATCAATTACAAATACCACCTTGAAAGCAGAAGTGAATCGGGCAAGGATATAGAAATTGGAAGCAGTAACGAAATTCAATTCAACTCGCTATCACCAGGCAATTACACACTTAAAATCTATGCACGAGTTGGTTATGGAGAATGGATTTCAAATCCAAAAACCATTACAATAATCATCAATCCGCCATTTTGGAATACTTGGTGGTTTTGGGTAACAATTGTCGTTATTGCACTTCTTATCGTTCGCTTTTCCATTCGTAGAAGAATACAGATAGAACGCAGACAACAAGTACGATTAGAAATGAAAATTGCAGAGCGAACAACCGAAATCAGTGAACAAAACAAGAAAATTGAGCAACAAAAAGAAGAACTCGAAAAACAACGTAGGCAACTTGAAATAGAAAAAGAAAAATCAGAACGCTTGCTTAGAAACGTCATTCCCGACAGCATGGCCGACGAACTTTTGGCAAAAGGAGTTGCTAGTGCACGGGCATTCAAAATTGTTTCTGTTATGTTTACCGATTTTGTTGGTTTTACAAAAATAACCGACTCAATGACGCCTACAGAATTGGTCAAGAAACTAGATGTGTTTTTTCGCAAATTTGACGAAATCATTTTCAGCAACAACCTCGAACGCATTAAAACAATTGGGGATGCATACATGGCTGCCGGTGGGGTTCCTGTGAGAAACACAACCAATCCAATAGATATTTGTTTAGCAGGATTGCAAATTCAACACTATATCAAAGCACTGGAGCAAGAGGCCGTTGACGCAGGAGAAACACCTTGGAGATTGCGTATTGGTATCAACACAGGAGAAGTTACTGCTGGTGTCATTGGAACAAAACGTCTAGCATACGATGTTTGGGGAGCAACTGTCAACTATGCACAACGTATGGAAATGTTTGGCGAAGCTGGCAAAGTATCCATCACCAGAAACACGTATTTGCACATCAAACCCTATTTTGAATGTACATACAAAGGACTGGTTTCTGCAAAAGGTGAAGAAAAAGTACAAATGTACACCTTGGATAGAATTAAACCTGAACTATCCATTGATGGGCAAGGTGTTTTCCCGAATGAACGTTTCCATAAAATTGTAAACCTTCACCATTATAGTTCTATCAACTATTACAAAGCAGAACGTTTCATTATGAAAAAACTAGAAGCTGAACTTTCTAGTAAACTGCATTACCACAGTATAGAACACACAAAAGACGTTGTAAAAGCAGTGGAACGCATTGCATTAAGCGAAAACGTGACCGACGAAGGATTGTTTTTACTCAAAACAGCGGCTACTTACCATGATGCTGGATTTGTTGAACAATACGAAAAAAACGAACCAATTGGTGTGAGAATGGCCAACGAAATTCTTCCTAAATACGGCTATACACCTGAACATATTGAAGTAATCAAAAAATTAATTTTTGTTACAACAGTACCACACAATCCAACCAATTTATTGGAAGAAATCATCTGCGATGCCGATTTAGACTATTTGGGTCGTGACGATTTCCACGAAATTGCAGATCGTTTGCGCTTAGAACTTCGCGAACATGGTAAAATAAATTCCGATAGAATGTGGGATGAAATACAAGTCAAATTTTTAACGCAACACAAATACTTCACCCAAACATCTATTGATACGAGACGTCAGAAAAAGTTACAAAATTTAGAAGAAATTAAAGAGCGCTTGGAACGCAATGAATACAAAGATTAACAACTCAAACAATCAAGTGATACATTCTATTGGCATAATTGGTTCGGGCAACGTAGCATGGCATTTGGCACAAGCAATTCATGCTTTGCCACAACTACAAATTGCATGGATTTATAGTAGAAATCAGGAAACATTGAGCGAATTAGGTACTGCTTTAAATTGTGAAATCGTAACGAGTTTGCCACAACAAAAGGTGGATTTAATACTAATTTGTGTCAATGATGACAACATTCAAGCAATTGTAAATCAACTGCCAAAAGACGCATCCATTGCATATACATCAGGTGTTGTAACACTGAATGAATTGTCCTTTCAGCAATCCAATTTTGGGGTGTTTTATCCACTTCAAACATTTACCCGAAAAAAAGACATTGCCCTCAAAGATATTCCCTTTTTGATTGAAGCAACAAATGAAGCATTCACTATTCAATTGGAGCAATTGGCTAAGCAATTGAGTAGCAACGTGCAACGTATTTCTTCTGAGCAACGAAAGCAATTGCATGTAGCAGCTGTATTTACCAATAATTTTGTAAACCACCTCTTGTATCTTGCTCAACAGCATTTAAAACAAAACAAATTGGACGAACATCTTTTGCAACCTTTATTAAAAGAAACAATTGCCAAAGTAACCGAATTAGGACCATTTCAAGCACAAAGTGGACCTGCACGAAGAAATGATTTAAAAACGATAGAAACACATAAGCAACAATTGGAAGGAATTGCAAAAACAATTTATTCAACAATTTCTGAAAGCATTATAAAAACATACCATTCATGATTTCATACAAAGAACGATTAAATAAAATAACCACTTTCATTTTTGATGTGGACGGAGTTTTAACCAATGGCGATGTCATTATTTTCAGAGATGAAATGGTCAGAATAATCAATTCACGCGATAGTTTTGCTCTTCGAATTGCTGCAAAAATGGGTTACAAAGTATTTGTAATAACTGGTGGAACATCCGAAATTGTTAAAGAACGTTTATTGGATTTGGGTGTACACGAAGTTTTTTTAAGATCATCAAACAAAACCCATGTGTATGAAAAGTTGTTGGAAAAGTACCATCTGAAAGACGAAGAAATTTTGTACATGGGCGATGACATTCCCGATTATAAAGTAATGGAGCGAGTTGGATGTGCCACTTGCCCGCAAGATGCTTCTGTTGAAATAAAATCCATTTCTCATTATCAATCACCGTTTTTTGGTGGTCGCTACGCTGCTAGGGATGTTATCGAGCAAACGATGCGCTTACACGGGAAGTGGTTTACCGAAGAAGCACACGAATGGTAAAGTAAAAGAGGATGCCCTACTACTAGACACCCTCCTTTCATCATCATCAAAAAAGCCGATTGATTATTTTCCTTTGCAATTCCCTTTGCAATCTTTCTTCTGTTGATTTGCTTCTTTTAATGCAGTTTGTTGCGACTTAGTCAAAATCTTATTCAATGATTTCTTTTGCTCTTTTTTAAGCAAAGCATATTGCTCTTTTTTAGCATCATCAGAAAGTTTACTATCACTGTGAATTGCCTTCATTTTTTGTTGACTATCCAACGTTAATTGATAAACTTGATCTTTTTGTTTATCCGTTAGTTGCACTTTTTGATCCAAATTAGCAACAAATCTTTTTGCCATAGCATCAGGGCTCATTTCTCTTTTAGGCGCATCTATACGTGCTTTTTTAAACTGCTCTCTGTTCTCTTTCATTTTAGCAATTTGATCAGCAGTCAAAACAGCGGTAATTTCCTGACGTTTTAACTTTCTAAGATTCATCATTTCTTCTTTGTTTTGAGATTCTGTTTTTTTAATCTCTTCAAATTTTGCTTTGTAAGAAGTATTGATTTCTTGAATCTTTTCTTTTTGTTCCGCTGTTAAGTCTGGTATAGTAGCGGTCATATCACCTTTTGGATGTTTTGCTCCATTTTCATGGTATTGCGCTACTGAAAACTGCATTGATCCAATGACCATTGTTGCAATTAAAATCAAATTATTCGTTCTCATGATTTCTATTTTTTTAATTGTTTAACTAACAGAATTCAATTAGCGTGCCAAAGATTTCCTGTTTAACGAATTTTAAGTTAACAAAATCTTAAATAATCGGAGAAGGTAATGATGTGAGTTTTTTTA
>JAMLHA010000023.1 GCA_023957475.1 Crocinitomicaceae bacterium | reverse complement strand
CGGAGCGCGGCGCGCGCCTCTTTTGTTGTGGGGGGGGGGGGGGGGGCGTCCCCCCCCCCCCCCCCCCCCCCCCCCTCTTCTATAACTTAACTACCTAATTGTCACCTCGAACGTATGTGAGAGGTCTCTATTTTATCTGTTTAAATATTTTTATCGGACAATAGAGATAAAATTTCATTTGAATTTTTTACCTTTATAATATTAATAGGCTCTTATGAAAGCAACTCAGCAACCAATCAAGCTAATCATTTTATTGATTTTGTTGAATACTTGGCATTTTTTATTAAGCCAAAAGAATAAACCTAAGTTTTATGATCGTTTACAATTTGTTGCAGAATTTCAAGTCGGCAGACAAAAAAAATTGTTGAAGAACACGATCTTCACATACCTGGTAGTCCATATTATAAAAGAGTTTACATTGAACCTATTTATGCTTATGGGCTTTCTGTCAATTTTAAAAACAGCTATTTTTCAACAGGTTTAGGGGTGTATTATAAATCTACTTTCGCTGAATGGTGGGATCGTTTTATTAGAGTTCAATATCAACTTAGTGCCAATCTTTTGTTTTATACAAAACCTGCAAAAAATAAATTAAGGCTTTATTTGGGTCCTAATTTTGCATTATGTGGTGATTTTGATTTTTGGTCAAATGACTTAACTATCGCTTATGGCGCTGAATTCAGTATATATAATGTTTGGATTAAATTTTCAAGATACAATCAATATGTCATCAAGCATCCTGGCGATGATGTTCTTTTCAATAAATCATTTTTATTCAGTATTGGATATGCAATTGATTTTAATTTATTTCGTAAAAAAGAGAAAAAACGATATGATTTGTAGTAATAGAAGTGTTTTAAAACAATGCAATGGTTTCATCCCTACGGAATTTTTATTGGTGTGGAAATCCTGCCATTTCTACAAAAGTCATGTCCCTACAGGACTGAAAACAGTTTAAGCATAGGAAATCAACATCAAGCACCGTAGGCGCAATAGCTTTGTAGCTCAATTATTACCCATTTACATCAAGCTCCATCGGAGCGTCACATTTGTAAAAACACTAATTTTCTCTCATAAACAATCCCTAAGAATAATCACTCATTGTTAATTTATCGTATTTTTGTAGCTTTGAACATTCAATAACACAACATTAAAAACAATGAAAGTTTCATACAACTGGTTAAAGCAATATACATCAATCAACGCAACACCTGAAGAATTGGATAAAATCCTTACGGATACAGGATTGGAAGTGGAAGGTGTTGAAAAAGTGGAAGCAATCAAAGGTGGATTGGCTGGTGTAGTGGTCGGTGAGGTCATGGAATGTGAAAAACACCCCGATGCTGATAAATTAAAAGTAACCAAGGTTGATGTGGGAACAGGTGAGTTGTTGCAAATTGTTTGTGGTGCTCCAAATGTTGCCAAAGGTCAAAAAGTAGTTGTAGCAACTGTAGGAACAACCCTATATCCAACGCCCGAAGAATCGTTTAAAATTAAAGTTTCTAAAATTAGAGGCGTTGAATCTTTTGGAATGTTGTGTGCCGAAGATGAATTGGGACTTGGAAAAGGTCACGATGGAATTTTAGTATTGGATAGTTCACTAAAAATTGGCACGCCTGCAGCAACAGTTTTTGAATTAGAGGATGATTACACCATTGAAATAGGTCTAACTCCTAACCGTGCCGATGCTATGGGACATATAGGTGTTGTGCGTGATTACATTGCCTATCAAAATGTGCACAATGATGAAAAATTAGCGTTGCAATTGCCTGCATTAAGCGATTTAACACCCAAAAATCAAAAAGAAACAGTTGCTATCAGCATAGAAAACGCAGATTTGTGTCCAAAATATTGTGGGATAACCATTTCTGGTATCTCCGTAAAACCTTCTCCTGCTTGGTTGCAAAAACGCTTACGAGCTGTTGGTTTGTCACCTATCAACAACGTGGTGGACGTAACTAACTTCGTAATGCGTGAATTAGGAACACCATTGCATGCTTTCGATTGTGCTAAGTTGAATGGTAAAATCGTTGTGAAAACAGCGAAGAAAGGTGAAAAATTTACAACATTAGATGGTGTTGAACGTACCTTGTCGGAAAACAATTTGATGATTACAAATGAATCAGAAAATCTTTGTATCGCTGGGGTTTATGGTGGATTGGATTCAGGGGTGAAAGACACCACGACTTCAGTTTTTATCGAATCAGCCTATTTTAATCCTGTTTCAGTGCGCAAAACAGCAAAAGAACACGGTTTGAATACCGATGCTTCGTTTCGTTTTGAACGTGGAGTAGATCCTTCGTTGACAGAATATGCATTGCGTAGATGTGTTTCGTTGATTTTAGAAGTAGCTGGTGGTGAAGTAGCGATGAATGAAACAGTTGTAGGCTCAATGGAAACTACACGCGAAGTGAATTTCAATTATGCACATTGCAATCGCTTGATTGGAACAGAAATACCTCGCGAAAAAGTCAATCAGATTTTAGAAAATTTAGAAATCACCATTCAATCCGTATCTGGTGATGATGCGGTGTTGGTTATTCCTGCTTATCGAGTGGATGTTGTCAGAGAAGCGGATGTCATTGAAGAAGTATTGCGAGTTTATGGATTCAACAATATTCCGTTACCCGAAAAAATGAACATGTCCATCGGAGTGTTTCCAAAGCCAGATATTGAAAAAGTACAAACTACAATCAGTGAGTTTTTGGTAGGGAAAGGATTCAATGAAATGCTAAACAATTCATTGACAAAATCTGCTTATGTAAATAATTTTGGAGGGAATGAGTTAAAATCGGAGAACGATGTTCCTATTTTAAATCCACTTTCAACCGATTTAGATGTGATGCGTCAATCGTTGTTGTTTAATGCTTTGGAGGTTGTAGAACACAATCAAAATCGTCAGAATCCAGACTTGCGTTTGTTTGAGTTTGGAAAAGTGTATCACAAATACGCTACTTATACAGAAAACAAACGATTGTTGATAGCCGTTTCTGGTAAGAAACTTGCAGAAAATTGGAACGATTCTTCTGATGCTCATAGTTTTTATAGTTTAAAAGGAATTGTTGTTGCGGTTTTAAAACGCATGGGATTGGATTCATTTTTAAAAGAAAAAGCCATCGAAAAAGATGGAATGTTGGATGGAATTCAGCTTTATTTGTTGAAGTCTAAAATAGGAAACATTGGACGTGTTTCCAATCAATTGAAAAAACAATTTAATATTAAAAACGATGTATTTATTGCTGATTTGGATTGGGATGCATTGCTCAATTCATTGAAAATGAATAAAATAGTTTACAAAGAATTGCCAAAAACATTTGCTGTACGTCGCGATTTCTCTTTATTGCTTGATAAATCGGTAACTTATGCTGATATTGAAGCAATTGCACGAAATACCGAGAAAAATTTACTCAAAGAGGTTGGTTTGTTTGATGTTTATGAAGGTAAAAATTTACCAGAAGGCAAGAAATCTTATGCGGTATCGTTTTTATTCCAAGACAATGAGAAAACGCTTCAAGATGCACAATTAGATACTGTAATGAGCAAAATACGCAAAAATTTAGAAGAACAATTAGGTGCAGAATTGAGGTAATTAACTCAAATTTAGGTTGTTTTAAAAGAGTGTGGTGAATACTATATTGATGATTTACCAACCCAATTCTTGCATTGGATCCCAAAACAACTCGTTAAATTTTATGACTTTATCTTTGACAACGTCAACGCCTTCACTTTTGAGTCGATTTTCCATTTCTTCGGGTGGATTGAAGTGCATTTTTCCAGTAAGCAAGCCATTTCTATTGACAACGCGATGAGCTGGAATGCCAGATTGTGTATGTGATGCATTCATAGCCCAACCAACCATGCGGGAAGATGAAGGAGTTCCCAATGCTTTAGCAATAGCACCATAAGACGTGACTCTTCCTTCTGGAATTAAGCGAACAATGTCAAATACACGCTCAAAAAAATCGGCATGTCGTTCGTTGAGATTCATTGATTTATTCTACTGTAACTGATTTTGCCAAGTTTCTCGGCTGATCCACATTACATCCTCTTAATACAGCAATATAATATGAAAGCAATTGCAATGGAATAGTTGCCAATAATGGAACAAAGTGATCATCCACCAAAGGAATTTCTATCACTTGGTCCGCAATAGCTTTTACTTGGGTATCAGCTTCGGTAACAATAGCAATAACCTTTCCTTTACGTGCTTTTACCTCTTGAATATTGGAAACTACTTTTTCGTAAGAAGGGCCTTGAGTAGCAATTACCACAACAGGCATTTCCTCATCAATTAATGCAATTGGTCCGTGTTTCATTTCTGCTGCTGGATAACCTTCTGCATGGATGTATGAAATCTCCTTTAATTTCAACGCTCCCTCCAATGCTACTGGGAAACTATTTCCTCTACCTAAGTATAAGACATTTGTGGCATTGTGATAAGTATCAGCAATGTCTTTAATCAATGCATCAGTTCTGTCAAGTATTGTTTGAACTTTTTCTGGAATAGATTCCATTTCGGCAATTAACGTATAGAAGTAAGATTCGCTAATCGTTCCTTTTTTGTAAGCCAAACGCAATGCTAATAATGTTAAAACAGTTACTTGAGCAGTAAATGCTTTTGTAGAAGCCACCCCAATTTCTGGTCCGGCATGAGTATAAGATCCTGCATCTGTTTCGCGAGAGATAGAAGAACCAACCACGTTACAAATTCCAAGAATAGTAGCTCCTTTCTGTTTAGCAATTTTTATCGCAGCAAGTGTATCAGCCGTTTCTCCAGATTGAGATACAGCAATAACAATATCATTTTCATTGATGATTGGGTTTCTGTATCTAAATTCACTGGCGTATTCAACCTCTACATTGATACGTGCCAAGTCTTCGATTAAATATTCACCAACCAAACAAGCATGCCATGAAGTACCACAAGCCACCATAATAATTCTAGGTGCGGTAATTAATTTATTTTCATAATCTTTGATACCACCTAGAGCAACATAGCCTTCAGATTTGCTCAAACGACCTCTGAAACAATCACGAATAGAACGTGGTTGCTCGTGAATTTCTTTCAGCATAAAATGCTCATATCCACCTTTTTCGATTGCTTCTAATTGCAATTCTAATTCTTGGATATATGGAATTTTTTCTTCGCTGCTTCTAATGTTGTAAACTTTCAAACCTTCATAACGATCTAAAATAGCTATTTCTTCATCGTTTAAGTAAACAACGTTTTTGGTATGTTCTACAATTGGAGAAGCATCAGATGCCATAAAGAATTCACCACCTTCACCAACACCTACCACAAGCGGACTACTTTTTCTTGCGGCAATTAGACGATTTGGATTGTCTTTTGAAATCACTACGATTGCATAAGCTCCAATTACTTGTTCTAAAGCTAATCGTACAGATTCAGCAAAAGAAACATCAGCATTTTTTTGAATATCATCAATTAGATGTACCAATACTTCTGTATCTGTTTCACTTCTAAAATGATATCCTTTCTTTTCTAAACTATGTTTAATACGCTCATAGTTTTCTATGATTCCATTGTGAATTAATGCAATGTTTTCATTTTCAGAAAAATGTGGATGTGCATTTACATCATTTGGTTCACCATGAGTAGCCCAACGTGTATGTCCAATTCCTATAGTTCCAGAAATATCTTTACCGTTAGAAAACCTCTCTAAATCAGCTACTTTTCCTTTTATTTTATAGACACTTAAATGATTTGTATCATTAAGAAGCGCTACACCAGCACTATCATAACCACGATATTCCAATCTTCTTAATCCGTTAACTATAATCGGATATGCTTGTTTTTTTCCAATGTAAGCTACAATTCCGCACATAATCTAAAATTTAGTATATGAAATAATTAATTTAGGCTTTGTTTTTTTATCAGTTTCCGGTCCGTTAAAAACAATTCGATCAGTTGAAGAAATAAACGAAGTTCCTGGGGATATGGTTAGTTCATCCTCAGCAACTTGCCCGATTGAATAATTTTGTATGTATGAACGAATATCAGCAACATATCCTTTTTGATATGAATCATAACTAGCTGTTAGTGGGTAAAAAGAAGAATTCCCCTTAATTGTTATGCTTATTGTTGATGGATATGTAAATTTTGAATTGGGTAAATATTGAATAGGTAAAAATAACTTTGCAGCATGTACAACAATATTATTTGGAAGATTTTTTAACGTTGGAAATTTAACCACAGCACGGTGTTTTCCAGCTTGTGAATAAAATTCTTTTTGTCCCAATGAAGTATTTGCAACAACAGCCGCTATGTTTTTCCCTGTATTATCAATTTTATAACGATTGTAATTGGCACATTCACTTGTGAAAATCAAATCAAAAGGAGGTTTTTGAACACCATTTTCTTTGTAGTAAATAGTCAACTTCGAATCTTGATCCAAAAGGTTGAAATAGCCTACCATTCCTTGATTGGTACTTGGAGCTATTCCATTGGTTTTAACATAAATACCTTTTAAATAATTTTCGGTAAAAAGTGTATTACTTCCGTATTCTGCAGGGTAATTTTCTTTGTCTTGAATGATTTGCAATGCTTTTGCTGGATTTAGTGGTATTCTAAGTTGTGTGTTTACGGTATCATTTCCAACTACTGTTAAGCCATTTGGGTTCACTTTTAAACTACCAGAACCTATTACCCAATTCCCTGTTTTTAACGCTAAATCTTGAGTTGATCGATAAAGCGTATCAAGGTACATTTTTTGATTTACCTCAAATACTTCAAAAGTTTGAGTACCTGTATAGCCGTATCCACCCACATATTCCATTGCCAAAACAAAAGAGTCAATTGTAATAGTGGAAATATCGCCAAAATTAGGATTTAAGCCTGATAACCTCACTTGAGAGTAAAATCCAACATCAACAGTTCCAAAAGTATTGTCGTTTAGAATACCAAGTAAAGCGTATCTTGGGCTTTTCGTATAAACAGTATCTTCTGCTATTGTGTAAGTTAGCATTGAAAAAGTGTCAACACCACCCGATACCAATAAACTGTTTGGGTCGATAGCTTTTGATCCCAAAAGGTTATCCTTCTTTTTACATCCCGATGTATAAACACCTAAAAATAGGAATGATAAAAAAGTAGCGGAAAGAACTATTCCTCTCCGCCAACTTATAAATGTATTTTGTTTCTTTTTATACAAGTGCTTCTTCAATTATTTTATCAAAAAACTCTGACATCACTTTATTTTGATGTTCTTCTGTTACAAAATCTTGTTTACAACAATCTAAATTTTTGTAAATAGCTTCTAATTTCGGACACAACTCTTCTGATGCAATATTCACACCATCAAAGTATTTCAACATGTTTTCAGTTACTGAATAAAAATCAGTGCTTGAAAAATTTGAAATGGTTTCCTTATCAATGCCGTCAAATCTAAGTTTTTCTGACAATCTTTCGTCCCAATTATTGTTAAATTTATCATCGTATAAACTATAAATTACCTTTGTATCTGTAAAATGAGGGTCTTTGTTGTAAACTTTCTTTAGATACAAACCAAGTGGAGCAGTCATCCAACCATGACAATGAATGATATCAGGTTGCCAACCTAACTTTTTAACGGTTTCTAAAACACCACGACAAAAGAATATTGAGCGTTCATCATTGTCATTGTACTCCATGTCATTTTCATCTGTAATGTTGTTTTTTCGTTTGAAAAACTCCTCATTATCGATGAAATACACTTGCATTCTAGCTTGAGCAATAGAAGCTACTTTGATAATCAACGGGTGATCGTTGTTGTCAATTACAATATTCATCCCAGAGAGACGAATAACTTCGTGCAATTGATGCCTTCTTTCATTAATACTTCCAAATTTTGGCGCAAACACTCTGATTTCTTTACCTGCTTCTTGAATTGCTTGTGGAAGTCTTCTTGCCATTGAAGAAATTTCATTCTTTGGTGAAAAAGGCGCAATTTCCTGAGAGATAAATAAAACTTTCTTTTTTTCCATTTTAATATTAAGAGTTTGAAAAAACTATGCAAAAATATAGAAAAAAAATCGGAACTTCAAGAAAAAAAAATAGTTTTGCGTGTTTTCACATCTCTATTTGAATTAGGAATGATAGTATATGAACATGCGTCAGAGATTAATAATCAATTGGTTGCATTAAAAAATAAGGGTAAAAAAGTTGGTTTTGTTCCAACAATGGGAGCATTGCACGAAGGCCATATTTCACTCGTAAATCAGGCAAAAAATGAATGTAATGTGGTAGTGGTCAGTATTTTTGTCAACCCAAAACAATTCAATAATGCATCGGATTTAGAAAAATATCCTCGTACAATAGAACAAGATGTTGAATTGCTTACAAAGTACGGTGTAGATTGTGTTTTTACTCCAAATATGGAAGAAATCTATCCTAAAGATTATGTGAGTCCTAAAATTGAACTCGGAATATTGGAAAAAGTGATGGAAGGTGCGTTTCGACCAGGGCATTTTAACGGTGTAGTTGAAGTGGTAAAACGCCTTTTTGAAATCATTGAACCTCGTCGTGCTTATTTTGGTCAAAAAGACTTCCAACAAGTAGCGGTTATCAAATTCATGACGCAGTTTTTTAAATTGCCTGTTGAAATTGTTGAATGTCCTATTGTTCGCAGTAACAAAGGTTTGGCATTGAGTAGTAGAAATATGCGCCTTTCTGAAACTGAAAAAAATCAGGCTTTGGTAATTTATCAATCGCTAGTGGAAGTAAAAAACAATGTTGGGAATATGACTCCCAACGAGGCAATGCAGTTTTGTGAAGGAAAGATAAATCAAGCGGGATTGAAAACAGAATACGTTGAAATTGTTGATAGTAAAACGTTTGAAAGATTAACGGATAAATGGATTTCTAAGGCTACGTGCTGTATTGCTGCTTATTGTGGCGAAGTTAGATTGATTGACAACATGGTTTTAGTGGATTAATGAAAAAAAACCTTGTTTTGTTTTTTTATATACTTACATTTGCCTAAAATAGGTGTAAAATGAAGTTTGTTTCAGCTACAGAAGTTAATTCAAATCGGTTAACATATTATATAATCGACGTCCGAGAACAGTATGAATTTGAATTTAGTCACATTTCTTCTGAGAATATTCCAATGGCAGATGTGATTAAACAACTAGAAATACTTCCAAGAGATAAAAAAGTTGTTTTGATTTGCAATTCTGGCAATAGGGCAGAACCATTGGCCAATTTATTGGAAGTTGAACATCATTTTGACAATATCTATGTAATGAAAGGCGGTATTGTTGCTTGGAAAGATGAGGTTGATAATACTTTAATTTTAGAATAACACAACTTAAAATGGATTTAATTCACGCATTTTTAGATTTTTTTCTGCATTTAGATGAACATTTACATACCATGATAACCGATTATGGTAGCTGGATATATGTGATTTTATTCATCATCATTTTTGTTGAAACAGGTTTGGTGGTGATGCCGTTTTTACCAGGTGATTCGTTATTATTTGCTGCTGGAGCTTTTTGTGCTGGAGTGGTTAATGAAGCCGGCGATGTTGCGCATCTTAATTTGTGGCTAATTTTAAGCTTGTTGTTAGTTGCAGCTATATTGGGTGACGCAACAAATTACCTGATTGGAAATAAACTGGGATTGAAAATTTTAAAATGGCAAATTCGAGGAAAACAATTGGTAAAACAAAAATACATCGATCAAACTCATGACTTTTTTGAAAAACACGGACCAAAAACGATAATCATTGCTCGTTTTGTGCCGATTGTTAGAACATTTGCTCCATTTGTTGCTGGAATTGGTGAAATGACTTATGGGAAATTCTTTCGATTTAACGTTATTGGTGGAACTTTGTGGGTAGTGTTGCTTACTTTTCTTGGTTATTTCTTTGGCAATTTGGAATTTGTAAGAAAAAACTTTGAAATAGTTATCTTTGGAATTATCGGTATTTCTTTGTTGCCAATGATTTTCGAAATTTTAAAATCAAAGTATTCCAAAAAGTAATGCCGCAGCAACAAAAATATGGATTGATTGGAAAATCACTCAAACATTCTTTTTCAAAAGATTTTTTTTCGCATTATTTTCAAGAAAACAAGTTAGATGCAAGTTACGAAAACCTTGAATTTGAAACGGTTGAAGCACTTCAACAATTTTGCGTATCAACTATTTTTCAATACCATGGCTTGAATGTTACGATTCCCTACAAAGAATCAATCATTCCATTTTTGAATGAATTATCACCAGAAGCACAAGAAATCAAGGCGGTGAATGTTATTAAAGTTGAAAATAACAAATTGATAGGCTACAATTCGGATGCTTATGGTTTTCATCAGTCTATCAAGCCTTTCTTGACAAATAAACATGAGCGTGCTATGATTTTAGGCACTGGAGGTGCTTCCAAAGCGGTAGAATATGTACTTAAACAAATTGGTATTGATTGTATTTTCATTTCCCGAACTCCACAACAGGACAATCAATTTTCATATTTTCAGGTGAATAATCACATGTTGAATGCATGCAAACTGATTATCAACTGTACGCCAATAGGTATGTTTCCACAAGTTGATGATTGTATTGATTTACCATTCGACTATTTAACGGCAGAGCATTTGGTGGTTGATTTAATCTACAATCCTTCAAAAACGCTCTTTTTGAAAAAGAGTCAACAGGCAGGTGCTCAAATTTTAAATGGAGAAACAATGCTCAAACAACAAGCTCTAAAAGGAATGGAGATTTTTGGGTTGTAATTAAATTCAAAAATAAAAAAACAGTATTTTTTACACTATTTGTTTAAATCATAAAAAATTCGTATATTTAGCATATATAACTCCAATAACTATGATTCATAATTTATCAAAAACCAATTCTGTTTTCAATACATTTCTAGCAGAAATGAGGGATGTTGAAATACAAAAAGATGCCATGCGTTTTAGAAGGAATTTAGAGCGTATAGCTGAAATAATGGCGTATGAAGTCTCAAAAGAGTTGGAATACGAGTCAAAAATGGTTGTCACTCCCTTAGGAGAAATTGAAACAACTCAACTAAAAGAACAACCGATTTTAGCTACCATTTTGCGTGCTGGATTGGGCATGCATCAAGGTATGTTGAATTATTTTGATAAAGCACAAAGCGCATTTGTGTCGGCCTATCGAAAATATTCCAATGCAGAAAATTATGACATTTATGTGGAATACATTTCCTCTCCAAGTATTCAAGATAAAGTAGTGTTTATCACTGATCCAATGCTTGCAACAGGTAATTCAATGGTAACAGTTTACAAAGCGTTGTTGCAAAAAGGAACACCCAAAAAAATATACATTTTAGCAGCTGTTGCGCACAGTGATGCTCTTGATTACGTTAGAAGATACTTTCCAAATAACACAGAAATATGGGTCGGAAGTATTGATACGGAATTAACAGCCAAATCCTACATTGTGCCAGGAATTGGTGACGCTGGAGATTTAGCATACGGATTAAAATCTTAAATCAATGAAATGGGTTGCCCTTAGCACAGTTTTCTTTACAGGGATGATTAAATTCATGTTTGCGCCAACTCTTGGTCCACTATTGAATTTAACCTATTTTGAAACCTATATAGCTAATGGACTTGGGGCTTTGGTTATCATGACCATTTGTTTTTATGCGGCTGATTACTTTTGTAAGTTAACTATTAGAAGAAGAAAAATCAAAACACAAAAAGCAATAATAGAGGGGAAATCCATTGCTAAAAAGAAAATTTTCACAAGAAGAAATAAGCTGATTGTTCGCTTTAAAAATAAAGTAGGGTTAATTCCTTTTAGTCTATTTGCGCCCTATTTTTTGTCAATTCCTATTGGCTCGATTATTGTCGCTAAATTCTTTGGAAGGAAAAAAAAAACATTTCCATGGATGATTGTAGGTTTGCTTTTGACGAATTTTATTTCAGTAAGTGTTGTATATTTGCTAAAATATGAAGCGGAATCTCTTTTTTGATCTAGATAGAACGTTGTGGGATTTTGAACAAAACTCAACCGCAGTTCTTCAACAATTGTTTGATGAAACTCAAAGTGAACATCAATTGCCCAGCTTTCAAAAGTTTATGCAAACTTATAAGGAAATCAATGCGGCGCTTTGGGTAAAATATGGAAAAAAGAAGATTACCAAAGAAGAGTTGAGAAAAGAGCGTTTTCGAAAAACGTTTTTTAAATTAGACTTGCTAAATGACGAAATAAGTACCTATTTTGAAGAACAGTATGTAAAAAGAGCACCTTATCAAACAAAGTTGTTTCCCAACACTTTGGAAACTTTGAAACTACTCAAAGAAGATGGGTACCGTATGCATATTATTACCAATGGTTTTCAAGAAGTACAACATATCAAATTGGAAAACTGTGCATTAGCACCATTTTTTGATGCAATTATTTGCTCCGAAGAAGTGGGCGTTAATAAACCAGATATTCGTATTTTTCAATATGCATTGGGTAAAGCAAATGCTGTGGCAAATGAAACAGTGATGATTGGTGATGATTTGCAAGTGGATGTATTTGGTGCTGAACGTGCCGGAATTCATGGCGTTCATTTTGATTCCAATAAACGATTCAGTCGCAAAAATAACGACAATCGGATCAATGATTTAAGTGAATTGCCTGACTTGTTACCATGGATTTTGAAATAGCTCAATTACTAATCTATTTCAACCTCTACCTTTTTCTTCTCTTCTTGTTTTAATTTGTCGAGAAACTTATTTGATTTTGTTTCTTTTTTCTTTTTCTGTTGTTCAAATTCATCGCCTTGGTCTTTGTCATTGCCATATTGCACTTCCAGCACTTCTTTTGGCTTTTTATTTTCTTGATAGTTTTGAACGGTAGAATCTTTTTTGAATAGTCCAAATTCTGATTTCATCATGCTCTTCAATGTTTCTTTCTCTTGTTCTCTATATTCTTTTCGAGCCTCAGCTTTTGATTCTTTATCCCATGCAAATTGAGGGCTATCAACTGTACCAAACATTTTTAGGTAAACAATCAATCCCGTATTGTCATCAATAATTTCCCCAAACTCAACGTCTTTTTGTTCTTTTAAGTCACGCAAACGAAAGGCAAAACGATAATCTATTTTATTGTCAAAAGAATGCGAACCACTGGTAACAATATTTAAAGCAGAAGACTGAATTTTCATTTCTGGAATGGTAATCACGCCATTTGCAATCGTAAGTTGATTTTCAAGCGATTCAAAACGTAAATCCATTAATTTATCGCCGAAACTTTTGATGTTTTTAGCACCAATAATCAATTTTGCTGAAGATGAATTCATGCTTTGTACGATTTCTTTAAACGTAGAAACTCCTTTTAATTGACCATTATCAATTTTTAAATGAATATCAGCACGAATATTTTTCATGTTGATACCATTTTTAATATCAAATGGAGCATCTAATTGTAAACTTGCCGCTGCTTGGCCAAACACGTTTTCTTCTTTAACAACCGACTGATCGAAATTGTTCCAATCTTTCATCAATTGTTTTAATTGAATGTTGGAAGAATTAAGTGTGCTTTTTGTTTGAAAATATCCTTCAGATGTTTCATTGATCAGAATAGAACCTACAACATTTGCACCTGATGTTTTAAATTTAATGTCATCAAAACGTAGTATGTGTTCACTCAGCGATAAACTACCATAAATTTGCTCAAAATTGTGGTTGCTATAGCTTAGATTCTTAATAGCAAGAGAAAGGTTTCCGTCAATTTGTTGAGGTAATAAAAATACTCTAGTAGAAGTACTTTCTTTTTGTGTTTCTTTACTAACGGTACTAAGATCTTCTACAACTATAGCGTTACTTTCAACATTCATCGAAGCAATTAATTTGCCTTCACCCTTCAAAAAACCAACCAAATTGGTGAAATTCCCATCTAAACGCAAATCGGATTTATTGAGTTTTACAGACAAGTCTTCTACGCCAACATCGTTGTTTTTTAAATAAATTTTTCCGTTGATAGATTCAAATAATCGTTTGTCATCGATTAGCTGCACATAATCATTCACCAGTTCAATACTTCCTTCTGATTTGATAATGTTGAAATTGACACTTGCATCTTCATTGATAAGTTGTTTAACAATAAAATCAGCATTTATATTGATGTTGCCACCTATTGCTTCAATGGATGGGATTCGGAACAGTGAATGTGCAATTTGTAAATTGATGTTTCCATTTGCATTTCCTTGATAAAGAGGTGCATCAAAGCTTGTAATTTTTAAATTACCAGCAAAAGGACCTGTATTGTTGTTAAAACGAATGTTATTCAAAGTCAAATATTCGTTGCCTTTTCCTTCTTTATTAGAAAACTCTCCTTCAAGACTCAAATTATTGACTTGTATATTTTGTGTTGGTTCTATCAATTTTCCTTTTACAATATTGAACTTGCAATTAATCGAAGGTGGAATCTCGTCTTTTCGTTCGTCTTCAATCAAAAGAGAGAAATTAAAATCCCCATCTCCTGAGTATTGCTTGATGTATTCAACTTGCTCCAATGTGAAATTGTTGACCACATCTATCAAAGGGAGTTTTTTGGATTCAATTGAAAATTTCATTTTTGAAGGATCAACATAGCCTGAAAACTCAAAAGGTAAATTGGCAATAGAAATACTTGTTGACGGTATTTTTACAATACCTTTTTCTTGATTAACTTCTAATTTGATGTCTAAATTTGCTGATTTATCTGATACAAAATTCATTTGTCCACTTCTAGTTTCTCTAATCATTTGAGAGCTCACAGCATGTAGGGTAAACTCTTTATCAGTAAATCGACCTTTTAATTCGGTATGGATAAAGTCGGTAGCATAGCGTTGATTAATCATTCTGTTTGAGTAAGAAAAACGCAGGTTTTTAATCTTCACTTTTTGCAAATCAAACTTAAATTCACTAGACTCTTCGCTATCACTTTCTTTGAAAATATCGTAATTTCCTTTCCCTTGATTGTTTACTTTTATGTACAGCTTACCAGGTAGAATGTCTATTTGTTTTAATTTGTAGTTTTCTTTCCAAATGTCAAGCGGATTGAATCGAAGACGGACCTTTTCAGAATAAAACAAGGTGTCTTTATCTGTTGCGTAGTTATACGAATCGTGAATGAACACCTGATTAAAGTCAACGGATAAATTGGGGAAACTACTCCAAAAAGCCAAATCAACTTTCTCAACCTTTACTTTAGCTTTTAAATGTGAGTTAACTTCTTCAATTACAATACCAATAATTTCATCCTTGAAATAATAGACACCAGCAGTAATGAGCATAATCAATCCCAGCAGAATACCGAAGAACCATTTTAGAATTTTTATGATACGCTTTTTGTCCATTGTAAACAAAATTAGGTGATTAATAAACAATGTTTATGTGACAAACAGTTATTTATTAACGCTGAATTGTTGTTATTATTACAATGCAATCAAAGAGTATGCATAGAATTGCTTAAGCAGATTAAAATTAACAAATTTTGAGCTATTTTAATCAATTGTTATTCAACAATGATCTTCCCTATAGCTAAAGTGTTACCAAATTCACCATTTATTTGATACAAATAAGTTCCAGTAGAATATCCACTTACATCAATAGAATGTGTGCTTGAATTAAACCCAGCAGAATAAATAGGTTTACCTACTAAATCCACGATTTGGATAGTAGCATTAGCTATTGAGTGATTCCACATAAATGTTACTATTTCCGATGCGGGATTTGGATAAACTTTTAATTGGTTTGTGTTTATTGTTTCAAGACCAGATGTGTTTGCTTCAACGATTGTCAAACAATAATCTTCTACTTCACCCCAACCAAAGTCACCACAAATAGCTGGCGCAGTTGTTTGATCAGTTCCTATAAATGCCATTTGAACACGCATACGCGTACTTCCAACTGTTGCTGTTAAAGGAATTTCTAACGCGTCATTTAAAGTGCCAAACGATGAGGTTCCTTGGTCATAAATTAATTCAGATGACTCGAATGTGCCGTTTTGATTATTATCTATCCAAATACGAGTTTGTTCTGGTAGATTTTGCGCACTAAATCCTGGTGTCAATGTAAATGGATAGGTAGCACCTTGCTCTAAAATTAGTGAATTGGTTGCGTCTGCTGACAAATAACCATTGTTATTTCCACTTGTAGTTATGGTATTATTTACTTCAAATGATTGAATCCACTCTTGTTGTTTTCCAAGTAAACCAGAAACGGTTTCGTTATTTGTTAGAGCTGTTATTAAATTTACTCCTTGTGTTTGAGTAATCATCACAACAGGAATTGTTACAGAAGCAGCACCTGTTCCTGATCCTAATGTTGTAGGTGCACTAGTTTGGTTGTTAATAATGATTAACCCAATTGCTCCAGCATTTTGAGCATTTACTGCTTTTTCGGAGAAATTACAAGTTCCACGAACAGCCACCGCAATTTTGCCATTTAGATCTGCACCATTGCTAATCGTACCACAACCCTCGTTATTGCTGTTTCCTTGCATTAATACAAAGTCACCATAGACGTAATTAGCGTCAATGTTTGCTCCCCAATTATCTGTTTTTGTATAATTGGTGATTGTTGTTGCTACAGTTGCAGGTGAAAAAATAGATAAACGCGTATTGGTGTTAACTGCTTTTGAATCACAATAAGCTAAATCAACGCAATTTCCACAACCAGAAGTGCTAAATGTATTGTAAGCCGATGAGTCCAACTCACTTGTACACGAACTAATAACATAATATTGGTAATTTGAACATTCATTCAAGCCTGTAAGTTGGAATGGAGATGTTGCGTTGTTTTCTGTATTCCAAGTGGAAGCACCTACTTCTCTCCATTTAATTGTTGTAGAGGTAACTTCAGTACTTGGTGTAAAAGAAATGGTAGCTGTTGTATTATTTGTCGTTGATTGAATGTCTTGAACATAGCAACTGCTACACGTATTGGCCATTAAAATATCTAATGTATTTCGAGCATTTAGTCGGCCACCTGTAGAAAATTTTGATTGCAATTGAGTTTTTACATCAACACCAGTTAGCAAAGCTTGTCTAACCAAATCGGCTCCTTGACGAGGATTGGATTTAACGATGTCCATAAAACTTGTACAAGGAATGGCATAAGCAAGTCCAACAACACCAGCCGTTAATGGACAAGCGAAAGAAGTCCCAGTGGTTGTTGTGATGCCATTTGTACCAGCAGTTGTTACCACATTTATACCTGGTGCACCCAATGGTATAGTTGTAACACCATAGCCACCAGCAGTATTGTCTTTATTGTCAGTTCTTCCCACGCCAATCATGTAATCACTTGAACAAGCGGTAGGTACATCACCAGCAGTATCTACGTTTAAGTTTGAATTTGTTGTGGCACCTATATTCAAAATACCATGATAACCTAAGGTATCATAAAATTGACACCAAAGCGGGTAGTTGGCCGGGTTTCCATTATCAATTCCCCACGAAGCACTTGTTGCAACAACAAATGCACCTTGCGTACCACCAGATTGATTCCAAAGTTTACGCATTACCAATGGATATGTATAAGCTTGAATAACGCTTGCTTGATCCAATGATCCAGACATATTAACTACCATCAATTTAACATCCCAATTGGCACCAACAACATTTAAACCGTTGTCACCTTTTGCACCAATCATACCCAAACAATTTGTTCCGTGAGCTCCTGTACCAGTATTGTCGTTGTTGTTTTGCGTATTCCAACCATTGTAATCATCAATATAACCATTGCCATCATCGTCAATTCCATTTCCAGGTATTTCGTATGGGTTGGTCCATCTGTTTGGGCTTAAATCTTGGTGATCTAAATTACCGCCGGTATTTTCAACCATACAAACTACGATGTCATCGTTGGTAGCTGTTTTACCACCTTTTGTAATATCCCAAGCCAAGTCAGAGTCAATGTCAGCATCAGGAGTACCTCCGTTTTGTCCCGTATTTACATGGTGCCATTGTTGAGTAAAGCTAGGGTCGCCCGGAGTAGTTTCACGCATTTGTATGTAATAGTTATAATCAGCCACGCTCACACTTTTTTGGTGATAGAACCAACTTTGCATTGCTTGATGCGATAGTGCAGTGTGATCAAATTTGACCAACCAAACACGCATAGGTTGAGATACGTATTTAATAACTTCTAATTTAAAATTGGATGGAGCTGCTTGCAGAATATCTTTTAAAGCATCTTCGGAAGTAAGTTGTATTAAAAACTCACCTTCTCGATACGATTTATTGTCGAAGTGTGTTTTTTCCGTTTGCGAAAAACTAATCGTTGCCGAAACGAAAATAATAGAGAATAAAATGAAGGAAACTAAGGTTTTCATAGTTTGATTTTTATGGTTTTAGAGAATAAAGTTAGAGAAAATTATTGAAAATCAAAAAATAAGTAGCTATTTTTTTATCAGAACACAAAAAATTAAAATTCTTCAAACAATTCTTCACTTGATTTTCTAACTTTTTTCCAATATTGTGCAGAATCTTCTGAATGACGGTAGCCGATAGGAATTACAAGCGTTGAGGTTAATTTTTTCTCTGTTAAGTTTAAAACATAATCGTAACCGTCGCTATCGAAGCCTTCCATTGGAGTTGCGTCTAATTTTAATTGTGCACAAATATCAATCAATACACCCAAAGCGATGTAAGCCTGTTTTTGAGCCCACATTTTCTTTTCGATTGGCGATAAATTGTTAATGGTTTGTTTTAAGAAATTGGAGTAATTACTCAATTGTTGTATAGGAATATCTCGTGTTAAAGCAGTATTTTCAATGTAATCATCAATTTCTTGAGTAGGAATATCTGTTAGGGAAGCAATTACAATTAAGTGAGATGCATCAACAATGGCTTTTTGGTTGTAGGAAAATGACAACAATTCATTACGGATAGCATTGTTTTCAATAATCAAAAATTTGAGCGGTTGCAAACCATAAGAGGTTGGTGTTAATCGCAAAGCTTCTTTTATAATAGAAATAGCATCTTGAGGTACTTTTTTCGATGAATCGTAACGTTTAGTTGCGTATCTCCAATGAAGATTATCAATGATTGAATGATTCATTTTTTGCTTTAAAATTTTTTACAAAAATATAAATTCAAAGTTAGTCTAAGAAATTAAATAAAAAGTTCGTTTTTATTTTGTTTTAAAACGTTGATAAATAGATGGTTATATTAGTGTGTGAAATTTTTAATATTTTTTTTAAAATAATTTATTCGTATATTAAATTGAAAAGCACTATATTTATCCACATTTTGGAGTGTCTTTTTGCATTTTGCAACTAAATTAGGCACTATTAAACATATGATTATTAGCTAAATAATACTATATTGAAACAAAATTATATGACAAGTAAATTTATCATCACAGCATTCTTTGCTGGAGTAGCTGTTGTTTCTTATGCACAACCAAAAGTAGTGCAAGATGCAGAAAAAATGTATGTTAGTCAGAACTATTGTGATGCTGCAGACAAATGTGCATTAGCTTATTCTAAGCTACAAAGAAAAAGCAAAACTGCAAAGAAAGCAAAAGCTGAAATGGCTTTTAAAACAGCAGAAAGTTATCGTTTGACTGAGCGATTCAGAGAAGCTACTGAGTGGTACGAAAAAGCTATTATTTTGGAATACTACAATGTTAATCCGCTTGTTTATTATTACAACGGTGAAATGTACTTAGTATTGAACGAGACAGATAAAGCACGTAAAAATTACGAAGAGTATAAAAAATTAGCACCAGAAGATACACGTGGTGATGTTGGTTTGGAATCTGTTGCTCGTAGAGATTCTTATGTGAATACAATTTCTACCAAACTAAAAGTAGAAAATGAATCAAAGATCAATACAAAATCTTTTGATATGGCTCCAATGTTTGGTGACAGAAAAGAAATGATTATGTATTTTGGTTCAAGTAGAGATAATAGTACTGGAACAGCAAGAGACCCTCGTACATGTGAAAAATACATGGATATTTGGATTAGTGAATTGGATAAAAACGGAAATTGGAAAGAACCTGTTTTAATCGATGGTGAAGGTATTAATACAGAAGATAATGAAGGTACAGTAGCTTTTGACGGAAGAGGTAAAACAATGTTCTTTACACGTTGTCCAAACCTAAAAAAACACAATCTTGGTTGTGAAATTTGGGTGTCTGAATCAAAAGGAAAAAACAAATGGGGTACACCTAAGAAATTGGATTTAAAACCTCATGATTCTTTAACTGTTGGTCACCCTGCTGTTTCTGAAGATGGAAGATTCTTAATTTTTGCATCTGATTTACCAGGTGGATTTGGTGGCTTGGATTTATGGAGTACAACTTACGACAAAAAATCTGACTCATGGTCAACACCTAAAAACTTAGGTTCTGAAATCAATACTTCAGGAAATGATGTATTCCCTACTTTTGCAAAAAATGGAGATTTATTTTACGCAACTGATGGTAAGCCAGGTATTGGTGGTCTTGATATTTTCCGTGCTACAAAGCAAGGAGAAGAAAACGTATGGGTTAATCCAGTAAACATGGGTTCACCAATCAACTCTGCTAATAATGACTATGCATTGGTTGAACACACTGATAGAACAGGTTACTTTACTTCTGAAAGAAAAAGTGCTAATGGTGAAAACAAACCAGATATCTATAAGTATGAAATTCCTCCTTATGTGTTTGACTTGAAAGTTATCGTGAACGATATGAACGATAAAACAACTAAAATTGCTGATGCAAAAGTTGTTGTTACCGCTTCTACAGGAGATAAATGGGAAGGATATACAAACAAACAAGGTGTTATTTTCTGGGATAAAAAACCAACTGGTGATAGATACTTGAATGAAGATGCTTCCTATACAATTAATGTGTCTAAAGAAGGATACCACGATGCTGCTGGTTCTCGTGTAACAACTGTAGGTTTAAAATATGACCAAAACTTCGTAATTGATTTGGCTTTATTGCCTAAGAAGCCAATTCGTTTGCCAGAAGTTCGTTACGCACTTGCAAAATGGGATTTGTTAGTAGATTCAACTATTAATTCTAAAGACTCATTGAACTTCGTATATGACCTATTAAATGAGTACCCAGGAATGGTGTTGGAATTGAGTTCTCACACTGACTCCAGAGGTTCAAACGTAGCTAACCAAGTGTTGTCAGAAAATCGTGCGCACAAGTGTTATGAATACTTAGTAAAAGAAAGAGGTGTAGATCCTAGAAGAATTGTTCCAGTAGGAAAAGGCGAGGGAGATCCTAGATACGTATTTAGAAAAGGAGACAACTTCTCAGCAAACTTACCTAAAGATGAAGAAGGAAACGCACAAGAAGGTTGGGTGGAAGTTCGATTAACAGAAGCTCTAATTAATTCTTATAAAGCGAAAGATAAAGCATTGTTTGAAATGTTGCACCAATGGAATCGTAGAACTGAAGGAAGAGTTATTACACTTGACTTTAATGCTGAAACAGCACCAGCTGCACCAGCTTCATACTTAGAGTTCAAAAAAGTTCCTAAGATGTAATCATCTTTTTGATAAAATAATTTGAGAGGCTGTCTGAAAAGATGGCCTCTTTTTTTATGTCAAATTCAGATTGTGTAGAGTATAAAGTGTCTTATATATAGCGGATATAGCGGACACGATTAATCGTGTCCGTACTAATTGAAAATCTTTTGGATGAAATAAAATGCTTTAACAAGAATTATTTCTGTTTAACCAATGAATGGTATTGTGTTTTTTTATGCTATCTGTCTATTTTCTTGATTTGTATTCCTAAGTATAAGATAACAAAAAAACTATTTAGAACATTTTTTAATCAACTCTTCCAATTCCTTAGAAACATCGTTGGAAGCTGTTCTTTTTGTAAGGGCTAATTTGAAATAATCTTTCGCTGTTTGATTATCGCCCTTCTTCATAAAGTATTTCCCCAACATCTCATAGGTAACGTATGATTCACTATTTTCTGCAATAAATTGCTGAATGGTTTGCTGAGATAACTCTAAAGACTTATTAAACATCAAATATTGACTAATTGCATGTTTTGTGTCCTTGAATGCTAAAAAACCCTTGTATTGCGGTGAATTTAAAAATGGATCCGCTGGAATAGTATCTGTAATAATTCCATCTTTAATTTTAAATGTTGTAGTCAAGTCATAACCCATGTATCTTCCCAATTGAAAATCATTTGTAGAAATATAAAACATGCGTTCAACAGGTAGCATAACCACACTGTGATGCGCCAATAATTGGTTAATGGCTCTTGGGTTTCCAATACCTAATGTGTCGTTATTTGCTGCTTTTTGGTTGCGTAAAATTTGTGCCACATCTGCTGGAGTAAATTTGGCTGTATGTTTGTCGATTAATTCTCTTACTCTGTCGTAACGATACTTGCTATCACTGTTTTTAATATTGGAGATATTGATTGGGTCGTTTTCAAATTTTTTCGATTGATAATGATTGGAGCAGATTAAATCATCTCCTTTCATTTCATAAACATCCCAACTTTTAGGTGATTTTTCAATCAAAATGGTTTTGTTGTCATTGGCAGAACCAATCATGAGGGTTTCGGATACAAACGTTTCTCGTTTTTTAGCAATAGCAATGGCTTCGTTTACATTTTTTGCATATTGGAGAATTTCTCTTGCCAATAATGAAATAGGCATTTTTGAAGCAGTTGGTAAATCAGATTTGGATGCATTGATGGTTACGGTTAACCCTTGTTCATTCATTCCTGAGGCTACACCTGTAAAACCTGCCCATGAGTAGGTGACGAATTTATATCCTTTTGAAGGGTTAACAAAAAGAAGAATTTTATCTTTAGCAAAATCATCGCCCACGTAGAAATCAAAATTTCTACCCAAAATTAAATTTGAAGAAGCAGTTTTTTCTCCTTTTAAAGCAAAAGATGTGCATCCCACAACACTGTAATCATTGAGTGCGTGCCCCATATCGTGAGCAGCATGGTAGCCTAAAATTCGAGTGTATTTTGGAGCAATGTAATCATATTCATCTGAGAAAGTCTTTGAGATACCGTAAATTTCTTGCTGATTTTCTAATGGAATATATTCAGGTATTGAGTTGGTGAAAAATCCCACCATGATATTCAAAAAATGCTGGAAAAATCCTTTTGGAACAAACTCATTGATTTGGTTAACAAATATTTCTTCCTGATGATGATTCAATTCTTTGGCTAATTCACCGTAGATTAAACCTCTTTCATAAGGAGAACCTTCAATGTACATTTCCCAAATTCCAAACTCGTTTTTTTTCAAGTAATTATTGCCTAAGACGTAATAATTTTTAGCAATTTTTTCTCGTTTTCCAATTTTTGTATCGTAAACAGTCGGTTCTTTAACGGTTGCATGGAACATGACATAAAGAAGAAGCCCAAAAATAAAGAGCATGACTAATTCTATGGGAATAAAAATTAATCGAAGTATGTATTTAACTATTGTTTGCACGTTGCGATATAATTATACAAAATTACGATAATTCTATTGTTGTTTGTTTTGTTTAACGAAATTTAACCCATGATTAACATTTTGTCAACTCAAGTTATTTAATATTCTTCCTTTAATGTACGCATAACAAATGAACTTTGCACGGTTGCAATATGTGGAATTACAGCTAATTTTTCTTTCACAAATACAGCGTAACTATCCATGTCTTTTATGTTTATTTTCAATAAGTAATCAAAATTCCCAGCAATGTGGTAACAATCGGTTACTTCTTGCAAATGAATGATTTCTTTTTCAAATTCTTCCAAGTATTCGGCGGCATGAGATTTTAATTGAACGTTGCACAACACACTTAAGGCGTAACCTTGCTTTTTTTTGTCAATAACAGTAATGTATGATTTGATCACACCTCGTTTTTCAAGACGTCTAACACGCTCATAAGTTGGTGTGATGGTTAAACCTATTTGTGACGCAATTTCCTTTGTTCCTAATTTTGCATTTGTTTTTAAAAGCTCCAAAATCTTTGCATCAATGGTGTCAATTTGAAAAGTCTCCGATAAAAATTCTTTTTCTGCCATCTAAAATGATTTTATTTAGCAAAAATAACTATAAAATATTGCATCTATAGTAATATAATCTATTATTAATTATTGATTAGATAAATATTCTAAATTTACTAATAAATAAAGAATTAAATTATGGATTATTCAAAAATGCGCCCAGAGAGTTTAATGATGACTTATGGATACAATCCAAAGTTATCTGAAGGAGCTTTAAAATGCCCCATTTTTCAAACATCAACTTTTGTTTTCAATTCAGCAATGGAAGGAAAACGTTTTTTTGAACTGGCTTATGGTATTAGTGAAGCAGAGCAAGGTGAACAGTTAGGTTTAATATATAGTCGTCTTAATAACCCTGACTTAGAGATTTTAGAAGATCGTCTTTGTTTGTGGGATAAAGCAGAAAATTGTGCTGTTTTTGAAAGTGGAATGTCGGCTATTTCTACAGTGATGTTAGAATTTTTATCACCAGGTGACTTGTTGTTGTATTCTCGCCCAGTTTATGGTGGAACAGATCACTTTATCAATCACGTGTTGAAAAGAATGAATATTGAGTCTGTTGGTTTTGCACCAGATAGTACAAAAGAAGAAATTATAGAGTTAATAAAAAAATCGGGTAGAGCTGATAAATTAGGATTGATTCATATTGAAACTCCGGCAAATCCAACCAATGCATTGATTGATATAGAAATGTGTGCGGCAATCGCTAAAGAATTTTCAACAGCTGATAAGCAAGTTATTTTATCGGTAGATAATACCTATATGGGACCAATGTGGCAACATCCGTTGGAACATGGTGCTGATTTAGTGGTGTATTCCGCAACAAAATATATTGGCGGACATTCTGATGTTATTGCTGGTGCGGTATTGGGTTCTAATGCTTTGATGGCAAGAATCAAAGGATTGCGTACATTCTTAGGAAATATGGCTGCTCCATTCACAGGCTGGATGTTGATGAGAAGTATGGAAACGTTAAAAGTGCGAACAGAGCAACAAGCTAAAAACGCTTCTGAAGTGGCAAAATACTTACGTCAGCACCCAAAAGTAAGTAAAGTTTATTACTTAGGCTTTATTCCAGAAGAAGGTACAGAAAGAGAAAAGGCGATTTATAAAAAACAATACCCATCTGCAGGAGCTATGATTTCTTTTGACATTATCGGTGGAGAAGCTGCTGCGTTTAAGTTTTTAGATAATTTAAAGTTGATTAAATTAGCAGTTAGTTTAGGTGGCACTGAATCGTTGGCAGAACATCCATATACGATGACTCATGCGGATGTTCCAAATGATGTTAAAAACAATATGTCAATCACAGAAAATTTAATTCGTGTTTCAGTTGGTGTTGAATTTTATGAAGACATTATTGCTGATATGAAACAAGCGTTTGATAGCATTTAATCCTATTGTATATAAAAAACAGAAGAGGGTACCTTTTTTTGGTACCCTCTTCTGTTTTTTAAGCTATTTAATAGATTACTTTCTAACTTGAATTTTATCTAAACGAACATCTCTATCTGTTATAGTTAGAATTTGATAAATACCTTGAGAATAATCACTGAAGTTAAATAGAACCTCATTTTGATTCAAATTACTTTCCTCATAAACAATTTTTCCTGTTGGATCAATAATTTGAACTTTTGTAATTAATTCAGATGAATAAATGGTTAATTCATCACTTGTTGGGTTTGGATAGATATCAAATTTATATTCAATTGCATCAATTGCCAAACATGCATCAACAATGATTAACGCTTGAGCTGATGTTTTACATCCATTTGCATTTGTATATTCATAGGTAATAACACTTCCACCTAAACCTGCAACTGACGGATAGAACGTTCCATTTGTTACTCCATTTCCAACGTATGTTCCTCCAGCAGGGCTACCTGAAGTTAAAACAAGTGGATCGTTGTAAGAACAAATTGTTGGTAAACTTCCGATTGAAGTAGGTGTGAAATTGTACGGACTAGCTGTTACCAAAGTTGTGGCGCTAGTACAACCTCCAATAGTTTGCGAAACCCAGAAATTACCTGATGTTGTTACTGTAATAGTAGGTGTTGTTTCTCCTGTTGACCAAGATAAGTTGCTACCGATTGCTGTTAAAATTGAATACCCACAAGAATCTACTACGCTTACCATTGGAGCAGCAGGCCCTGGAGTAGGATTAGCTGTTACCGATGCAGGTGAACTAGTACAACCACTAATAGTTTGTGTTACAGTATAAGTTCCTGAAGAATACACGGTAATAGAAGGAGTTGTTTCACCAGTTGACCAAGTTAATCCAGTACCAACCGCAGAAAGCGTTGAAGACCCACAGTTATCCACCACACTCACAGTTGGAGCAGCAGGCCCTGCAGTAGGATTAGCCGTTACCGATGCAGGTGAACTAGTACAACCACTAATAGTTTGTGTTACAGTATAAGTTCCAGATGAATACACGGTAATTGAAGCCGTTGTTTCACCAGTTGACCAAAGTAACCCAGTACCAACCGCAGAAAGTGTTGAAGACCCACAGTTATCCACCACACTCACAGTTGGAGCAGCAGGGCCTGCAGTAGGATTAGCCGTTACCGATGCAGGTGAACTAGTACAACCACTAATAGTTTGTGTTACAGTATAAGTTCCTGAAGAATACACGGTAATAGAAGGAGTTGTTTCACCAGTTGACCAAAGTAATCCAGTACCAACCGCAGAAAGTGTTGAAGACCCACAGTTATCCACTACACTCACCGTTGGAGCAGCAGGACCTGGAGTAGGACTAGCTGTTACCGATGCAGGCGAACTAGTACAACCACTAATAGTTTGTGTTACGGTATAAGTTCCTGAAGAATACACTGTAATAGAAGGAGTTGTTTCACCAGTTGACCAAAGTAATCCAGTACCAACCGCAGAAAGTGTTGAAGACCCACAGTTATCCACTACATTCGTTGTTGGAGCAGCAGGTATTGCCGTTGGACTAGCTGTTACCGATGCAGGCGAACTAGTACAACCACTAATAGTTTGTGTTACGGTATAAGTTCCTGAAGAATACACTGTAATAGAAGGAGTTGTTTCACCAGTTGACCAAAGTAATCCAGTACCAACCGCAGAAAGCGTTGAAGACCCACAGTTATCCACCACACTCACCGTTGGAGCAGCAGGGCCTGCAGTAGGATTAGCCGTTACCGATGCAGGCGAACTAGTACAACCACCTACAGTTTGCGTTACAGTATATGATCCCGCAGTTGTAACGTTTATAGAAGCCGTTGTTTCCCCTGTTGACCAAGTTAATCCAGTACCAACCGCAGAAAGCGTTGAAGACCCACAGTTATCCACTACATTCGTTGTTGGAGCAGCAGGTATTGCCGTTGGATTAGCTGTTACCGATGCAGGCGAACTAGTACAACCACCTACAGTTTGTGTTACAGTATAAGTTCCAGATGAATACACGGTAATAGAAGGAGTTGTTTCACCAGTTGACCAAAGTAATCCAGTACCAACCGCAGAAAGTGTTGAAGACCCACAGTTATCCACTACATTCGTTGTTGGAGCAGCAGGTATTTCCGTTGGACTAGCTGTTACCGATGCAGGCGAACTAGTACAACCACTGATAGTTTGCGTTACGGTATATGATCCCGCAGTTGTAACGTTTATAGAAGCCGTTGTTTCCCCTGTTGACCAAAGTAAACCTGTTCCAACCGCAGAAAGTGTTGAAGACCCACAGTTATCCACTACATTCGTTGTTGGAGCAGCAGGTATTTCCGTTGGACTAGCTGTTACCGATGCAGGCGAACTAGTACAACCACTGATAGTTTGCGTTACGGTATATGATCCCGCAGTTGTAACGTTTATAGAAGACGTTGTTTCCCCTGTTGACCAAAGTAAACCTGTTCCAACCGCAGAAAGTGTTGAAGACCCACAGTTATCCACTACATTCGTTGTTGGAGCAGCAGGTATTGCCGTTGGACTAGCTGTTACCGATGCAGGCGAACTAGTACAACCACCTACAGTTTGCGTTACAGTATATGATCCCGCAGTTGTAACGTTTATAGAAGACGTTGTTTCCCCTGTTGACCAAAGTAATCCAGTACCAACCGCAGAAAGCGTAGAAGACCCACAGTTATCCACCGCACTTACCGTTGGAGCAGTAGGCGTTGAATTAATTGTAATATTTTTCACTTCTGAATCAGCGCCTCCGTTGATTGATAGAGTGATGTTTTTTGTGCCTGAACTAGCGTATGTTACTGTATGAGGACCAACACCAGTAGCTGTTGCAGGTGTTGCTCCAGTTCCAAAATTCCAACTCCAAGAAGTTGCTCCAGTTGAATTATCTGTAAATGTAACTGTTTCACCAGTACAAGCGGTAGTAGTTGATATTGTAAAATCGGCATCTGCTGTATTTTGGACACCGGTAATGTTTACGTTATCAATATAGATGTACTGACCGTAGGCTGAAGTTCCTCTAAACTTAATTTCTACTTTACTATTTCCAACATAAGGAGTTAAATCGACTATTTCATTACGCCAAGTACTAGGATTTGTGTAAGCAGTTGTTTGATTAGGGTCTGTAGCCAATGTTGCACCAGCTTTAGAATAAACAGTGGTAAAACTTTGACCACAATCACTAGAGACTACCACTTCCAATTTATCAGGATAAGAGGCGTTATACAAAGCATAGGCAACATCAAAAGTAAGAGTAGCAGATGAATAACCATTTAAATCTACTGGAGGTGTATTCAAGTCATCTACATCTCCTGTTGTATTGGTGCTAAAATAATTAATATAAGCAGAATTTCCTGCTGTTGGGGCAGTTCCTCTGTTATTACTTCTTACCCAAGTATTTGCAGCACCACCATTTGTAATAGACCAACCAGTAGGAGGAAATGTTGCACCAACAAAACCTTCAGAAATAGGAAGTGTTTGGCCAGTTCCAGCTAATACAGTAATGTAATTTGTTTTTGTCTCTGTATCATTACCATAGGCATTTGAAACAGTTAGTGTAACTGAATATGTACCAGGTGTTGAATAAGTGATCGTATGTGGACCTACTGTTGTTGCTGTTGATGGAGTACCACCGTTAAATGTCCAAGACCAGCTTGATGCTGCAGTAGAAGCATCTGTAAATGTAATTGTACTACCTTGACAAACTGTTGTGACATCAGCAGAGAAATCAGCTGTAGGAGGTGTTACAGAACCAGAGCCAGTTAATTGGAAATTGTAAGTACCTTCATCACAATCGTTATTTACAAAAGATAAATTAGCTGTGAATGGACCAGCACCTGTTGGGGTAAATGTTACTGTAAATGTTGTTGAGCCACCCGCAGGAATAGTGGTTGTTCCAAACGAAGATCCAAGGGTAAATGTGGATGACCCTGTAATTGTTATTGGTGGTGTTAATGTTAAATTTGAAGTACCTGTATTTGAGACTGTAAAAGTCTGGGTAACTGGAGAACCAATGGTTTGTGCACCAAAATCATAAGCTCCTTCATCCAACACATCAACTCCGTTTACACTTACATTTATTTCGGTAGGTTGGACAGCAGTGAATTTCACATTGTCAACATATAGGTTTCCTCCATTTCCAGATGAGTTACCTCTAAATCTAAATTGTACAGAAGATGAAGAAGAACCAATATATGATGTTAAGTTAATTACTTCATTTCTCCAATCGGATGCTGCTGATGGAATCCAATATCCATTTAATGCAGTGGCTACTGTCTGAAGAGTTGTCCCTGCTTTATCGTATATTGGAGTAGCTTGCCATGTAGAGCCACAATCTGTTGAAAATTCTACACGTAAACGATCATTATTTGCAGTAGCCCTTTTTCTATAAGCTACATCAAAAGATAATTGAGCAGAAGTTGCGCCACAAGGTAGAATAAAGTAAGGAGTATATAAATACTCATTAGAAGTAGAAGCATTACCATAGTTAGGCATAAGTGCGCAAGCATTGTTAAATACACCTGTACTAGATGTTGCAACACCTCCTATCCATTGGTAACAGTCGCCATTTGTGTTATCAACAGACCAACGCACATCAGGAGGAAACTGACCACCATCAAAATCTTGTGTATAGTTAGGTTGATAACCATTAGATACTGCAAATGTAATCTCAGAGGCATCAAATTCTGTGTGAGGATCGACCACTCCATTAGGAAGAGAAGAAACAGCGCTAAATAAATGAGTGCCTAAAGTACTTGTAAATGAAGGCAGAGTCACATTGGCTTGTGCAGCAGGAGCAATATTACCTGTCCAGTTATAACTAACTGGTGTGCCTCCATCAATAGTATATTGAATTGTTGCAGAAGTTAAGTTAGAAGTACCTCTATTTCTAAGTACTACAGTAGGAGTAATAGGACCTGGGCAATTATCTCCTGTTGGATTAATAATATTTACAATTGAAGCATCGCTTACAGCAGGAGGAACACATGCATCAGAAGTTATTAAAGAAACTCTAATAGGACTATTTTCTAATACTGTCCTCATCCTCATTTTCTGATCGTTTGTAAAGATATTCATACATAAATCATTGGTGTAATCCATGTAATTTTCAATCATATCAGGATAATCTGGTGCCGCAGTTGTACATGAATTAGTTCCATTTGGGCAACCATAGTTGGCTGCGCCGGCATTTGGTGTATCGTTGCAGTAATCATCTAAAGAACAATTGCCATCCCCCCAAATGTGTCTTAAACCCAACCAGTGACCAATTTCGTGTGTTGCAGTTCTCCCTTCGTTATACGGGGCAGGAAACCCTGTTACAGAACTTTTTCCAATAGAATTGTATAGAAATACAACACCATCTGTTGCATCACTTTGAGAATTACAACTTTGACCACCGATTGGAGATGTTGGAAATTGAGCATAGCCTAAAATACCTCCAGAGATGTTACATAACCAAATATTCATGTATTTTCCTGGATCCCAACCTCTGGTTGCTGTAGGATTGTTATTATTGTAGGTATAAGTCTTAATAGTACTATTTATATAAGTAGTGGTATAAGGAGGAGCAGAAAACCCAGCGGTACTTCGGTTGATTCGGTTGACACCATCTTCTCCATTTGGAAAAGCTGAACCATCAGGTCTTCTTTTAGCTAGACAGAATTCAATTTTTGTATCTGCACCATCAGCATGAGTATTCCATCCATTTGAACCAAATTGTCTTCTAAAATCTTCATTTAGAACATCAATTTGTGATTGAATGGCAGCATAAGAGACGTTTGATCCAGAACCAACTGCTTCACCGTTATGGATAACGTGAACAACAACTGGAATCTGATAAACACCATCAATAATTAGTCCTTGTTGAGCCAATTGTTTCTTTTCTTCAATTTTTGTAGAAAGCCATTGTTCAAATTGCTGTTCTGATTGAAGGTTGGGATCATTAGCTTTTAAAATTGAGTCGTTTTGGACTGTGTAACATCGAATAACTTGTGAAAAAGAATTTGATGTATTAAACAATAGTAATAAGGCTATTGCTAAGGGAAAGTATAGTTTCATTTTGTTTGAAATTTGAGATTAGCGAGTGGAAAGTAACAAAAAATAAAAATAGAAAACAAATTATAACAAAATTTTTTATATAAACCCGTTTAGTGGATTAAATTGTTGATAAC
>JAMLHA010000022.1 GCA_023957475.1 Crocinitomicaceae bacterium | reverse complement strand
TTTAAATAAAATTAATGTCTAATGACTAATTTTTTTGTAACACCTTTACTGTTGTTTCCAGAAATAGAAACGATGTAAATACCGTTTTTAAATTCAGCAGTGTTTATTTTTTTAGTTGCATTGAATTTGTTTTGATAAATAACATTTCCAAGTACATCTACAATTTGAATATCTCCATCTGTAATATTCTCCGCCTGAATTGTTACAAAGTCAGAAGCAGGGTTTGGAGAGAAAGAAACTTCAGAAGTTTTAACAACATTATTAATACTCACAGTATTGATGTAGTTATACGTAACAATTATTGAGTCGTATCTTGTGTTATTGTCAGCGTCAATAACAGTATATACATAAGTTGCAGAACTACCAGGATGTTTGGGATAAATCTGAGGTTTAATTTCTGCTGGAGCATTGCTTTTATCTGTAGTTGTTCCACCTGCATAAACAATAGGCGCTGAATTAGACCCTGAATTAGGAGTTAAGTAAATCGTAACACCACTTGTAGGATAGCAAGTTGGAGGCCAACAAATTTGGTCATCCCAATCAGTTGCGGCAACATTTATTTTTCTTTCCAAACGCAATTTAACATCTTGTGAACTCAAGTTATAGACATGAAATTTTGTATCCGCCCAATAAGCCCATTGATCTGTTGGGTCAACATCGTCTGTAGTAATGTTAACTGTTATCGTTTGTCCTGATAAATCTGTGGTTTCTCCCGGTTTGCGAATTTCAAATTGAGAATAAGCAGACCAAGCGATTAACCCAAATCCTAAAAGTAATAATTTTTTCATATTCATGTATTTTAATGGACTAGCATCAAAAATCAGTCCAAAAATTTGGATGCTAATTTATTCACAAAAATAATAAAAAAAATATGTTTAATCAAGAATTATTGAAAGGTATTTTTTTAGATAAAAATTTAGGATTCCAAAAAAGGGTGTTAGATTTTTATTCATAAAATTGCTCAAGAGTAAAAATTCTATTCTATCTTTGGAGTAATTGGCAAGGTATTTGCTTTGTAAAATGAAACTATAAATCTCTAAAAAATGAAAAAAATTGGATTATTAATTGTTGCGTTAACTTTTGCAATAGGTATAATGGCTCAAGATTCTGGAAAAGATAAGAAGGTGCCAAGTGTACAATTAAAAAACATGAAGGGTGAGTTAATCAATACGACTGAATTAGCTACTGATGGACCAATCATTATTAGTTTCTGGGCTACTTGGTGCTCTCCTTGTAAAAGAGAATTGAATACAATTAATGAAGTGTATGAAGATTGGCAGGAAGAATTTGGTGTGAAACTAGTTGCGGTATCCATTGATGATGAAAAAACTAAAAGCCAAGTACCTACTTATGTCAACGGTAAAGCATGGGATTACATTGTGTTGATGGATCCAAATAGTGATTTTAGACGTGCGATGGGTGTAAACAATGTGCCTCATACATTTTTAATCAACAAAGAAGGTGTAATTGTTTATTCTCACAATAATTATACACCAGGTGACGAAGACTTGTTGTATCAAGAATTGGTGAAATTGAAAAATAACTAAACGAACAAATTCGCATGAGAAAACTCGTTACCATTTGCTTTGTATTCATTAGTGTTGCATCATTTTCACAGTTAAATAGAAGTAATTTTACAGGGAACTTAGAATCAACGTTTCAATACCTTAATAAAGATTCGTTAATCGGGGCAACTCAACCAGCATCAAAGGGGTTGTTAAACTCCTATATGAATGTTTATTATACCCATGGAAATTTTAAAGGTGGATTGCGTTTTGAGTCGTATTTACCACGTATTCAAGGGTATCCAACTGAGTTTCAGGGTACTGGATTAGGTATGCGTTACATCGGATATGCCAATAATTTTATTGATGCAACGGTGGGTAATTTTTATGAGCAATTTGGAGCAGGATTGGCTTTGAGGGCTTATGAAGACAAAGCATTGGGTTACGATAACATGCTCGATGGGGTGCGCTTGAAAATTACACCTTATAAAGGAATTACTTTGAAAGGTGTTTATGGTTTGCAACGTTTGGCGTTTAGAAGCGGTATTTCGCATGGTGCAGGAACTGTTAGAGGTGGTGATGCGGAGTTTAGTTTAAGTCAGATTTTTCCTAAAATTGCCGAAAAAGAGATTGACTTAATGATTGGTGGTTCTTTTGTCAGTAAATTCCAAGAAGATGACAACGATTTGTTGATTTTACCTCAAAATGTGGCTACTTATGGTGGAAGAATGGGTATTCAATACAAAGGATTTACATTGGATGGTGAATATGTAGTGAAAGGTCAGGATCCTTCTCAAGACAATGGGTATATTTACAACCCGGGATTTGCTACAGTAATCAATGCTGGATACTCACGAAAAGGATTTGGTGTGACACTCTCAGCTAAATCGGTTGACAATATGAGTTTTCGTTCAGAACGAGATAAAGTATTGCAAGTAGGTTTAATCAATTACTTACCAGCATTAAATAAAACACATACGTATAACTTAGTAGCATCGCTTTATCCTTACGCAACGCAACCAACAGGTGAAGTAGCTTTTCAAGGCGATATCGTTTATACTATTCCGAAAGGAACAAAGATTGGAGGAAAGTATGGTACTACTTTAAGCTTGAATGCTTCAACTGCTTTTCGCCCTAAAAGAACTCCAAATTTGAATTATCCGGACGACTCAACTGGTGTGGCTTATAAAACATCTCCTTTTAGAATGAGCGATTCATTGTATTGGTTGGATATTAATGCGAGTATTTATCGTAAATTCACTAAAAACTTTAGTGCAACTTTGAGTTATTTTCATTTAGTTTTAAATAACAATATAGCAGCTGTAACAAAACAGCCAGGAAATATCACATCTAACACTTTTGTTTTTGAGTTTTTATATAAATTTAAAAAACAATCTTCATTGCGAGCAGAATTCCAAGTTTTACTCGTAAACCGAATTGATTCGTTGAATAATAAGGTGCGCTTTAATGCAAAAGGATCTAAACCAACCGATCATGGTGATTGGGCAACAGTGATGTTGGAATATGCTATCAATTCGCATTGGATGATCAATGTGATGGATCAATACAATTTTGGCAACCCTGTTAAAAGTCAACGTGCACATCATCCATACGTGACAGTGGCTTATGTTACAGGACCAACACGTGTTTCGTTGGGATATGGTCGTCAACGAGCTGGTATGTTTTGTGTAGGTGGTGTTTGTCGCTATGTACCAGCATCCAATGGTCTAACACTCTCAGTTACACATAGTTTTTAATTGAAAATAGAAACAGTTATGAAACAGTTTTTTAAATATTTAGGATTGTCAATGGTTGTTGCACTTATTGTTACAAGCTGTGATAAAGTAAAGAAAATTTATGAACCAAGCGACTACAATACGGATTTGAATACAGCTTTGTATCCTGGTGATTGGCAAACTTATTTAAATACTTTATGGCCCAATTTTGACACCATTACCGCATCATCTCAAAGAAATATTTTGATAGATGATTTTACGGGACACAATTGTCAGTATTGCCCCGATGCCGCAGTGGCAGCACATGATTTGCATACCCAATACCCCACTAGAGTTTTTATTAGCTCAATTCACTCTTCACCAACGGGAATTACAGGATTTCAAGCTACAAATAGTCAATATCCAGTAGATTTTACCAATGACAATGGATTGGATTTAGGAAAATTCTTTGGTCAGATGGCTACAAGTGGATTTTTTGGAAATCCAAGCGTTAGCTGTAGCAGAATCGTTGCTTCGGGTGGAACGGAGATGTTTTATCCTCCAGGAATTTTAGCTGCTCAAGTAAATGCTGCTTTAGCCACTTCTTTAAAAGTGAAAATTAAATCAAAAGTAAACTATTTTAACCAAACAAAAGGAGCCTTTCTTCATACAGAAGTGGATGTATTGGATAACCAATTGACAAACCTTGGAATAGTGGTTGTGATGCAACAAGATAGTTTGGTAGCACCACAAAATGTAATGGGAACCTATACGCCTGATTATGTGCATAGAGATATTCATCTTGGAAATGTAGGAAATACTTTGTGGGGAACAACATTAACCGATGCTTTAAAGAAAGAAAATGGTAAGTATTACTTAGATTATAGTTTTGTTGTTCCAAATGAAATTACACTTGATGGGAGTGCACATTTCAATGCTTCAAATATGCATTTGTTAATTTATGTGTTTGATAAAACAACTTACGAAATTTACCAAGTTGTAAAGGAAAAATTTGAATAAGCTTATTTATCCAATACTTTTGGAATTCTAAAGAAATCGGAATCTTTTTTAGGCGCATTTTTCAATATTTCCTGCTGAGTTAGTGTAACCGCTGGAATATCTTCACGCAAGTGATTGATTTCGTCGTTCATGAAAATCAAAGGTTCCACATTTTCGGTATCTACTTCTTGCAATGCCCCCATAAATGATACAATGTTTTCCATGTCGTGACGAATGGCGTCTTTTTCTTCACCTTCAAACTCCAAGCGAGCAAGATGAGCAATGTGATCGATGATTTCGTTTGTTATTTTCATGTTTTGATGCAATCGAGCAACAAATGTAGTGATTTTAAATTTAATCAGCTTATTGAAGTACATTTTTTTGAATTGCTAAATCAATGTAATTCTGTTCAAATTGCGTCATAGATGTATTTATTACATATTTGATAAAAGCGTAGTCTTACGTTAAAATCCAATTTTCTTAGTATTTTTAGATCAAATTATCCATCATGAGCACAACAAAAATCGCAACACTTTTAAAAGAATACAGTGAAAGTCACCAAAATGAAATGAATAAAGCTATTCACTGAGTATGTGTACCATTTATTTTCTTTTCTATTTTTGGCTTGATTCGAACCATTCCAACACCTGCTTTGTTTCAAGAAATATCACCCTATTTTAATTGGGGAACCATTATTTTGGTACTGGTTTTGGTCTATTACTTGTTGCTATCTATTCCGCTATTCTTAGGGTTTATCGTTTGGGCATTGATAGTAGCTGCAGGAAATGAGTTGTTTTACCAAAAGTTTGGTAGCAATGGTTTGTTGCCATTTTCATTTATGATTTTTGCCCTTGCATGGGTGGGACAATTTATTGGACATGGAATTGAAGGTAAAAAACCCTCTTTTTTCAAAGATTTACAGTTTTTATTGATAGGTCCAGCTTGGTTGATGAACTTTGTTTTGAAAGTAGTGAAATATTAGATAAAAAGAGACTACCGATTGTTTCGATAGCCTCTTTCTCATAAAAACTATTGTTTAATATTACTCTGCGATGTATTTCGGATCCACTTCAGCGGTCATAGATTTCAAGAATGCAGTGATGTTTTTCACTTCTTCATCAGAAATTTTCTTACCTAATTGAAGTTCTGCCATGATGCTTACAGCGTCCTCTAATTTTTCAACTGAACCATCGTGGAAATAAGGATATGTTTTTTCAACATTTCTCAAACTTGGTACTTTAAATACGTATTTGTCGCTTTCTTTTTTGCTTAAATCATACACGCCATTATCTACTTTTTTACTGTTTGTTTTTTCCCAATAATTGCCATACAAACCAAATTTTTGCATCAAATCACCACCAACAGCTGGTCCCATGTGGCAAGTAATACAAGCGTTATCAATAAATGCTGTCAAACCAGCTTTTTCTTGAGCTGTAAGGGCGTTTTTATCGCCATCCAACCATTTGTCAAATCTACTTTCAGGTGCCAATTGACGTTCAAAAGCTCCAATTGCATTGGTAATATTGGTAAACGTAATTGGCTGTGCATCATTTGGATAAACTGCTTTAAATAATTTTTGGTATTCTTCATTTTTTCTCAAACGATTTTCTAAAAATGCTTGTGAAGGCACACTGTGTTCTACTGGATTTAAAAGCGGTCCGCCAGCTTGTTCTTCCACATCCTTAGCTCTTCCGTCCCAGAATTGTATGGAATGTAAAAAAGCATAAACAGAAGAAGGAGAGTTTCTTCCTCCCAATTCCTTTGTGTCACCTGGAGAAAATGAAAGATTGTCAACACCATACGTATTTAAGTTATGGCAAGAAGCACAACTAATATTTCCATCTTTTGACAAACTTTTGTCGTGATACAGTTTCTTTCCTAATAAAATTTTGTTTTCATCAATATCTTCTCTCTCAATGGATGAAATTGATTTGAAAATAGAGGTTGCTTTGTTGTGCAATTCTTGTTCGGCTGCATCGTCAACGGCAATTTCCTCCTTTACTTCAGGAGAACTACATCTTGAATACAAGAAAGTTGTAGCAAAACCAATCGTAATAAGCATAATTAATGAACTTATTCCTTGGTAGTTTCTGTTTGTTTTTTCTCTCATGGCGCTTAATTTTTTACAAAGATAATGAAGTTAATGTGATTGCAGTCATAAAAAATATTGATATGAGGATAGATTTTTTTTATTGACTTATTTTACAAAAAAAGCCAGTTCACCTCGAATGCTGTGAAGAATCTTAAATAAATCATCAAAAACAAGATTAAAAATCACTGGTGTTCGATTAAACTAAAAGATCCCTCCACTATAATTTAACCACCTAATTGTCACCTCGAAAGCATGTGAGAGGTCTATTAAGCCTCTGTTTAAATATTTTTATCGGACAATAATGATTAAAAATTGAAATTATCAGATTCAAATCCAAAAAAGTTGTAAAAAATAAGAGTTATAATTCAAAAAAGTTATAAATCAATACATTGGAATAATTATTGAATTAGAAAACAATAACTTTCGGATTTCAAATGAATAGGCCGATTTTTATTAAAATTCGCAAAAAATGAGGTTGATTTAAGATAGTTTATTACATTTGTGTATGCATAGATTTGAGCAACTTACAGATTTTATTGCTTTTTTAGAAAGTGAACTTTTGTTGGAAAATGGCGAAGTAAACGAGAACAGTGAACTGCGTTCGTTGAGAACATGGAGTTCGTTGAATACATTGATTTTAATTTCTAGAGTCAACGATGAGACAGGGATTTTAATTGGTGCTGGTGATTTGGTGAAGTGCATCACAGTCATGGATTTATTTAATTTCTTAAATTCAAAATAATGGCATTTTCCAAACATCATGGTTCCGAAATTGTTGGTATGGTAACGGTGTTGCCTGCAACTGTTGAGGACAACCTATCGTTGGAATTGCTAAGCAAAGAAGAACGTGAGGCGTTGGTTAATCACACTGGAATTCGTTTTCGTAGAATAGCTTCTCAGGACACAACTATTCGTGATTTATTTGAAACAGCCATTAGCCGCTTACTAAAAAAACTCGATTGGGATCTTGATCAAATTGATGTGTTGATTTGTGTTACACAAACACCTACAATGGTCATCCCATCCGTAGCCAATCGCTTGCACGGTGATTTAAAATTGTCTTCCAACACGATGTGTTTTGATATGATTTCGGGTTGTTCGGGCTTTGTTTATGGATTAAATAGTGTTTACAGTATTCTTTCTGGTTTAGGCAATACTGCTCGTGCGATTCTTTGTTGTGGCGATATTTCTACACAATTGATTGATAAAAATGACAAAAGTGTCCGTCCTATATTTTCCGATGCTGCTACTGCAATTGCTGTCGAGTACAATAAGGACAATAAATCGCTCATTAGTTATTTTAATTTGCAATCGGAGGGATCTGGCCAGCATGCTATTGAAATCCCATCAGGAAATTGTCAAACAATGCAACTGAATGGAATCGATGTTTTTGGTTATTCGGTTAAATTAGTACCACAAAATATTCAACAATTACTTGATTTCTCATCACATTCCATTGTTTATCCTGATTTGTTTGCTTTTCATCAAGCAAATAAACTAATCAATGAATCCATTAAAAGAAAATTGGAAATACCAGATGAAAAAGTGCCTTATTCTATTTCGGAATTTGGAAATACGGCATCTGCAAGCATTCCGTTGACATTGAGTTTGGTTTGGGATGATTGCAAAAAACATTCCAATCAAATTGTTGTAGCTGGTTTTGGTGTTGGGTTTTCTGTTGCCTCGGCTTTGTTGCCTTTTCAACCAAAATTTTGTGATATCGTTCAAGATTACTAATTTTGTACCAACTTCTAACCAATGAAAACACTCGATATAGTTATTCCATTATACAAATCCAAGGCTACATTGGAAGCTTTGATTGCGCGATTAAATGAATGGAATAATGCTAAGCAAATTGAGTTATCTATGCGAGTATTGTTTGTTGAAGATGGTAGTAACGACGGAACATTTGAGTTTTTAAAGAGTATTCAATCGCAAATTCAATTTAACTTTCAAGCATTTCGTTTAACCCGAAATTATGGGCAACATACAGCTATCGCAACGGGATTAAATTGTTCAACAGCTGATGTTGTTGTCGTAATGGATGATGATTTACAACACGATCCTTTTGAAATTGAGTTGTTGGTTAAAACGATGAACGAAACAAATGCCGATATTGTTTATGGAACGTATAAAGAAAAACAACATTCTATGTTCCGCAATTTTTCAAGTCGTGTGTTGAAACGCATCACAAAAAGCAAATCAGTTGATTTTAGCAATGTTACATCGTTTAAATTGATGAAATCGCATGTGCTTTCTACGCTTAAAGAGCAGTTGTCGCCAATCGTTTTTGTAGATGTTTATTTATTGCAAAATGCTGGAAATGTAGCTACGTGTGAAGTGAATCATGCAAAGCGAATTGCTGGAAAATCAACCTATTCAAGTTTCAAATTGTTGCAGTTAACTTTTGGAATTATTTTATTTCATTCTTCTCTACCTCTAAAGATGATTGTGCGTGTTGGGTTATCAATGTCTCTCGTATTTTTTGGAATGAGTTGTTATTACGTCTATCAAAAATTGTTCAATGATGTTGAAATGGGGTTTACTTCCATCATTGTTGCTATTTTTCTTTCTACGGGACTAATATTGGTGTCATTGGGAATTATTGGTGAATACATTCGACGTATTTGGGTGCGTCAAAATCAATTGGAACAAATTACAGTTGCAGAGCAATGGAATGCATAAAAGGTTTTGGTTTGGAATTGCATCCATTATCGGAAGATTTATTGGAAACTGTTCGGCAATGGCGAAATAATCAATTTGTTGCGCAGTACATGGAGTTTCAAGAAGAAATTTCTGTTGAAAGTCAGCAAAAATGGTTTCAGTCCATTGAGAATGCACATTATTTTGTGATCTTTTCAGAAAATAAACCCATCGGATTAATTGATGTTAAGAAGATTGATTATCAATCAAAAACAGCTGAATCTGGTTTGTTTATTGGTGATTCAACTTTTATAGGTTCAGGAATTGCATTAGGAGCATCCATTTTACTACTGGATTATGCTTTTACCACTTTAAAGCTTGAAAATGTTACCGCTAAGATCAATAAAAACAACAAAGTGGCCGAGCAATACAATCAATTATTAGGTTTTCAAAAGACGCAAGCAATCAATGATTTGTTTGATTATTGGGTATTGTCTAAAGAAAATTACCAACAAAAAAGGCCAACTTTGGTAAAAATTGTTGACCCTTATTCAGCCTCATCGTTGTAGTGAGTTTTCTTTTAACCAATTACTGTGTTGTTTGTCAATCAGTCATCCCGTTACCAAGTAATTCCATCAATCAATCAGTCAATCAATCAGTCAATCAATCAGTCAATCAATCAGTCAGTCATCCAGTCATCTCGTCATCCACGTTTATAACTACCATTTGTTAGCAACTGTTTTGTGTTTGGTTAATTTCGAGCAACTCTTTTTCTATTTTTGAATCATGATAACAACTGATGTTCAAATAAAGCACTATACCACCTTTGGTATTTCTGCAAAAGTAAAGCAATTTGCAACTTTTTCATCTGTTGAAGAATTGCGACAATTATTGGCGAAAAAACCTGTTGAAATGCCATTGATGATTCTGGGTGGAGGTAGCAATGTGTTATTTACACAAGATTTTGATGGTTTAATGCTTAAAAATGAACTATTGGGATTTGAAATCACTGAAAAAATAGGTGATGATGTGTTTGTAAAAGCAGGAGCTGGAGAAAATTGGCATTCGTTTGTAATACGAACCATCAATTTGAATTTGGGTGGTTTGGAAAATTTATCGCTCATTCCTGGTAGTGTAGGAGCAAGCCCTATGCAAAATATTGGTGCTTATGGGAGAGAAATAAAAGATGTGTTTCATTCATTAGAAGCCTATCATTTGCCAACTGGAGAAGTGCATACTTTTACCAATCAACAATGTGAATTTGGTTACCGTGAAAGTGTTTTTAAACGAAAATTCAAAAATCAATACGTTATTTTAAACGTTACCTATAAACTTTCCAAAAAACACCAATTAAACACTAGCTATGGGGCAATCAATGAGCAGCTGGAAGCAATGGGCGTGGAAAATCCAACAATAAAAGATGTTAGCAACGCCGTAATAGCTATTCGTAGCAGCAAATTACCCAATCCAAAAGAATTGGGCAATGCAGGGAGTTTTTTCAAAAACCCGGTAATTGACAAAAAACTGTATGACAACCTCGTATCGGAATATCCCGATATGCCAAATTACCCAGTGAATGCCGAAACGGTGAAAGTTCCCGCTGGTTGGTTGATTGAAAAATCTGGTTGGAAAGGAAAAGTGGTTGGTAACTGCGGAGTTCATAAAAATCAAGCGTTGGTGTTAATCAATTATGGAAATGCAAGTGGCAAAGAAGTGTTTGAACTCTCCGAAAATATAATTCAAGCTATTCAAACAAAGTTTGGCATAGTTTTGGAAAGAGAAGTGAATATAGTGTAAATTTAAAACAAAAAAAACATGAAAACAATATTATTTATGGGAGTTTTGTTGATGTTTTCATTACTATCATGTAAAAAGGAAATTACAACGCCAGATGTACATTCTAAGTTGATTTTTGGTAAATGGAAATTGATTCAGATCTCTAGTGGATATAGTGGAAGTGGACAACCTGTTACAAATGAAGAAACGGTTGAATTTTTATCTAATGGAAAATCAAGAAGATATGTGAACGGGAAATTGGATTACAAATTAAATTATAAATTAATACTTCAAGATAATTTATTTGGATCTAAAACATTGACTGTTGATTATAAAACGATGGAGGATTATGCTGTTTTTGATTTATCAGATACAAGTCTAACACTTTCTCAAACTGTTTATGATGGATTTTCGTATTCTTATGAGCGAATTAGTAACTAATTTGTTACATTTTTAAAAATAGTGGTTATAGACAAAAGCATTTTTATGAAACAATTTTTCTTTTTTCTTTTTATTACTGCTTTTTCAGTGGTTTTTGGTCAAAATGAACCTTTGTCCCCTGTTGAGCGTGCTTATTTATTCCACATCGTTAAAAAAAGCCCTATTTTAAACGATCACATTGGTCGTTATTTTGAATATACAGGAGATGAAATCCGGTTTGCTAATGGAAATGTCAACTACGATTCATTGGAGTCGGTTATTATCAATCACCCCGAAAAGTTGATCATTCGCACGGATGAAATAGCAAAATCTACCAAAGGAATCTTAGCAGAAGCAGCCAATAAAACGGCTATTTGGGAATTGAATAAAATGTTATTGGCTAAACGCACCAAAGACGCCATTTTTGATACCTATAAATCACGCTACACCGATTTTGAAAAGATATTGATGAATTATATGCCTACTTCTGTGATGAATGATGAGCAAAATGGGCTGCATACTCGAATGGACAATGTGTTGAATCCAAGTTTGTCATTAGAAGATAAAGTAGCACAACTTGGCTCTTTCAGAAAAATGTCCAACGATGATGCTTTGCAAGTTATTCGAGGAATTTCTAAATCCATTAATGAATACGTTGAAAAACGCACCAAAGAAATTTTTGTTCACTTAGGAGGAGATTATACAACTTTTGTGAACATACTTACAGCAGCTGGAGATGGTAGTATCACTTCGGGTTTGTTGGAAGAGCGAGAAAAAGACGAAAAAGGGCGGTGGAACAAAGGTTTGCCACGTGCAATTGGTTTGTTTCCGTATGAAGTTTATTTGACCAAACCGACAGCTAAAAAAGAGCAACCGAAAATTGAACCTATGCGTTATACAACAACGGATTTAAAAACGGTAGGTGAAAATAGAGTAACAAACCTACATTTTGACGTGTGGGGATACAATGCTTCGAAACAAACAACGGTTGTGATTGAAAAAAATGGCAAATCCTATCACTTGTTTGGCTCAGGGGAAACCCGTTTTCTTTCACCAGATAGCACTTTTTCTTCGGGAGAAACGTTTAAAAGTATTATCAATCAACTGGAATTTGACTTAATAGCAAAGATTACTGAAAAAATTGATGGAAAACGAGGATATGACTATTGGATTGAAACTTATACGCAGAAAAAACGTGAAACGGAGTTGAAAATCATCAAATCAGAGAAAGGTTATTCCGATTTAAGTTATAGTCCCATTACTACCTCCAGTAAACCATCTGCAAAGGTGAAAAAAGCTAAAAAACGAGCTGTAAAAGCTGGTGTTGGAGCAGATAATTGGGATGCTGCACCAACTACGGATGCTGGAAAAAAATCAAAGGGCAAAGGGCAGCAAACCATCGTTGATTTGTACAACCAATTTGATTGGTACAAAGCAAAAATTAAAGAATTGGAAAAAGAAAAGCAAGAAGCAATTGATTTAAGGGCAAAATACCAATTGAAATTAAGTGAATTCAAGCGTGTTATGGGGTACAATTGGGTGCCTTACACCGAAAAAAATGGTTTCTATACATTTGCGGATTCTTCCACATTTGACCTTTATACACAAGAGTTTCAGTTTCAAGCATCTGACAAAGTAGAGGACTTTGAAGTGCGCTTGGTTGCTATTCCAGATTCACCATTATCTACCAATGCTGATGAGGTGATGCTGCACTTGTCTTTGGTTGATTCTAAACCAAATTACAATGCCCGTATTCAATTGCAATTAGTCGATCAATTTGAATCGGATAAATATGAGTTGAAAAAGGAATTGTTTACTCAAAAAGACAGTCTTTCTGTTCGCCAATTTTTTGAAGCGTTGTTGGATAAAGACAAACAATTTAAAATTATTGCTCGTGGCCAAGGAATAGGGAAATGGAATGGAGTACAAGTGGTGAAAGATGTTACAGAAAATGAAAAACCTTCTTATTCATCTGTAAGTAAAGAAGATGAGCAATACAAACGCTTGCGATTGAGTGAGGTTTTGGTAAATATTGAACGAGATATTGTGATTGAAGTAAATTCATTTACAGACCCTGTAAAATCAAATTTTGTTGCACCAAAACAATCAGTTGAAAACCTCAAAACGCAATACAAATTATCCAATAATGAAATTTTGAGTGTTTACCGCACAGCAACCATTTTGAGAAAAATGCGTGAAGAAATTAGTGTTTTGGCAGGTACTTATCTTAAACGGGAGGAAGCAAAAATTGTCATTGATAAATTTAATCGTCAATACGATAAAATCAAAGTTAGTGTTGGGAAAGTTTCTATAAAATTGAGCGAATTATCAGTTAATTGATTAAAGTGTAGAGATAATTGATTGAAACAATGCAATTGTATTCATCAAAATTTCTTATTTTTGTTCTTCTAATAATTTCGTAAATGAAAAATAGCTTAATATATTCTCTATTAATTGTTACAACTGTTCTATTTACATCGTGTAAAGACAAGATTAGTTTAGTCGGTAAAGGTGTTGAATCTGCTGTTGTTATTGGTGTTTTAGATCAAGCAGACACAATACATTACATCAAAATTACACGTACATTTATAGGTGATGGTCAAACAAGTGCTGTTGATATTGCAAAAATTTCTGATTCTTCTTATTTTAATAAAGTGGAGGTAACTATTAAAGAAATTCTTTCAAATGGTTCGGTAGGTAGAACGTTTGTTTTGGATGAACGCATTGTGCACAATAAAAATACAAACGGAGCTTTTTATGCACCCGATCAAAAGGTGTATGCGTTTGACACACCAGCCAATCAACCGTTATTAGAAGATGCTCGTTACCAAATGACTGCAAAAATTGACGATGGAAGAATTGTAATCACTGGTGAAACAAAATTAGTGAGTGGAATCACTATTGCAAATGTTGGAAGCACAAATTATTCAATTAAATTAACCAAAAGCGGATCAGCATTGGGAATGTACGAAAATCAATCCATCAATGTTAGCAATGTTGGAAGTGCTTATAAAATCAATGCCAAAGTGCGTTTTGATTACCGCGAATTTACTACAGGATTGTTAGATTCTACCGATCATTCCATTTCATTTGATTTGGGTCAGTACGATGTGCAACCAGGTTTGAATAGTTCGCAGATATTTACTTTTTCTGGAGAAACTTTTTTCAAAACATTGAAGAGCAAAATTCCCGTTTCTTCATCAATTGAAAAGCGTATCAACACTGGATTTGAATTTTCATTTACTGGAGCTTCTAGTGAATTTTCAAACTATATAGAAGTAAATAAACCTTCTTCTTCGTTGGCTCAAACAAAACCAACTTACACCAATTTAAAAATCACAGAAGGACACAATGTGATTGGTATATTTGCATCTCGTCAAACAATTAGAATTTATAAACCAGCAACAGCTCTTTCAAGTGTTGTGCAAACGTTGGATAAAAAGTCAAGAAGAGAATTGTGTGTTGGACCTTTGACTGGAAATTTAAGTTTTTGTTCTAGACACTCAGCAGATTTTTCACCAGTTATAGAATCATGGCATTGTAATGATTAAATGGATGAGCGTAAAACCCTTTTTGTTGATGTAATCTTGCCTATTCCTGTTCATAGGGAGTTCACATACCGTGTTCCTTATGAAATGAATGATTTTATTCAAGAAGGTGTTCGTGTAGTTGTTCCTTTTGGTAAATCGAAGTTTTATACGGCGGTTGTTACCAAGTTACACACTCAAATTCCTAAGGATTATACGGCAAAATACCTTGAGTTAATTCTTGATGAAGCGCCCATTATTACAGGAAATCAGTATGCTTTTTGGAAGTGGATTGCTAAATATTATATGGCACCAATTGGTGATGTGTTAAACGCAGCTTTACCAGCTAATTTTAAATTGGCTAGTGAAACAAAAGTGCTTATCCACCCAGATTTTGAAAGAGGAGAAGAGTTACACGAAAAGGAGTTGGAGATTGTTGATGCTTTGGAAATCAGGGGAGAATTAACGTTGAAAGAATTAGCAGAAATTCTTCAAGTTAAAAACGTGCAATCCATTGTAAAACGGTTGATAGATAAATCAATTGTTATAACACAGGAAGAGCTGAATCAAAAATACACTCCAAAAAAAGAAAGTTTTGTGGGCATTAACCCCGTTTTTTCAGAAGATGAACTCAACGATGTGTTAACCACATTGGAAAACAATAAGAGCAAAGCTTCTCAATTTGAAGGATTGTTGCTCCTGCTAAAATTGAAAGCTGATTTAAAAGATATATACGTTCCAAAGAAAAGATTATTGGAAGAAGGATTGTCTGCATCTACACTTTCAACGCTCGAAAAAAATGGATATGTAGTTATTGAGAAATTAGAAATTAGTCGCCTGAAACAGGTAAATGCAGAAGATAATCACTTAAAAGAACTGTCCGAAGAGCAAGATTTGGCGTTTAATCAAATAAAACAATTATTTGAAAATCATTTTGTTACATTGTTGCATGGAGTTACAGGTTCTGGAAAGACAGAAGTTTACATGAAACTCATCAAAGAACAATTGGATGAGGGCAAGCAAGTTCTTTTTTTGTTGCCAGAAATTGCATTGACAACTCAATTAATTCAGCGACTTTCTGTTTATTTCGGAGATTTGATAGGGGTTTATCACTCCAAATTTAACCAAAATGAACGGGTAGAAATATGGAACAATGTTTTGGCAAATAATCCTTCAAAATTTCGGTTGATTGTTGGAGCACGTTCATCGGTGTTTTTACCGTTTAAAAATTTAGGTTTGATTATTGTTGACGAAGAGCATGAAAGTTCGTTTAAACAATATGATCCTTCTCCACGTTACAATGCCCGTGATGCTGCTTTGGTTTTGGCAAAATTACACCAAGCAAAAGTTTTGTTGGGTTCTGCTACTCCTGCTATGGAAACGTATTACAATGCTCAAACAGGAAAATATGGCTTGGTAGAATTGAATAAACGGTATTCGGGAGTACAATTGCCTGAAATTCTTTGTGTTGACTTACGAAAAGCAAGGCGACAAAACAGTATGCAATCAGATTTTTCTGTTTTTTTGGTTGATGAAATGAGGACTACATTGGCCAAAGGCAAGCAAATTATTTTGTTTCAAAATCGTAGAGGTTATACGCCTTTGTGGATGTGTGAAATCTGTCACTGGACGCCACGATGTGTTAATTGCGATGTTTCGTTAACTTATCACAAACATACCAATTCATTAAAATGCCATTATTGTGGGCATATTCAAGCGCCCATGGGAACTTGCCCATCGTGTGGAAGCACCCGAATAAAAATGCTTGGATTTGGAACCGAAAAAATTGAAGATGATTTACAAGATATCTTGCCTAGTGCAACCATTCAACGGTTGGATTTAGATACAACACGCAATAAAAATGCGTATGAAACCATTCTCAACAACTTTGGGTCGGGTGAAATAGATATTTTGATTGGTACGCAAATGGTTTCAAAAGGGTTGGATTTTAAAAATGTTGCATTAGTAGGAATTTTGGATGCTGATATGATGCTCAATCGTTCTGATTTTCGTGCATTTGAAAGAAGTTTTCAATTGATGTCACAAGTTGCAGGACGAGCTGGGCGAGATAAAGAACGTGGAAAAGTGATTATTCAAACGGGTGATCCAGAACATTGGGTGATTCAAAAAGTACATGAACACGATTATATTGGGTTTTATAAGCATGAAATTATTGAACGTAAAAATTTCTTCTATCCACCATATTATAAAATAATTACGATTTTATTAAAACACAAAGATGAAAATGTGTTGAACCGCGGGGCAAATGAATTTGCAAATGCACTAAAAGGCGTATTTAAAGAACGTGTTTTGGGTCCCGAATATCCTTCTATAAAACGCATCCAAAATACCTATTTGAAACAAATAATTTTAAAAATAGAAAGAGATGCACCCGATTCTAAAGTAAAAGAAAAAGTGAATGAATTGATTGACTTATTTCTAAGTCAAGCCAACAACAAAAGCATTAAAATAGTATTGGACGTAGATCCAGCCTAACCCAAATAAGTTTTAAGCATTTTACTACGTGAAGCATGTCGTAATCGTCTGATTGCCTTCTCTTTAATTTGCCGAACACGTTCTCTAGTTAAGTCAAATTGATCTCCAATTTCTTCTAAAGAAAGTGGTTTTACACCGCTTAAACCATAGAATAAACGAACAACATCACCTTCTCTAGAAGTTAATGTTGACAAAGAGCGTTCGATATCATTTTGAAGTGATTCGACCCTCAATTTTTCATCTGGAGCAGGCATTGCATCATTGGTTAATAAATCATACAAACTCGATGAAGAATCATCTCCTTCAACCAATTGCGCATCCATTGAAACGTGTCGACCAGAATTAATCAATGATTGACGCACATCATTGACGGTAAAATCAAGAAAATCAGCCAATTCATCAATGGTTGGAGGGCGCTCATACTTTTGTTCCAATTCAGAATATGCCTTGTTAATTCGGTTGATATTCCCCACTTTATTTAGTGGCAAACGGACTATTCTTGCTTGCTCTGCTAATGCTTGTAAAATGGATTGACGAATCCACCAAACCGCATAAGAAATGAATTTAAAACCACGTGTTTCATCAAACCGTTCTGCGGCTTTAATGAGTCCCATGTTACCTTCATTTATTAAATCAGGCAAAGCAAGACCTTGGTTTTGATATTGTTTTGATACTGAAATTACGAAACGAAGATTGGCTTTTGTTAAACGATCCAATGCAGCTTGATCACCTTGTTTAATTTTTCGCGCCAATTCCACCTCTTCTTCAGGCGAAATCATTTCAACTTTGCTAATTTCTTGCAAATACTTGTCGAGAGAAGCTGTTTCTCTGTTGGTGACTTGTTTACTAATTTTCAGTTGTCTCATGGTGCGTGGTTTTTAGTTTCTTTATAATTTATACGTTTAAATTACTAATAAAGTTGCTTATAAACAACTAAAAATCAACTTTTTTTAGTAAAATGTAGCGTTTTTTGATTTAACTGAAATTTTAACAATTTAAATGTTAAGCACACAAACGATTTCAACAATATTGATAACTAAATCGATTAAAATTGTTAGAATTTATTAATTTTAAACCTTATTGTTATTTTATACTACAAATTGTAATGAAAAAGATTGAAGTTGTACAGTTTATAATCTTTTGTATTTTATTATCAGCAACTGCTGTTGGTCAAAAAAAAATAATTGATTATCAAGCTTTTGATAGTTGGAAAACCTTAAAAAATGAGCAAACTTCCATTAGTGGAAAGTACGTTACTTATGAGATTCAACCACTAAAAGGAGATACTTACTTGTATTGGTATTCTACTGAGACAAAACAATTAGATTCTGTTTTAAGAGCAAAAAATGCACAATTCAGTCAATCAGAAAATTATTTAATTTATACCATTGAAGCTGGTTATGATACATTGCGCAATGCAGAATTAGCGAAAGTAGATAAAAAGAAGTTGCCGAAAGATTCTTTAGCTGTACTTTCGCTTGAAACAGGAAAAGTTGTAAAAATTGCTGATATTAAGAAGTTTGAAATCAGCAATCAACACAATTGGTTAGCTTACACAGAAAATGAAAACAAGTTAAAAGAAGAAGAAGGTACAAAGACTGTTTTGGATAAGAAAAAGAAAAAAGTTAGCAAGAAAGAAAGTAAAAATACAGCTAAAGAAGAAGTGAAACTTCCTAAATCGGAAGGAAAAGTTCTAAGACTACAAAATTTAGAAACAAATGAAAAGTATGCTTTTAAAGATGTAACTGATTTCAAAGTAGCAAAAAAAGGAGAGGCAATTGCTTTTGTGCAAAATCAGAACGATACCAATACACTAAAGGTACTAAACCTTACAACAAAAGATGAATTTAAAATAGATCAGAAATTTCTTTCAATCGAAGGCATAACTTTTGATAAGCATGCTGGGAAACTAGCTTTTTTAGGTTCTGGTGACACAACCAAAACAAAGGTTTATGCATTGTATAGCTTTAATTTGACTACAAAAACACTTTCCAAATTGGTAGATACTACCTCTCAATTTATTCAAGCAGGATTAACAGCTTCTCATCATGCTACTCCAATTTTCTCAGAAATTAAAAATCGCTTGTATTTTGGTGTGTATGATACGCCTCAATATGAAAAAAAGGACACGTTGACTGAAAGTGAAAAACCAAAGTTGGATATTTGGACTTACAATGAGCCTATTTTGCATACACAACAGTTAAAAAACTTGGAAAATGATTTGAAAAAAACGTATTGGTATTGGTATGATTATGATAGTCAACAAATCATAGCTTTAGAAAACGATACACTTCAATTGCAATCTGATTTTGATGAATTATCTACTTTTTCTATGGCTACTAATTCGCAGCCTTACGAATTGAATTCAATGTGGGATATCTCAAGTAGAAAAGATTATTACAAAGTGAATTTGGAAAGTGGTATTCCTGAATTAATAAAAAAAGGAGTGACTTATGCCGCTGATTTATCGCGTAGAGGTGATAAGTTTGTGTATTACGATGAACAAAAGGGTAATTATTTAGCAATGGATTTAAATGAAAATACAACAAGTTGTTTAACATGCGAAATAAAAAATAGAACTTGGACAACGGATAAAAATGGAATGCCGATGGTTGATGAGCCTTATGGTGTTTATGGTTGGAATAAAGAAGGTACACAACTGTATATTGGTGAAAAAAATGATTTTTTTGTGTATGATTTTTCTAAAAATGAATTAATCAATTTAACACAAAACATAGGAGCTAAAAATAATATTGAATTTAAAGCACGTGAATGGAATAGTGATTCATCTTTTGTTGAATTGAATAATTTTTATTTGATAGGTCTGGATAAAACAACTAAAGGTTCTCATTTTTACACTTTTAATGATGGGAGATTGACTCGGCAAGCATATTGGGACGCGAAGATTACAAGTGTTAAGCGTTCAAGAGAAAATGCTACTTATATACTACGAAAAATGACCGTTCAAGATTATCCAGAGTTGAATTATTGGAAAGATACCATCACAGCGATGAAGCAAATTTCAATCACAAATCCACAACAATCCGACTATAATTGGGCTACTGTTGAATTGGTGTCATGGAAATCCTATAAAGGTATTGATTTGGAAGGTTTGATTTATAAACCCGAAGACTTTGATTCAACGAAAAAATACCCGTTATTGGTTTATTATTACGAAATGTATTCTGATGGATTGCATACGCATTATACACCACGACCAACAGCGTCAATTATCTTTCCAACAGAATATGCATCAGGAGGATACATTGTGTTTATACCAGACATTCGTTACCAGGCTGGATACCCAGCAAGAAGTGCTTATGATTGCATAATGAGCGGAACAGATTTTGTATTGAAGAAATACCCACAAATTGATGCAGAAAGAATGGGATTGCAAGGTCAAAGTTGGGGAGGTTATCAAACAGCTCAGTTAGTTACCATGACCAATCGATTTAAGGCTGCTATGGCAGGTGCACCAGTTGGAAATATGTTTTCTGCTTATGGAGGTATTCGTTGGGGGACTGGGATGAGCAGACAATTTCAGTATGAGCAAACACAGAGTAGAATTGGTAAAACAATTTGGGAAGCACCAGAGTTGTATATAGAGAATTCACCTGTTTTTCATTTACCAAAAGTTACCACTCCTTTATTGATAATGCACAATGATAATGATGGAGCAGTTCCATGGTATCAAGGAATTGAATTATTTACTGGTTTACGTCGCTTAGGAAAACCATCTTGGTTATTGAATTACAATGGTGACAATCACAATCTAATGAAAAATCAAAATAGGAGAGATTTAAGTATTCGGATGCGTCAATTTTTTGATCATTACTTACTAAATCAGCCAGCACCAAGATGGATGATTGAGGGAATCCCAGCAGTTAAAAAAGATAAAGAATTAAGATATGAGATTGGTCAAGATTAGTTTAATAATTGTTATTGTTGGGATTATTTATTTGAGTTTAATGCCACCAAACGGTCCGGTGGAAATAACAATAAATGATAAGATTGGACATTTTGTTGCATATAGTGTGCTCATGCTCAATGCAGGATTGTTATTTTTTAAAAATAATTGGTGGAAAGTAGCCTTAGTAGTTTTTTTATTTAGCGCATCACTTGAATTTTTGCAACAATTTGTGCCAGGGAGAGAGTCAGATTTGAAGGATATGATAGCTAATGGTACTGGAGTAGTGATTGGTTGGGGTGTTTTATTTATCTTTTATTCAAAAATTATTGAATTATTGAAATGGTTAAAGATTATTAAGATAAAAAGCATTTAAAACAATCATTATATTTGGCATCTATTAATTGTATATATTGCACCACTGATTAATTAAAAGACTAAAAAAAAGAATGTATAATATTGATTATTATAGCTTATTATTTAGCCCGATAAATATTTTATCTGGAATCATTTTCTTATTTCTTGTAATTATTTTAATGCAATTTAAGTCAAATAGTATCGCAATAATAGATGAAAAAGAGGCGAGACTATATCGATTTTCAGTCTATTATAAATTGCTCTTTTCATTGTTATTCTCTGTTTATTATATCATTATTTTTAAAGGTGGAGATACTTATGCTTATTGGAAAACAACAGAAGCTCTGCAAAACTTAATGTTTACTGATTTTGATAAGTTTTGGGATATTATTACATCTGCACCTACAATGGAAAAATATCAAGGGTACTTCAATTATAGAATTGGATATCCAATGCGATTTATTTATATCGAAGAAGAATCATATTTTGTAACTAAAATATTTTTATGTTTTCGATTCTTTACATTAGGTAGTTATTTATCTACGACTATTTTAGTTGCTTTTATTGTTGCAAATTCATCATGGAGATTATATAAGATTATTAAGGAGTTTAACTTATTCGATAACCGATTGATTATTATCTTTATCTTATTCTTACCATCTGTTTCCTTTTGGGCATCGGGTATTTCTAAAGACACCATTGTGATGATTTCCATATTTTACATGGTTTGGAGTATTTATAATATATTGAATAGAAAGCATTCTAGTGGAAATAAATTTAAATATTATATCACCTTAATATTTTTTGTATTTTTAATTTATAAGATTAGACCATTTATTTTAAATGCTATGATTGTTCCTCTTTTAATTATGTATTTTACTGGGTTAATTAATAAAATAAAGGATTTTGTTATAGCTAAAATCATGATTAAAGGAATATTATATGTAGCTATTATAGGAGCCATTCTGTATGCTTTCGTTAACATCTCGGCTGATGAAGTGTTGCAATCAAGTGATTCATTTTCAGAAGCAATGATTGTTCAGAAGGATTTTCAAACAAACACTGCTGTATATGGTGATGAAGAAGGAAAACGCTATTCATTGGGAGAGGTTGATTTTTCACCTATGGGAATTGTTAAAGTAATACCAGCATCAATTATAGCAGGAATTTATCGACCTTATATATGGGAAGCATTGAACCCTTCTTTACTATTTAATGGAATTGAGAGTGTGTTATTCATTATTTTGACATTGAATTTTTTCTTCAATCATTTTAAGCTGCGTTACAGGGCTATTAAAACAAATGAAATACTGATTTTTTCTTTTGGTTTTGTTTTAATCATCGCTTTTATGGCTGGTTTTACGTCCATCTTGTTTGGGGTGTTGGTTCGAATTAGAGCTCCATTGTTGCCTTTTCTGGGACTGTTGTTAGCTATTGATTGGAAAAAATTTCAGAAACAAGAAGAAATTAGTAAAGCATTAGAAGCAAATGAAGAGTAGTCAAAATATAACACGAAGCACTTTTCTGACCATTCTTGCTCAGTTACCAGCGCATTTATTGGGTATTATAGCTGGGATTTTCATCACAAGAATACTTGGACCTGAAGATAAAGGGTTATATACTATTTATTTTACAAACATCAACTTATTCATTTCTCTTTTTGGCTTTACGGTTACAAATAGTATCATCTATTTTATTGGAAGCAAAAAACTTTCTGAGGATAGCCTAAGAACTATTATTTTAATTATTATAACTAGTACGGTAGCACTTACTGGTGCAACTTTGTTTTTTTGGCTCAACTCAAGTTTTATAGATTTATTTTTACCCAATTCAGAGGTAACTATTTCATTAATATTGTTGTTTATTAGTATTATTCTTATCATACAAATAAATGCTTCATTTACGGCATATTTTCAAGGGTTGCGGCATTTTAAGGTGGTTAATCAAATATTGATTTTAAACAGTGCTTATAATTTAATTCTCTTTTCAGGGGCTTACTTTTTGAATTATTATAATTACTACTCTATTGGGTTGTTAGAAGTTGTTTTTATTTCGTTTTTAGTATTAATTTTAAATACTATTCATTGGGTGGTCTATTACCTGAGACAACCGACCGCCAGTTTGAAGTTTAAACTAAAAATTAAAGATGATTTCATAGAGTTTATTCAATACACAGGTCTAAATCATTTTGTAAACATGCTGTTTTTTCTGAATCAACGGTTAATATTATGGATTATAGCTCTTTACCTGGATAATTGGCATATAGGTATATTTTCTTTAGGAACAGGATTGGCTCAATTGATTTATTATTTTTCAAATCCAATTGCATTAATTTTAGAATCATTTTTAAGTGCTGATATTCATGGGGATAGAATAAAAATATTTTCTATTTTTTCTAGAATTCAATTTTCAATTGTTTTGATTGTATGCTTTATTGCTGTACTAATTAGTCCTAAGGTCTTGCCTTTAATTTATGGCAATGATTTTTCCGATTCTGTTACAATTCTTAACATCGTTGTTTTTGGTATTTTAATGTCGTGTCAATCAATGATTGTGACTAGTCTTTTTTTAGCTCTAAATAAATTAAAATACAATGTTATTTCTTCGATATTAGGTGTTGTGGTGACTTTGATTTCAGCTCCAATATTGATTAAACAATATGGAATTAATGGTGCTGCCTATTCACAATTAATCACGTATATATCTATTTTTATTGTTCAATTCTTATTTGTTAAGATAAAAATCAAAACAGCTATTAACTTATTTATTGTTACAAAATCAGATATTGCTTTTGTAAAAAAACAATTGAATAAAAACAAGCATCAAGTGGATTGAATCGCTTCGAAGAATTCGTCCAAAATCAAATGATTATTAATTGCTTGTGTATGAATTTCTAGTAGTTTAATGCCACTATTTTCGTCATAAGCATAAAAATCAGCCATATTTGCCATCATTTCTTCTTCCGAACCAGCCGAAAAATAATCTACTCCAAATGCTTTTGCAATATGTTCAGTTTTAAATGAATGTTTTGCTTCAAAATAATCAGCATTTTGTTTAGACGTTCTTGGTCCTTTAATAATATTAAAAATACCACCACCACCATTATTGATGACTACAATACGTAAATTATTTAATCGATACTTGTTCCATAAGGCATTGCTATCATAAAAAAACGAAATATCGCCCACAATTAATACATGAAGTAGTTGTGGCTGAGCCAATGCCGCTCCAACAGCAGTAGAAACCGATCCATCAATACCTGATGTACCTCTATTGGAGAAATAGGTCATGCTTGGTATTGGGTTAAAAAGCTGACAGTATCGAACAATTGAACTGTTGCCCATGTGTATATGTGAGCCTTCTGGAATGCAATCCAATGATACTTCTATTGCTTTTAAATCGGAGAATGGCGTGTTAATTAAAAATTGTTCGGCTCTTTCTTGAGCAATAAAATCACGTTGTTTCCATTTACTGCCGTAATTATTAGGTATGATATCACTCTTAATGCGAATCAATGTGTCCAAGAAATAGGCTTCACTTACTTGAAATGAATTGGTGAGAGCTTCGTAAGTATTCATTTCAGGAAAATCTATTCCTATTTTCCAATGTGCTTTTGGTTGGTGCTTTCTTAAATAAGCTTTGATGCGCTTTGAAACAATTGCTCCACCAAACGTAATAAGCAAATCAGGTGCAAAATCAAGTTCTTCTTCACTATTTATTGTCTGAAGTGTTCTATCAATGCAATGCACCCACTTCATTGAAGACAAGTTTGAAGTGTTTTCTACTAAAATAGCAAATGAAGTATCGTCTGCTATGATTTTTAAAACTTCCAAAAAATAAGGATTTTTAGGCATTTGCCCTATAAGAATCATCTTTTTGGGTAATTCCAATCCTTTTTTGATGACTGTTATTTCTTCAGAATTTAAAGTAGGGTATTGTTTGTTCCAGTCTATTTCTTGTGGCAATTCATCTGAAATTTCAGTTGTTTGATACAATGGTTCTTCTAAAGCAATGTTGAAATGAATTGGACCCTTTGATTGAAGCGTGATTTTTGAAAATAAATCTAGTGTCGATTTTTCAACTGTTTCTAAATCTGAATTTTCATCAAAATGAATTTCTCCTTCAATGTGATTGGTGTAAACTCCTTTTTGAACGATGGTTTGACCATCCCCTTGGTTGATCCATTTCTCCGGTCTATCCGCTGAAATTACAACTAAAGGTATTCGTTGGTAATAAGCCTCTGCTACAGCTGGGTAATAATTCAGCATGGCAGAGCCAGAGGTGCATAAAACTCCTACTGGTTTATTGATTTCCATAGCAATTCCCATGCCAATAAATGCGGCAGAGCGTTCGTCATGGATAACGTAAGTTTTTATTTTGGGATGTTCATCAAAAGCAATGACAAGTGATGAATTTCTAGAGCCTGGAGAGCAAACTACAGTTGTCATGCCTGCTCTAACACAAGCAGAAACAAATGTTTGAACCATTTTTTTATCAGAAGAAATCATACTGCAAATTTATCTATTTAAGCAAGATTACTTAATTAAAAATTAAAATAGTTGCTAGATGGACTCTTCTTCGGTTTGACTATCTTGTGCAACTTCTGTTTCTACAACATTTTCAGAAGAATGATTTTCGATTGTGGGTTCGTCTTGCTGGGGTATTTGTTGCAATGGATTTGCTTTCGTTATAGGATTGTAACGAATGGAATGATCTAACTCAACAGCTACCTGATCCAAAGGTTGTTTGATTTCTTCAACAGTATCTCTAAAAATACCCTCTAGATTCAAATCTTTTTGGTAACCATCAGTAGATTTTTTTATTTCCTTTTGAATTTCAGATGTAGCATCTTTAACTTGACGCATTGTTCTACCCAATGTTCTTGCGATACCAGGAATACTTTTAGATCCAAAGAATATCAGTATGAAAAGTAATATGACCAACACCTCAGATCCAGAAACATCATTTAAAAATAGATACACTGTTTTTATTTTTTTTCAAAATTACTATTTTTTGATGAAAAGAGAAAGGTATTTAAGTAGAATTAACGTTTGTTTGGTTTTTATGTACTGTAAGAACAGAATCTATGTAGAAAATAGTTCTTTTCCTAACATCAGAGTTTAGGGAGTGCGGGATTATAAGTTGGCTTATTAATCAGCTGAAAAACAAATAATTATTCTACACAGATTTAAAGCCAACTGATCCACAAATCACAATATCTCAAGTTAAATGATAAAGGTTTTTAATCTATAAAACTATAATTTTTACCGTAGTACAACATTTGTTCTACGAAATTCATGTCGTATGAGACTCTTACATCAATAATCTCTCCATTTTTATCTTTGATTGGTACCAATGTCGGGTTAACAAATCCAGAATAAGGTGCGATATTGAGCGGTTTTACTCGATTCAATACTTCTTGGTGCAAAGCACGGTCAACTTTTACGCCATAATTGTCCACCAACGCTTGTCCAGCTTTAAAATCACCTTCAGATTTGATTCGTTGAATTTCTTTTAATAACTGACCAAATAAATCACGGAGTTTTAGATAGTCGTTTACAACGAAATAAGTCTTACCATCTTTCACCACTTTCTCAATAACATTGTCTTTTTTGCCTTTTTCAAGTGCCCAACTAGCCACAAGTTGACGATTTTGCATGTGTTCTTCTGTCAGTTGTTTTCCTAATTCCAATCGTTGTAATTGAGTCATCATACCGTTTCTGATATATGCATCGTATTCTGCTTTTGAAACTTCAAACGAAGGAATCAATCCTAAATCAATCAATTTTTGATCGTAGATGTAATACAAACCAACTAAATCGGCACGTGCTTCTTCCAATGTGCTGGCATATTGTTTCAATGTTTCCGCAGGTTGCCCTACTCCTGGATTGATGATCCCCGAAGCATGCCCGATAACTTCATGTAAAGCAGTATGTAATTTTCCACCTAAATAAGCATGTTTTTCTGCTCTGTCTTTTTCTTCTTGTGAGAAACCAAATTCATCCACTAAACCTTTTCCTCCAGCTTTGTTATAGGCTTCAATAATATTTCCTAAACTAACTGATTTTGAACCATATTCTTCACGAATCCAATTGTTATTTGGTAAATTGACACCAATTGGAGTGGAAGGAGAAGCATCACCTGATTCACTAGCAACTTGTACCACTTTGTAGCTCACACCTTTCACTTTTTTCTTTTTGTGTTCATCCATAATTGATGAATTGTCTTCAAACCATTGTGCATTTTCTGCCAATGCTTTCATTTGTTTTGAAGCTTCGAAGTCTGTAATTTGAATGATACTTTCATAATTAGCACGCATGCCTAAAGCATCACCGTAAACTTCAATAAACCCATTGATCCAATCTATATCACCTTTGGTAGATTGAGCCCAAAGAATGTTGTAATCATCCCAAGCTTTTAAATCACCTGTTTTGTAATAGTGGATCAACGATTCTATAGCTGCTTTTTGTTCTGCATTTTCTGCTACTGTTGTTGCTTTTTCCAACCAATAAATGATTTGATCGATAGCTTTGCCATATTTTCCTCCAGATTTCCATGTTTCTTCTACGACTTTACCATCTTTTAAAACCAATGTTGAATTTAAACCGATTTCGAGCGGTCTTTTTGGATCGGGACTTTTAACTGTTGCATAAAATTCTTCAACCATTTTTTGTGTCACACCATCTCCATAAAAGCCATTTGCCGAAGCAGCAATAATGTCTTGTTTTGGATCTTTTATTTTTCGAGATTTTGCAAGTTCCGGATTGAAAAGCACTTCAATTGCATTATCCGATAACTTATAACCAACTTCATTAAGAAGAGATTGAAAATACTCTTTTGAAAATGTTGGAATAAATTTATCCATCCCATAATGATGATGAATACCATTCGAAAACCATACTTGTTTTGCGAAAACTTCAAAATTATTCCAATCATCACCAGTGCGATTGCCTTTGTAATTTTCATAAATTGACTCTATGGCCTTACGTATTTGTAAATTGTACTGATTGTTTTGATCCCAATTGATATCTCTACCAGATAAACCAGCTTGAGAAAGATAATAGACTAATTTCTTTTGGTTCAATGTTAATTTATCAAAGTCTTTAATTTCGTAGCGTAGAATTTGCACATCTGCAAAACGATCCACCTTAATATCTCCTATCTCACTTACGATGTTCATTTCTTCAGTTGTATCGCTGTCAGCTTGTTTTTGAGAACAACTAAAAGTGGTCATTCCAATAACCAATAGGCTGATTGGTAAATAAATTTGTTTCATAGTTTAATTTTAGAACCGTAAATTTAATAAACTTTAGTTAGTAATACAATTTCAATTTGCTATTTCTTGTTCTTTTTCTTTCAAAAAAGTATTATCTTTGTGAAATATTAAAACACACAAAAATGTCAGAAGTTATAAACGATTTTGGGATTCAGAAAATTCTTGATGAATTAGGAATAGAAGAAATAAATAACGGAGCCTCTACTGGTGGTAGATGGTTTAATACAAGAGGTGAAAAAATAGCATCTTATTCACCGGTTGACAATACGCTAATTGCTACTGTTGATGCAGCTACAGAGGTTGATTATGAAGCTGTTGTCTTGAAAGCACAAGAAGCTTTTGAAACATGGAGAACATGGCCAGCACCTAAAAGAGGTGAGGTAGTTCGTCAATTTGGAGAAAAACTACGTGAATATAAAAATGCTTTAGGGACATTGGTTTCTTATGAAATGGGCAAATCATTGCAAGAAGGATTTGGTGAAGTGCAAGAAATGATTGATATCTGTGATTTTGCAGTAGGTTTGTCTCGTCAATTGTATGGGTTGACAATGCATTCAGAACGTCCAGGACACAGAATGTATGAACAATATCACCCAATAGGCGCTGTTGGTATTATTTCTGCTTTCAATTTCCCAGTTGCTGTTTGGAGTTGGAATACAGCTTTAGCTTGGGTGTGTGGTGATGTTACTATTTGGAAGCCATCTGAAAAAACACCTATTACTGCAATTGCTTGTCAACAAATCATTAAACAAGTATTTGATGCAAATAATGTGCCTGAAGGAGTTTCCAATCTTGTTATTGGTGACGCTACTATTGGTAAATTAATGGCTGAAGATACACGCATTCCATTGGTTTCTGCAACAGGATCTACACGTATGGGTAAATCTGTTGGAGCAGCAGTAGGTGCTCGTTTAGGAAAATCATTGTTGGAATTAGGTGGTAATAATGCCATTATAATTACACCAACAGCTGATTTGAAAATGGTTGTGCCTGGAGTTGTATTTGGTGCCGTTGGAACGTGTGGACAACGTTGTACATCTACTCGCCGTTTAATCATTCACGAAGAAGTTTATGATAAAGTAAAAGATGCGTTGGTAAAAGCGTATGGACAATTGCAAATTGGAAATCCATTGGATCAAAATAATCATGTTGGCCCGCTTATTGACAAAGCAGCTGTTGAAGCTTTCACCAATGCTTTAAACGATGCTAAAACAGAAGGTGGTGTGATTGTGACAGGTGGTGAAGTGTTGACAGGTGGTGAATACGAATCGGGATTGTATGTAAAACCAGCAATCGTTGAAGTAGAAAATCACTTTAAAGTTGTTCAACACGAAACATTTGCACCTATTTTGTACTTAATTAAATACAAAGGAGGTGTTGAAAAGGCTATTGCTCTTCAAAATGGTGTTCCGCAAGGTTTGTCATCAGCAATTATGACAAATGATTTGAAAGAATCCGAAAAATTCCTTTCACATGCTGGTTCTGACTGTGGTATTGCTAATGTCAATATTGGTACATCTGGAGCTGAAATTGGAGGAGCATTTGGAGGTGAAAAAGAAACAGGTGGTGGGCGTGAGTCTGGCTCTGATGCATGGAAAGTGTATATGAGAAGACAAACCAATACGATTAACTATTCAGATAGCTTACCTTTGGCACAAGGAATTAAATTTGAATTGTAATCCAGAGTGATAATGATAGTACGGGATGTAATCTTAGTTAGATTGCATCCCTTTTTTATTCTATAGAAGCTGTTAAAAGCACTTTTAATATAGATAAAGAAGCATCTTCTCCTTTAAAACGAATTGTTGACTTTAATGAATAAGTGATTGAATCAACCGAATTCATTTCTATGACACATGATTTTACCTCGTTGGATAATTCTGAAGCAAGTTTATAAGGACTACTCATCTTAATTAAAGCTTGTACTAATTTACTGCCATCAATAGCAACTAAAGAAGCTAATGAGCCTTTGATTAAAACGCCAAAATGAACATGGTTTGGATGAAGTTCGGCATTTGCAGTTTTACCGAAATAAATAGAATTTGCGGTTAATTGTTTGATGTAGAAAATTCGTTTTCCAATAATTACCTTATCCTTTTCAATATTAAAAGCGGCATTTGGAATTGTTTCAACGAATTGGTCGATGGTAGTTGCGTCTTTAAATGTAAGAACAAAGTCAGCATCAGGAATAATTGCCATTTTATTGTTGATATTGTCAACCAAAACACCTCTATAATTCATGCTGACACCTCCTAAAGTTAGATTTGTTCCAATTAAATTTTGCAGTGTGTCATTGATTTCTTTGGTAACAATGTCTGTGGTTATGTGAAAATCGCTTGGGGTTAATTTAAATTGGATGTAATCAGTGGTATAGTCCTTGTTGAGTATTATTTGACCAGTTGATACGATAGAAGTATCATTTATTGCAATATCTAAATTAGATTTACCCATTTTAACATTGCTTTTAAAATGTATGATGTGATTATCAGCAACTTTTTTACCAAAGGTAATTTCTTTTTGATAGAGTGAATAGGTGAAGGATTTTAGCTCTTTTTGTGATAAATGTTCTGATTGAACAATAATTCCAGAGTTATCTGTATGCGTTGAAAATGAATTTTTATTAAAAAATTGTAAACTGTTATCGCTCCACGAAATGGGATTGATTATTTGCACAATTATACCTTGCACTTCTTGGCTTTTGTAAGTTGTTTTAAAATATGTAATTGGTTGCAACCAGTTGATTCCAAAATCTTTTTGTTTTCCTTCTTCTTTTGATACTTTTTTTAATAGGTGAACAATTTCGTTTCCTTTTCCTTTTACAAATGTGTTGTTCAAAAAGTTAAATAACACATCACGACCATCAAACTCCAATACAATTTCAGCATCATTTGGAGCGAAATAATGTTGTTTTGGTGCTTTGCTTTGAAATGAATATAGGAACAGGGAGATATATAATCCCCATAATATCAGTAGTAGTACTATTCCTGACAATAGTGAAACGGTTACGTTAAAAAACTTTTTCATCTAAGAGCAAATATATATAAACAAAAGTTACCACAATCAAAAAAGCAATAAAATTTAACTACTTTATGAAATGATGAATAAATAGTGTACTTTCGATTAAAATTTAAGCGTATGTTATCTCCTTTCAATGATGAATATTTTATGAAACAAGCTCTAATTGAAGCTAAAAAGGCATTGGAAAAAGACGAAGTGCCAATTGGAGCTGTAATTGTTGCAAATCAACAAATTATTTCAAGGGGACATAACTTAACTGAATGTTTGAATGACACCACAGCTCATGCCGAAATGCAAGCAATAACAGCTGCTTCTGGTAATATTGGAGCCAAATATTTGGTAGATTGTACGTTGTATGTAACCATGGAACCTTGTGTTATGTGTGCAGGAGCCTTGTATTGGTCACAAATAAGTAGGGTTGTCTATGGTGCAAGTGATGAAAAAAGAGGAGCTGGTCGCTTTGAAGGTGTTTACCATCCTAAAACCAAAGTAGAAGGAGGGTTGTTGGCAGAGGAGTGCGGACAATTGGTTGTTGACTTTTTTAAATCTAAAAGATAATCTTGTAACATTTGTAGATAACCGAAGCCTGTTTATAATTCCCTGTTAAAATTCATTTCAACTAATTTAAAATACTTAATTTCGCAAGAACTAAATGAATGATATGATACCATTTTCACCACCTCGAATTGATCAAAAAGTAGTAGATGAAGTTTCTGCAGCGTTGTTGAGCGGATGGATCACTACTGGACCAAGAACAAAGCTTTTTGAAAAAAGAATAACGGAATATGCTGGATGCAAAGCAACGGTGGCTGTTAATTCTTGGACAATGGGAATGCAAGTTTTATTGCATTGGTGGGGTATCAAAGCAGGTGATGAGGTGATTTTGCCTGCCTACACTTATTGTGCCAGTGCCAATGTGATTGTTCATGCCGGTGCTAAACCTGTTATGGTAGATCTGAATTCAGATGATTTTAATATCAATGCAGAGAAAGTGAAAGCAGCCATAACGCCTCGTACAAAAGCTATAATTGCTGTAGATATTGCAGGTTTTCCGTGTGATTATGAAGCTTTGTATAAAGTCATTGAAGAAAAAAAATCTCAATTTCAACCAACTAATGATTTACAAGGAAAATTGGGGCGTATTTTGTTGATTTCTGACGCAGCACATAGTTTTGGTGCTACAATGAATGGAAAACGAACAGGTGTTTTAGCAGATATTTCTACATTTTCATTTCATGCGGTAAAAAACTTGACAACGGCAGAAGGTGGTGCTGTTTGTTTTAATTTACCCGATTCATTTGATGCTGAAGCGATTTACAAACATTTCTGCACACTTATTTTGCATGGACAAAACAAAGATGCTTTAGCAAAAACACAAAAAGGCAATTGGCGTTACGATGTTGAAGAACCTGGATTTAAGTGCAATATGACAGATTTGCAAGCTGCTATTGGTTTAGTTGAATTGGATCGTTATCAGGAAAATTTGGATAGACGAAAACACATCTTTGAAATGTACGAAAACGGATTTGCAAACGAAAGTTGGGCACTTTTACCAAAATACAAAGATGAAAGAAGAGAAACGTGTTATCACTTATATTTGCTTCGAGTTAAAGGAGTAACAGAACCTCAAAGAGATGCCATTATGCAGCAAATTTTTGATCGAGATGTTTCTGTAAATGTCCATTTTTTACCACTTCCAACATTGACAGCTTATAAGAAGAGAGGGTACAAAATGGAAGATTATCCTGAGACATGGAACAAGTACTCCAATGAAATCTCTTTGCCTGTTTACTTTGATTTGACAGATGATCAAGTAAAAACGGTAATTCATGCAGTTAAAGAAGCTTATGCTGCTGTTATTAAAGATTAATAGTATATTTGTTTTACTAAACATAGTCAGATGAAAAACTTTTTTTACTCAGTTATAATAGGAGTGTTTGTTGTGTTTTTTGCATCTTCTTGCAAAAAGAATAAGTATGCATCTTTTCAAGTGTCAATTACTTCCGACCAAGTTTTACCTAAGAAAGTATCTGTTGGTATAAAAGAAATTTGGTTGAATTACACGACAAAAAAATCCAATTCAGAATGGATGAAATTGGAAGTTGATTCATCAAGAATTGATTTAGCTCATTTGTACAATGATGGTGTTGATACTCTTTTTATTCCTGAAGTTCGAATTGATAAAATTAAGACACTTTTAAAATTTCGAGTAGTATTAAATACAAAAAATAATTCTGTTATTACTCAAAATGATGATACATTGAGTTTGGCACTTGTTCCAGAAATTCAAGATGGTATTAAAGCAAGTGTAAACAAAGCGTTGGAAAATCAAAAAATGTATGCTATCAAATTGATTTTACAGCCAGATTCTTTGGCACTTAATGCACCGTCTCCACTTCTGAAAACGACTATCGGTTTAAAGAGCTTTGAAGAGAAAGCACAGTAAGTGTTTTTTAGTAGTTGATTGTTTTATTCTGTAAAGAAATAAATGGTGTTCGAAAGGGTGAAATTCATGCAGTTAATGTAGAAAACAATATTAGAAAAATATTGGGAATTGCACGAAGAACAACGTATAGCGGTGTTAAAATTAATGAGAGTTGGTTAGATGAAAAATAATTGTTTTGTATATAAAAATTATTATAAAATA
>JAMLHA010000021.1 GCA_023957475.1 Crocinitomicaceae bacterium | reverse complement strand
TAATCCACTAAACGGGTTAGTATTATTTATCGCCCCTTACCTGCCCTGTTTTCTTATCAAAACCATACGGACAATGCTTACAACCGTTTTTACAGCAGTAGCCACGCTTTAAATGATGCTTCTCTGTGAACACAATATATCCTTCAGGAGTATAGTAATACTCATCGTCCTCCCATTTTTTCTTTTTAGAAAATCCTGACATATCTTCTTCCATATCACAAAAATACTTATTTTAGATGAAAAAAAATGTTATTTGATACTGGTAATTCAATCATTCAGCAAATTCATATTGAGGAATTTGACAATCGAGGAATAAAATTACTCGTTAAAAGAGATGATTTAATACACCCAGAGGTTTCAGGAAACAAGTGGCGTAAACTAAAATACACCATTGAGCATTTTAAACAATCCAAATGCGAAAAAATCTTAACTTTTGGTGGCGCTTTTTCTAATCATCTTCTGGCTACAGCTAGTGCTTGTCACGCTCTTGGAATTCCATCTATCGGTGTGGTGCGTGGTGATGAACATACTCCTCATTCAAATCCTGTATTGGAACGATGTAAAGAATTGGGTATGTTTCTTTATTTCGTTTCACGAGAAGAATATGCGCAACGTTATATGGAAGAATACCATCAAGAACTGCATTCCTCATTTTCAAATACTTATATAGTTAATGAGGGCGGCGCAAGCTATTATGGTATGATTGGTTGTCAAGAAATTATTCCAGAACTCCCACCCTTTGATCATCTTTTTGTTTCGCAAGGAACCAGTACAACAAGTTGCGGTTTGTTATTAGGATTAACTCACCAGACATTGCATGTTGTCCCATCAATAAAAAATTATGATTCTGTAAACGAAATGACTTCATTGTTTTCAAAATCAGTATTTAATGATTGTTTAATTAAAGAATTACTTGAAAAAGTAGAAGTTCACAATGATTACCATTTTGGAGGATATGCAAAGCAAACTCCTGAATTGGCTGAATTTATTAATTATTGCGAAAAATCACTGCAACTATCTCTGGATAAGATTTATACAGCAAAAGCATTCTATGGTTTAATCGAAGAGGTAAAAAAATCAGAAAAATACGACCATTCAACTGTTGTTTTTCTTCATACTGGCGGATTATTTGCCGGTGGAAGTCACACAGTAAAACCTTCTAATGAATTGCCTGCTAAAAACGATTTATAATCCATTCTTCGTTTTCCTTCTGGTTGCAACTCAGTAATCAATACATAGTAATCAGCGCAAGGAAACAAAATACCATCTTTTGATACCGCGATTTTAGAATTTGTTGGTTTTATATTGGTTAATAGACTTGCAAACAATTTAAACGATTTTGTTTCTGTTCCGTTAGAAACGGTGCACCATGCAGCAGGATATGGTGATAATCCTCTTATGAAATTATGCACTTTTTGAGCGGATTGAGAGAAATTTACTTTACAATCCTCTTTAAAGATTTTTGGAGCAGATTTTAATTCACCTTCTTCAAACTCTATCTGTGGAATACCCTGTACATTGCCTTTTGCGATTTTTTTAACCGTAGAAAGCGTTGTATTAGCTCCTAATTCCATCAAGCGATCGTGCAACTCTCCTACTGTTTCATTTTCATTAATTGAAACGGTTGAACGTTCTATGATTTTACCTGTATCAATTTCTTTTTCAATAAAAAATGTTGTTACTCCTGTTTCTTTCTCACCATTTATTATTGCCCAATTTATAGGTGCAGCTCCACGGTAATGTGGTAAAATACTCGCATGAAGATTTATTGTTCCTAATGGAGGCATTGACCAAACTATTTCGGGCAGCATTCTAAATGCAACCACCACAAATAGATCTGCTGACAATGCTTTTAATTCACTGATAAATGTTTCTTCTTTGAGATTTGTTGGTTGTAACAAGGGTAGTTGATGTGCAATAACATACTGTTTTACTGCACTTTCGTGCATTTTCAAACCTCTACCGGCAGGTTTGTCAGGTGAAGTGATTACAGCAACTATATTCGCTCCGTTCACAACCAATTTATCCAGAATAGCTACTGCAAAATCTGGAGTTCCCATAAAAACAATTCTCAAATCTTTCATGCCGCAAAGATAAATGAATTTGAATCAAATATTAATTATAAAAAGTGAATGTATTAAATGAATTACATACAATTTTATCAAGAATTTAAAACTTCTTTTTTCCAATTGACATATTTGAGATAAGCAATCGACAAAATCCCCATAGAAATATAGTAAATGTACTCAACAGACCAAATATATTTCACATCGACTTTCCAAACTTTTATCAAAAGATAAGCCGATAAAATGTACAGAAATACAGTTGTAGCTTCAATGATAAAAGTGATGTGTGTTTTGCCAATTCCATTAATTGTTTGAAAAAACACACTGAAATAAGCAAAAATAAACATTGACAAACTGATGTAACGTAGTGTTTCAGCACTTTTTGAAATAAATTCTTCTTGTGGATTTATCCATGAAATAACTGTTTCGGGATAGAAAATTCCTCCGTGAAAGATGATGAACATAAAAGTGAGTAACAAAAGTTGTATTCTACGTCGCACAACAATAATTTCACGCACTTTCTTCGCTCCAGAGTATTGCGAAACATACGTTTTTGTAGCCGCAGCAAAGCCCCAAACAGGGACAAATGCAAGGAAATAAACCGTACGAATGTTTTGAGATACAGTCAATTCAAATTTACCCATTTGCTCCAACCAAATAAAGAAAATAGCCCAAGTGGATAGTGATACTGTTCCTTGCAAAACAATTGGTATGGATATTTTAAAGATTTCTTTAAATGTTGATTTAACTAATTTGAAATTTTTGAAAAGTTGTTGCTTGATGTGTTCTTTGGACAAAAACATGAAGAAAACCATAAACAAAGCACTCAATCCGTCTGAAATAACTGCTGCCCATGCAGAACCTTCAATCCCCATTTCAGGAAAGCCAAAGTTGCCAAATATCAAGCAGTAATCCAATACAATGTTGCCAATTGCTGTTAGAAGCGCGCCAATAAAAGGCACCCATGATTTACCAATAGCAAAATAATATGCTTGAATTGGAAGCATCACCATCGAAAAAAACAATCCATAAGTACGAATAGAAAGGAAATTTACTTGTGCTTGAGCTATTTCAATGTGTCTGGAGTAATCAAAGATTATTTGTGGCAAAACAAACTGAGCAAAACCAACTAAAAACGTTACCAAAACAGACAAAATAAGAATAGATGAAAAAAGCAATCTACCAAGTGAATCGGTGTCTCTCTTCCCTATTTTGTTTGAAATTAAGATCTGTGTTCCATCACTAATACCAACAACGAAAATATGCATTGTGATAAAAATAAGTCCTGCATTACCAACTGCAGCAAAGGCATCAGTTGAATAGCGACTTAAAAATGCAGAGGCAGTTAATAAAACAATGGATTGTACAAAAGAAGCTCCCATCATGGGTAGTGCTACGGAAAGAATTGTTCTATAATTTAACGAAAGTAACCCCAAAAGTTAGTATAATAAAGTTCTACATTGTTATTTATAACAAAGTTAAACAAAATTGAAATGCGATTAACGTTCTCTTTACTTCTTCAAAAAATAATTTTGCGACTCTTGTAAAGCAAAGGAAAATAATTATTGATTTTTTTATTGATAAATTAATTTCAAAAAACTTATAAACCTATCATTTTCTTGATTTTATCAGCTATTTCTGTAGTGTAATACTTTGGTGCACAAATGTGGCATTCTTTCACTTCTAAAAACTCTTTTGGTTCATTTGCAGCGTCAAATAATGTCTTCCCCATGTAAAACGGAATAACTTCATCTTCTTCGCTATGAATGATTAACAACGGTTTTTTGTAATTTACAATTGAGTCCTTTGCGCTGTACATTTCTTTAGTAAATGCTTTACCAAAACCACCTGCAAATGCCTTTGCAACATCTTTATGAGAGGAAAACGCACCTTCTAGTACCAATCCATCAATATCGTTTTGGCGTTTTGGGCCAATTACACCTGCTAAATGCCCACCAAGTGATTGCCCGTAAATCACAATTTTACCTGTTTGATTGAAATTTTTTAATACATAATCAACAGCTGAATTTCCGTCCAATAAAACGCTTTTTCGTTTCGCTTTACCTTCAGAGAATCCAAAACCACTGTAATCAAACATAAAAACAGAAAATCCTTCTTTCACCAAAGGTGTGATTGCTAAAAATTGATGGTATAGAGAGCCTGCATTTCCGTGAAAATGGATAATTGTAGCAATAGACTTAACTGGTTCCTTTGGTGTTATCTCCCAAGCGTTAAGAAGATTACCTGATGCGCTAGGAAATACAACACTTTTAATATTGAAATCGAAGTTTGTTGTATCGCTTTCAGTTGTAAAAGTAGGATTATATGCTTCGTCAATGGCTATAGTAACACGATTGTCGCCAGACTTCACTACCATTTTAGAAGTATTTCCTTTTTTTGATCTTAATTTAGTTGGCTGTAAAAAAATACCGTTTAGTGCACAACTAGTTAAAAAGAGTGCTACTATTATAAACAGAAGCACTCTTTTTAATTGAGGTTTGTATTCAATCATCAACCTTCAGATTCATCGTATGCAACTACAGAAGTAATTTCTGGAGCAATTTTTTTTACTTGAGCTTCAAGACCAGCTTTTAGTGTCATTGATGACATAGAACAATCACTGCAAGCTCCAATAAGCTTAACATGTGCTACTCCATCATCTGTAATTTTCACCAATTCCATATCACCGCCATCTTCGTGTAAATATGGACGTAACTGATTTAAAGCATCGTTTACTTTCTTAGTTAGTTCTTCTTTATTCAATGTCATACAACTTTTTGTTTATTCTTTGTTCTCAGTTCTTTTGCTTTTTCTACTTCTTCAACAAACACCTTGCATAAATCTTCAAATGCTTTACTAATCATTGTGTCGTTTTGGAATACAGCTGGTTTTCCAACATCACCAGATTCTCTTAAGCTTTGCACAAGTGGAATTTGACCGAGTAGTGCCACTCCCATACCTTCTGCTAAGTTCTTAGCTCCGTCACGACCAAAGATGTAATATTTATTTTCTGGTAATTCTGCAGGTGTAAACCAAGCCATATTTTCTACCAATCCGATAACAGGTACATTAATCGAATCCAATTTAAACATATTGATTCCTTTACGAGCATCAGCAAGCGCCACTTCTTGAGGTGTGGAAACGATGACAGCACCATCCAACGGAACATTTTGCACCAATGACAAGTGAATATCACCTGTGCCTGGAGGCAAGTCAATCAACAAATAATCCAATTCACCCCACTCAGAATCGGTAAACATTTGTGTTAATGCTTTTGAAGCCATTGGTCCTCTCCATACAACTGCATTGTCTTGTTCCGTAAAGAAACCAATAGAAAGCAATTTAATACCTTGTGTAACAACAGGATCAATTTTAGGTACACCGTCAATAGTTAACATTTGAGGACGTGCATTCACTGCATCAAACATGGTTGGCATAGAAGGTCCATAAATATCAGCATCTACAATCCCTACTGTGTAACCAGCTTTTAACAAACCTCCTGCTATATTTGCTGTTATTGTTGATTTTCCAACACCACCTTTACCTGATGCAACAGCTATAATGTTTTTAACTTTTGGTAAAACTTTTCTATGGTATTCTTTTGCTTCGGAAGGCAAAGGGATTGTCGAACATTTAACTACAACATCTGGAAATTCTCTTTTTAAATTAAATTCTACCGCTTCATGCAATCGTTTTCTTGCGTGCAAAGCAGGATTAGAACTCAAAACTTTAACACTTACCGTGTTTTCGTCAATTTTTAATTCCTCAACAAAACTCAAGGAAACAATATCATTTTTTAAATCCGGATCTTGGATTCTACCTAATACTTCCAAGACATTCTCTCTCGACAACTCCATAACTTATTTTTTTTGCTTTGTAAAATTAGAAATTTTTCTTAATTATTTATACTAATTCTAAATAAAATTAAAATTTTACTACTGAATAAGAAAAAGAATGTTGTATTATAGGTAAAACAGATTTTTATTTTTGAATTATCATGAAAAAGATTGTAAATTTGTTTGTATGATTGAATGGAATGAAATATTGATTCGGTTGGTTTTAGCCTCAGTTTTTGGTGCTTTAATTGGGTTGGAGCGTGAACGCAAAAATTGGGCTGCTGGCTTGCGTACACACATGATGGTTAGTGTTGGTTCTTGTTTAATCATGTTGGTTTCTTCTTTTGGTTTTTCAGATATTTTAGGCACAGCACATGTTGAATTGGATCCGTCTAGGATTGCTGCACAGGTAGTGAGTGGTATTGGTTTTATTGGTGCGGGTACCATTTTATTTCAAAAACAAGGAACAATAAGAGGTTTAACCACTGCTGCAGGTTTGTGGACAGTAGCTGCAATTGGCTTGGCTACAGGTGGTGGAATGTATTTTGCTGCTGGAGCAACAACTATTATTGCACTAATTATTTTATGGGCTATTCAACCTTTAGAAGCAACATTGTCGAATAAATTTAAGTCAAAAACATTGAGAATTGTTACCAATTCCACAATTGAAAGCAATGAAATCATCTTAAAATTATCTTCTTTTGCTGGGATGGATATTGAATCATTTACAATCAATAGAAATGAGCAAGAATTGGTGTTTTTGATTACCTATTTGAATACAAGTGTGGTTGATTTCAATGAATTAATCAAAGAAATAAAGAATGATTCGTCTATTAAGGAAATTTACTGGGTTCATTAGTTATACCTCTTGAATCAACTCCGCTATTTCTGTTTTTATTTTGTGTTTATTCTTGCTTTTAATCATGTTATCATCAAATAACTCATCCTTTCCATATAAATCTTTTACAAGGATATATCCTTTATCAAGCAGATATGTTTTTTCATTTTTAGACAAGTTTGTCAAGCAGGTTATCGGATACAAAGCCTTTTGATCCACCAATGTCTTTAAACTTCTCTTAGCAGGATAATCCCACGAAAGCATTTTTAAGCCATAATATTCTCCAAAACTTGTGGCGTCTGTAGTGAAATACGTATTTGTTATCAACCAGCCCATTGTAAATTTACGCATTCCACCAAAAAGCTCATGTGGTTTCGCAGAAATATCGCGAATCCTTGAAAGTAAGTACATAGGAGTGGTAACGCTGATTTTGGATGTCATTGTATTTCTAAATTTACATTCAATCCAATACATCTCCTCCTCTTTTTTAGCAATAACATCAGCTTCATGTGATACAGCTTCACCTTGAATGATTTGATTGGTACATGTTTCGTAGCCATAGCTTTCTAAAAATCGTGCTACCCATTGTTCAAAGTAAAATCCAGCAGGGCCTAATTCCATTAAGGCACGTTTTAGGCTATACCTTGCAGCAAATGTACCAGAAACACGTTTAAGCTGACTAAAAGCCATTTGGTAAATCGATTTAGTACTCATGCCATCGTGAATTCTTGGCAGCATATTTTCCAAAACTTCAGAAATTTCGATATCTGAAGCACCCGATTTGCTGAGGGAATACTTTAATTTATTGATATCAAAATCAATTAATTCTCCCGATTGTCTCTTTACTCTCAGTTCCATTTTTGCTGACATGAAAAGGTGTTATTTTGTGACTTGAATGGAGAAATAATGCAGTAACTTCGTTAATTGAATTAGATTATTCCACGATTCAACATTCCAGTCATCAATTGTTTTGTAATACGTTTTTAATAGCAAATTATTGCGTTCGATCTCATTCAATGATTCGTATTTACCGATCAACTCTTGAGAAGGATGAAAACGATACATCAAGCGATTAACGTAACTTCTAACATCGATATCACTTGTTGTTTTAGCTTTGTTTTCCAGACTTGCATTACCATATTGTGTATTGGACAGCCATAAAACAGTTATAATGGTGCGTTGCGCCTCTAAATTAATGGTATCATAAAGTTTGTCTAGCTGATTGATGTATTTTTCAGGAGAAAGAGGTAGTAACAAGTAAGCTGTTACTTCACCTTGGTTAAATCGCTGGTTGGTTGCTGGATTTGTGATGGATAACTTTTTTATATTCAACAAATTCGATACGGCACCCATTACATTCATCCCATTTGTTGAAAAAGTTCTGAGTTTATCCACAAATTCCCATTGATTCATTTCGCTCCACTGAATAAATTGCAGTGCATTTTCAATAATAGACCGATCAGCTTTCTTTGTTGAGTGAATGGATAGATACGAACACATATCAAAATAAAAATAAGATGGATAGGTATTAATTGTTAATTCTTTTCTGATTTTTGGTAAAAAAGTAGCTGTATCTTTATTTAATTCATCCCAAAACTCAGCCAATTGAAGGTTCTTTTTTTCTAAATTTTGTTGTGAAATAGTTGTGTAATTAAAGTTGTAAATATCTTTAAGTTTATCTTCAAATGATTGAGCATAACAATCTAATTTAAAGATTAATAAAAATAATATTAAAATTAATTTATAATACATATTGAGCCTCATTTTATTAACTATTCATGTTTTTACTGTGTTTAACTATAAAGTTTCATATATACAATTCTACAAAATATATCTATAATCGTAACATTTTTTGATTATTTGTTAATATCTATTGAAATTTTTATGTTTATCGAAAACAAAGAATGATTATTTTTGACATAAATCAAATCACGATGAATAATTACAAACATCAAGTAAAAGAAAATTTTATTCGCTACGCGAAGATAGACACAACAGCAGATCCAAATTCGACTACTTTCCCTTCTTCAATGAAGCAAAAGGATTTAGCGAAAGTCTTGGTTAAGGAACTTCAGGACATGGGTGCTGAGGAAGTAGAAATGGATGAATGGGGTTATGTTTTCGCTACTATCCCAAGTAATACAGACAAAAAAGTACCAACAATTTGTTTTTGTTCACACATGGACACAGCTCCAGATGTTACTGGTACCAATGTAAAGCCAATTGTACACGAAAAATACAATGGTCAGCCAATTGTTTTGCCAGATGATCCAACTCAAATTATCACAACAGATATGCATCCATACTTGAAGGAAAGAATTGGTGATGACATTATTACGGCCAGTGGTACAACTTTATTGGGAGCTGATGACAAAGCAGGTGTAGCAATCATCATGGATTTTGCTAACTACATGTTGAAAAACCCTCAAATTGAGCATGGAAAAATTCGCATCTTGTTTACACCAGACGAAGAAGTTGGTAGAGGTGTTGACCATTTAGATATCAAAAAATTAAATGCTGATTACGGATATACGTTAGACGGTGGTGTATTGGGTTCTATTGAGGACGAAACATTCTCAGCTGATTCTGTTAAAGTTACATTCAAAGGAGTGAGTGCTCATCCAGGATATGCGAAAGGAATCATGGTGAATTCAATCAAATTAGCCGCTGATTTTGTGGCTGCATTACCTAAAGATCGTTGGTCGCCTGAAACAACAGAAGATCGAGAAGGTTTTGTTCATCCTGTTTCAATCAATGGAATCATGGAAGAAACGAGTGTGAGTTTTATTATTCGTGACCATGTTACAGAGAAATTATCAAAATACGAGGATGAATTAAAGGGAATTGCTCAAATGATTGTGGAGCCACATTCAGGAGCTACAATGCAATTTGTTGTTAAGGAACAGTATAGAAACATGAAAGAAGTGCTGAATAGCGTTCCTTTTGTAACTGATTATGCTATTGAAGCAATGAAAAAGGCAGGTGTTGAACCAAAACCTATGATTATCCGAGGAGGAACAGATGGTTCTCGCCTATCATTTATGGGGTTGCCTTGCCCAAACTTATTTACTGGTGAAATGGGTATCCACTCAAAACATGAGTATGTGAGTGTGCAAGACATGGAAAAAGCTGTTCGTACAATGGTTGAATTGATTCAAATTTGGAAAGAACACATAGATTAAGATGGACCACAAGCTTATCATAAAAAATATTAAGCAAAAACAGTTCGAAAAAATCTACTTTCTTCACGGTGAAGAACCTTACTTTATTGATTTAATTTGCGACTCAATTATTGAAAATGCAATAGATGAGAGTGAACGTGATTTTAATCAAACAATAATTTATGGAAAAGACTGTGAAGCAGCGAGTTTGATTGCAGAAGTAAAGGCCTACCCAATGATGGGAGAACGGCGACTTGTTGTTCTTAAAGAAGCTCAAGAGTTTAAAGACATAGAGTTGTTAGAACCTATTATCGAAAACCCAGTTGATACAAGTATTTTTGTTATCTGCTATAAACACAAAAAGTTTGATACACGCAAAAAAATCATCAAGACTGCGGCACAAAAAGGATTGGTGTTTTTATCCGAAAAAATAAGAGATTATAAAATTGTTGATTGGATTACCAATTACGCCAGAGAAATGGGGTATCAAATAGCGCCAAAAGCGTCAATGTTATTGAGTGAGTTTCTTGGAACAGATATTGGTAAAATCATAAATGAACTTGAAAAACTGGAAATTTTAGTTGAAAAAGGTACAACCATAAATGAAGTGCATATTGAAGAAAACATTGGTATTTCTAAAGATTATAACTTTTTTGAACTTTCCAATGCATTTGCTGAACGAGATTTCTTAAAATCAGGTAAGATTGTTGATTATTTTGATAAAAACCCAAAAGCAGGACCAATCATACCAATTATCGCCAATTTATTTTCGTATCATTTGAAATTGATGCGTTTACATTTTGCAAAAGATAAATCACCAGCATCACTTGCATCTACGATTGGTGTTGCCCCTTTTTTAATGACGCAATACACAAGAGCTGCTAAAATATATCCACCCAAAAAAATAGCAGAAAACATAGCAATTTTACAGGAATACGATTTAAAATCAAAAGGGATGGGAAATAGCACCATGACACATGGAGCTTTACTAAAAGAACTGATGTTTCGCTTAATGAATTGATATGCATTTATTTTACGACACAGCGATAACAGAAGAAACGGTTCATCATCAAATGAATGAAAATGAATCACGTCATATTTGTAAGGTTTTACGATTGAAAGACGGTGATTTGATTGGAATTCAAAATGGAAATGGTTTGTTGGCAACTGCAAAAATCACTGATGCTAACCAGAAAAGATGCGCTATTTCAATTGTATCCAAAGAAACAGAAGTAGCTCCCTCCTATTCCATTCATATTGCTATTTGTCCTACAAAGATGAATGAGCGTATGGAATGGTTTGTTGAAAAAACTACCGAATTAGGTGTTACGGAGATTACATTTCTATTGAGTAAAAATTCTGAACGCAAAGCCATAAAAATGGAACGTTTTGAAAGTATTGCCATTAGTGCCATGAAGCAATCAAAACGTCTTTTCCTTCCCAAAATCAATCCATTGGTAAAAGTGGATCAGTTTGTAAAAGACCATCCAAATGGTTTTATTGCGCATTGTTATGATGGAGAAAAAAAGAGTTTAATGACAACTTTTGACAATTGTTCTCCTATTTTAATTGGTCCAGAAGGTGATTTTACGCTTGATGAGAGTGATTTAGCAAAAATTAACGGTTACCAAGAAATAACTTTAGGAAATAATCGTTTACGTACAGAAACGGCAGGCTTGTATGCTTGTATGCAAGCATTAATGCGTGTGAAATGATGAAAATAAGAACGATCATAACATTCCTTTTTATTCTTGTTGCCCTACAAGGTTATTCACAATATGCCTATCAATTTGCGGTATTGAAGTACAATGGTGGTGGTGATTATTATGCCAATCCTACATCTGTTCCGAATTTGGTGAAATTTTGCAACGAAAATTTGACTACAAAAATCTCTCCAGATGTTCCATACGTAGATGTTGGAAGCCCAGATTTATTTCAATATCCATTTGTCCACATGACGGGGCATGGAAATGTTGTGTTTTCGCAACAGGAAGTATCTAATTTACGCAATTACTTGTTAGGTGGTGGTTTTCTACATATTGATGATAATTATGGGATGGATCAATTTATTCGTGTGGAAATTAAAAAAGTTTTTCCCAACAAGGAATTGGTAGAATTACCATTTAATCATCCTATTTTTCATCAAAAATACAATTTCAACGGTTTGCCAAAAATTCATGAGCACGACAACAAACGCCCGCAGGCATTTGGAATCATTGAAAATGGGAAAATAGTGTTACTTTACACCTACGAAACGGATTTAGGCGACGGCTGGGAAGACCAAGCGGTACACAACGATTCTCCAGAGAAACGCAAACAAGCATTGCAAATGGGAGCAAATATTGTGATGTATGCTTTTTCTGAATGAGAATTGCTGATGTTTTTATTGATAAATCTTTTTTTAGTACGAACGCGATTAATCGCGTCCGTACTAAAAAAAAGCAGATCATTAATTGCTTCCGACTATAAAATCCAGCACAAAAAAAGCCGACTCATAACGAATCGGCTAAATATATTAGTTAGACAATTATTAACGCTTGTGCATTGGCTCGTCTGATACGGTCAATTTTTTTCTCCCTTTACGGCGACGAGCAGCTAATACTCTACGTCCATTTTTAGTAGCCATACGACTTCTAAATCCATGCTTATTTCTTCTTTTTCTTACTGAAGGTTGAAACGTTCTTTTCATATCTTAAAATCTTATATTGCTTTTTTTCTCAAAATTTCGGACTGCAAAGATATATTATTTTTTTAATCAAACAAGCAAATTCAATAATATTCTTAAAAAAAATAAATTATTTGTATTTTGTAGGTATTGACTGGATGACTCATTAACTAAATGACAACATGATTAGATGATGGATTCTATTGAAACAATTTATCAATGAGTCACACTGTCATCAAATCAATAAGTCATTCATTCATCAAGTCAACAAGTCATAAGGTCATCAAATCAATAAGTCAACATTCAATCAAGTATGACATTTATCATTTTTTTTATTTCAAAATAGCTATTTCTTTGTGCTAATTTAAAAATAATATGGCAAATAATCCTTCATGTGATCATTGTGGTGACGAAATCATTGGTAAGCAGCAATATACTTACAATGATAAATCGTTTTGTTGCAATGGGTGCATGACGGTTTATCAGCTTCTTACAGATAATCAATTAGGAGCTTTTTACAACTTTGAAGATAAATCTGGTGTTCGTCCGCAACACATTCAAAAACATAAATACGACTTTTTAGAAGTTCCGGAAATAAAAGCAAAATTTGTTGATTTTGAAGATGATAACTATATTAAAATCACGTTATTTCTTCCAGAAATACATTGTTCAAGTTGTATTTACTTATTGGAAAATCTGCCAAAAATTTTACCTGCAATAACTTCTTGTCAAGTAGCATTTGTTCAGCGAGAAGCTTTGATAACGTTTAGAAAAAAGGAACTCAAACTCTCTGAATTAGCTTATTTCTTGAATAAAATTGGTTATGCCCCCAATTTTGGAAACAGAAACGAACAATCCAAAAAGATTGATAAGATATTCCTTTACAAGTTGGGAATAGCAGCCTTTGCTTTTGGAAGTATTATGTTGTGGAGTTTTCCAGAGTACTTAGGTATTGACACAATGGATTTTAAAATTCGCTCGTTCACCTCCGCCCTATCATTGGTGGTTTCTATTCCTGTTCTGCTATTTTCTGCAAGAGATTATTTTGTTTCTGCTTATAAGTCTATAAAAAGTAAATCACTCAATTTAGATGTTCCAATAGTTATTGGAATCATGGCACTTTACACCCAAAGCGTTTATACCATTTTAACGGAAGGTGGTCCGGGATATATGGATTCTTTTGCTGGATTTGTGTTTTTTCTTCTTATTGGTAAATGGTTTCAGAATAGAACTTACAAATCGCTATCTTTTGACCGGGATTATACCTCGTATTTTCCAGTAGCTGTAACAAAAATAGAGCAACAAGAAGAGCAAATTATTGAAATTGAAAAAATAAATATTGGAGATACTATTCTAATCAGAAATGAAGAAATCATTCCGTGTGATAGCATTTTACAAAGTGAAACGGCCAAAATTGATTATAGTTTTGTAACTGGAGAATCCGAGCCTATTTATAAAAACAAAGGTGATTATATTTATGCTGGTGGAAAACTACTTGGTCAAAAGGTTGTTTTAAAAGCCGATAAATCTTCTAATAGGAGTTTATTGACACAACTATGGAATGACATTAAGATTGATAAATTCAAACCAAATCGCTACAAGTTTCAAGATGTTATTGCCAAGTATTTTTTATGGACTGTATTGTCAATAGCCACTATTTCTGCAGTTGCTTGGTGGTTTATCGATTCAAGTCGGATTTTAGAAATTGTTGTGGCTGTTTTAATTGTTGCCTGTCCTTGTGCACTTGCGCTTTCTTCCCCATTTACCTTTGGAAACAGCATGAAATTAATGGGGAGAAAAGGGTTGTATTTGAAAAATACTACGGTGATTGAGCGTATGAATGAAATCACAGACATTGTCTTTGATAAAACAGGAACTTTAACAGAAAGTACGCATTTAAAAGTGCATTTTGATGGAGATGAACTTGATGCAAAAGAAAAGGAAATAATTTATGCTTTAGCAAATTCATCTACTCACCCTCTTTCGAGAGCAATCGTGAGGTATTTTAAATTGCAAGGAATTACTTCAGCTATTGCTATTGATGATTTTGAAGAGGTTGTCAACAAAGGAACTAAAGGTAATTATGACGATATTGCTGTTTTATTGGGTAGTTATGAATTTATTTTTGGAACTCAAATTTCATCTATTGAAACAGAAACTTACGTTAAAATTGGTTCAAAAAATGGAAAATTTGTATTTGAATCAGAGTTACGTCATGGAGTGCATAAATTAATTAAGAGTTTAGATAACTATACTGTTCATGTGTTGTCGGGTGACAAAGACAAGGATTTTGAATTGATTAAAAATTTAGTTGGAAGTGACCAAACGATACGTTTTAATCAAAATCCAAATGACAAACTCGATTATGTATTGGCATTGCAAAACGAAGGTAAAAAAGTATTGATGATAGGTGATGGATTAAATGACTCAGGGGCTCTTGGTGTTGCTCATGTAAGTTTTGCTGTTTCAGAAGATGTATTTAGATTTACCCCTTCTTCTGATGGAATTATTAAAGCTGAAAAATTGCATTATTTAGCCGATTTTTTAGACCAAAGTCATTATGCCAAAAAAGTACTAACCATTTGCTTAGCTTTTTCGTTGATATACAATACCATTGGATTATCTTTTGCGATTGGTGGATTGTTATCTCCATTAGTAGCTGCAATTATTATGCCAAGTAGTTCAATAACCGTCGTGGGGCTTAGTACACTATTGGTTTATTTAAGAAAAAGTAAACGCTAAATTTAAAATTCAGCTTCTTGAACCAATGATTGGATGTTTTTCAGTTCAATTGTTCTTCCGTGGATTTCAATCCATTCTTCTTCTTTGAATTCTTTTAAAAGACGGATAACCGTTTCAGTAGCAGTACCAACGTAATTTGCTAAGTCTTCGCGAGATAAGTTAATTTGATGATCCTTATAAATTTCATCTAAAACCAATAAGATAATTGCCAATCGTTGACGAACCGTTTTTTGAGCCATTGTTTTAATAAACATCGCTCGCTCACCAGATTCTTTTGATAGTTCTTTTAAAACAGCTTGTAATAAATCAGGTTCTTTATTGACTTGTTCTTTAAAATCTTCAATTTTTATAAAACAGATACTACTCTCTTCCAAAGTAGTTGCTGACAAACGATAAGGTTCTTCGCTAAATAAAGATCGAAAACCTACCACATCACCTTGTTTTGCAATACGTATAATCTGTTCTTTACCAGATTCACCAATTGTAAAAACCTTGATTTTACCAGATTTAATGCAAAATACACCTTTTGGATAAGCACCTTCTACAAATACAGGCTCATTTTTTTTGTACAATGTACAATCTTTGGCATCATCTATACTTTTAACCCCTTCTTGGCAAAGAGATTTAAACAAAGATGTATGCCTCACCTCGCAAGAATGACAACTTGCATGCTGAAGATTTGGTTTAGACATTGCACTAATTTTGTGCAAATATATGTATAAAGTTTATTCTATCTCTCAGTGAATGCAATAGTTTTTATTTTTCAGCACTTGTGCAATGGTCGTTATTGTGACAACAACTAATTGATACAGAATTACTTGTGTCTTTAGAATTTGTAGCAATAACTTCTGAATTTATTTTTGGACTTAAGTATGGAATTCCAAGATTTAATCCTCTAACAATAATCATCAATCCAACAACGGTTATTAATACTGGGGTTAATTTGCTAGATTGCCAATTGAGTTTAAACGAAGCGAATTTAGCGATTGTTAAAATTGGAATTGTCCCGATTCCAAAAAACACCATCGCCATCATACTGAAAAACGGGTTACCTGCTAATAAGCTATTTAAAAGTGCAATGTAGATTAGCCCACAAGGTAGTAACCCGTTAATAAATCCAAAAAAGAAAGGTTTAAATGGGAGTGTTGATTTGTGCAAAAGATTTAAACTTCTTCCAGAAAACCTTGTTATAAACTGTTGAAATTTATTGTTTGCAGGAATTTTGATAAATTTTTTCCAAGCAAAAACAATAATTAAAATTCCAGTTATAACTGACAAAATTTGCATCCATTTCAATGTTTGCAAACTGATTCCCACAATTCCTATCAATAATCCCAATAAGGCATAAGTTAGGGTTTTTCCAATATGGTACTGAGTAATACCCCAAACTTTTCCTTTTAAAGAATTGTTTTTAATTGGAACAACCATCACCAATGGTCCGCACATCCCTAAACAATGTAAAGAAGCACCTAAGCCCAGAATTAAACCATTGATGGATGCGGTCATCATATCAAATAGTTATATCTTCTTTTTGAAGACAATCTTGGTTGTCAACTTTGTAAATTATTTCCATTGAATACCTTCCTGGCTCCAATTTACTTTTTGGAATAACAAAAGAATTACCGTTTTCAAAATAAAACGTTTTATCCAACTTTGCATTATTTGGTCGGATAAAAACTACTTTTCCTTCTGATAATTGAATATTGTCTGAGAAGTTTACTACAATAGATTCATCTGCATTTTCAATTGTTGCAACTCCATATTGAGCAGCATTTTTAAAAGCTTGAATTTCTTGTTCATAATTTACTTCACGAGCATAGTAATCTTCATCTTCTAAATCTGATTTTTTGCTCATCATTGTTATCGTCAATGTAAGAATAAATCCAACAAACAATACCATTGCTATAGCTAATCCTTTTCCCCAATTCATCTTGTTTAATTTTAAAAGTCTGGTCCGATAAATTTTGTTTTTACTGTCTGGATTTTTTTGCCATTTCCATATACATCAATGTAGATTATTTCTTTATCTGACACTTCTTTAAACGGCATTTTAACAACAAATCTTTCTTTTAATTCTCTTTCTGGTCGCAAACGCAATTGTTTTACTGCTGTTTCAATTTCGCCATGACCTTCTAAATCCAACTTAATATCGTAAGCCTTTCTTGTTTTGTTAATAATATAAATTTCAAATATATTACTCACTTTTCCATCTGATGTGATTTGGAAAGTTGTTCCTCGTTGACGTGTAATATTTGTTTGAAAATCACTTCTTGTAACTAATAATATTACCAATGTAGCTATCAATGCTATCAATAAGGCTGAATATGCTTTAACACGTGATGTAAATTTAAATTTCTCACGATCTTTGATGTTGTTTTCAGAAAGGAAACCAATCAAACCTCTTTCCAATCCTACACTATCCATCATGTGATCACAAGCATCAATACAAGCCGTACAATTCACACATTCCAACTGAGTACCATTTCGAATATCAATCCCTGTTGGACAAACATATACACATTGATTGCAATCAATACAATCACCTTTTCCAGCGGCAACTCTATCTTCGTTTTTCTTAAATTTAGCTCTGCCGTTTTCTCCTTCACCACGAACATAGTCATAAGCAATGACCATTGTATTTTGATCCAACAACACACCTTGTAAACGACCGTAAGGACAAATTGTTGTACAAACTTGTTCTCTCAATCTAGCAAACACGAAGTAGAATGCAAAAGAAAAGAGTATAATTGTCACAAATCCTCCTACGTGTTCTTTTACAGGAGAAGTAATAATCTTCCACAACTGATCAGCTCCAATAATATAAGATAGAAACGTATTGGCTACCAAAAATGCAATTAACCAAAACAAGATGTGTTTTGATGTTTTTTTGATGATTTTTTCTCTATTCCAAGGAGCTAAATTTAGCTTGATTTGGTGCTTAAAATCTCCTTCAATCCAGTATTCTATTTGACGAAAAACCATTTCCATGAATATGGTTTGTGGGCAAATCCAACCACAAAATAATCGACCAAAAATAATGGTAAAGAAGATGACGAAAACAACCGCAATAATTAGCCCTAAAGCAAAAATATAAAAATCTTGTGGCCAGAAAATTTTACCAAAAATGATAAATTTTCGTTCCAATATATTTAACATCAAAAACGGTTCGCCAGCTACTTTAATGTATGGTAAACTAAATAATAGTATCAACAAAGAATAACTTACAATCTTTCTTTTATTGAAATATGTTCCAGAAGGTTTTTTTGGATAAACCCACACCCTCTTCCCTTTTTCATCAACGGTAGAGATATGATCTCTGAATCCTTCATTGTCTTCACGCAACATCACAAGCTCTTTTAAAAAATTTAAGTTTAGTTCTTTATCTCTCTATTTCTTATTCCTTCACATATTTCTCACCTTGAGGCTCTTTACCAGGTGTATATGGCAATGAATAAACATAAGAAGCAACTTGTTGAATTTGAATAGGATTCAATTTGGACGCATGTTCTGGCATACCATTTGATGTACCTATTTTAATTGATTTATAAATTGCTTTAATATCACCTGTATAAATCCAAAATTCATCAGTTAAGTTTGGACCTATATCTCCTTCACCTTTTTCTTTGTGACACATAATACAGTTCGCATCAAACAGATCTTTACCAACAGCCAAATCTTTCGAATCTTTCATAACTGTTGCATTTGTTTCGTCAACATTCATGGCGTTTTTAGTCAAATATTCTTTGACTTCAGCATCAGCTTTTTCCATTTCTTTGTTGTATTCAGCCAATTGCAAATCTCCTGTTCCGAACACATGGTAATGGAAAATGTAAACTACCGCAAAAATCATCGTAGCAATTAACATAGCTACCCACCATGGTGGAAGATTATTGTCCAACTCACGAATTCCGTCAAAATCATGATCCATCATGATTTTATCTTCGTCTTCAACTGGTACAGCATCAGTAAGCATTTTTGAGAATGTACCAGTGGTTTTCGTTTCTTTTTCTTTTGAACTTGAAGCAAAAATATTCAAAAGATTATTAAACATTCCTTTTAAATACAAGAACACCCCCAAAAGAATGATGTTGATAATTACTAAAAATAGTATATCAGAATTTTCAACCAATAACCAAGGTAAATTTTCGGTGTTGCCACTTTCAGAAAAACTCAAAGCCAAAGCTTGATTGTCAATCATCATTGCTCCAATAAGTAATGCTAATGGAGTGAATTTTAGGTTCTTTTTTATTTTGTTTATACTTGCCATTTTCATACGACTAATTGTGTTGTTGAAAAAATTCGTTTTCATCATTTATACTATCATTTAGCGGATAATTACTTATCTCAGAGACATTCGATTTACTCATCTTTCTTACTCGAATCAATACGATAATAAAGAATGAAACAAAGATCAATAAGGAGATTAAAGGGAATATGCCTACCCCACTGATTGTCTCTAAATTTTGTTTAATAAACCGCAACATATTTTATCCTATTTAGCTTTAATATCTGTTCCTAATCTTTGTAGATACGCAATCAACGCAACTATTTCTTTTTTCTCAAGTTTAGCTACTTCTGCATCAAAGTTGAATTCTTTTTGAATTTCCTTAGGAAGTTTGTTTTTAATATCAGTTACCAATGCCTTAGCAATTTGTTTGGCTTGCTTTTGTAAATCAGCCAATGCTTTTAATTCGTAACCAGCCTCATAAGGAACTCCTAATTTTTGCATTGCTTTAATTTTTCTTTCGGTTAAAGAAGTACTTAAATCATCTGTTTTTAACCATGGATAAGCAGGCATGATAGATCCTGGAGTTACATCCTTCGGACGAATCATGTGTTGATAATGCCAATAATGACTTCTCAAGTTACCTTCACGAGCCAAATCCGGACCTGTACGTTTAGATCCCCATTGGAATGGGTGGTCGTAAACAAACTCACCTGCTTTTGAATATTCTCCATAACGAGCTGTTTCAAAACGCAAAGGACGTATCATTTGCGAGTGACAGTTGTAACAACCTTCGCGTACATATATATCCCTTCCTTCCAACTCAAGCGGTGTATATGGTTTAACACTAGCGATAGTTGGCACATTACTTTTTACAATAATCGTTGGTATAATTTCAACCAATCCTCCAATTGCTACAGCGATGATACTCCAAATCATAAATTGAACTGGCTTTCTTTCCAAACGCTTGTGCCAGCTTTCATTTTTATCAGCATGAGTAATTGCAGCTAATGCTGGAGCCTCTGCTGGTTCATCTGCTTCAAAATCACCTTGTTTTGCTGTTTTAAACAAGTTGTAGAACATCATTAATGCACCAATTAAGAACACTAAACCACCAATTGAACGGAATACGTAGAATGGTTTAATTGCCTCAACAGTTTTAACAAATTCACCGTGTACCAATGTACCATCTGCATTAAATTCTTGCCACATCAACCCTTGTACAAATCCTGCAATATAAATTGGAATTACGTATAAGATGATACCCAAAGTTGCAATCCAGAAGTGTTGGTTTGCCAATTTCTTAGAATACAATTTTGTACGGAACATTTTTGGGAATAACCAATACAACATACCAAAGGTTAACATACCGTTCCAACCCAATCCACCAACGTGCACGTGAGCAACAGTCCAGTCTGTAAAGTGAGAAATAATGTTTACATTTTTCAAGGACAACAATGGACCTTCAAAAGTTGCCATACCATAACAAGTTAAAGCAACCACCATGAATTTCAACGTCACATCGTCTCTTACTCTATCCCAAGCTCCACGTAATGTCAACAATCCGTTCAACATACCTCCCCAAGATGGAGCAATTAGCATTACAGAAAATACAACGCCTAAAGATTGTGCCCAATCTGGCAATGAAGTATATAATAAGTGGTGAGGTCCAGCCCAAATATACATAAAGATCAATGCCCAGAAGTGAATAATTGACAATCTATATGAATAAACTGGTCTATTTGCAGCTTTAGGCACAAAGTAATACATCAATCCTAAATAAGGTGTTGTCAAGAAGAATGCAACAGCATTGTGACCGTACCACCACTGAACCAAGGCATCTTGAACTCCAGCATACCAGGAATAACTTTTTAAGAAACTTACAGGTAATTCAAATGAGTTGAAAATATGCAGCATTGCAACGGCAACAAATGTTCCAACATAAAACCAAATTGCAACATACAAATGCTTCACTCTTCTATTTAATATAGTAGCAAACATGTTCCAACCCCAAACTACCCATATACCAGCAATCATGATGTCAATCCACCATTCTAATTCGGCATATTCTTTTGAAGAAGAAATCCCTAAAGGAAGCGTTATTACGGCACAAACAATGATTAATTGCCATCCCCAAAAGTTAAGGTAACTCAACTTATCACTCCACATACGCGTTTTCAATAAGCGTTGTAACGAGTAATAAACCCCTGTAAAGATACCATTACCAACAAAGGCAAAAATTACTGCGTTGGTGTGCAATGGACGAATCCTTCCAAATGACAACCAACTTAAAGGTAAATAATCATTAAAAAACTCAGGGAATGCCAACTGCAAGGCAACCGTTAAACCAACCAACATCCCGATTACTCCCCATATTATAGTTGCATAGGCGAAGTACTTGACAATCTTGTTGTCGTAACTAAACTTTTCAATTTCCATGTTCTGTTAGATTTTCTTGTTTTTCTTCTTCTTTTTTTTGTTTTACATCTTCATCTTCAAAGAGAATACGTACAGAAGGCGTGTAATCGTCATCAAATTGCCCACTCTTAGTAGCCCATATAAAGCTGATTAAGAATACAATAGCAATAAAAAGACTTACTATTAGCATTATGTATATTATTCCCATGGTGCAAATGTCATAGAATTGTCAGAGCTAAAAAATGATAAAAGTCATATTTTTAAAAATATTGTATTTTAGGTATCACTGGTATTCAATTGAACTAAAAAAGATCCCTCACTTCATTTAGGAAGTGCTCAATGGAAATATTTTTATCGGACAATAATGTTTTGGAATAGCAATTATTGAATATTTTTTCAATATTATCATTAGATAAACAAAAACCATTATTTTTATCCTATGGAAGAAAATGATGCTAAAAAAAGAATCGAACAACTCATTGATTTACTAAATCAATACAATCATGAGTATTATATAGATAGCAATCCGTCTATTTCTGACTATGAATTTGATTTGCTATTAAAGGAACTTGAAGGCTTGGAAGTTCAATTTCCACAATATGCTTTTGAATATTCCCCTACTAAACGCGTGGGTGGTGACATTACGAAGAAATTTGAAGTCATTCAACACATTTACCCAATGCTTTCATTGTCAAACACCTATTCTGAAAGTGAAATTGTAGATTGGGAAAATAGAATCAAAAAAATGACTCTTGAACCTATTGAATACGTTTGTGAATTAAAATACGATGGCGTTGCTATTGGTATTCGGTATGACAATGGTGTACTTACTCAAGCTGTTACTCGTGGTGATGGAACACAAGGTGAAAACATCACAGCTAACGTAAAAACAATAAAAACAATTCCTTTAAAACTTAAAGGCAATTTCCCGAATACATTTGAAATACGTGGCGAAATTTTCTTACCGTTTAAAAAGTTTGAAGAAATTAATAAGGAACGGGAAGATTTGGGTGAACAATTGTTTGCCAATCCTCGTAATTCTGCATCTGGAACATTGAAATTACACGATTCTAAAGTAGTAGCTCAAAGAGGATTAGATACTTATCTATATGGTGTTTATGGTGTAGATGGATTGACTTCTGGACATTTTGAAATGGTTCAATTAGCAGGTCAATGGGGCTTAAAAGTTCCGTCTGTTAAAGAACGTTATATCCAAAAAGTCAATTCGATTGAAGAAATCATGGATTTTATTCATTATTGGGATAAAAAACGGGATGAGTTACCTTTTGCAATTGATGGAATAGTTATAAAAGTGAACAATTACGCACAACAAGAAGAACTTGGTTATACAGCAAAATCTCCTCGTTGGGCAACAGCTTATAAATTCAAAGCAGAACGTGTTGAATCAAATTTATTAAGTATTGATTATCAAGTAGGTAGAACTGGAGTGATAACTCCAGTAGCCAATCTCTCTCCTATTCAATTGGGGGGAACAACGGTTAAACGAGCTTCATTGCACAATGCTGATCAAATTGAAAAATTAGACTTGCACTACAACGATGCTGTGTTTGTGGAAAAAGGAGGTGAAATTATCCCTAAAATCGTGGGGGTTAATACCGAAAAACGAGCAAATTCAGCTCAAAAAGTTGTTTTTATTCATCAATGTCCGGAATGTGCAACTGAATTGGTGCGAAATGAAGGCGAAGCTCAGCATTTTTGTCCAAACGATAGCTCTTGTCCGCCTCAAATGACAGGGAAAATCGAACATTTCATCGGTAGAAAGGCTATGAATATCGATGGTTTGGGTACAGAGACGATTCAGCTGTTATTTGACAATAATTTTATTAAAAATTCTGCTGATTTATACGATTTAACATTTGATAATCTCTTAACGTTGGATCGAATGGCTGAAAAAAGTGCAAACAATCTTTTGAAAGGATTAAATGAATCCAAAAATGTTCCATTTGAACGTGTTTTGTTTGCATTGGGTATTCGCTATGTTGGTGAAACTGTTGCCAAAAAACTTGCAAAACATTTTAAAAATATTGAAGCACTTCAACAAGCTACATTGCTTGAATTGATAATGGTTGATGAAATTGGCGAACGAATAGCTCAAGCTGTTCGGGATTATTTTGACAATCCAAAACACATAGCTCTAATCAATCGATTCAAAGAAATTGGCTTGCAATTTGAAATTAAAGAAACAGCAACTGTTTCTAATAAATTAGAAGGGAAATCGATTGTTGTTTCTGGTGTATTTCATGCTTTTTCTCGTGACGAGTTAAAATCACTCATTGAATCAAATGGTGGAAAAAATGTATCTTCTATTTCCAATAAGACAGATTATGTAGTTGCAGGAGATAACATGGGGCCTGCAAAATTGCAAAAAGCCACAGATTTGAATATTCCGATTTTATCTGAAGATGAGTTTGTTAGGATGTTGAATTGATGACGGGTTGATTTGATGATTGGTTGACAGGTTGATTTGATGATTTGATGATTGATAAGTGATATTGTTGTATTTCTATATAATAGGATAAAAAAATAGTTCTTAGAAATCTAAGAACTATTTTCAATTTATCAACTTTACTGATTATCTTTTATCAATAGAAACGTAATCTCTACTTGTGTAACCAGTGTAAATTTGTCTTGGTCTTCCAATAGGTTCTCCATTGTCCATCATTTCTTTCCATTGTGCAATCCATCCTGGTAAACGACCGATAGCAAACATTACTGTAAACATTTCAGTTGGAATACCAATTGCTTTGTAAATAATTCCAGAATAGAAATCCACGTTTGGATATAAATTACGTGCTTTGAAATATTCATCTTCCAACGCATATTGTTCTAATTTCTTAGCAATATCCAACAATGGATCTTGAATGTTCAATGCTTGTAACACATCGTCACATGCTTTTTTGATAATAATTGCACGAGGGTCAAAGTTTTTATAAACACGGTGACCGAATCCCATTAAACGGAAAGGATCATCTTTGTCTTTTGCTTTTGCAACCCACTTATCAACATCTCCACCATCTTTGTGGATTTTTTCCAACATTTCAATAACCGCTTGGTTAGCTCCACCATGCAATGGTCCCCACAATGCTAAAATACCAGCAGAAATAGATGCATATAAGTTTGCATGTGAAGAACCTACCATTCTAACAGTAGATGCAGAACAGTTTTGTTCATGGTCAGCGTGCAAAATCAATAATTTATTTAAAGCAGATACTACAACTGGATTTGCCTCGTATTTTTGAGAAGGTAATTCAAAAATCATCTGTAAGAAATTCTTCACATAATCATGATCATTGTGAGGATAATTAAAAGGATGACGCATTGAATTTTTATACGCCCATGCAGCCAATGTAGGCAACTTAGCTAACAATCTATGAATGGTTAAATTTTTAGCAGCTTCATCTCTGTTTGGAGTTAATGAATCTGGATAAAAAGAAGACAATGAACAGATCATAGATGCTAAAATACCCATAGGGTGTGCATTTGAAGGATAAGCTTCAAAGAAATGCTTCATATCTTCATGAACCAATGTATGTTCAGTAATACTCTTTTTAAAGCCAGCCAATTGAGCAGTTGTTGGTAACTCTCCATATATTAACAAATAGGCAACTTCTAAGAAAGATGCTTTCTCTGCTAATTGTTCAATCGGATAACCTCTATAACGGAGAATACCATTTTCTCCATCTAAGAACGTAATAGCACTTGTTGTACTACCCGTGTTTTTATAACCTGAATCAAGGGTAACAAACCCTGACATACCTCTTAATTTTGTAATATCGACTGCTTTTTCTTGTTCTGTGCCTTCGATAACTGGAAGTTCATAAGACTTTCCTTCTAACTCAATTTTGGCAATTTCACTCATTGTGTTTGATCTAAAAAGTTGATAATAAATTTTTGTCCCTAAATTTAGGTAGAATATTTAATTCTACAATAGTTATTTCTTAATATTTTATTTTTTTTCATTATTATTTAAAAAAAAGGAAGATTTAACGATTTGCAAAACCTTCCTTTTTACAAACAACAACAAACTAAAAACTCAGATCTATTTAATTTATAGCTATCTGAGAGCTACTTTTTGTCCGCTTTTGACAATGTCTTTTGGCGATGTCAACCCATTGATTTTCATCAAGCTTTTTACTTTCACTCCTTCCAACTGAGAAATTTGTAAAATGGTGTAATCACCGTTGTATGTTTTAAATTCTTCTTTGCTTTTTGATAGCTTTGGATGAATATTAATAATATCTCCTTCTTTTATAGATGTATTTCCATTTTTTACATCGTTGTAATTTTCTATTTGACTCAAGGTCATGCAAAACTCTTGTGCCAACTTATAATAAGTATCTCCTTTTTGTGCAACAATGTATTTCACCTTATTTGTATGTAAAAAAGTTTGTCTTGTACCGCCAAAAACAACTTCTACTTCTTGTTGTTTAACTGGTTTTGATTGCACTACTTTTTTCTTTGATGCATGGCTTGTTGCCTTTTCATGTGTTTCTGGTGTGTTTTTTACTACTTGTTTTTCCAATGCATTGAATTTTTTTCTTGGATTGTTTAAAGCCAATTCATCAAATTTATACAGCTGTAAATCCTCTATAATATCAATTAACAATGTCGGATATTTTGGATTTGTTGCATACCCTGCTGCCTTCAATCCCTTTGCCCAAGATTTATAATCGGCAATATCCAATGTAAATAGTGCTGCATAACGCTTTGAGTTGGTTAAAAACTCACTATGATCTTTAAAAGATAATTCAGCTGCGGCATATTTTCTAAAGCAATCATTTTTTTGATCGTCATCTTTGTACATTTTTTCTCCTGTCCAGTTGTGACATTTTATTCCAAAATGATTATTTGCCAATCGTGCTAAATCAGAATTTCCATTTCCAGATTCCAAAATCCCTTGCGCAAGTGTGATGCTGGCTGGAATTTTATAAACCATCATATCCTCCATTGCTGTTCTATTCCACATTTCAACATACTCTTGTTTCGTGTAGGTTTTAGCAGCATTTACTTGAAACGCAAAAGCAAGCAATAAACTTGGTATTAAAACGATTCTTTTCATAGTCATTTGTTGTTGTTAACATTTAATACGAGAGTTATCAACAAATGTTACATTTTATGTTGAAAAAAATGTTGATTAATAAAAAAAGGATGAACACAAATGCTCATCCTTTCATTGTTTTGAATAATGAATGATTAAAAATTTATAAAAGTAGTAGCTTCCAGAATGAATAATCAATATAGAAATTAAACAAAAAACTAAATTGACGTGTTTACTCTACGTTCTTAGGTTTCCAATATATTTTTTCGATTTCAAATTTCTTCGCTTTTGGATTAAAGTTATAAATTATTGCATTCCCAATTAAACAGTCTTTGTAATCATCTTTTATTAAATACCAAGAACTTTCAATTTCAACTTTGTTTTTATTTGAAAAGTCAAACTGAAATATTGGATTGGTCATATCTTTAAATTTATCTTCACAACTTTCAAAATTCCCTTTTTTCTTTAGAAGTTCAATGAAATCAGAAAAGATAGTTTTTTCATCTAAATATTTTTTTATTTTATTAGATTTTACTTCATAAAAATTTAAAAAATGCCCATCTCCGACAACATCATCAGTTATTACAATGTACGAATTTTCAAATGTTTTGTATATATTAATTGACCAAAAACCATCTATAATTGTAAAACCTGCTTTGTTTGGTTCAAAATATATTTGATTAAAATAATTAGGGTCATCATCAATATAGAAGTTGTTTTCTTTTATTTCGTTATACCATTTCATTCTGTCATTTAACTTCCATCCCCAACTTTGAAAAACACTATCAGGTAATAGAAGGATAACATCAAGTATGTCTTTGTTTTTAATGTAGTTAATCGGAATATTATTAATAGGATGAATTTTATTTAGATTTTTAGATTCTTCAACTTTTAGAGTGTCTGTAACTATAGAAATTATTGAATTTGAATTTTGTGTTTTATTTTCACAAGACAAAACTATCAAAGCTAGTATGATTAAAAAAAACTTATTCATTTTTTACTCTATTTATGTCAAATAAAGATTTAGGCGTTCGGATCAGAAGCCTTTTTCGTTAATTTTTTCTTTTTAATAATTCACTATAATTTGGCTTATCAAATTCCAATTCAAATTGTTTTTGAAAAATAGAATTATTTACAATTAGCGGAGCTGTTCTTATTTTTTCTGAGGCAATCATTAAGTAATAATAATGTTCGTATTCATTGTCATTTACTTCTTCAAAAACAGCAATTCCTTTTTTGCTGTCAATGATGTGAATCGTAAGTTTTCTGTCTTTTTTAGTAACACCTGTTAATTGAAACTCGAATGTATTTTTGTCAATTTTCTTTTGGGTAATAATTTTATTTGCTTCAGGTCCTTCGTCCATCCAATCTATAAAAGTCGTGTCGTTAATAGAAATTCTATAATGAAATAGAAAATCAGAAGGTTTATAGACATAAAACGCACCTTTGTATTGTTTTAATGTTACCCACTTTGTTTGAGGAATTATAGGTGTCTCTTTAGTTAATGTTAATTTATATTCTTTCAGAAAGTCAATAGAATATTTATAACTTTCATTGTCAAAAGTTAGAAAACTCCAATAATTTATTTTGTCATAGAATTTACTGTCCGGATTATTGTCAAAAAAGATTGATTGTGCAGTTCCATACAAACTATCTTTTTCAATAAAAACTGTGTCAGTTTGTCCAAATACTGGAAAAGTCAAACTAATTAATATTAACCCGTTTAGTGGATTAAATTGTTGATAACTAAAAAGTAAAAAAGCCATGCATTAAACTGAAATTCAGTAATTTAAAACATTCTTAACTTTTTAAATTATGCATGACTTAAAGACAAATTTCGACAAAATTTATGAAATAAGCAACTCCGTCCTGTCAAGTTGTTTATTTGATGGTAACATTAAGGTTTACCGTCATAAACCAAAAATGACTGATATTGAAATAATTACTCTTTCGATTTGTCAAGAAGCTTTAGGGATTGACAGTGAAAATTTCTTTTGGTCAAAGTTAAAAACTGATTATTCACAAGAGTTTCCAAACTTGATTCATATAACGCGTTATAATTATAGGAGAAAATACCTAAATGGATATATTCAAAAAGTTAACACTGCATTATCTTCGATTCTAAATGAAGGTGAAAATGCCTATATAGTTGATTCAATGCCTATTCCTATTTGTAAGAATAGTCGTGAAAATAGATTGAAGATTTGTCAGGAAAACTTTGAAACAGCACCAGACAAGGGATATTCTGCGGTTAATAAACAATACTTTATTGGATATAAACTTCATTTAGTTATTTCAGTTCGAGGTGTTTACTCTTCTATGAATTTATCTAAAGCCAGTGTTCATGATTTAAAATACTTAACAGATGTAAAATATTCCGGATTAAATAATTGTCTTCTTTTAGGAGATAGAGGGTATTTAAGTTCTTCTCAACAAATTGATTTGTTCAACTATGCCAAAATTGATTTACAAACTCCAAAAAGAAGTAACCAAAAAGATTTTGAAGAGTATGCACCTATTTTTAAATACAATAGAAAAAGAATTGAGACAACATTTTCGCAACTCACAGACCATTTATTAATGAAAAGAAATTACGCTAAATCATTTACAGGGCTGACAACGAGAATAATATCTAAAATGACAGCGGTAACAGTTTTGCAATATATTAATCATAAAAATCAAAAACCATTAAATCACATTAAGCATGCTTTGGCTGGGTAATTTAATCCACTAAACGGGTTAATATTACTGTCAATGTGTTTATTAGCGTTGTTATCATAAGAATATTACTAATTTTTTTTAGTTTCCTCCAAAATCGTAAAGCCATAAAAACGCAACCTTAAACACATTGTAACTAACTAATAATCAAACGTTTAATTTTTTTTGCTAATTCTAAATAGATTTATTTATCAGATCATTAATCATTATAAATCCTACTCATTAAAGTGCTATACTTTTCAAGGATTTTTTTACGTTTAAACTTCAGTGTTGGCGTTAATTCTCCTCCTTCAATGCTAAATTCGATAGGTAATAATTCAAATTTCTTGATTTGCTCCCAATGTCCGAAACGTTTATTCATTTCATTGACTTCTTGACCAATTCGAGCAATCACATCCTTGTTTTCTATTAATTCTTGATTTGAGGCGTTTTTAAGATCAATACCTTTTCGTTCAGCCCAATCTTTGATAAAACCATAGCTTGGAACAATTAAAGCTGCTGGGAATTTTTGACCTTCACCAACCACCATCACTTGCTCGATGAATCGTGATTCTTTAAATACATTCTCCATGTATTGTGGAGTGATGTATTTACCTCCAGATGTTTTAAAGATTTCTTTTTTACGGTCTGTGATTTTTAAGAATTTTCCTTCCACAAATTCGCCAATATCACCTGTGTGCAACCAACCAGCTGCATCAATTGTTTCAGCAGTTGCCTCAGGATTGTTGTAGTATCCTTTCATGACATTTGGTCCTTTTACCAAAATCTCACCATCTTCAGCAATTTTCACTTCTACACCATCAATAAGTGGCCCAACAGTTCCAATGCGAATACCATTGATCAAACAGTTAACAGAAATAACAGGAGAAGTTTCGGTCAACCCGTAACCTTCCAAAACATTAACACCCGCCGCAAGGAAGATGCGAGCTAAACGTGGTTGCAAAGCAGCACTTCCCGAAGCTATTGCTTTTACTTCTCCACCAAGTGCTTCTTGCCATTTTGAAAAGATTAATTTCCTTGCAATACTTAATTTAAAGTGGTACCAAGCAGATTTTCCTTTCACATCGTATTCTTCACCCAAAGCAACAGCCCAGAAGAATAATTTACGTTTAATCCCTGTTAACTCCTCTCCTTTTGCCATGATTTTATCAAATACTTTCTCCAACAAACGTGGTACAGCGGTAAACACATGTGGTTTCACCTCACGAATATTATCGCCAATAGTATCCAGTGATTCAGCAAAATAAATAGATGTTCCCAACTTAATATATAAGTAGTGCAACATACGCTCATACACGTGACAAACAGGCAAAAACGTTAATACTCTTGAATATTCATCAGCTGGAATGCGCGATTCACACGCCAACACATTGGATAAAATATTGTTATGAGTTAGCATAACTCCTTTTGGATTTCCTGTTGTGCCAGAAGTATATATAATAGTCACAAGGTCTTCGTTTTTAATGCGCTCACTTATTTTCTTTACTTCTTCTTCAGGTGTTTGACTGGATAAATCCAAAACTTCTTTCCAATTGGGAGCACCTTGAACAACATCAAATGTAAATGTTTTAACAAGTGAAGGCACCGCTTCTTTAATGTTTGATATTTTGATATAAAGTTCTTCGTTTCCAACAAAACAAAAATTGATACCCGCGTTATTAAAGATGAACTTATAATCACTTTCTGAAATGTTCGGATAAATCGGAACCATTATCGCACCAATTTGTTGCAATGCAATGTCCATTATGTTCCACTCTACTCTATTTGATGATACGACTGCTACTCGATCTCCTTCTTTAACACCTAAAGCAATTAATCCTCTGGAGGCTAAAAGTGCTTGTGAAATAAATTCTTGTGTGGAAACAGCTTCCCAATTACCATTTATCTTGGTAACAAACATTTTTTCATTTGGAAATTGTGCGAGTTGATTGTATGCTAAATCAAACAGTCTTAATGGTAACATAATTAATAGTTTTTAATGATATCAGACGAATTTACATATTATATTGATTCATTAAGTCAAAAAAGTGATTTATTTTTTAACAAATTAATTTTTGTTATAGAAAAAAGTAGTTTGTTTTATTTGAGTATCCACAAACATACCACTCTTAACTTTAAAAATGGTAAAAATAAAGTTTTCTCCACGTTTCACGTGTCGAAATGACAAATCGCAATAAGTGATTTCGCGCATAGCTCGATAATAACCTCACTAGAATGAAGTCATTTCGACAAACTTGTTTGGAGAAATCCCGTTTAAAAAACACAAGTGGTATATTAGCGACTATTCATTTGTTTTAAAAAACGAAAGAGGGATGTTAAATTTTTACAGAAAAATAATAAAAACAAACATTGTTAAATATTCATTGAGAACTGCGATTTGATAATTGGGAACCCCATTTTAATTATTTAACACAAAAAGGATGACCTATTTTGAAACGATTTAATAAATAAAATCGTAACTTTACAAAAAACAGAATGGTAATGAAAAAGATTTTCTGGGTGTTTTTTGCTTTGTTGCTTTGTACGACTGAATCGTACTCACAAGATCCATCGTTTACACAGTTTTATTCCAACCCAATCTATTTGAATCCAGCTTTTGCCGGTACTCATGGGTGTGCTCGTATTGCAGCTAACTATAGAAATCAATGGCCAAGTTTATCTGGTAATTATGTTACTTATGCCTTGGCTTATGATCAATATTTTAAAACAATTGCAGGAGGTATTGGTGTTTTAGCTACACATGACATGACAGGTCAAGCAACGATTCAAACGTCTATGTTGGGGTTGATTTATTCTTACCATTTAAATGTAAGCAGAAAGTTCTCCTTATTATTCGGCGCAAGAGCAGCGTGGTATCAGAAATTTTTAAATTGGGATAAATTGACATTTGGAGATATGATCGACCCACGTAAAGGATTTATTTATCAAACTGGCGACGTTCCACGTGGTGGCTCAAAAGGATTTTTTGATGCATCAGCAGGTATCGTTGGTTACTCGGATGTATTCTTTTTTGGTGTTGCGGCTCACCACTTAAATATGCCAAACGAATCAATGATTGTAGGAAAAAGTCCACTACCGATTCGTTATACAGCGCATGCTGGAGCGGACATTAAGTTAGGAGCAAAATCAAAATACTCCAATGCAGCATCGTTGATGCCAAATGTTATTTATCAGTACCAAAGAGGATTCCAAGAGTTGAACATTGGTTTGTATGTAAAATACAGCATCTTTACAGCGGGTGTATGGTACCGTACAAGCGATGCGTTCATCACAACAATTGGTATCAATACAGGAATGTTTAGAATTGGGTATAGTTACGACGTAACGGTATCTAAATTAAATAATGGTGTTTCAGGCGGTTCACACGAAGTTTCGTTAGGATTGAACTTGAATTGTAAAAAGAAAATACCTCAATTTAGAACAATTTCTTGTCCATCATTCTAAAAAAAGTTCTACCTACCTTTTCCTCTATTCATAAAGTCTATCTTTGTATTTTATTTTGATTCATTATGAAGTTACTGATTTCTCCAGCAAAATCTATTGATACAACAATAGCAATTAATACACCATCTCCAACGATTTCATCTTTCTTAAAGGAAACAGAAGTGCTGGTTAAAAAACTTTCAAAGTTATCTGTCAATGATTTGCAAAAAATGATGAATGTATCTTCACAAATAGCTGCATTAAACGTTGATCGGTATAAAAATTGGTGTTCTCCTACCCTTTCTACCAAAGAAATCAAACCTGCATTGACTGTTTTTACAGGCGAAGTTTATAGAGGAATTGACGCTGCTACATTTGATGAAAAAGATTTTCTTTTTGCTAACAAAAACTTACGTATTCTTTCTGGCTTATACGGTATTTTAAAACCTCTTGATTTAATGTATCCTTATCGCTTGGAAATGGGAACAAAATGGGAAATTGATGTCAAAACAAAGAATTTATACAGCTATTGGGGAGAAAAACTAACCAATCACTTGTTGAATGAATTGCAAAAAGATGAAGTTATTATCAATCTTGCTTCAACTGAATATTTTAAGGCCTTGCAAACAAAAAAAATTCCCAATCGCATCATTACGCCCGTGTTCAAAGATTTTAAAAATGGTGATTACAAAGTAATCATGATGTATGCGAAAAATGCGCGCGGTAAAATGGCGAGATATGTAATTAAAAATCAATTTTCTAACCCCAATAACTTAAAGGAATACAACGAAGATAATTATCGATTTGATGCTAATTTATCTACTGAGAATGAATGGGTTTTTACACGATGATTTTGGTTGACTTTATGACTTTATGACTGATTGACTAGATGACTGATTGATTGACTTTATGACTGGTTGATTGACTGGATGATTAAATGACTGGATATGTTGTGATTTTTAACTTCAATATTAAAAGCTGATGACTGTTGACATTGTACCTGTAAAATTAAGTGAGTTGGAACTTCTTCAAAGAATTAGTCGCTTAACATTTTTTGAAACTTTTTCTAACCAAAATTCACCAGAAAATATGCGGAAATATTTGAATGAACATGTTTCGTTAGAAAAATTGCAACAAGAATATACCAACCCTCTCTCCTTTTTTTATTTTGCTAAAATCAATGAGAACATCGTTGGTTATCTAAAAATTAATTTCGCAACAACACAAACAATGCCCAATAATTCTGATTCACTTGAAATTGAACGTATTTATGTGCTCAATAGCATGCAAAAAAATGGTGTTGGAAAACAATTGTTGGAAAAAGCCATTGAAATTTCAAGAAATGAGCAATTGACAACCATTTGGTTAGGTGTATGGGAGCACAATAAAAATGCTATTGAGTTTTACAATCACTTAGGATTTATTGAGTTTGGTAAGCATCCATTTCAATTGGGGGATGATACACAAACAGATTTATTGATGAAACTTTTTATTTCAAACTGAGATTTGATATAAAATCCAATTCAGGTTCTTTTAATATTACAAAGAAACAAAATCAATGCTTAAATTTGTAGTTAAATTTATTTTTTTTGACTTAAAAACACTTTCTAACCACTTTTGATTAGAACAAAGGGGATAATTTGTTATATTTGTAACATCATAAAATAGAACTATGAGCAAAGAAACTGTTATTGAAAAAACAAATAAACTTGATTTTGAAACATTTAAGAATGAAGTTTTAGAAGATTATAAATTAGCTTGTATTTCCAGAGAAACCTCTTTATTAGGAAGAAAAGAAGTTTTGACCGGTAAAGCTAAGTTTGGAATATTTGGTGATGGTAAAGAATTGGCACAAATTGCATTGGCTAAGCAATTTCAAAACGGAGATTTTCGTTCTGGATACTACCGTGATCAAACATTAATGATGGCCATTGGTCAATTGAATGTTCAACAATACTTTGCAGGATTGTACGCACATACTGATGAAGAAGTTGAGCCAATGTCAGCTGGTCGTCAAATGGGTGGACACTTTGCAACACGCAATATTGATAAAAATGGTGAATGGAAAGATTTGATGAAACAAAAAAACAGTTCATCTGATATCTCTCCTACTGCTGGTCAAATGCCTCGCTTATTGGGGTTGGCTCTTGCTTCCAAAGTTTACAAAAATCACCCAACGCTTAAAGATTTAGAACAATTTAAAAAATTTACAAACGGCGGTAACGAAGTAGCTTTTGGTTCTATTGGTGATGCTTCTACCTCTGAAGGTCCTTTCTGGGAAACAATCAATGCTGCTGGTGTTTTACAAGTACCAATGGTTATGTCTGTTTGGGATGATGGTTATGGTATTTCTGTACAACGTAGCAATCAAACAACAAAAGACAGTATTTCTGAAGCATTAGCAGGAATGCAACGCACAAAAGACAAGCCTGGTTATGAAATATTTGTAACAAAAGGATGGGATTATGCTCATTTGTGTGAAACTTACGAAAAAGCGGTTGCAATTGCAAGAAAAGAACACATTCCTGTGTTGGTACACGTGAAAGAAGTTAACCAACCGCAAGGGCACTCTACTTCTGGTTCGCATGAACGTTACAAATCAGAAGAGCGTTTAAAATGGGAAGTTGAATTTGACTGTGTAAACAAATTCAAAGAATGGATTCTTAATTTCAATGCTGATGGCAACAAAATAGCTACAGATGAAGCATTAAAAGCTATTGAAGACGAGGCTAAAAAACACGTTAGAGATAGTAAAAACAATGCTTGGAAAGCATTTACCGATACGTTAAAAGGAGATTTAGTTAAAGCAATTCAATTATTAAAAGCCGTTGCCGAAACCAGTGCTAACAAAGCTTTTATAACAAAAGATATTGAAGCCCTTGAAAAAGCGATGGATCCAATAAGAAAAGACATCCTTTCAACGGCACGTCGTGTTTTAAGAATTACACGCAACGAGCAAACTGCTAAAAGAGCTGCTTTGGCAAATTGGATTAAAACGTGTATCAGTGAGAACTTTGAGCGATACAGCTCTAAATTGTATTCAGAATCAAATCGTGCAGCTTTAAACATTAAAGCAGTTGAACCAACATACGATAGCAATTCTGAATCAGTTGATGGTAGAATTGTTTTAAGAGATAACTACGATAAAATTTTAGAAAAATATCCAGAAGTTTTATTGTTTGGTGAAGACGTTGGTAAAATTGGTGGTGTCAACCAAACATTAGAAGGAATGCAAGAAAAATACGGCGAATTACGTGTTTCTGATACCGGTATTCGTGAAGCAACAATTGTTGGTCAAGGTATTGGATTGGCAATGAGAGGTTTGCGACCAATTGCTGAAATTCAATATTTGGATTACTTGTTATACGGTTTACAAGTCATGTCAGACGACTTAGCAACTGTACAATACAGAACAAAAGGAGGACAAAAAGCACCATTAATTATTAGCACAAGAGGTCACCGTTTGGAAGGTATCTGGCACTCTGGCTCTCCTATGGGAACAATTGTCAATTCTGTTCGAGGCATCCATGTTTGTGTTCCAAGAAACATGACAAAAGCTGCTGGATTCTACAACTTATTACTAGAAAGTGATGAACCAGCATTGGTAGTTGAACCATTGAATGGTTACCGTTCTAAAGAAATGTATCCATCTAACTTGGGTGAATTTAAAATTCCTTTAGGTGTTCCAGAAATTACAAAAGAAGGAACTGATTTAACTATTGTTTCATACGGTTCAACATTTAATTTATGTACTGTTGCAGCTCAACAATTGGCCGAATTAGGTGTAAATGTAGAGTTGATTGATGTTCAAACATTGATTCCTTTTGATATTCATCATATAATTGCCGAATCTTTAGAAAAAACAAATCGTTTGATGATTGTTGATGAAGATGTTAGCAGCGGTGCAACAGCCTATTTATTGGATAAAATATTGGTTGAACAAGATGGTTATTACCATTTAGATGCAGCTCCTGTAACATTGAGTGCGAAAGATCATCGACCTGCTTATAGTTCTGATGGAGATTACTTCTCAAAACCAAGTATTGATGACATCGTTGAGACTGCTTATTCAATCATGCATGAAGCAGATCCAAAACACTATCCGTCTATCTATTAAGAAATAGTAGATAAAATTGAAAGAGAGGTTGGTCTGAAAAGATCAACCTTTTATTTTTAGATAGTACTCCATTAACTTTTTGTACACTTTATTTTATATTTGTGAAAACAAAATTCAATGAAAGCAATCTTATTAGTTGGCTTAGGTGGTGGTGTAGGTAGCATTTTTCGATACCTTACTTCTCTCCTAGTTATTCAGAAAAATAGTACAAGTTTTCCATTGGCGACATTTATTGTCAATACTGCAGGCTGTCTATTAATAGGGTTGTTTATTGGTTTTTTAGAAAAATCTCAAGTCGTAAACAACGATTTAAAACTCTTATTGGTGACAGGCTTTTGCGGTGGTTTCACTACTTTTTCTACGTTTGCTAATGAAAACATCTTCTTATTTCAATCTGGAAATTATTTAACAGCTATTAGTTACACACTATTAAGCTTAATCATTGGAATTTTATTTGTTTTCATAGGTTTATACATCACCAAACCCTAAATCTCAATTCATAGAATCAATTATTTCATTTCGTCAATCAGTCACCCAGTCACCCAGTCATCCCGTCATCAAATCACTTAATTTTAAATTATTTCAGACAAATATGTCGTAAATAGGAAAAAGTTATTACTTTTGTTATGTAGAATCATTTTAAATAAGGTTCTTTTTTTAATTCGTAACAAAATGGATACAAAAGATTTTGATAAAGCACAGGGACACTGGATTTTAGCTAAGATGGGAAAAAGAGTCTTGCGTCCAGGAGGTAGAGAATTAACTAAAAAGTTGATAAATGGATTAAACATCAATGGAAATGACGACGTAGCTGAATTTGCTCCAGGAATGGGGTTCACAGCACAGTTAGCATTGAATAACCACCCCAAATCGTATGTTGGAGTTGATGAAGACAAGGATGTTGTTGGATTATTGCGAGGTAAATTAAAAGGTGATAACATTTCATTTATACTGGGAAATGCAGCTGACACACATTTACCAGATGACAGTAAAGACAAAATTTACGGAGAAGCAATGCTGACCATGCACGCAGATCACCGAAAGTCGGAAATAATCAAAGAGGCACATAGAGTTCTAAAAAAAGGAGGATTGTATGCCATTCATGAATTGGGTTTGACACCCAACAATCTAAACGACGATAAAAAAGCTCAAATTCAAAAAGATTTGGCTGTGGCTATACGTGTTAACGCACGCCCTCTTACTGAGTCTGAATGGACCGATTTATTGGAAAAAGAAGGGTTTAGAGTAATCAAAACAGAACAAAATTCGATGAGTTTATTGGAAACTTCGAGAATTTTTCAAGATGAAGGCTTTTTTAGAGCGTTGAAAATTTATTTCAATATTATGAGATATGGAAAAGCAAGAAAACGCATCAATGAAATGAGCGATACCTTCAATAAATACAAAGAGAATATGAATGCAATAGCAATTATTGCCGAAAAAGTTTAATTAATTAAATAGATAGATTATGAGTAATATTTCAGAACAAAACAACATTGGAGAATTAGTAGCAGCTGATTACAGAACAGCATCTGTATTTAGTAAATATGGCATTGATTTTTGTTGCAACGGAAACAGAAGCATTGGTGAAGCATGTAATGCAGACAGTATTGACGCCAACAAAGTCGTTTATGACTTAAATGAAGCAACAACTACACAAAGTTCAAGCTCTATCGACTATTCGTCATGGCCTCTAGATCTACTTGCTGATTACGTAGAAAAGAAACACCACCGTTATGTAGAAGCCAAAACAGGTGAAATCAAGCCTTATTTGAGTAAAATAGCAAGAGTTCATGGTGGTCGTCATCCAGAATTGGTTGAAGTAGAAGAATTGTTCAACAAATCTGCTGGAGAATTAGCGCAGCACATGAAAAAAGAAGAGTTAATCCTCTTCCCTTTTATTCGCAAAATGGTAAAAGCAAAAGACAGTGGACAACCATTGCAAGTATCTTCATTTGGAACAGTTGAAAACCCAATTGACGCGATGAAGCACGACCACAATGCAGAAGGAGAACGTTTTAGAAAAATTTCGGCACTAACAAATGGTTACACCGTTCCAGAAGATGGATGCACCACTTATCGTGTTACATTATCCATGTTAAAAGAATTTGAAGAAGATTTGCACCTTCACATTCATTTAGAAAACAATATTTTATTTCCTAAATCAATAGAATTAGAAAAGCAACTAAATTAATAACCTGAATAAAATTTTATATCAAACTCAGGTTAATAGACACTCAGTCAAGTGGTTTACATGTAAATCACTTGACTGTATTTTATTCTTGATGATTCATTAAAATTAACTGTACAGTAAAAATGGAACTTGAAACAATTGATAATCAAAACGTATTTCACGAATTTAGTAAAGAGCATCACCTTGGAAGATCGTTGAGTTGGAACATTCAACAAGGCATTAAGTTGGGGGTATCACCAGAAAAGATGTGGGTTTACGTGAATTGGTTTTGGGAAAACAATTTAGCTTCACACTTTCACATTGAAGAACAAAAACTATTTTCTATTTTGGATCGTGACAATCAATTTTTAAAAAAGGCACAATCACAACATCGGCGTTTAAAACGTTTGTTTGAAAAATCGCCAAAAGACATTAAAACATTGAATTCAATAGAAGAAGAATTAAACCGACTTATTCGTTTTGAAGAAAGTATTTTGTACAGTGAGATTTTAAAAAAGATTTCAGAAGAGGAACTTTTTCGAATTACAAAATCAATTCCATCTGTTACGTTAAAGGAATGGGAAGGTGAACAATTTTGGAAAACAAAACAAGTTTAATTTATTTTTTTGAAACCTTTTTACCGTTTTAACGTTAAATAGGTAGGATCAATTATTAACATCTACAGGTTAATGATAAAATTAGGCTCGGTAACACGAGCCTTTTTTTTG
>JAMLHA010000020.1 GCA_023957475.1 Crocinitomicaceae bacterium | reverse complement strand
AGTATCATTGTTCCATATCCTTACTGTATAAAACATGGAGCTATCTGCTGTAAAAATGGGGTTGGGGCAATTGGTGCAACTAAGACCAGTTGTTACTCCATTAGGAGATGAAGGTGCTTTCCATTCATAGACATACGACGAACTTGGAGAAGATACCTCTGAGGCTATAAGTTGAAATTGTGAACCTTTACAGATAGTAGTATCTTTCGTAACAGAAACATTAAATGGATGGCAGGGGGAAGTGTAGGTAAGAAATAGTTGGTTGATTAAATTTGAGTTAGGGCTAACATTAGAAGTATATTCAAATTTTACATTGATATTTTGATTAGTTATATAAGAATTAATTTTGGCAATAGCATCTAATCCATTCATTGTAGTGTTACTAACATCGTTACCAATACCAAATAATTGATTGTTTTGATAATAAAATGAACCGATAACACCTGCACAATAAACATCTGTATTATCTTCTTGGCCACCAATCGAACCAATATTTAATCCATTTATTAATACCTCATATCTATCATAATCATTATTACAAATCCCAGAAGAATGAACTGATAAACCTATATCATCATTAATATTTAAAATATTTGATGGGTTAACTAAATAATTAACAACAGGAGAAGGTCTTCTGTTGTTAATATAAATATCCACACATGAATTAGAATACAAATTATTTTCATAAAGGACTAAAATATAAAAGTCTGAATATAAAGGTGTTTCACTAGGAGATAGGTTGGTTAATGGATTTATACTATAATTAGTTAAAGATGGGTTAATATAGTTTGTGATATCTATAACAGTAGTGGTGACATAAAGTTGTAATGATTGCATAAAAACAGTGTTTTCCAAACTATTTAACTCAGATAAGATTAATGGCTGGCTATTAATTTCAATTATTTTGCAAAGAGCTGAATCGTTATAAATATTATAGGATTTATAAATATTAGAAAAGAAAAATGCTTTTTTAATTATACTGCCGTTTGGAATTGGTAAATTTACTTGACTTATACCTCCTGTGTACCAAGCAGTATAACCATCACCAACAACACCTCCCTTAAAACAATCAGAATAGTAATGAATTTGTGCATTTATATTATAATTAATATAAATAGTAAGTAATATCAATACAAAATACTTCATATTACAAAAATGCACTAAAATCAACTTTTAATAAAAAAGATAATGTTAATTTTTGTTAATTTATTTGTATTGTATTTTTTTTTTTTAGGAAGTTTACATTTTCAAAAACTTATATTATGAAAACAAAACTACAAATTCTAATCATTGCAATTTTTTATACATTGCGTGCGTATGGCCAGAATCCTACTTGGATTCTACCTCCTAATTTCATACCTAATATTAATTTCCCTTCCTATACAATCCCTCTTCCCACAGGGCCTTCAGATAGCTCATTTGACAACTACACAGGTTTTCCATCACAATATGGAGCAAATGGAATTGCGAATTTAGATGGTTCTTTAAAGTTTTTTGTTGTCGATGGATTGATATATGATTATGATGGTTCTTATATTGAATATGCATGGCGACCGTTTAATCCAGATTCTTATTATGAACAAATAAATGACACAGTTTACAAACTCTATCCTAAAGGAAATGGTTCGGATTTAATCATAGTTCCTCATCCACAAGATTGTGAAAAATTTTACTTAATAGCGTCTTATGAAAATACTGGAGATAGAATGAATTCTGTTCCGTTTTATGCTTTGTTTGATTATTCAACAAAACAAGTAATAAAACGAGGGAGATGGTACACGAATCCTGACGTCAATCAACAGTGGGAAACACCTGTCTTTAATGGATATGGTCCATACGCCAATGGAGATTCACCAATGGCGGGAGCTACTTACACAGATTATTATTATGGTAGAGGTCAAACTACTTATGCCGTTACTGAAAAAAAATCAGATGGTTCGCGTTATATTATAAGCTCTATGGGGCTAGGAGTGATAATTTTAAAATTGGATAATAATGGTGATTTGAACTATTGGAAAAGAAGTATATTGCCTGCAATTTCAGACTTTTCTAGATTTTATAGAGGTGAAACAGAAATTTATTATGATCCAGTATCAAATAAAACAACAATTGCTACAGCAAAAACTTCATATATTTCAGGAGTAGGTTACACGCATGCATTGCAAATATTTGACATAGATCTTGAAACTGCTACATTTTATACACCACCAAAAATTATTCCTTTGGTAATGGATAACAGTAATGTATATTCATTAATAAGTGGTATAGAATTTTCACCCAATGGACAATACTTATATTTTTCATGCAATTCAAATGCAGTGAACCCAAGTCAAATTTATTATTATGATAGAGTAAATGATGTTGTAACATCATTAGGGGTATCAAACTCTATACCAATTCAAAAAGGAAATATTGAAAAGGATGTAAATGGTAATTTAATGTTTGCTTCAGCTAATGGTTTGTATAAATTATCAAATGCAAATACACCTCAATCTATTAATTTTAGTAGCTCACCTATAGTAACTATACCAATTTATGGAAATCATCTAACGGACGATCCTAGTAATTACAACCAAAATCTATTAGCTTATAATTTACCAAATCAAATAGATAACCAAGATTATAATTCTATTTTTAATGGTAATCTATATTGTTGCATTGATAACAAGAACTATGATATGTATAACTATTCAGCGTCTAGCGGCACATGGAATGGTTCAAGTCCAGTAGCTCCCGGAAGTTCTTCTATAACTATCAAAGAAGAGCTACGCATACCTGCTGGTGTAAGTCTTACAATAAACAATATGACATTGGAATTTGCGCCTGATGCACGTTTAGTTATTGAAAATGGTACTAGCGGTTCGCAAGGAGGAAAGTTAATTTTAAATGGCACAACACTAACTGTGGATGACAGGTGTGATACCAACACTATGTGGTTGGGTGTAGAAGTTTGGGGAAATACTACAGATGCACAAGGGAGTGTATTAAACTCATCACAAGGAGTTTTTAGAATGTATAATAATTCTAAAATTGAACATGCTGAAATCGGTGTTTTAATCTCACGAAGAAATGAAACAAATGGTGTGCCTATTTCTACGTCATACAATGGTAATTTCAATGGAGGTGTGTTTATTGCAGAAAATAGTTCTTTTTACAACTGTTGGATAGGTACCATGTTTCAAAGCTATGGTGTCGCTGCTACCAATTTATCAAGAATCAGTAGTTGTAATTACACATGGAATGGACAGTTAAGGGATCTAACAAAAACCCCACATGTTCATTTAGGAATTGTGCAGTGTAATAAGATTTATGTTACAGCAACAAAATTTAACCAAAACACCCCTTCTATCTATACCAATAAAAACAAATGGGGAATTGGTATCTTAGCATTAAATAGTGATTTTGCTGTAAGCAGTTCTTGCTCTACCATTCTTCCAATTGGGCAAGATTGTTCAGAAGCAAATACCATTCGTTCTGAATTTAACAATCTAACCACAGGTGTAGGTGTTTTAAATGGTAATAACAAACCATTTACCGTTTTGAGAAATGAATTTACAAATTGCCTCTATGGTGTTACTTCGGCAACAGCCAAAAATCAAAAAATTAGTAGAAACAATTTCTTTATTCACGAAGACAATGCTATACAAACATGGGGTATCAGTGTAAAAAATGGAACAGGATATGAAATTGCAGAAAACAAATTGCAATCTATGACTGGAGCAATTGATCAAACTTATGGTATCATTATTGATAATTCAGGAGAGGATAAAAACGAAGTATATAAGAATTTCTTTGTTGACTTGTATGTTGGTACACAAGCGCAAAATGTCAACGGAAAAGTTTATGTTCCAGGTACTAATAACATTTCTCAAGGATTGAGATACAATTGCAATACGTTTAAATCTTTTATAGAAAAAGCAGATATTGCAGTGGCTGTAAATAGTAGAATCGATTATGAACAAGGTAGAGTTGGTGGTTCAAGTATCAATGAAGCAAGAAATAGTAACACGGCAAGAAATGAGTTTTCATACACGCCTTTAGCTACCGATATTTTTCTTTCAACAGGTAGTCAGCAAGTTAATTACTATCATTTGGCAAACCCTGGTCATGCACCACTTACCTATACCAATACTCCACCGATTGCTGTGTATCCTGCTTTGCAAACATGGGGAAGTGCGCCTTTATATGCTGATAATTTTACTTGTTTAACAAAATATCCATCAACATGGCCGCCGATTGTGTTTTCGTTCCCATTTGGAAATTCTATAAAAATTGATAGTTTGTATAATTTGGTAGATGGAGGAAAGTCATCATACTTACTTGGGTTGATAGAAACACAACCTACAAGCTCGTTTACATTCAACGAATTAATGGATGCATCTCCTTACCTAAGTGATACCGTGTTAACCAATTACATTTATTCAAAAGCATCAAATAACTACTTAAAAGATGTATTGATACAAAATAGCAAGTTAACAGGTGTGGTTTGGGATACACTCAAAGCATCATCCAGACCATCGGGCTTAAAAGATAATATTGCTTGGTATCAAGGAGGTGTTTCTGCTATGCAAGAACTTTATGAGGCAATAAAAATTAATGAGGATAGATTAATGGATGCACAACAAGTGTATATTTATTCTATTTTGGATGATACAACACTGGTTTCAAAAAATGATACACTCGTTAAGTATTTGGAACTATGTAGAGGCGAAACGTATAAAAAACAATTGTTGAATGTATATAGTTCAATGCAAAATCAGACAAAATTTGATTCGTTGTTAACTGTCATTACATTACCAAAGTACATGAAAGAGTATTACAAAATAGTCTATCAATTAGACAAAAAAGGTGATTGGATAACTGCTATAGAACAAGATAGCACTATTTTAAATGATTTGATTGCGTTGTCACAAAAAGACAATGTAGAAATAGCAAGTAATGCTGCAACAATATTGGACATCTATTATGGTAATTACTCTAATTTTGAGTTGCTACCGTTGGTGAATACACCGAAATCACTAGTGATACACAACGGAAATTCCAGCGAAGAGAACGTAGAAAAACAAAGTGGTTTTATGGTGTTTCCAAATCCTTCTCATGGCACTGTAACAGTTCAGTTCTCAGAAATGGATGTGCAAACTGCAATTGTTCAATTAGTGGATTTATCAGGTAAAGAACTATTTACACAGAAATTTACCAACTCGAAAAACGCAGAATTGGATTTGTCAAGTATTAAAAAAGGAACGTATCTATTAAAAATTGAAGTAGATGGTCACTTGACTTCTTCTCAATTGTTGATACTGGAATAATAGTAAATACACTCATTTATCAACCGACTTTCAGAAATGGAAGTCGGTTTTTTTATTTTCCTTTTCTAATTACTTTAATGGAATTAATCTTAATATTTCCTCTAACAAGTAAAACAAAAAAGGCATCCAAAACTTTAGATACCTTCTCATTTATGTTTAACTAATTTCTGCTAATCTCTAAATAATTTTAGTGTTAATGCCAATTTTTCTCTCAATTCACTTCTATCAACAATGTAATCTAAAAAGCCATGTTCTAAAACAAATTCAGAAGTTTGGAAACCATCTGGCAATTCACGACCGATTGTTTCTTTTACAACACGAGGTCCAGCAAAAGCAATCAACGCTTCAGGTTCTGCGATATTTAAGTCGCCCAACATAGCGTAAGAAGCTGTAACACCACCCGTTGTTGGATTGGTAAGCAATGAAATATACGGTAATTTAGCATCTGACAATTGACCTAATTTACCAGACACTTTTGCCATTTGCATCAAAGAATAACCTGCCTCCATCATACGTGCTCCACCTGATTTTGAAATAATCATAAACGGAGCTTTAATTTTAATAGCATGATCAATTGCACGCGCTATTTTTTCACCAACAACAGAGCCCAATGAACCACCGATAAAATCGAAATCCATACAAGCAATCACAAAATCATGTCCATCCAATTTACCCACAGCAGTTTTAACAGCATCATTTAAACCCGTTTTCTTTATTGTTGATGTTACTCTGTCTTTATACTTCTTAGTATCTTCAAACTCTAAAGGGTCACCAGAAATCAATTTAGGGTTCAATTCTTTGAATTTCCCATCATCAAAGATAATTTTAAAATAATCGTCGGAACCAATTCTACCATGGTGTCCACAACGATCACAGACCCAAAACAACTTTTCTATTTCTTCAAGCGTAAAAAGCGTTTTGCAATTATCGCATTTATGCCACAACCCTTCTGGAGTTTCTTTTTTATCCTTCGTGCTTGTTGTAATCCCTTCTTTTGCTCTTTTAAACCAACTACTTGCCATAATATTATAAAGTATTTACATTATTTAAATCAGCAAAAGATTGTTCTAAACGCTTAATAAACGTCAACTCTCCTTCACGTAACCATTTTCTTGGATCGTAATATTTTTTATTTGGTTGATCATCCCCTTCTGGATTTCCAATTTGAGTTTTTAAGTAATCAACATTTGAAACAATGTAATCTCTTGCTCCTTCTGTAAATGCAAATTGTAAATCAGTATCAATGTTCATTTTCACAACACCATAAGAAATTGCTTCTCGAATTTCTTCTAACGTTGAGCCAGAACCTCCGTGAAATACAAAATCTACTGGGTTTTGTCCTGTATTGAATTTTTGTTGAACATATTCTTGAGAATTTTTCAATATTTTAGGTGTCAACACAACATTTCCAGGTTTGTAAACACCATGCACATTTCCAAAAGCAGCTGCAATCGTAAATTTATTGCTAATTTTTGACAATTCTTCGTAAGCATAAGCAACTTCTTCGGGCTGCGTGTAAAGTTTTGAGCTATCCACACCTGAATTATCTACACCATCTTCTTCACCGCCTGTGATACCCAACTCAATTTCGAGTGTGATACCAATTTTGCTCATGCGTTCCAAGTATCTTTTGCAAATTTCGATATTCTCTTTGATCGGTTCTTCTGATAAATCAATCATGTGAGAAGAATACAATGCTTTACCTGTTTGTGCAAAATGCTGTTCATTAGCCTCCATGATACCATCAATCCAAGGTAATAATTTTTTCGCACAGTGGTCGGTATGTAAAATCACCGTTGCTCCATACATTTCAGCCAAGGCATGCACATGTTTAGCACCAGCAACTGCACCAGCAATAGTCGCTCTTTCTTGCTCGTTTTTCAATCCTTTACCTGCAAAAAACTGTGCACCTCCATTAGAAAACTGGATGATAACAGGAGAATTCAACTTTGCTGCTGTTTCCATCACTGCATTAACAGTACTAGAACTAGTAACATTTACAGCTGGAAGCGCAAATCCTTTTTCTTTTGCGTAGTTGAATATCTTCTGAACTTCGTCGCCCGTAGCAACTCCTGGTTTTATAGTATGACTCATAATTTTTAAAAATGATTACAAAGATAAGAAAAGATACCTCTATTTATCCAATGAACCGAATACTTTTTTCAACAAATCGGTAACACGTGACCCAATATTTTGGCGAATTTTATTTTCTTCTTTCTCTACCATCTTAAACAAACCATCAATAGCCAAGCGAGTTACGTATTCATTCAAATCAGGGTTTGCCTTATTTAAACCTAATAAAGGTGCTGCAGCATTGAATTTTGTCACAATCGGATTCCAGTAGTCTGTTAACTTAACTTTTTCTATTGCCGCTTGTACTTTTGGAGCGAATGCAGTAACTAATTGCGTACTAGTATGATCTTTTAAAAATGTTGTTGCTGCGCCATTTCCTCCTTTCAACACTGCAAATCCATCTTGCAACGACATTCCAGTAATGGCATTTTTAAAGATTGGCAACGCTTCTTTTACCGCTTCTTCTGCCGCTCTATTCAAAGTTGTTTCAAATTTTTCAACTTGTCCACTCATCCCCCACTCTATAGCTTTTTCTTTTGCTTTTATTGCATCAGGAGGAAAAGGTAAACGTATTTCATTGTTTTTTAAAAACCCATCCGCAACTGAAGTAATACTCACAGAATTGGTGATTCCAACAGTTAATGCCTCTTTCAAACCACTTACAACTTCATCATTTGTTAAGTTAACCGAATTGGGATTACTTGCTACAGTACTTGCTGCACTTTGCAACACATCGCACGAATTTAAAATTAAAAGTGCACCACTTGCAAGTGCTATTAAAATACCTTTTTTCATAACATTTTTTATTTTAATGTATCATGGCAAAAGTAATGCCAAAAAATGGAGGAGACAACGTTTTTAGTAAAAAAGATTTTATGAGACGACAATTGTCTAAGTTTATTTTAAGAATCTAAGTGGATAGAAGAGTGGATAGAAATAAGTGGAAATGTATAACTTTTTGAACACCCCAATATTTCATAAAAAAACATTTTCAATCACTAGTATTTTAAATAGAAAAGCAAATTTTTAAGTGAAATAACTTTATTAATTGTTAAATTCTTAAAAAACCATTTGCTAAAAACAATATAAAATACTAATAATCAATAAATTAATTATTTAAAAAATATTTTTTTCTTAGACAACCTTTTCGTAAATTTGCCGTCTATATTATGAAAAGAAAAATTAAACAATGAAAACTTTAAAAAATATCTTTAATTTATCCTTTATTGCTACATTAATAGCAGTACCTTTTTCTAGCCACGCTCAATTGTGCCTTGGAGAAGATACTACTCTTTGTGTTGGAAAAACAGTCTCTATTCAAGATTGCAATATAGGAGGAGTTTCAGGAGGTGATTCATCAATTGTTTTGACTAACCCAACGAATGTGAGTTTATCAGACGATTCATACTCTGGAATAGTAAACATCGGATTTACATTCAGTTTTTATGGAAACAATTACACACAATGTGTGATTGGCTCTAACGGTTTGGTTACTTTTGATGTTTCTAAGGCTAATGGTTATTGTTCTTGGTCACTTACTGGTGGGCAAACATTGCCAACTACTTCTGGACTTAGTGAAGCTAGAAATGCTGCGATGATTTGTTACCAAGACATCAATCCGGGACAAGGTGGACAAATTCAATACCAAACGATAGGTACTGCACCTAATCGAATGTTTGTGGTATTGTACAACAACATTCCGATGTTTAGTAGTGGTGAGTGTCAATACATGGCCTTAATTCTACGTGAAACAAGTAACAAAATTGAATACCACATTGGTAATAAATCAATATCCAATTCCAACTGGAATAGCTCTTTGGCAATACAAGCAGTAGAAAACCAACCGGGAAACACCGCAACGGTTACTCCAGGAAGAAACAACACTGTTTGGACAGCTAGTAACGATGCTCGTTTATACTCTCCTGTTGCACCAAACAATACGTCTGCTTATCAAGTATCCCCAATACCTTATAAATCAATTATTTCAACTGGTGGAAATTTTGGGTGGAAAAACACGTTGGGACAAACGTTTCCATACAACAATGGTATTCTAAATGTTACCTCACAAATGACTGCCACACCAGGCACAGTGGGTTATTTCTTAACATTGAATAGTACACAATGTCAATCACAAGTGGGTGCATTGTCAGATACAACATTTATTACAACTGTTGCCGCTTCAGTTTCAGCATCTTCTACTCCTGATATATGCTCTTCTGGACAAGGAACAGTTACTGCAACAGGAACAGGAAGTGCAGCTCCTTATACTTATAACTGGCCAGCTTTGGGGGCAACAACCCCAAGCGTTAGCAATGTTGTTGGTGGAACATATATTGTAAAAATTACAGATGGAAATGGATGTCTTGCTCAAACGACTGTAACAGTTGCTAATACTCCTGCCAACTTTACATCCTCATCAACTCTGGTATCTTGTTCAGGTGGAAATGACGGTACAGCAACAGCAACAATGACTCCAGTATTGGGAACTGTAACATATCAATGGGATGATCCTGCTGGTCAAACAACACAAACAGCTACAGGTTTAACTGCAGGAACGTATCATTGTACAGTTACATCTTCAGTTGGTTGTAACAGCGTTGTAACTGTTACCGTAACCGAAATCCCAGGATTACAAGCTAATTTCACAACTATTACAGATGCTACATGTAACAGCAAAAATGATGGTGTTTTAACAATTACTGTTAATCAAGGAACAGCTCCTTATACTTATTCTTGGGACAATTCTACGAGCACTGGTAATACTGCCAATGATTTGTATGCAGGAAATCACACCGTTACAATTACAGACAATACAGGTTGTGTGATTACAAAGACACAAGCAATCGGTGAGCCAGCTCCACTTCAAATTACTAGTTTAACACCAAACACACAAATTTGTCCAGAAGACAATATTACTTTGAATGTTACAGGTACAGGTGGTTCTACAGCTCACACATTTACTTGGACATCAAATGGTGAGTTGTTAGGTACAGGTAATTCTATTTTGGTTGACCCAACTGTAACAAATACTTCTTACTGTGTTCAATTATCAGAAGAATGTGGTTCTCCAGTTGCGGATTCATGTGTGTTGATTACCTTTCCAACACCAATTATGCCACAATTGACACCAAATAAGTATGAAGATTGTATGCCAGGTGAATTTTTAATTCAAAATACATCGTTGAATATTGCTGAATTAGCTTCAACTTATATCGATTTTGGTAATCTTTCTAATACCATTGTTCCAAATGGTGAAGATTTTTCAATTACTTACAACAAACCAGGTACTTATACCTTAGAAATTAGAAACACATCTGTTTTCGGTTGTGTTTACGATACAACATTTGTCGATTACTTTACAGTACATCCAGACCCAATTGCTCGATTTGCATTGGGCGGAAACCCTGGAACAATTTATGAAACATCAATGATAGGTCAGGACTTATCAACTGATGACGTAGTTGCTTGGAAATGGGAATCACCATTCTCAACACCTGCATACAGTGATTTACAATTCCCTAAATTCAAATTCCCTGAAGGAGTGGAAGGAAAATACCCTGTTATGCTTGTTGTAACCACTCAAATGGGTTGTGTTGACACAGCAGTAGTAGATGCAATCATTGAAGACGTAATTCTATTCTTCGTTCCAAATTCATTTACTCCAGATGGTGATGAATTTAACCAATCATGGAAGTTAATAATGAAAGGAGGGGATCAATACGGATTCAATTTAAAAGTATTCAACCGTTGGGGTGAAATTGTTTGGGAAACAGACGATGCTTCAATCGGTTGGGATGGTACTTACAAAGGTCAACCTGCTCCACAAGGAGAATATACATGGAGAGCATCTATCAAACATAGAAACAATGACGGCAAAGATGAATATACTGGTCATGTGAACTTGTTGAGATAATTAGAAACAGATTATAATTAAAGGTTATTCGGTTGAGTAACCTTTTTTTGTGTCTTAAAAGTTGTGAGCATAAGTATAAATTTTTGGTAATCGATAAGTGTAGAATGGAACGCTGATACTTCTGCTTTGCATAAGTGTTGCTGATTGAACGGATTTACACGGAAAGAGTGCACAGTCGTGCAGTGGATGAGGCACTGGTGGTAAGGATAGTAATGAGATATGCTGAAATAAATTAAAAAGAAAGAGTGCAAGTTTTACTCGCACTCTCATATTATCTTTTTCTATTAAAAAGTCTATTTAATACTACTCGAATCTCTCCTACTCCTTTTCTTTCACCCAAGTTTGAGTTCTGTAGAAAGGACCTACATAACCTCTAACATTTAATTTATCTGGAGAATTTTTATCAATCCACATTTTAACCTTGTAAATTTTCCCATTTTCAGGATCAACAATTGTTCCACCGTACCATGCTTCTCCATCCCATTTCAAATTTCTAACCAATTGTAGTCCAACTAATGGTTGATCTTTTCTATCATCGGTACAAAGTGTACATTTTGGATTTGCCTCACGACCTTCTCTTGGATATAAATACTCTATTTTACCATACAATTGATGGTCACTCTTGTAGAGTTCAACAATGGATTTCTTTTTTCCTGTTTTATCATCTATTGTAGTCCATTTACCAACAACTGTTTGCGCATGTCCAAATGAATATGCAAGCATTAAACCAAGAACTAAAAAAGTATTTTTCATGATGCTATATTTAAATTTATTTATAAAACTACTTATTTTTTTATGTATAGCCAAAAATGTGCCAAAAATTTTTAGTCAAATCCTTTTAAGGTAAAATAATTCTGACTCAATCCTATAACAATAATTACAATAAAACTCATTGTACATTTGCTTGAACATGGAAATATAATATTGATTTTAGAAACACCAAAGATTTCACCAAGTTTTGTTGGATCGGAAAGACAACAATCAGGAAGGTAATGGAGAAGCGAAAGCCAATAGATACAGCTCATTCCGATAAAATTCACTAAGGTTTTTAATCATCTTTTATTTTTACTACAATTGCTTTTTATTTAAATCTATAATTGGTTAATAAATTATAAATCAATGAATTAAATCAAAATAAAAACTTTAAATGAATAATCAGACATTGGTTGATCGTATAACAAGCAAAAAAAACTAAATTTGTACATTCAAATTAATAAAACAATGGCTGATATTCATTCATACGATTTTGCAGGAAAGCGTGCTTTAATTCGCGTAGATTTTAATGTACCTCTTAACAAAGAAACTTTTGAGGTAACAGACGACACCCGTATTCGTGCGGCAGCACCAACAATTAAACACATTTTAAATACTGGTGGAAGTGTTGTATTAATGTCTCACCTTGGTCGCCCAGACGGTGTTGAAGAAAAATATTCGTTGAAACACATCGTTAGTCAAGTGGCTAAAGTATTGGAAGTACCTGTTAAATTTGTGAATGATTGCATCAATGAAGACGCGCAAGCAGCCAGTAAAAGCCTTGCCACTGGAGAGGTGTTATTATTGGAAAATGTTCGATTCTACAAGCAAGAAACTGCCGGAACAGAAGCATTTGCCGAAGCGTTATCAAAACACGGCGATGTCTATGTAAACGATGCTTTTGGAACTGCTCATAGAGCACATGCTTCCACAACTGTGGTAGCAAAATTCTTCCCCAATGATAAAATGTTTGGTTATTTGTTGGAAGGTGAAATCAAAGCCGTTGACAAAGTCTTAAACAGTGATGAAAAACCATTAACAGCTATAGTTGGCGGTGCAAAAGTTTCTTCGAAAATTACCATCATTGATCGACTATTGAATAAAGTTGACAACCTGATAGTAGGCGGAGGAATGGCTTATACGTTCATCAAAGCCAAAGGTGGTCACGTCGGAAATTCGTTGGTTGAAGACGATTATTTGGCAATTGCAAAAAACATTCTTTTAAAGGCAGAAGCAAAGCGAATCAATCTTTATTTACCGGTTGATACCATTGTTGCCGACAAATTTGACAACAATGCGGCACAGAAATTGGTAAACATTAATGAAATACCTGATGGCTGGATGGGATTGGATGTTGGCCCGGAATCTTCTAAAGAAATTCGTGACATCATCGTTCATTCAAAACTGATTCTTTGGAACGGTCCAATGGGTGTTTTTGAAATGGAAAATTTCCAAAAAGGAACAATTGAAGTAGCAAATGCTGTAGTTGAGGCAACAAAAAATGGTGCTTTTTCGTTAATTGGTGGTGGCGACTCAGTTGCTGCAATTAATAAATTTGGCTTGGCTGATCAAGTTTCTTATGTTTCTACTGGCGGTGGTGCTATGTTGGAATACTTGGAAGGAATTGAATTACCAGGCATAAAAGCTATAAATGAATAAATATGAAATTATACACACTAATTATTGTCTGTCTTTTTGTTTTTACAACCAATTCTTTTGCTCAACTAAAGAATTTGAAGTTGAAAAACTGTGTGGTAGTCGGACAATTTGATAAACCCGAAGACCGTTTCACAATCGAGAGTGCCGTTACAGGTATTTTAAACGAGTACAATATAAAAACAACTCCATCGGTTAACTACGTTAAAACAGGTGGAAATGCGACGGTTTTAGCCGAAGATTCATTATCCAATATCTTAAAGGAAAAAGGTTTTGATACTTACGTTATCATTTCTGTTCGTGGATATGATCGAAAATTTAAACCTTCAAAAGTGAAATATACGTTTAAAGAGAAATTGGATCAAGGTACTTTGAGAGAAATTTACCGTACTGGAGCCGTGAATGTATCGTTTGAATTTGCATTCTATCGCAACAATGAATTGGTAGCTACAGACATTATCAAATGTGGCAATATTTCTGATAGAACATCAACGATGAAACGTTTCAACAAGAAAACAATCGCACGAGTAGATAAAGCTTGGAGATAAGAATTTAAGCCTTATTTCCAATTAACTTTGCCACGTATTTCCCAATAATATCAAATTCAATATTGACTTTATCGCCAATTTTTAATTGATTGAAATTCGTGTATTCAAAAGTGTATGGAATGATGCATACAGAAAATGATTGTGGATTTGAATCAACAACTGTTAAACTTGTACCATTGACTGTTACAGAGCCCTTTTCAACAGTAACATCGGGTGTTTCATAGCTAAAAATAAACTTCCAACTCCCATTTTGAGGTTCAATACCAACACAAGTAGCCGTTGTATCCACATGACCTTGAACAATGTGTCCATCTATGCGACCATTCATCACCATACAACGTTCCAAATTGACTTTTGTTCCGATTGTCCAGCTACTCAAATTCGTTCTATCCAACGTTTCCTTTATTGCTGTTACGGTATAAGTATCATTTGTAAGCTGTACAACCGTCAAACAACAACCATTGTGAGCAACACTTTGATCTATTTTCAATTCACCAACAAAATCAGCAGCTAATTCAAAATGAATGTTATCTCCATCTTTTGTAATGTTTCTGACCGTTCCTAATTGTTCAATTATTCCTGTAAACATACTTTAATTTCTTTCAAATGCATCAACAGCACTGCGCACAGAACCGTGTTTTTTTAATAACTCTTCAGCTTGTTGATATTCCAATCCCGTTTGTTGCATCACCATCTTCACACCCCTATCAACTAATTTATTGTTACTCAATTGCATATCAACCATTTTATTGCCTTTTACGCGACCAAGTTTAATCATCAACGATGTAGAAATCATGTTCAACACTAATTTTTGAGCAGTTCCAGACTTCATACGTGTGCTTCCCGTCACAAATTCAGGTCCCACTTCAGGCGTAATAGGATGCTGAGCCAATTGAGCGATTGGATTACCAGGATTGCACGTAATAGATGCTGTAAGCAAACCATTTTCATTAGCTTTTTTAAGCGCGCCAATCACATAAGGAGTTGTTCCCGAAGCTGCAATTCCCACTAAGGTATCGTTTGCATTGATTTGGTATTCTTGCAAATCTTTCCACCCTTGTTCTGTGTCATCTTCTGCAAATTCAACAGCTTTTCGAATAGCGCCGTCACCACCAGCAATGATGCCAACAACAATTCCTTGCTCCACACCAAAAGTTGGAGGACATTCACTTGCATCTACAATTCCCAATCTTCCACTAGTTCCTGCACCAATATAAAAAAGGCGACCACCATTTTTCATACGATCAAAACAAGCATCAACAAAAGATTCGATGTTTTTTAATTCAAGAGCAACAGCATCAGCTACTTTTTTATCTTCACGATTGATATTGGTAAGCAATTCCAAAGTAGATTGCTGTTCCAAATTCGTGTACAAAGAATCGGATTCTGTTGTTTTTTTCATATTACGACAATTGAGCGGAATAATGACCATCTTCTAACGATACCTCCACGTGATTGTGAAGCGTAGTTGTTAACCGCAAACCAAAGAAATTTGCTTTAATTGGAAAACGACGGTGCTTTCGATCGACCAACACAACGGTATAAATTTTATGCACAGGTTGTTCCAATACTTTCATCAGACCATATTGCATCGTTTTACCAGAGTTCAAGACATCGTCCACTAAAATCACCGTTTTATTATCCAACTCATTGACGTTAATTGATAGTTGAATAGGTTGAGATAAAGGTTTATCTTTGTCCAACACCACTTCAAAAAGAATTATTTTTTGAGTTGAATTTTTTTCGATAACCGCTTTCAGTTTTTCCGCCAAAACGATTCCATTACCCGTTATTCCTGCAATGTATAATGTATCTAATTCAAACGTGTTTTCAATAATTTGAAAAGCTAAACGATTAATTTTTTGTTCGATTTGCGTATGATTGAGAATAACTTGTTTCATTGATAATGGATTTTTTACAAAGATAATAAAAACCTGAATGCGATTAATGTATTGAATTCAGATTGTCATAAAATATTGTTGATTCACTCATTTCACTGTAATTAGAACTACAATTTGTAAGAAAATATTAAAAAATAATTGACTTGGCTTCAAAATTGAAAAAATAAAAATTTGTCCAAACAAGCATATATCATTAATGAATAGTCGCTAATATACCATTTGTATTTTTTAAAAGGGATTTCTCCAAACAAGTTTGTCGAAATGACTTCATTCTAGTGAAGTTATTATCGCGCTACGCACGAAATAGACACTTATTACGATTTGTCATTTCGACACGTGAAACGTGAAGAAAACTTTATTTTTACCATTTTTTAAGTTAAGAGTGGTATGTTTGTGAATATTCAATATCATTATATAAAACTATAAAAATGATTATTTTTTAATCTTTTTTTTGATAATTATTTTGTCGTTTTAAAAAAAGTAATTATATTTGATTATTATTTAATAACAAAATGACAATATTTTAATCAATGAAAAAGTTAACAATAGGTGATAAAGCACCTGGATTTTCAGGCTTAGACCAACAGGGCAACACCATCAATCTTACAGATTATAAGGGGCAAAAAGTAGTGCTTTATTTTTATCCAAAAGACAATACGCCCGGATGTACAGCACAAGCCTGTAATTTAAGAGATAACGAATCAATACTTTTAGAAAAAAACATAAAAGTAATAGGTGTCAGTGCCGATTCTGTTATTTCTCATGATAAATTTAGCACTAAATACCACTTAAATTTTCCAATCATAGCCGATACAGAAAAAATCATTTTAACAAGTTATGGTGTCTGGGGAGAAAAAAAATTCATGGGTAGAACGTATAACGGAATACACCGTACGACATTTCTAATCAATGAAGATCAACAAATCATTGATATTATCACAAAACCCAATACGAAAAATCATACAGAAGAAATTTTAAAACTTTTAGAAAAATAATCACAACGTAAAAACTTTACGTTCTAATCAATATACCTTTGTATCACAATTAAATTAATTAACTAAAAAAACCAAACGATTATGGCAACAAAAGATGTAAACCAAGAGAGAATTGAAAAAATGAAAGCTCTTCAATTAACAATGGAAAAGCTGGATAAAACTTACGGTAAAGGAACCGTAATGAAATTAGGCGACGAAGCTGTAGAAAAAGTAGAAGCCATCCCAACAGGATCACTAACACTGGATATTGCATTAGGTGTAAATGGTTTTCCTAAAGGAAGAATTGTAGAAATATATGGACCAGAATCATCTGGAAAAACAACATTGGCTATCCATGCAATCGCCGAAGTGCAAAAACAAGGTGGAATAGCTGCTATAATTGACGCAGAACACGCATTTGACCAGTTTTATGCCGAAAAATTAGGTGTGGATATCGACAACTTATTGATTTCACAACCAGACAATGGAGAGCAAGCATTGGAAATTGCAGATAACCTAATTCGTTCAGGTGCAATTGATCTATTAGTAGTTGACTCCGTGGCTGCATTAACCCCAAAAGCAGAAATTGAAGGGGAAATGGGTGACTCACAAATGGGCTTACAAGCAAGATTGATGTCAAAAGCATTAAGAAAATTAACAGGTTCAATCAACAAGGCTAAATGTTGCTGTATCTTCATCAACCAATTAAGGGATAAAATTGGTGTTATGTTCGGAAATCCAGAAACTACAACAGGAGGAAACGCATTGAAATTTTATGCTTCTGTAAGAGTAGATATTAGAAGAGCAAGCCAAATAAAAGATGGTGAGGAAGTAATTGGAAACAGAGTAAAAGTAAAAGTTGTAAAAAACAAAGTAGCTCCACCATTCAAAAAAGCAGAATTTGATATCATGTACGGTGAAGGTATCTCAAAAATTGGTGAAATTATCGATCTTGGAGTAGATTTGAATATCGTTAAGAAAAGTGGATCTTGGTTCTCTTACGGAGAAACAAAACTTGGACAAGGTCGCGATGCTGTAAAAGCATTGATTCAAGATAATCCAGAATTGATGGATGAATTAGAAAACAAAATTAAAGAAGCTCTTGGTTCTACATCAGTAGCAACTGTAGTAGAGCAAGATTAGTTTAGTTGTAATCGTAGGGAAAGAGTGTGTCCAATTTTTTGGACACCTCTTTTATATTAAACATACAACAAACAATCAATCGTTCGCAAAAAAAGAATACAACTTCAACTGAAAAATTAAATAGTAAACACAACCATCCCTTTTTAAAACTACTTTAAACACAAAACACATGACACATATTGAACTTGGTCAGCACGGTGAACAAATGGCTACTGACTATTTACGCAATGATGGTTACCAAATATTGGAACGAAATTACCGGTATAAAAAATTAGAAATTGATATCATTGCCACAAAAGGCGAACAGCTAATTATTTGCGAAGTAAAAACACGTGTTACCGCACAAATAGGCGAACCATACAAAGCTGTAACATTGAATAAACAACGACAACTCATCAAAGCAGCTGATTATTTCATTAAAAGCAAAAACTTGTTCATTGATGTGCGATTTGACATCATATCCATCGTTCACAATTCCATTCGCTCAAAAATTGAACACATTCCAGATGCTTTTTACCCGATACTTTAAAGAAATTTCGTTTCTTTGAGGGTAAGAAATTAAACATGAATGCAATTCCATACCTTAAAAAAGGTGATTTAATTGAAATTGTTGCTCCAGCCAAAGCAATAGAAAAAGAACTAATCGAATTTGCTAAAATCCGCTTAGAAGAAATTGGGTTTAAAGTTAAAATCAGTCCCAATTGTACTGATCGATTCAATTATTTCTCTGGAACTGATGAGCAACGGTTAACTGATTTCCAACAAGCATTAGACAATCCTGATGTAAAAGCAATTATCTGTGCAAGAGGTGGCTACGGTGCGGTCAGAATTGTTGATAAAATCAAATGGGCCAATCAACTCATTTCTCCGAAATGGATAGTTGGATTTAGTGACATAACAGTGTTTCACCAGCAAATGCAACTACTCGATCAAAAAAGCATTCATGCTACAATGCCTTTAAACTACAATGAAAACAGTAAAGAATCGATTGAAACCCTTATTGATGCGCTAACAGGAAAATCATACTCCATAGAAATTGAAGGAAACGATTTCAATAAAAAAGGGAGTGCCATTGGTAAAATTATAGGAGGAAACTTGAGTATTTTATACAGTTTGATAGGCACTGACAGTATGCCTGATTACAAAAATAAAATTTTGTTTATTGAAGATGTTGGCGAACAACTCTACTCCATTGATAGAATGTTGTTTTCATTTAAAAAATCAGGTATTCTTGATGAAATAAAAGGGCTTATTGTTGGTGGTATGACAAATATCAAAGATTCAACAGAAGTATCAATTGGCATGAATATTGAAGATATTATTTTACAACATTTTCAGTATAGAAGAATTCCTATTTGCTTCAACTTCCCAAGTGGACATCTAGACGACAATAGGGCAATTGTTTTAAACGAAACTGTTAATTTTGAAGTAACTAATAAAGTTAATTTGACGTTTAATAGAGAATAAATGAAATCACTTATAAAGAAATATGGCCTTTGGATGAGTCTCGCTGCTGCGATTGGTCTATTTATTTTATTATATGCTCATTTATTTTCTTCCAATTACTACCCCCAACTAAGTAAGGTCAAAACAAGTTTTAATGCCTTAGAAAATGAATTAACCACTTACCAAAAATCAATCGAAAGTCAACTTCAAAAAAGTAAACAATTAGATTCACTCACAACCAAAGAACCATTCTTTCTGCATATCTATAAAAACGATACATTAGTTTATTGGAATACAAATAAATTACCCGTTTCAAAATTTGCTGATTTGCAATACCCTTCATCAGGCTTGTTGCGCCTACAAAATGGGTGGTATTACGCACAAACAAACACCATTAATGAATACACCTATGCCGTATCATTTTTAATCAAAAATGAATATTCATACCAAAATGAATACCTTAAAAATGAATTTTCTGATAATTTAAAAACAAACTTTAATGCATCAATTTCTTTAGATGAATCGAGTGGCTTCCCTATCTACAATCAAAAAAAGCAATATTTATTCTCAATTACTGTCAACGATTACCAAACCATCAATGAGGTAGATGCCATCATTTTATTTAGTTTGTTAATCATTATATTAACATTGACATTATTTAAAACCACACAATTTACCATAAAAACAACTTCCAAATGGTCTTGGGTATATCCATTTGCTTTACTTGGCATTCGGTATCTATCCATTCACTTTGCTTGGCTTTCGTTTTTAAAAAACTCGGAGATTTACAGCGCGAGTTTATACGGTACAAATGCACTTTTCCCTAATTTTACCGAGTACTGCATCAACATTTTAGTCTTACTCATCATTAGTTATTTTTGTTACGGAAAACTCAAAACAAAGCAATTCAATCTCTCTACCCTGCTTGTTTTTATTGTACTCATTATTCCGTACATTGTTTGGATTTGCAACTTGTTTTTCTTTCAAGGATTAATAGAAAACTCTAGTATTCCTCTTCATATTGAAGAATTGTTTAAAATCAACAGTTATTCCATTATCGCAATACTCAGTATAGCTGTTATAGGGTTTATTTACTTCATAACGAGTAAAACCATTATTCGTCTTCTTAAAAATCAATCATTTCCTTTCAAAAAACTCATCCTATTTAATAGCATCATTGGAATTGCTTATTTTCTAATTGAAGTCTTTTATTTATCCAAAGAAACTCCTTATACGGCCTTACTTCCATTCGTTTTTCTACTTTTTGTTACCCTACTCGAATACAAAGAAATAAAACAAAAACACCTCGTTCTTGGTATGTCTATGTTGGCCATCTATGCATTTGCTTCTGCTATTATTATCAATGACTTTAGCCAAAAGAAAGGAAAAAGTGAAAGAGAACTATATGCTAGTCAATTAATGGTGGAAAAGGATATCATTACAGAATTGGAATTCTTAAAATTAGCTCCTTCGATAAAAAGCGATAAACTACTGCAACAAATGATTAGTGTAGGTGGTCAATTAAATTTCAGAGATTTTGAAAGAACAATGGAACGCCGACATTTCAATAAATTCTGGGAAAGATACGAATGCAAATTCTTTTTATACAATGAAAAAAATGAATCGCTTCTAAATCTTCAAGGCAGCTCAAATGAATTGTGGCTCAATTTGAATGATTATGTTAACAATCATGGTGTACAATCGGAAATTAGCCCATCAATTTATTTTATATCTGATTATATTGGTCAATATAGCTACATCATTAAGCAACAATTACATGGTAAAAATGATGAAATAGCTACGCTTTTTGTTACCCTAAAATCAAAGAAAGTCCCCGAAGAAATAGGCTATCCTCGATTATTAATATCGTCCGAATCTTCTTCTTTGCATCATTTAGACAATTACTCCATTGCCAAGTATCATAACAAACGATTGGTATCGCAATATGGTTTATTCAATTATCCCAACACATTAAAAGGACTTTACAAAACAAATCCGAAACATTTAGACAATTTCAATTACAATGGTTACAATCACTTGATTCAACATAAATCAAAAAACGATGTGGTTGTATTGTCAAGCATCAACAGCACTTGGGTTGATGTAATTACTTTATTTTCGTATTTATTCTGTTTCTTTGGCATTCTGTTGCTTCCTATCTACATTCGCTTTTATGCCAAATCTTTTACAAAAAACTCCATTTCTTTAGCAACAAAAATTCAAGTCACATTGATTACAATAGTTGTTATTTCACTCACAATTTCAGCTGTAAGTAGTGGTGCATTTATTAGAAATCAATACAGTTCATTTACAGAACTATCCATCAAAGAAAAGGTTCAATCCATTGAAGAAGAATTAACCCCGCTAATTAGCAAAGAAAAAAATTTAACCATTCAAAACAATGCCTCATTTTTAAATTTTCAACTCATTGGGTTGTCCAAAGTGTTTAAAACCGATATCAACATCTACGATGAGCAAGGATTTTTAATTAGCACTTCTCGCCAAAATGTGTTCAATAGCGGATTATTAAGTGAACAGATCAATCCAACTGCAAAAAAAGAATTAATTGAATTGGACAAAAGTGAATTCATTCATTCAGAAAACATAGGTAATTTGTACTACAATTCTGCCTATGCTCCTATTTACAATAAAAGTAGCAAAATAATTGGCTACATCAATCTACAGCATTTTGGACAACAAGAAGAAGTTGAACACCAAATTCAGCAATTTTTAATGTCTGTAATCAGTGTTTTTGTGCTTTTATTAGCCACTTCGGCAATTGTGGCCATATTTGTTGCGAACTGGATTACCAATCCGCTTCAAATGCTTCAGAAATACGTTTCAAACATTCATCTTGGAAAAACAAATCAATACATCCAATACCACATTAACGACGAAATTGGTGCGCTTGTAAAAAGCTATAACATGAAGATCGATGAATTGGAATATGCTGCTCAACAATTGGCTCAAAGTGAGCGTGAATCGGCATGGAGAGATATGGCAAAACAAGTAGCTCATGAAATCAAAAACCCACTAACCCCAATGAAATTATCTGTTCAACACCTCATGCGTTCGTTTGATCCAGATGATGTAAATGCACACGACAAGATTAATAAAGTCAGTTCTTCGCTAATTGAACAAATTGATGCACTGACAAAAATTGCCAATGAATTTTCCAATTTTGCAAAGATGCAAAAACCTGAATTTGAAACGGTTGATATTGTAAATATAATCAACAATGTAATTGAATTATTCAAAGAAGGCAACCAGGTTAACATTCAGATCAATGCACCAGAAAAATGCTTCATAAAAGGGGATAAAGACCAACTGCTACGTGTATTTAACAACTTAATTAAAAACAGTAGTCAAGCTATTAATGAAAAGCAAAATGGCTTAATTAGTATTTCTGTGAAACAAAACGAAAACGTTGTAACAATAGGGGTAACAGACAATGGTTCTGGAATTTCAAAAAGTCAGCAAGCAAAAATATTTGTACCTTATTTCACAACCAAGTCCAACGGCTCTGGTATAGGTTTAGCAATGGTTAAACAAATCATCATGAATCATCAGGGAACAATAGACTTTGAATCTGAAGAGGGTGTTGGCACAACTTTCACGATAGAACTTCCATTGAATTAATCTAAATTTTATCCAAATAAAAAAAGCTACCTTTTCAGATAGCTTTTAAACAGATATTTTTTTCGACTATTATAGTTTTCTTGCTACTTCGATTTCTTCAAATGCTTCGATAATATCTCCTACTTGGATATCATTGAACTTGTCAATGTTCAATCCACATTCGTAGTTGTTTTTCACCTCTTTAACATCATCTTTGAATCGTTTCAAAGAACCTAATGTTCCAGTATGAATAACAATTCCATCACGGATTAAGCGAATCATAGAAGACTTTTTGATGATTCCGTCTAATACATAACATCCTGCAATTGTTCCAACTTTCGTAATGTTAAACGTTTCACGAACTTCAGCGGATCCAATGATTTTTTCTTCAATATCTGGAGATAACATTCCTTCCATTGCCGATTTAATTTCTTCAATCGCTTTGTAGATAACGGAGTACAAACGAATATCAATTTGCTCATTTTCTGCCAATCTACGAGCAGAAACAACTGGTCGAACTTGGAATCCAATAATAATAGCATCTGATGCAGAAGCTAAGTTAACATCGGCTTCAGAAATAGCACCAACACCTTTATGTATAATATTTACTTGAATTTCTTCAGTAGATAATTTCAACAATGAATCAGACAACGCTTCAACAGAACCATCCACGTCACCTTTCACAATAATGTTCAATTCTTTGAAATCTCCGATTGCCAAACGACGACCAATTTCATCCAAAGTAATGTGCTTAGTAGCACGCAATCCTTGCTCTCTATACAATTGCTCACGTTTAGATGCAATAGCTTTAGCTTCACGCTCATCATCCATTACGTTGAACTTATCCCCTGCATTAGGCGCACCACTTATACCCAAAATAGATACTGGTGTAGAAGGTCCCGCTTCTTTCAATGCATTTCCTTTTTCATCGTGCATAGCTCTCACCTTTCCGTAATATCTACCCACAAGAACAACATCACCTACTCGTAAAGTTCCAGATTCTACCAACATATTGGTTACATACCCTTTTCCTTTATCAAGCGAAGATTCAATTACAACACCCAAAGCATTTTTATTCGGATTAGCTCTTAAATTCAACAATTCAGCTTCCAACAATACTTTTTCTAATAATGCATCAATGTTCAAATTTTGCTTAGCAGAGATTTCTTGAGATTGGTATTTACCACCCCATTCTTCAACCAAGATATTCATTTGAGACAATTGTTCTCTAATTTTATCCGGATTTGCTCCTGGTTTATCAATTTTATTGATAGCAAACACCATCGGTACACCAGCAGCTTGAGCGTGTGAAATTGCTTCTTTTGTTTGAGGCATCACATCGTCATCCGCAGCTACAATAATAATTGCTACGTCGGTAACTTGAGCACCACGAGCACGCATCGCAGTAAAGGCTTCGTGACCAGGTGTATCCAAGAACGTCAATTTCTTACCGTCTTTAACAACAGAATATGCTCCAATGTGCTGTGTAATACCTCCAGCTTCACCTTCAGTTACGTGTGCATTACGAATCTTATCCAACAAAGATGTTTTACCATGGTCAACGTGTCCCATTACCGTAATAATTGGAGGACGTGTCAATAAATCTTCTTCTTTGTCTTCTACAACAGGAATAGCATCTTGTACTTCTGCACTTACAAATTCTGTTTCAAAACCAAATTCATCCGAAACGATTTGAATGGTTTCTGCATCTAAACGCTGGTTAATTGATGCAAAAATACCCAAAGACATACATGCAGAAATTACTTGTGTTGGTTGCACATTCATCATATTTGCCAACTCAGATACAGTAACAAACTCTGTTAACTTTAAGATTTTGCTATCTAACTCTGCTGCTAATTCCTCTTCTTGTCGTCTTTGTGCAAAAACATCACGTTTTGCTCTTCTGTTTTTAGCTCCTTTTGACTTATTTCCCTTATTGGATAAACGAGCCAATGTTTCCTTAATTTCTTTCTCAATGTCTTGTTCTGAAATTTCTGGACGCTCTACAGGAGTTCCTTTCTTAAATTTATTGTGATGGCCTTTTTGACCTTGACCTTGATTTTGGTTTTGACCCTGTCCTTGACCTTGGCCTTGGTTCTCTCTTTGCTGCTGTTGTTGTGCTTGTTTGTTTACATCTATTTTCTTTATGCGTTTTCTTTTCTTTCTGTCACCACCTTTATCGTCATGATCATTTGATTTTGGTTTTTCAACCGGAAGTTCAATTTTTCCAAGTATTTTAGGACCAGTAAGTGTTTGGCTTTGCACGCGAATTGTTTCAATTTCTTCACGAGCAACTACAGGTTCAGTTTTTTCTTCAACGACCTCTTTCTTCTCCTCTTTAACTTCTTGCTTAACCTCTTCTTTAACTGGTGCTTTAACTTCTTCTTGTTTAGGTGCTGCTACAACATCATCCTTTTTCTTTTTATCAGGACGTGTTTTTGTATTTAAAGCCTCTAAATCAATTTTTCCAATGACTTTAACTGGGCTATTGTCTTCAGTAGGAGTTGGATTATCTTCTATTGTTTCAGGTATTTTTTCTTCAACAATTTCTTGCTGAATAGGTTCTTCAACAATATCAACAACCTCAACAATTTCTTCTTCCTCTTCAACTTCTTCATGGCTAGAATCTTCTTCCACCTCTCTTGCATCTTTAAGAGAAATTGATTCACGTTTCTCTCTTTTTACAGGATTGTGTTTTGTTTGTTCCTTTAAGTCATGATCAGCAGCGAATTCTTGTCTCAATAGGTCAAAATGCTCCTCATCCAACTTAAAGTTGGGATTGCTATCAATTTTCACCCCTTTAGAGTCCAAAAACTCAACCAATGTAGAAATTCCTACATTCAGTTCTCCTGCTGCCTTTCCTAATCTTATTGGTTTTCCCGCCATAAATTATGCGCCCTTTTTTTAATTTGTTTTTATAAATCGTGTCTAAATATACTACATGGATTTCGATTATTCGAATTCTGAACGTAGTATTTTTAATACTTCTTCGATTGTTTCCTCTTCTAAATCCGTTCTATGCACTAAATCTGCAACACTTAATTCCAATACCGACTTAGCAGAATCACATCCAATTGCTTTTAATTCATCAATGATCCAACCATCGATTTCATCTGCAAATTCATCCAAATCAACATCGTCAATATCCACTTCACCTTCACGGTAAACATCTAATTCATACCCCGTTAATTTTCCGGCCAATTTAATATTGTGACCTCCTCTACCGATTGCTAAAGAAACTTGATCTGGTTTCAAGTAAACACGTGCTCTCTTTTGTTCTTCTTCAATTTCAATAGAAGAAATTTTCGCTGGTGAAAGCGAACGTTGGATAAACAATTGGGGATTTGTTGTAAAATTAATCACGTCAATGTTTTCGTTTCTCAACTCACGTACAATTCCGTGAATACGAGAACCTTTCATACCAACACATGCTCCAACTGGATCGATACGGTCGTCATAAGATTCTACCGCAACTTTCGCTCTTTCCCCTGGTTCACGAACGATACGTTTAATAGTAATCAATCCGTCAAATACTTCAGGAACTTCCAATTCAAACAAACGTTCTAAGAATTCAGGTGCTGTTCTAGAAAGGATAATAGTTGGCTGCGAATTTCGCATATCTACTTTGTAAACTACCGCACGGATAGATTCACCTTTCTTGAAGAAATCAGATGGAATTTGCTCCGATTTTGGTAAAATCAATTCATTTCCTTCGTCATCCAATACCAAAATTTCTTTCTTCCAAGTTTGGTAAACTTCTCCAGTAATGATTTCTCCAATACGGCTTTTGTAAACTTTGTATAAGTTGTCTTTTTCTAATTCTAAAATTCTAGAAATCAAGTTTTGACGTAAAGAAAGAATGTTTCTACGACCAAAATCTTCAAACTTAAACTCTTCCGTTACTTCTTCTCCAATTTCAAAGTCTGGCTCGATCTTAATGGCATCAGAATAAGCTATTTCCGTATTTGGATCTTCTACTTCTCCATCGTCAACAATTTCTTTATTTAAAAATATTTGAACGTCTCCTTTGTCAATGTTAACAACGATGTCAATGTGCTCATCTGTGTTGAATTTCTTTTTCAACATGCTACGAAACACATCTTCCAATACGTGCTGCATCGTTTGTTTATCGATGCTTTTTAACTCTTTAAATTCTGAGAACGATTCTACTAACTCAAGGCTATTCATATTTACCTATTTAAATGTAATAACTATTTTCGTTTCCTTTATACTATCGAATGGCAACTCGTGTTGCTCTACAATAAGTTCTTTTTTCTTTTTTCCTTCTACTTTTTCTTTTTTTGAATTTTCAATAACAATGCCACTCTCGTTTACATTCTTCAAAATTCCTTCCAATTTCTCGCCATTATTTTTCACCACTTTAACTGTTCTACCAACATTTTTAATGTATTGTGGCAACACTCTAAATGGTCGATCCAACCCTGCAGAAGAAACATTTAATTCAAAATCTTGCTGCTCTCTATCCAAATTGTGCTCAATATTTCTAGAAACAGCAATGCAATCTTCAACCGAAACTCCTCCTTGGTGTTTATCCAACTCAACGGTAATGACATTACTCGCTGATATAGATAAATCCACTAAAAACAAGCCATTGTTCAACTCGCCAATTCGCCCATTTATCAACTCCTCTACTCTGTTTTTACTTATCATTTCTAGTCATAAAAAGAGGGGACTTTCGTCCCCTCATTCTTGATTTTGTTCTTAAATGTGCTACAAATATACACATATTTTTTTGATATACAATATTTTTTTGATTTTTTATCCATACGGACGCGATTATTTTTTCAATATTCCAGAACGGACGCGATTAATCGCGTCCCTTCAATATTTTTAAAACTCGATTAAACTCACGACTCTTTTCTGCCGATACAAAAACTTTTTCATTCGATACTGGATGAACAAACTCTACACTCTCTGCATGCAACAACATCGTATTCATCTGAAAATTTTCTAACCATAACTTATTCTGCTTATTGCACCCATGTGGTCGATCGCCTATAATCGGATGAAAAATATGGGCAAAATGTTTGCGCAACTGGTGCATTCGACCTGTTTCTAGAGTGGCTTCAACAAGTGAATAACGAGATGTAGCATGCTTTCCATGTGGAAGTGCCAATTCAAATTGTTGAATGGTCTTAAAATACGTTATAGCTTCTTGGGTTACTCCTTTATCATTGATCAACGGATGATTTATGGTCATTTCAGGTGGAGCATAACCTCTAATAAGAGCTATGTATTTTTTTACGACTTGCTTATTTTCAAACAATTGCTGCATCAAACGAGTGGTTTCTTTTTCAAAAGCAAAAAACAAAACACCAGCCGTTTTTCTATCCAATCGATGAACTGGATTAACACGTTTACCTAATTGATCTCGCAACAGTTGAACGGCAAATTCTTCGGCATTTCGAGCAATTGGCGATTGATGCACCAACAAACCATGTGGTTTATTGATGGCTATAAAAAATTCATCGTGATACAAAACTTCTAACACGCTTCAAATCGTTGGTTAACATCGCTTGCAATGGCATCAACATCTTGTAAATTCATACAATTAAAGTGTTTTTTGGGACATTTATCGTAGCCAATTTTGGAACAAGGGCGACAATTCAAATTTTTCACTTCGTGGATGCTAAACAATTCCGAGTTGGATGGATAATAGGGATACATACCAAATTCGGGTACGGTATTCCCCCAGACGCTAACAATCGGCACAGCATAGCATGTGGCAATGTGCATCAAACCTGTATCGTGCGTCAAAATCACCTTAGATTGTGCAACAATTGAGGCAGATTGAGCCAATGAATAACGATTGATGGCATTCACCATCTTGTGCGGGTGATTTTTCAAACCCTCTTCCAACAATTTTCCACGCTCTTCATCAGTTGGTCCCCCCAGCAAAACAATGGGATGTTTTACTTTATTTAAAACAGCTAAAAGCACCTCAACAGGCATTACTTTGGTAGCAAATTGAGCACCCACTGCAACGGAAACGTATGATTTTTTTTCAAAACCCAATTCTTTTTCGGTGTTTACTGTAGTGGAATCGTCAAAAAACAATTCGCATGGTTGCTGATCGTTAACAACACCCAACTCTTTTACAGCATCCAAATACCGGTCAACAATGTGAATTTGAGGTAGTTTATCCACTTTAAAATTCACCAACATCCATTTTTGAAAGTTCAACTTATCAAATGAGTAGCTTTTAACTCCCAATGCTTGTTTTAAACGGAGTGTGCGAATATTTTTATGCAAATCAATAACCACATCGTATTGTTCAGTTTTTAATTGATCCAATACTTCTGTCACCGATTTTTCAATGGTAATAACTTTTGAAAGATGTGGGTTGTTTTCCAATAAAGTTGCAAACTTTTTTTTGGTAATGTAGTGTATTTCAGCACCAGACAATTGTTCATGAATTGCTCGTACAACAGGTGTTGTCAGCACTATATCGCCAATGGAACTAAATCTGATTACTAAAATTTTCACGTTTCAAAAGTACTATTTTTTTCGCTACTGACAGATTAAAATTTTAGAGATTCATCGCTTCATTTTTGACTTGATCCAAATTTCTGAATAAAAAAAAAGGAACCGCTTCGATTCCTTTTTTTTGGGGCGGAGAAAGAGGGATTCGAACCCCCGGTACCTCGCGGTACGCCGGTTTTCAAGACCGGTGCAATCGACCACTCTGCCATTTCTCCGGGGCAAATGTAGTAATAGTTTCAAAACTGACAATAGCAATGATGCATTTTTTTTAAAACTTTTTTTATTCGTTTGAAAATGAAATCATCACCTTTAAAAAAAATGTAAAGTTTCATGATAATTGAGTTGTGTGCCTTTTCTTTAATTTTAACTGTAAAAAAAAACATTTTATCATTCTCTCTTTAGTCCAACATTTATTTTTAATATTGTAAATTGTGGGAGTAATCCTTAAACTAAAATGCCATGAAACTAAGAGCTATTGTCGTTGACGACGAAGAATTTGCAAGAAAAAACTTAATCATGTTACTGGAAGAATTTTGTCCAGAAATAGAAGTTATTGGCGAAGCTGAACGCAAAGATCAAGCAAAAGCTATTATCGAAGCTTCTCAGCCTGATGTTGTTTTTCTGGATATACGAATGCCATCCAATGCCGAAGGGTTTGAATTGCTCGAAGAAATTGAAGAAAAAAGTTTTCAAGTAGTCTTCGTGACCGCATTTAAAGATTATGCCATCAAAGCATTCAATGCAAGTGCTGTTTACTACCTCTTAAAACCAATAGATATAGAGGAATTGCAAACCGCTGTCAAAAAATTGGTAGAATCAAAGGAGATTTACAACGAAAATCCTTCCAATTACTCCACTTATTTTGATTCATTGAAAAACTTATCCAATAACTTGTTGCGCAATAAACCCAACAACAGAATAGCTGTTTCTCATACAAAAGGATTGAAAATTATTGAAGATGATACCATTTTGCATTTGGAAGCTTCTGGAAATTGTACAACCATCTATTTTAAAGACGGTACTCGGTACTTGGATACACGAACATTAAAAATTTATGAGGAAATTTTGGACGAAGCTAAATTTGCCCGCATCCATAAATCGCACATTATCAATTTGAATGAACTCGCCGAATACCTCAATGAAGAAGGTCACTTTGCCGTTTTGAAAAATGGTTTGCGTTTACCAATAGCAAGAAATAGAGTAACTGATTTTATAAAAATGCTGAAACAGAAATGAGGTTTATTCTCTTATGTATAAGTCTTTTCCTGTGGATACCCATATTCTCACAGCGCTATTTCTTTAAAACATACTCAACACCTGAGGGTTTGACTCAATCCCAGGTTACAGCTATCTGTCAGGACAGCATCGGTTACTTGTGGGTGGGTACTTTAGGGGGTATTTCCAAATACAATGGCAATAAATTTACCAACTTTTCTACTGATAATGGCCTATTGAACAACAGAGTCAATACTATCAAGTGGATTAAGTCAAAACTCTATGTTGCCCACCAAGGCGGTATCTCTATCATTGATAAAAACAATATTTACACTTATACATTAGAAGGAGAAAACACCAATAACTCTATCACTAGTATTATTGAATACAATAAACAAATCATCATCGCAACCAATGGTCGTGGACTCTATAAATTTGAAAACAATAAGTTTATCCCCATCCCCATTCTTCAAAAGGAATACAAATATGTGCGCGATTTATTTGTTTGGAATGATTTTTTATACATTGGCACAAGAGATGGAGCTGTTAGAACCAACAACCTGAAATCTATCGATTATTTCATATCGAATAATTCCAGTATTTCTTCATTTTCAATTTACAAAAACCAATTAGCTATCAGTTCCTTTTATGACGGCATTTTATTCTATGACTCAAAGAGAATCACTAAAAGACTCTTGCAAACCGATGATTTCGTTATTAACCAAATCAATACAGATTCTCAAAACAATCTTTGGGTAAGTACCTCCAATGGATTGTTTCTTTACAATACAGATGGATTGCAACAGTTCAATAACATCACAGGTTTACCAATCAATGTCATTAGTACAGTTTTTGAAGATTTAGATAAAAACATTTGGTTGGGAACACAAGGAAAAGGATTGGTAAAAGCTGGGATAGGAGCCATTTCTTACTTTGATAAATCAACTAGATTACCGTCAGATATTGTATTATGTGGCACTCAAGACAAAAACGGCACTTATTTCTTCGGCACTTTAGACAATGGCATATTCAAAACAAAAGATTTTAAAAATTACACCCATTATAAAACAACTTCCTCTGTTTGGTGTGCTATTTCAGATATTGATGGTTATTCGTGGTTTGGAACAAAAGATGGTTTGTATGCAATCGATAAAAACAATGCGGTCAAAATTCATCATTTTAACGACAATGCACCTGGTTTTAAAATTACCAGCTTCTATAAAATCGACTCAAAATCCATGTATATTGGAGGTTCGCACGGTATTGTCAAATACCAACAAGGAGAATTCACTACTATTGGCAAAAACAATCAAGAAATTGGGACAATAAGAGCCATCACAACAAGAAACAACCAGTTATTAGTTGGAACTGATATCGGACTTTATCAACTCAATGCCAACAATTTATTTGAACTTATTGGAGAAACTAACCACCCTTCCTATTCATTGATTAAAACCCCTTCTAATAGAATCTTTTTTGGCTCGGAAGATGGGTTGTTTGAGTTATTGAACAACAATACCGTTTCACGTATCAAGTTTTCAAACGATGTGGCTTCCAATTACGTTAATTTTTTATCCGAAAACAACAACAACATTATTGTAGGAACAAATAATGGCGTTTATATCATCAATACCGAAAATAAAGTTAAAATCATTCAACGCATTGGAGAAGCGGATGGCTTAACAGATCCAGAAACCAATCTCAATTCAAGTCTAATTGATAATCAAGGAAACTTATGGTTTGGAACAGCCTCTGCATTGATAAAATTTGACTTAAAACACTACAAATTGTTTTTAGGAAATGTGAAATTGCAATTGGAAAACATCTTGTTGGATTACGCACCATTTCAGTATGAAAAATATGGTGCAACTAATAAAAATGGCATTCCACAAAACATGGTTTTCCCTTATTCAAAAAACAATTTTCAATTCAACTTCAATGCTGTAGCCCTTGCCAATTATGAGAACATTGTTTTTCAATTTAAAGTAGAGGGACTCAATGAAAACTGGATGCCTGCTTCCAAAACAACTCATTTAACACTAAACCAACTACCTGCAGGTGATTACAAAATTTATGCACAAGCACTTTTGGACGATGGTACCATTCTTGACACCTTGAATATTAATTTCACCATTCAACAAGCATTTTATAAAACATGGTGGTTTATTCTTCTACTTTTATTAATTGTTACAACAATCGTCATTTTTGGTATTCGTCAGAAAATCAAAATCGAACACGACAAACACAAATTTGAACAAGCAGAATTAAATGCCCGTTTGGTGCTATTGGAGCAAGAATCGCTCAATGCAAGCATGAATCGTCACTTTATATTTAATTCATTGAATAGTATTCAGTATTTTATCAATATTTCCGACAAAATCTCTGCCAACAAATACCTTAGTAATTTTGCAAAGCTTATCCGCAAAAACCTCGACACCTCATCCGAACACAATAGTTTAGTGGGACTTGATGACGAAATTGAACGTATAGAATTGTACTTATCATTAGAATCAATGCGTTTTAAAGATAAATTTACTTATCACATCAATACCAACAATGTAGATTTAGAATCTACCAAAATACCAGCCATGATGATTCAACCATTTGTTGAAAACAGCATCATTCACGGTATTTTGCCACAGCAAGACAAAGTTGGAAAAATAGAGATTAACATTGAAAACAAAGATTCAATGCTTCTAATTAGCATCATCGACAACGGAATTGGAATAGATAAAAGTATTCAAAACAAACAAAAAGGCTTAGGTGATCACATCTCAAAAGGTATGGAAATCACCAATAAACGCATCAAAATCATTAAACAAATCTCTGGTAAAAACATGGAGATAATCGGTCCTCGACAAGTAACCGATTCATCCAATAATAGTTGTGGTACAGAAGTAATTATTAAAATTTCTGTTAAATAATTTGGTTGATAAGTATTTTTGCCTTACCTTCGTAAAAAGGTTTATTATATCAGAGATGAAAAAATTAATCATATATGGAGGTTTATTTATGCTTATGAGCGTTTTCTACGCTTGTAAAAAGGAAATAATACAGCCTACTCATATAATAACTACCGAAGACAATACTGAATATTCAAGTAGAGGCTGCGTAAAACCTGGTCAACCAACCAAACCTGATTCTTTAGACAATGGAGACAACACAGATAATGGTGAAGGTATTACAGATCCAAATGACGACGATTACAGCAGAAAAAGAACGTCAAAAGTAAAAGTTTAAGATTTTTTAGTTTTTAGTTACATTGGAGTTAATCTTTTGTGGAAATTTTATGTTTCTACACAAAGCATTGTGGGAGCTGAATCTTTGTCTGCCCATAAATACAAAAAAGTTCATTCTAAATCCATTTTCCTATTTTTTAGTTAAATACTTTCTATTCATACAATAAGAATGTAATTTTGCACTTCAAATTCATAAAAATGAAACAATTAATTTTGATATTTTCATTTGCAATTGTTGTATTGAATAGCTATTCACAACAATTACAGCAACATTTTAACGAAACAAAGTATCCCTATTACTTGTCATTGCCACATGACAGCATTTTGAATAACAATCCTCCTGTAATGGTGTTTTTACATGGAAAAAGCTTGTCTGGAAGTAATTTAGAAAGTCTAAAAAGATACGGTGTTATTAAAGAAATAATTGCCGGACGTCAATTTCCAGCGATTGTCATTGCACCACAAACAAACAACGGTTGGAACCCCGCTTCTATCAAAGAAGTAATTGATTCAGTTAGAAGTAAGTACGCAACGGATGATCATCGTTTGTACATCATTGGAATGAGTATGGGTGGCTATGGTACGATTAATTTCACAGGCACGTATCCCAACATGGTAGCTGCTGCCGTTGCTATGTGTGGTGGTGGAGATACACGCTTGGCAGAAGGATTATCATCTGTGCCTCTTTGGATTCGTCACGGGAACAAAGATTATGTAGTGCCTATTTCTGAATCTCAAAAAATCGTTAACGCAATCAAAAAATACACCGACAAAAATCTTATTTTTACAGTGGATAATGGACTCAATCATGGAAATATGGAGCGATTCTTTAGAGGCGACGAAATTTACAATTGGTTATTTGAAAAAGTTAAGAGGTAAAGAATGAATAAAAAATTAAAACTGTGGGAATTAAACCGTGTTTCGGAAGAGGAGTTTAAAGAACAACAAAAATTTCCACTCATAGTAATTCTTGACGATATCCGTAGTCTTAACAATATTGGTTCTTTTTTTCGCACTGCCGATGCATTCAACATCGAAAAAATATACCTCTGTGGAATAACCGCTACTCCACCACATCGTGAAATTCAAAAAATAGCATTGGGTGCCACCGATTCCATTGAATGGGAATATAGAAAATCTGTTACCGATTTAATCGATGAACTAAAAAAGCAAAATGTAAAAATATCGACGATTGAACAAACAGAAAAAACAACATTGCTTCAAGATATCCATCGTTTAGAAGGTGAAAAATTCGCACTTGTTTTTGGCAATGAAGTGAATGGTGTAAACCAAGAAATAGTCAACCAATCTGATTATGTGGTAGAAATTCCTCAATTTGGCACCAAACATAGTTTAAATGTATCTGTTTGCGCTGGTGTTGTGTTGTGGGAATTTGCCAAACGCTATATTTAACTCTGGTCATTTAATCAACAAATTCAAAAACGCTGTGGTAAGCTCCAATTTCTTCAAAATAATCCAACATTTTTGAATAAAAATCATCCGCTCCTATCGTTGCCGAGTCACCAATGATGTACAATTTCTTCTTTGCACGGGTGAGCGCAACATTTACACGACGGTAATCGTTCAAAAAACCAATTTGTTGTGCACTATTTGAACGTACCAATGATACTATTACACAATCCGCTTCTTGTCCCTGAAAACTGTCAATGGTAGAAAAACGACTGATGGGAGTTTCGGCCAATAATTCTTTGGCTTTTTGAAGTTGACCGTTATAAGGTGTGATAAAAACACAATTATTCTTCGGAAAATCAAGCGATTGCACCAACCGTTGAATAAAATTCAGTTCTTCTAAATTGTACAGCGACGCCGTTTCTTCATCTTCTTGTTCGGTGTAATCTGCTCCTGCCGAATCATAGAAAAAAACAGCATCATTGGTAGCTGTAACTGCATTGATTGATTTCAATTTACCTGCATAAAAATACCGATTGGAAAATTCGGCAATTACTGCTTCCATGCGGTATTGTGTATCCAACAAATGAACAGGATAATTGTTGCCAACAACCGATTCTAAAAGTGAAACTGCAAAACCTTTTTGCTTTGCTTCTTCCGAAATCACCGTTGGAGGCAATTGATAAGGGTCGCCAGCAAAAATAAATCGTTGAGCCAATGGAATAAGCACCCATACCAATGGTTCTAAGCATTGACCTGCTTCGTCCATCAATAAAAAATCAAATGCTGCTTCTTTAAAGTTGCAATCGTAAATACCGATAGGAGTACCCAAAATTAAGGTGTTTTTTTCGTACAATGAAGTTTCAAAATGTTGTTGCAATGCCTTTATTTCATTTCGAATGCTCTTTACTTCATTGAGCAATAATTTCCGTTGATCCCGTTCGTCTTTTCCAAAATTTCGTTTGTATTGATGCGCCATTTTTCGCAATTGCTCCGATTGAATGCGTATCTTTTTTATCGTTTGTTGCAAGTTACTCTCGTTGATTTTACCTTGAATGGTATAGGGCACCAACTCTTCGCGAACCTTAACATTATTCCCTACTCGCAGAAAACCAATACCCAAAGCAGCCAAACGACTACCAATATTGTCAACAGCTGTGTTGCTTGGAGCTGAAACAATAAGTCGTTTGCCTTGTTTGTTCAATTGTAAAATTAATTCCACCAACGTAGTTGTTTTTCCTGTTCCTGGAGGCCCATGAATAATTTCAACCTCATCGGTGTGGATAGCTGCTACAATGGCTTGTTTTTGAGAATCATTGAGCTTTTTATTCTGAAAATCAAATGTGGTATCGTTTTTATCTTCAATCTTTTGATTGAATGTTTCATGCAACCGATTAAATAAAGTGAGGAGTTTTTTATTTTCATTAACCGTTGTAAGAGCTTTTAATTGAATGTCGTTTGTACGTTGATCAACAGTTAATTGGACGCCACAATTTTTTTCTTCCAACCAATCCGGAAAATCGGATGTATATAAGCGAATTTCACCTTTATTTCCCTCCAAATACAACAATGAGCCTGTAATTGGCTTTTCATCACCACAAATCAATTGAATATTGCTTCCATTTCTAAATTGGCTGGTTTCTGCTGGATAAGGCAAGTAAAACTCAAATTCGGGGTAATCGGCAAAACCATACGATTTACGGGAAACACGAATAGGTTGTAGCAACAAACCTTCTGCTTTTAACTGTTTATAACCGGCTTTATCCTTAACTGCATAGCGATTTTCTTGTGCTTTGGATTCAAGCTTCAATAAATCAATCAATTTGTCGGTGGTCATAATTGTTTAAATTCTTCGTAAATCAATGATAAAAGTGAATGACAATTTTGTAATTCTGGTTTAAAGATATCTTCAGGAAATTTGTTTTCAATAAAGATTTTATTTTCCATTAAATAGGTAAAATTACCCGTTGGTCGCACCCATCCATAACCACGAATGATGGCGTGCAAAGCAAATTCTGGAGCATTTGGATTCAATAAGTCAACCGACCATTTATAACGTTGATAATCACCACCTAATTGATACAACAGCGTACGAACTATATCCACTTGGGAACCCAATTTATCAATCCGTTTTCCTCTATAAGCTTGTTTGAGTGGCTCACCATAAATCAAGCATGGAATTCGATTAAACGCACTTTCAGAAGGATTTTGTTGCAAATTGGAAGCATGGCCATGATCGGCAATAAACACAAATAATGTATTCTTATACCACGATTCCTTTTTTGCATTTTGAATAAAATCATTCAAACATTCATCGGCATACAGCAATGAATTTTGAAATTTACCTTCTACTCCACTAAAACGATTGTATTTGGAAGAATTTGGAAAATCGTATGGAGAATGCGTACTACCTGTAAAACCACACTGTAAAAATGGTTGAGGCAACTTATTCATCCGTATAATCAATTCTTTGTACAAATCTTCGTCGTAGTAGTTCAATTTTCCTCTTTCCAAATTCTTCGGAAAATCGTTTTCATCTTCTACTTTATCAAATCCATGATCGGTAAAATAACTACCAATGTTGCCATATTTTAAATCCCCACTAAACAAATAACCAGAAGTATAGCCCCACGCTTTCAAATCTTGGTTGAGGCAAGGTATTTTGCGTGATTTTTCTTGTTGCATGGTGATTGAAATTTCTGGAATGCCCGGATAACCACTAAAAATAGCTGAATTACCAATTTCTGAAGTACTTGCAACACCATATAAATTTGTGAAAAGCAACCCTTCTTGTGCTAATTTATCAAAATTGGGGGTTGCAGTTTCCACATCAGATAAGGAACCTATGGCATTGGCTGTCCAACTCTCCATCACAACAAACACAATATTTGGTCGCTGATTAGCAAGGATATAGTTATCGTGTTCCAAAGAATAATCGTAGAGCGCTTTTTGAGTTAGCAATGCTTGTTCCTTAGTTACGTGTGGTATAAATTCATCAATATTTGTTCGGTTGTACAACAGATAGCTCTTTCCAAAAAAATACACAGAATTAACAGACAAATCATTTACGGCATAATTGTTTGAAAATATAGCCGCATCGGTATTGATGGGAATTTGTTGCAAACCACCTCTTGCCAACAAAAAATTCATCCCCAATGACAATGGAATAAATAGTAACGAATACGTTGCTTTCATCCACACACCATTCGGTGATTTTGCTGGTTCAAAACGAAACATTTTTTTCTTGATAAAGAAGACAAACAACATGTCTAACAGCACATAAATACTAAACCAAATGGTCATTCCCCAATCGGCAGTGCGCACAACTTCATCAGGATGCGATAAATGCATAAATACTCGACCAGTCAACTTGTGATTCCACTCTGGATAAGCATTGACTTCTCCGGCATGAATCATGGAAGCAATGAGTGCTTCAAAAATTAAAAGAACAGAAAAGAGCGTCATTGCCCATTTCTTTTTCCAAATAGTGGCAATAATCAAAAATAGAACTGGCAAAGCACACAAATATCCAGCTGCCGCCATATCCAATCGAAGTGAATAGAAAAAAGCACCTAGCCATTGTGCGATACCAACTTGCGAAAATTTATCAAAATTATGTAAAGTAAATATAATTCGTTGAAAATCAAAGAGTAAAATCCAAAACAAAAACAGCAACGCTATGCGAACCACTAATTGTTTTAGTAAGTGTAGATAATTGTTATTCACTATCGTAAATTGATTGCTATAAATTTAAAAAATAAACTATGTATATGCACGAGTACATTCACATATTTTCAAAAAATCAACCAATCATCAAGTCATTCAGTCAACTACTCAACATAAACTTTATGTACTCGCTCAGAAATAGAAGTCATGACTTCATACGGTATCGTTTGTTGCAATTCGGCCATTTTTTCGAGGGAGCAATTTGGTCCGATAATCTCTACTTCATCTCCAACTTTAACTTTAGCTTTTGTGGCATCAACCATCACCATATCCATGCAAATACGACCAATGATTGGACATTTGACACCATTGATAGTCAAATACCCTACTCCATTGCTCAATGAACGCCGTAAGCCATCAGCATACCCTACAGGAATGGTTGCAACAATAGTATCTGTTTTACAAAAATGAGATCGGGAATAACCTATGCTCTGTCCTGCAACAACTTTTTTCACTTGTGAAACAACGCTGTACCAACTAATAACCGGCTCTAATTTGCGCTTAAACACAGGATTGGAAGAAACACCATACATTCCTATACCCAATCGTGCCATTGAAAAACCAACATTGGCATAATTTTCAATTCCCGGAGAGTTAAGAATGTGTTGTTCAAACGGGTATTCTATGACTTGTCTAACTTTTTGTACAGCCAACGAAAACAATTTGATTTGATGTTCGGTAAAACGTTTATCACGCGCATTATCCGATTCTGCCAAGTGCGAATAAGCGCTCTTAATTTTCACCTCAGGTTGCGATTGAATGATTTCCAATACAGCATCCAATTGTTCCAATTCAAACCCCAAACGATGCATTCCTGTATCAATTTTTAAATGTATTGGATAATCATGAATTCCTTGATAGATACATTCCGAAATAAAGTCATCCAATTGCTGAAAATCAAAAATAGCAGGTTCCAATTGATGATTGATACACGCTTCATAATTGCCTTCTTCGGTATTCATCACCATAATGGGCTTAGAAATACCAGCATTTCGAATCAACACACCTTCATCTACAAAGGCTACACCAAAATAGTCCACACCAAAGCCATCAACAAATTGGGCAATCTTATCCAATCCTGAACCATAACCAGAAGCTTTCATCATAGCCATCAATTTTGTACCTTTTGGCAATACTTGCTTGTGCGTTACGATGTTTTTTCGCAACGATTTCAAATTGATGCGTAAATGCGTATGGTGTCGCTTTTCCTTCAAGAAATTAGCAATACGCAACAAATGCTTGGAAGTGTTTCCTTTAATGAGGATGATGGTATCTTTCAATTCTTCGTTAAACACATCGTCTTCTTTGAGTTGAAAGAAATAATCGGGTTTAAAATTGGATAGTAGATCGAGAATTTCTTGTTGCTGCAATGAATGAACAGGCAACGCTCCCAAAATCACAGCTCTTTTCTTTCCTTTGGCAATTGATTGTTGAAATTCCAAAGAGTTTCTAAATGCGTCAACATCAAGATTGTATAGGTCATTGATGATAAAATTACCGTTTTTCCCTTCAAAAGTTTCCAATCGAAGTGCCAAGTCAGGCAAATGTTTGAGTTTTTCTTTTAATTTTTGCGGAGCAAGTCCCAAATACAGGGCAACAGCATGAGCAAGTGCTGCATTTTTTCGTTTGGCTTCGTTGGTATAAGTCTCCTCTTTCAAAGGGTTTACAAAACGAATAATCGATTTTAATTTCACAAACGAACGGTGACGCTCTGCATGAAACAATGCCGTACATCCTTTGTAAAGTGATTCATAATAGGCATCTGAAAATTGAGAACCATCGTTTTCTGTAGTTGTTAAAACGCCTACTTCTGGTTGGAGTAAATCATTTATTTGGGTTGGATTCAACTCAACATGAGGTTTCACTTCAATCAAAATGGCATCAGCCGATGGATTTGCCTCCAAAACAGATAAAGCAATTCCTAAATTAGAATTATAACTTTTGGGACTTCTGGAAACGCTCATTTCTGGGCTTAGCAAATGGTACAACCATTCTTTTACGCTGGTTTTACCAATTTTACCCGAAATCAACACCAATTTTCCTTTCAACAGCTTTCGGTGATACGCAGCTAATCGGTATAGTGCTTCCATCGTGTCGTCCACTGAGATAAAACACGCATCTTTATAAGTTGTTTCATCTACTTTTTCGCTAATCACAAAAGAGCGAACACCTTTTTGATAGGCATCTTTGATATAGCAATGTCCGTTAGAATGAACGCCCTTTAACGCAAAAAACACACTATTAGGCGTTCCCCCAATTCTTCTTGAATCGTAAACAACACTTTGAATAACTGACGAATCATTCCCATGATCGTTTTTGCTTAAAACAATTTTAGAAAGTTGTCGATTCGTTAAGTTTAATTTCAAAGTGACTGCAAATTATTGTTTGTTTTTCATCAACATGTACTGCACCGAATGTTTACCAGCACCAGCTAAATAAACAACAACATAGCCAATAAAGTAAAACAATGGCAATTCTTTCGCTTTAAATGGATCTGAACCATGAAATACTAAAATAATTACCAACATATTAATGATAAGTGGAATAGCTGCCAGTTTAGGAATGAATCCTACCAAAATAAATAATGCACAAATGAATTCTGCAAAGAAAACAAGGATCAGTGACAATTCTGGGCCAAGACCAATTGGGTCTGCAAATTGCAAATCACCACTCATTATTTTTATTAGTTTCGGCCAACCGTGACCAAATAGCATAAATCCACCCGCAGCAATGCGAATAAACAATAGTGAAAAATCAACACCATTCCCATAGGTTGGATTTTTTAATAGATTTTTAATAAAATTCATACCTTTTCGATTAATAAGTTAATAGGCAAAGATAAACGATTTATCCAATTGAAACCTATTCAACTTCGTTAGAAAAAAGTTAAAAGTGTTTAAATCATTTGATGCTTTAAGTTTTATTGGATGAGATTTTTTAGGTGATGTTAATCAACAAACATTAACTTACTGATAATCAATTTGTTTTACGTTTATTTAAAAAATTCTTTAAAATTTCTCTCTTTCAGGTTCCAAATATTATTTCTTTTTTATTAGTTTGTAGAAAGAAAAATTATTTGTAATAGAATATAGTGTAGAATCTAAAGAATATTACAGATATTAGAAAACGAAATTTTATTCATAAGGCAGTAATAATTCTTGATTAAGAAAAAGCATTAAAAAAAATTAAATTAAAAAATTGATGATATGAAAGATTTTTTAGAAAAATTATATGAAATTGAACAAAACTCTATAGAAGATATAGATAATGAAACTATGAACATTTTTAATGTGTTATACAATGGCAATGAAGAAGTTACATTACACTCTCGTTTCATTTCATATTTACTTTCATTAAAAGATAAGAATTTCTTGAAGTTGTTTGTAAAAGAAATTCTAAAATTAGAAGAAGAAAAATTCAATGTAAATAATTGTGAAATTATACCAAATGAACAAAACAAGACAGAATATGAAGAAATTGATATTTTGATTTTAAACGAAAACGAAAAACAAGCAATTATTATTGAAAATAAAATCAATGCTGATGACAGCATTCATCCAAATGCGAGACGAGGATACAAAGGACAATTAGAGAGGTACTTTAATACTATTACAAAAGGAAAGGACAAAAACGTAAAAGATTGTAAATATAAATGTGACGTAGACAAAACATATATATATTATTTGACTTTATACAAAAAACCATCAGATAAAACAATTGGTGAACTAAAGGAAAGAAATAAATTTATTACTGAAAAACATATAATTAACTATTATCAAATCCAAGAATGGTTAAGTCTATGTATTGAAAATACAGAAAAATCCTTTTTAAAAACAATCATTCAACAATATCTAAATCTTATAAAAAAAATGACAACAGATAACAAAAGAGCTTTGGAACTTACTGATTTAATTTCTATAAGCGAAAATTATTGGGAAAGTGCGTATATTTTTTCTGAATATTTTAAAGATATAAAATGGCATACTATTCATAGATTCTTTACAGAGTTATCCGAAAAATTAAAAACTCATTTACCTGATGAAAAGTTAATAACTGATGTAGCGCATAATGGCAACAGAAAGACTATTTTGAAAATAGAATTTGAGTACTTAAATACAAGACTTCAAATTGTAAATGACGATAATGGTTTTACACTAGGAAACTTAACAAAAGGAACTTGGGGTTATTTTTCTGATGATATTAAAAAAATTAGATTTTGGGATTTTGCAAACAAGGAAACATTTCACATTATTAATAATGTTCATCGTACTGCAATAATTGACAATATGCTTAAACAAATTGAAATTCATCATAAAGAAGACTACAAAAATTTAAAGAATGTATTCAAATTATCATAAGCAATATATTTTATC
>JAMLHA010000002.1 GCA_023957475.1 Crocinitomicaceae bacterium | reverse complement strand
GTAAACTTGTACATTATGAAATTACTTTTCTATATATTAATAGTAGTTCTCACAAGTAATGTGCACGCTCAAAGTTATGCCAAGGACATTGATTTTAATAAACTTTCGTTGCAATTTGAACACGCGTCTTCGGAATTAAAACCAGAATATTATCCATTAATATACCGTTTAGCTGATACTCTTTCAAAAAATCCAAACCTCCATGTACTGGTTAGAGGGCACGTTTGTTGCGTTAATAAAAATGGATTAGCTAAAAAAAGAGCAAAAGTCGTTCGAAATTTCTTAGTGTTTTTTGGCGTTGATAAACATCAAATAACCACTCAAGGAATGAAAAACACCATTCCTGTTGTTTTCCCTGAAAAAACACGAGAAGATGAATTGGCCAATATGCGCGTAGATTTTGTATTGACTAATAAAAAATAATTTATCAATTACTGTTCTATTGGTCGTTTTACTGGACTTCCCTTAATTGTTGAAATCGGGAAGAAATATTTTATTTGAAGTGCTAAATAAGAACCGTTAATTTTCCCTTGATGTTCTGCATCTGTTTCCAACTGATATCCTTGATAACGGTATTCTGATTTTAAATAAAATAAAGGGCTAAACGGAATACGCGCCTCTGCACCCAAATAAAAAACGCCCGCTTTTTCCGTTCTGTATTCAAAACCAACATTTCCCAATGCTTCTCCAACCAACTTTTTACCCAATGCTAACTGACGAAAATCATGGTAACCACCCGGCATATTTTTAATTCCAGCCGCTGTTGGATTATACGACAATGCCGCACCAATGGATACGTTCATATAAACTGGTTTTGCTAAACGAATGTAAAACAATGCTGCAACAGGAATATCATACGTCACATATCTCAATCGACTGTCTAAATAAATATTTGAATCAGGTATGGAATAATTCAACTTGTAATTTCTTTGCGTCAAATTAATTCCTGTTTCTATGGCTATCAACTTAGTAATACCTGCTCTTACCACTGCTCCAAACGAATAACTGGTTGTCAACCGTATGGATGTATTAAAATTCTTTACACTGATATCCTTTTTTGTTGTGCCCATAAATACAGCCGGAAAAATCGGTTTAATTTGAAATCCGAAAAAAGATTTTGCCTTTTCTTTCCCAATAATTTCTTGTGCGAAACAAGTAGAAAATGTAAAAAACAAAAACAATAAAACGACTATATATCTATTCATGCCTACAAATTTGCCAAATATTTTCACTAATAACGGTAAAATCATGTATTTTGTTTTCCTTTTAACAAATCTATTTAGCCAGATGCGGTATTTTGTGTGTCAATGGTAGTTAATTAACCTTCTGATTTTTAAATGAAAAGTAGCCAATCAATGCCATGACAAATGTAAATACTGTTCTAAAAGTCATTGCTTTTACCGTTCGAGGTTCATAAATCCCACCACCATCGATGTGAAACTTAAAGCAAATAAAGGTTGTAATTAAAATGACTAAAGCCAAAATTAATAGGTAAAAGCTTGTTTTATAGTGTTTTTTCCAATTATTAACTACTGTAGCCAAATACAAAAACCCACAAATCATATTGGCAATCACCACAAACATCACATAATTTCCTTCCTTTTCACGAATGCCAAACAAATCAAAAACAATGGAAAAAGTCATAAACAACGACATAAATCCGATTACTGTTAGTAAAATTGATTGAATACCACTTACAATTTTCATACCTCTATTTTTGATAAAATTACATATAACAAACGAAAACAACGATTCATCGGCAAAAAATCATCAAAAAAATTTACTTTTAAGAACTTTTAACTTGAAATCTGTTATTCTTTTATCAATTATTTGCTAAATCAGAATAAAGACAGTAATTTTGTAGCCCCATTAAAAAAAAATGATCGATACAGATTTAGAAACAGCTAAGAAATTATATCCTTTTCAAGAAAAGACTGTCAACACAATTATTGATGAATTAAAAAGCAATGGAGATAACTTCAATCTCCTTTACCAACTTCCTACTGGCGGCGGTAAAACAGTTATTTTCTCAGAAATTGCGAAACGGTATATTGATGAATGGAACAAAAAAGTATTGATTTTAACACATCGTATTGAATTATCTGTCCAAACCTCTAAACAACTTACAGCGATTGGAGTCAACAATAAAATAATCAATTCAGAAGTAAAATCAGTTCCAGATCAAAACGAATACTCTTGCTTCATTGCAATGGTTGAAACATTAAACAATCGTTTGCAAGATAATGAAAACTTCATTGAAGGAATTGGTTTAGTCATTGTTGACGAAGCACATTACAATAGTTTTAGAAAAATATTCCAATTTTACCAAGGAGGAAATATACTTGGAGTTACCGCTACTCCACTAAGTAGCAACAGAGTATTACCTCTTAACGACAATTACAATAAATTAATTGTGGGTGAAAGCATTGCTTCCTTGATTGAAAATCAATACCTTGCAAATGCTGAGACATTTACTTATGACGTAAATCTTCATGGATTAAAAATTGGTTCAAACGGTGATTTTACGATTTCAAGTTCCGATGTTTTATACGGTAATTATTTCATGCAAGAAAAATTGCTATTTGCTTACGAAGAAATTGCTGTTGGAACAAAAACATTGGTTTTTAATCCTGGTATTGAAACATCCATTCGTGTTGAAGAAACATTTAAAAAACGTGGTTTCAAAATTCGTCACCTCGATTCTACATTCTCCGATAAAGATCGAAAAGATGTGCTAAAATGGTTCAAAGAAACACCCGATGCTATTTTAACATCCGTAGGTATATTGACAACAGGTTTTGACGAACCAACTGTAGAAACAATTATTTTAAATAGAGCCACTCGTTCGTTAACGCTATATCATCAAATGATTGGTAGGGGCTCTCGCAAACTTCCTAAAAAAGATTATTTTAAAGTCATTGACTTAGGAAATAACGTGCGTCGTTTTGGTATTTGGCAAGATTATATCAATTGGCAAGATGCATTTAGATTTCCAGACCGTTTCTTAGAATCACGCTTATCTGAATCGGATGATTTGGAATTTGAGGTAGAATTTGAATTTCCAAAAAAATTAGCTGAAATCATCGATACGGCAAAATTAGAATCTTTTAGTATCAAAGATGTTTATTATGAATGCTTAGACAACAGTGAAAAAGGAAAAATCGCTGTCGATAAATCATTGGAAAATCATTTTGAAGTAATCAAAGAAGCTTCTGAAGATTTTTTTGATGCCATTGCCATTCAAGATGCTTTGCAAGACCACATCGAACACCGATTAAAGCTATATACCAAATGCATTGCCAAAAGTACCAATAACTACTTTAAATACTTAATGGAAACTTACAATAGACAATTACGTCAAAAATTAAGAAGCGTATTAGATGATTAAATGCAGCATTCTACCAATAAATAATAGTAAATTTGTAATAGCTAATAGATAAAAATATGTCAACCGTTTTAAATACTATCGAAGAAGCAATCGAAGATATTCGTAAAGGCAAAGTCATTATTGTAGTTGATGATGAGGACAGAGAAAATGAAGGTGATTTTATTGCTGCTGCTGATATGGCAACTCCAGAAATGATTAACTTTATGGCGACTCATGGACGTGGATTAATTTGTGCACCGCTTACAGGTGAACGTTGCGATGAATTAGGTTTAACACAAATGGTATCCAATAATACGGTGCTTCATGAAACGCAATTTACCGTTTCTGTGGATTTAATTGGTAACGGTTGTACAACAGGTATTTCTGTTCACGATAGAGCTAAAACAATTAAAGCATTGGTTGACCCATCCACAAAACCAAGTGATTTAGGTCGCCCTGGACATATTTTCCCTCTTCGTGCAAAAGAAGGTGGAGTATTGAGGAGAACTGGGCATACAGAAGCTTCTGTTGATTTGGCTCGTTTAGCAGGATTGACACCAGCTGGTATTCTCGTTGAAATATTAAACGAAGATGGTACTATGGCGCGTCTTCCTCAATTAATGGAAGTTGCAAAGAAATTTGATTTAAAATTGATTTCCATCGAGCAATTAATCAAATACAGAATGCACCACGAATCATTGATTGAACGTGATGTTGAAGTTGAAATGCCTACGAAATATGGTGATTTTAGAATGGTAGCTTACAAAGAAAAGTTAACAGATCAAGATCATTTAGCTTTAATCAAAGGTGAATGGGATAAAAATGAGCCTATTTTAGTGCGTGTTCACTCTTCGTGCATGACTGGTGATATTTTTGGTTCATGTCGTTGCGATTGTGGTCCACAACTGGAAAAAGCCATGGAAATGATTCAAGAAGAAGGAAAAGGTGTAATTATCTATATGAATCAAGAAGGTAGAGGTATTGGTTTGCTGAATAAATTAAGAGCATACAAGCTTCAAGAAGAAGGATTGGATACTGTGGAGGCAAATTTACATCTTGGTTTTAAAAGCGATCAACGTGATTACGGTGTTGGCGCTCAAATTTTAAGTGATTTAGGTGTAACAAAAATGCGTTTAATGACCAATAACCCAACAAAACGTACGGGATTAATTGGCTATGGATTGGAAATTGTTGAAAATGTGCCTATTGAAATAGAGAGCAATCAATACAACGAGTTCTATTTGAGAACCAAAAAAGACAAGATGGGGCATACATTAAAACTCACCAAAAAGAATTCGTAAATGTTAATAGCAAAAGATATCCATAAGAGTTTTGATGATTTAGAAATTCTAAAAGGCATCAACTTAGAAATAAAAAAAGGAGAAGTTGTCTCTATTGTTGGATCATCTGGAGCTGGAAAAACAACGTTGCTTCAAATTTTAGGTACGTTGGACAAACCCAATAAAGGAACTGTAGAAATAAATGGTATCAATCCATTTAATCTTTCTTCAAAAAAAATGGCTGAGTTTAGAAACCAGCACATTGGTTTTATTTTTCAATTTCATCAACTTTTACCCGAATTTACTGCATTGGAAAATGTTTGTATCCCTGCGATGATGAATGGGAAAACCATGAATGAAGCAAAGAAAACAGCTCTATCATTACTTGAAAGATTGGGCTTAGCTCATAGAAGTGAACACAAACCAAATGAACTTTCTGGTGGTGAACAACAACGTGTTGCCGTTGCCCGTGCATTAATCAACAATCCAAGTATCATTTTTGCTGACGAGCCTTCTGGAAATTTAGATACCGAAAACTCCACTTCCTTGCACCAATTATTTTTTGAGCTTAGAACGGAGTTTCAACAAACGTTTGTAATTGTTACCCACAACCAAGAATTGGCAAAAATGGCCGACCGAATGATTACAATGAAAGACGGGCAAATCATTGAGTAAATGACGCAACAAGAATTAAAAGAATTCTTAGATTACAAAGCTGATTGCTATGAAAATCCTTTGTTCATCGAATCCGACCCCATTCAACTACCCCATTCATTTTCCAAAAAAGAAGACATCGAAATAAGTGGATTTTTAATTTCTACCATTGCCTGGGGGAACCGCACAATGATTATCCGAAATGGAAAAAAGTTAATGGAGATCATGGACAATGCTCCACATCAATTCATACTCGATTTTACCCCACGCGATTTAGCATTTGTGCACCGAACATTTAATGCACAAGATTTGGATTTTTATCTACGTTCACTTCAATCCATTTACAAAACAGGTAGTTTGGAACAAGCATTTTCCGCACATCATGAAATAAACGGCATAAAAGGGCGAATTATACGTTTTAGAGAACAGTTTTTGCAAACAAAACATGAAATACGCTCCGAAAAACACCTATCCAATCCACTTAAAAATTCAGTTTGTAAACGTTTGAACATGTATCTCCGTTGGATGGTTCGAAGTGATAAAAAAGGAGTTGATTTTGGTATTTGGAAATCCATTCACACATCAGAATTGTATCTCCCATTAGATGTGCACACTAGTAAAAACGCTCGGAAACTTGGGCTTTTAACCCGCACACAAGATGACTGGAAAGCATTGGAAGAATTAATGCTTACTCTGCGTACATTTGACAAAAACGATCCTGTTAAATACGATTTTGCGTTGTTCGGATTGGGAGCATTTGAAAAATTTTGATAATAAAAAGCTTCTGTTAAGTATAATAATTTTACTTTTCAAGTTACCTTTTAATTTAGCATTATTGTTTAGCTACGAATATTATGCAATAAAAAAGGGTTGTTAAAACTAACAACCCTCTTCATTATTTTTGAGAAAATTACTCTTTATCTTCAGTTTCTTCCGTTTCTGCAGATGCTTCTGGAGCATCAGTTGCTTCTTCGTTAGATTCTTCAACTACAGGAGTTTCTTCTACTACTTCAGCTACTGGAGTTTCCTCTACAACTTCTGTTGCAGCAGGAGCTTCAGTTTTAGCACCAGAACTTCTTCTAGAACGACGAGTAGTTTTCTTAGTATCTTTTGTGTAGATTTCGTTGAAATCAACTAATTCCATCATACACATTTCAGCATTATCACCCAATCTGTATCCAGTACGAATAATACGAGTATAACCTCCTGGACGATCAGCAATTTTAGGAGCAACTGTTCTGAATAATTCAGTAACAACTTCTTTATTTTGCAAATAACTAAAAACAGTACGTCTATTGTGTGTTGTATCTTCTTTTGACTTTGTTAAAAGAGGTTCAACATAAGATCTTAACGCTTTTGCTTTCGCAACAGTTGTGTTAATACGTTTGTGCAAAATTAAAGAAGAAGCCATATTCGACAACATAGCGCTTCTGTGTGAAGCTGTTCTTCCTAAGTGATTGTTTTTTTTACCGTGTCTCATTTTTATTTAATTTCGTAAGTAACGGTTAGTAAGTACTTTTAATGTATCGCGTTAGTACTTGCCACCTATTACGCTATTTAACTTAATTTATGCGATACTAATCTTTATCCAATTTGTATTTTGAAACATTCATTCCAAAGTTCAAACCTTTGTTGTCCACTAAGTCTTCCAACTCAGTAAGTGATTTCTTACCAAAGTTACGGAACTTCAATAAATCATTTTTATTGTAAGTGACCAAATCTCCTAATGTTTCAACGTCAGCTGCTTTCAAGCAATTCAATGCACGTACAGACAAGTCCATATCCACCAATTTTGATTTCAACAACTGTCTCATGTGCAATGAAGTTTCATCAAATTCTTCTGTTTCTGATTTAATTTCGCTATCCAAAGTGATACGCTCGTCAGAGAACAATAAGAAATGGTGAATTAAAATTTTAGCAGCTTCTTTCAAAGCTTCTTTTGGATGAATTGAACCATCAGTTATGATATCAAACACCAACTTTTCGTAGTCAGTTTTTTGTTCAACACGATAGTTTTCAATTGTAAACTTAACGTTTTTTATAGGTGTAAAGATGGAATCAATAGCGATTGTTCCAAAAGCAGCACCGCTTACTTGATTTTCTTCAGCAGGAACATATCCTCTACCCTTAATGATTGTCAATTCGATTTCTAATTTAACTGACTTGTTTAAGTTACAAATAACTAAATCTGGGTTCAAAACTTGAAAAGCAGAAGTGAATTTACCGATATCACCAGCTGTTAATTGATCTTGCCCTGAAATAGTAATTGCTACAACTTCGTTATCAGTACCTTCAATTTGTTGCTTAAAGCGAACTTGCTTTAAGTTCAAAATGATTTCTGTAACATCTTCTACAACTCCTTTAACAGTTGTAAATTCGTGGTCAGCACCTTTAATCTTAATAGAAGAAATCGCATAACCTTCCAAAGAGGAAAGTAAAATACGACGTAGTGCGTTACCAATTGTGATTCCGTATCCAGGCTCCAATGGACGTAATTCAAACTGTCCTTTGTGTTCATCGGATTCAATCATAATAACCTTGTCAGGTTTTTGAAAATCTAAAATTGCCATTTTTTCTTCGTTTTACTTGCTTTGGAGTTGCGCGGTTGAGTGAATGAAGAGTTCACCCAACCCTTTGGCTCCAACACAATGGTTAATTTATTTTATTATTTAGAATACAATTCGACGATAAGTTGTTCTTTAATATTCTCAGGAATCATTTCACGTGCAGGAACTTGAATTAATTTTCCTAACATGGTAGCTGAATCCCAATCCAACCAATCGTATTTTTTTCCGTTAGATGAAAGAGATCCCGTAACCACTTCAAGTGATTTAGATTTTTCTCTAACACCAATAACATCACCAGCTTTTAATTGGTATGAAGGAATGTTTACAATTTCTCCATTTACTGTGATGTGTTTGTGTGATACCAACTGACGTGCAGCACTTCTTGTTGGAGCAACACCTAAACGATATACCGTATTATCCAAACGAGTTTCACACAATTGTAAAAGAACTTCACCCGTAATTCCTGGGTGAGCATTTGCTCTTTTGTACAAGTTTTCAAACTGACGTTCTAAAATACCGTAAGTGTATTTCGCTTTTTGTTTTTCTGCCAACTGAATTGCGTATTCAGATTGTTTTCCTCCACGACGTTTTGCTGGTCCATGTTGACCTGGTCCGTATGGTCTTTTATCCAAAGCTTTATCAGCTCCAAATATAGGCTCACGGAAACGACGTGCGATTTTTGTTTTTGGTCCTGTGTATCTTGCCATCTTATTTTAGTTTTAAGAAAAGAATTGTGAATTAAGGCTTTCCTTCGACAATTGCGTTCTTTTCTATGTTAATTATACTTTATTATACTCTACGTCTTTTTGGAGGACGACATCCATTGTGAGGAATTGGTGTAACATCAATGATTTCTGTTACTTCAATACCTGCATTATGAATTGCTCTGATTGCGGATTCACGACCAGAACCAGGTCCTTTTACATACGCTTTTACTCTACGTAAACCGAAATCGTGTGCTTCTTTAGCAGCGTCTTCAGCAGCTACAAGAGCAGCATAAGGCGTGTTCTTTTTAGATCCTCTGAAGCCCATTTTACCTGAAGATGACCAAGAAATTACTTGACCAGCTCCATTAGTTAAAGAGATAATTACATTGTTGAAGGAAGCAAATATATGCGCTTCACCCGATGCGTCAACTTTAACGTTCTTCTTCTTTTTTTGATTTGATTTTGCCATTTTTTAGCTTTTATTTTCAATAATCTTATACTCTGCAACAAGTTCAGAAATAAATTATTTCTTCTTATTTGCAACTGTTTTTCTTCTACCCTTACGAGTACGAGAATTGTTTTTAGTTCTTTGACCTCTAAGTGGAAGACCAGCACGGTGACGAATACCTCTATTACAACCGATATCCATCAATCGTTTAATATTCAATTGGATTTCTGAACGTAAATTACCCTCAACTTTAAGTGTATTTACTGTTTCACGAATCAAACCAATTTGATCGTCATTCCATTCACTAACTTTGATATTTTCATCAATGTTATTGTCTTTCAAAATCTTAGAAGCTGTACTTCTTCCAATTCCAAAGATGTAAGTTAACCCAATTACACCTCTTTTGTTTTTTGGTAAATCTATACCTGCAATACGTGCCATAATTTTCTAAAATTAACCTTGTCTTTGTTTTAGTTTAGGATTCTTCTTGTTAATCACATAAACTCTACCCTTTCTCTTAACGATTTTGCAATCTGCAGTACGTTTTTTTACTGATGCTCTTACTTTCATTTTTCTATATTTTTAATATTTTGAGCGCTTCTTATTATTTATATCTGAAAGAAATTCGTCCTTTTGTTAAATCATAAGGAGACATTTCAACTTTCACTTTATCACCTGGAAGAATTTTGATGTAAAACATTCTCATTTTTCCAGAAATATGTGCTGTAATCACATGCCCATTTTCCAATTCTACACGGAACATTGCATTTGACAATGCTTCTACAATTGTTCCATCTTGTTCTATAGATGCTTGTTTTGCCATACGATTAAAATCCTGATATTTCGTTAGCAGATCTTCTACCTCTTGTTTTTGTACCATCCATTAAAGAGTCCATGTGACGATTTAATAGATACGATTCGATTTGTTGCAAAGTATCTAAAACAACCGCAACCATAATCAATAGAGAGGTTCCACCAAAGAACATGGCAAATTGACCATTCACACCAGCGATATAAGCAATCGCAGGTATAATAGCAATAAATGCTAAGAACAATGATCCTGGTAATGTAATGCGTGATACCAATTCATCTACATACTCTGCTGTATCTGTTCCTGGTTTAACACCTGGGATAAAACCACCACTTTTCTTCAAATCATCAGCAATTTTCTTTGGATTAATCATGATAGCTGTATAGAAATATGTAAATACAATAATCAATACTGCTAATAATAAATTGTACCAAAAACCATACGGATTACTCATTTCAACTTGAAGTTTACTTGGCGTTTCTGTTGCAGATGCAAATAACATCATTGGAATAGTTACGATAGCTTGAGCGAAGATAATAGGCATTACACCAGATGCATTTACCTTAATAGGCAAATAATTACGTGCTCCTTGCTCTGCAGCTCTAATACCAACAACTTTTTTTGCTGTATTTAAAGGAATTTTTCTAACACCTTCAACGATAAACACAGTAGCCATTACAATCAACATGAAAACAACAATTTCCAAGATGATTTTAATTAAGTTACCACTATTGATACCTATTTCTGACATGAATGCTTGAGGCAAACGAGCTAAGATACCTACAGTAATCAAAAGGGAGATACCATTACCTATTCCTTTTTCTGTAATTCTTTCACCCAACCACACAGCAAACATTGAACCAGCAATCAATACTAAGATTGTTTGTGTCCACCATAAAGTAGATTCATCTGCAGGCATTGCACCTTTACTTTGCACATACAATGCCAAGTAGCTAGGAGCTTGTAATCCACAGATAATAATTGTTAGAATTCTAGTGTAGTTATTGATTTGTTTTCTTCCAGATTCACCTTCATTTTGCATTTTTTGAACAGCAGGAACCGCCATCCCTAATAGCTGCATGATGATGGATGCACTAATATAAGGCATGATTCCCAAAGCCATTACTGAAGCATTTGTGAATCCACCTCCTGAAAACAATGATAACAAATCTTCTAATACATTAGCTGATCCTGCTTGATTAGCTTTCGCTAAAGCAGTATAATTAACACCTGGAATAATGATGAAAGAACCAATTCTATAAATAAGAACTAGAGAAAGAGTAAGTATAATTCTCTTTCTCAGTTCTTCAACTTTCCAAATATTTTTTAAACTCTGTACTAAACGTTTCATATAAAAAAGTGCGAAGTTAGTTAAATTTCAGAACAATTACCACCATTTTTTTCAATTGCTTCTTTTGCAGATGCTGAAAATTTATGTGCTGTGATATTTATCTTAGCTGTTAACTCACCTCTACCTAGAATTTTTACTAAATCATTGTTTGAAATCATTCCGTTTTCACGCAATACATCCAATGTAATTTCACTTACATTTTTACGTTCAACTAATGATTGTAAAATATCAAGATTAATAGCTTTGTATTCAACTCTATTAATGTTCTTGAAACCAAATTTAGGTACACGTCTTTGAAGTGGCATTTGACCTCCTTCAAATCCTATTTTCTTACTATATCCTGATCTTGACTTCGCTCCTTTGTGTCCACGAGTAGCAGTACCACCAAAACCAGACCCTTGTCCTCTTGCGATTCTTTTTCTGCTTCTTACAGACCCTTTAGCTGGAGTCAAATTATGTAAATTGCTCATGTTAAATCAATTTTAAATTATTCAACAACTTGTACTAAGTGTTGTACTTTATTTATCATTCCCATGATTTGAGGAGTTGCTTCTTTCTCAATTACTTGGTTCAACTTCCTAAATCCTAACGCTTTAATCGTAGCTTTTTGTACTGCTGGACGTTTAATAGCGCTTCTTACTTGCTTAATTTTAATTGTAGCCATTTCTGTTTTGATTAACCATTAAATACTTTATCCAATGTAATACCACGTTGTTTTGCTACTGTAACACCATCTCTTAAACTTGACAATGCATCGAATGTAGCTTTAATTACGTTGTGAGGATTTGAAGATCCTTGAGATTTCGCCAACACGTTATGAATACCAACGCTTTCCAATACAGCACGCATTGCACCACCTGCAATTACTCCTGTACCGGCAGAAGCTGGTTTAATCAAAACGCTTGCTCCACTATATTTACCTTTTTGTGGATGAGGAATCGTTCCTTTTAATACAGGAACTTTGATAAGATTTTTCTTAGCGTCTTCGATTGCTTTAGTAATCGCTTCTGTTACTTCTTTAGCTTTTCCTAAACCATGTCCTACGACACCATTTTCATCACCAACTACAACAACAGCTGAAAAAGAGAATGTTCTACCTCCTTTTGTAACTTTTGTTACGCGGTTTACGGCTACTAAACGATCTTTCAATTCAATATCCGAAGATTTTACTTTATTAAATGCTTTTGTTGCCATAATTAAAATTTTAAACCGCCTTCTCTTGCTGAGTTAGCTAATGATTTAACTCTACCGTGATACAAGTATCCATTACGATCAAACACAACGTTTTGAACACCTGCTTTGATTGCTTTTTCTGCAATTTCTTTACCAACAACTGCTGCTTGCTCAGATTTATTCATCTTAGCAACTGCTTTGTTGTTAAATGTTGATGCTGCAACTAACGTTTTTCCATTTGTATCGTCGATAACTTGCGCATAAATTTGCTTGTTACTACGAAAAACTGATAATCTAGGCACCATAGAAGTACCAGAAATTTTCTTTCTAATGCTTCTTTTAATTTTCGCTCTTCTTTTTAATTTACTAAATGCCATAACTTAAATTTTATTTTTTAGCAGCAGACTTACCTGCCTTTCTTCTAATAATTTCGCCAACATACTTAATACCTTTTCCTTTATATGGTTCTGGCTTACGGAAGGAACGAATTTTAGCAACGGCTTGACCCAAAAGTTGTTTATCGTGTGACTCAAGAGTTACAACGGGTGCCTTTCCTTTTTGGGTATCTGCTGATACTTTAATTTCTTTAGGAAGTTCGATAGCTATTGGGTGAGAGAAACCTAATGACAACTCCAACAATTGACCTGTTGCTGTTGCACGGAATCCAACTCCTTCAACTTCTAATTCCTTTTTAAACCCTTCTGATACGCCAATTACCATATTTTGTACTAAAGCACGGTATAAACCATGTTTAGCACGATGAGAAGGTGCGTCAGTTGCGCGGCTGAAAGTGATTGTTCCATCTTCAATAGAAAGTGTCACGCTATCTGTATCGATAACTTGAGTCAACTCTCCTTTGGAACCTTTAACAGTAATTACATTACCGTCCATCTTTACTTCTACTCCACTCGGGATGCTTACTGGGGATTTACCTATCCTTGACATTTCTGTTATTTGTTAAAGATTAATACACGTAGCAAAGCACTTCGCCACCTACGTTTAATTTTTTAGCTTCTTTGTCTGTAATTACACCTTTAGATGTAGATACAACTGCAATTCCTAAACCATTCATTACGCTAGGAATTTCTTTGCTTCCTGAATATTTACGTAAACCTGGTCTAGAAGCTCTCTGAATTTTTGTAATTGCAGGAACTCTTGTCGAAGGATTGTATTTCAAAGCAATTGTAATAATGCCTTGTTTTGTATCCTCTTCAAATTTGTAATTTGTAATGTACCCTTGATCAAAAAGAATTTGAGTAATAGCACGCTTCGTGTTTGAAGCAGGGATACTTACTGTTTTTAAACCAGCAGAGCTCGCATTTCTGATACGAGTCAAATAATCTGCTATCGGATCTGTATTCATATAATTTAATTTCGATTACGGTTTTTGAAATGTATTGAATTTCAATACATTTCAAACCTTTAATCAGTTAATACTACTAAATTGGGGTGCAAATATAATAAAATATTTTACCAACTAGCTTTTTTCACACCAGGAATTTTTCCTGCAAGTGCCATTTCTCTAAAAGTAACACGTGAAATTCCAAATTGACGCATGTAACCTCTAGGACGACCAGTCAAGCCACAACGGTTGTGTTGTCTATTCTTTGCAGAATTTGCTGGTAGTTTTTGAAGTGCCATCATTGCGTCCCATTTTGCATCAACAATTTCGTCTGAAGAATCTGTTGATTTCAAAATTTTAACTAATTCTTCACGCTTTTTAGCATAACGAGCATGAAGTTTTTCTCTTTTGCGCTCACGCGCTTTCATTGATTCTTTAGCCATCTGTTATTTTTTTAAAAATGGGAAACCAAATGCATCTAATAATGCTTTACCTTCTTCGTCTGTTTCTGCTGTTGTAACGAACGTAATATCCATTCCTAAAATACGATTTACTTTATCGATATCGATTTCAGGGAAAATGATATGTTCTTTCACTCCATAGTTAAAGTTACCTCTACCATCAAAACCAGTTGCAGAGATTCCTCTAAAGTCACGAGTTCTTGGTATAGCTACTGAAATCAAACGGTCTAAGAAGTTATACATGTTATCACCTCTTAATGTTACCATTGCTCCAATAGGCATTCCTTTTCTCAACTTAAAGTTGGAAATATCCTTTTTAGATTTTGTTTGGATTGCTTTTTGACCAGCAATTCTAGATAATTCTTCAACTGCAGTTTCAACAATTTTCTTGTCTGCTACAGCAGCTCCTAAACCTTGATTGATTACAATCTTAGTTAATTTAGGTACACGCATTGAAGTTTTGTACCCAAATTTTTCAGTCAAAGCAGGAATAATCTCTGCTTTATACTTTTCCTTAAGTCTTGGTGTATAGCTCATATTACTTTATCTCCTCCCCTGACTTTTTTGAATAACGTACTAATTTACCATCTTTGTCCAATTTACGACCTACTCTTGTAGCTTCGCCTTTATGAACTAACATAAGGTTGGAAATATGTATCCCTGCTTCCATTTCAACAATTCCACCTTGAGGATTTTGTGCACTCGGTTTTGAATGTTTTTTTACAATATTCAAACCTTCTACTGTTGCACGAAGTTTCGTTCTGTCAATCGCAAGGACTTTTCCTTCACGACCGCGTGATGTACCGCTAATAACCTTAACTGTATCACCAACTTTAATATGTAATTTCTGTTGCATAACTTCTACAATTAATAATTAATTAAAGTACCTCAGGAGCTAAAGAAACTATTTTCATATAGTCTCTTTCACGAAGCTCACGAGCAACTGGTCCAAAAATACGGGTACCTCTAATGTCACCCGCTGCGTTCAAGATAACACATGCGTTATCATCGAAACGAATGTAAGAACCGTCAGCACGACGAATTTCTTTTTTTGTTCTTACAACTACTGCCTTGGCAACCGATCCTTTTTTAACGGCTCCAGAGGGCGCTGCACTCTTAACAGCAACAACGATTTTATCTCCTACAGAAGCATAACGACGTCTTGTTCCTCCTAAAACACGGATACACAATACTTCTTTTGCTCCTGAGTTATCTGCTACTGTAAGTCTTGATTCACTTTGTATCATTACTAAAAATTATTTAGCTCGTTCAACGATTTCTACTAATCTCCAATTCTTTGTTTTTGACAAAGGTCTTGTTTCCATAATGCGAACTGTGTCTCCAATATTGGATTCATTTTTCTCATCGTGGGCAACAAATTTAGTAGTTTTTTTAACAAACTTACCATATTTCGGGTGTTTTACTTTTCTTTCAACCGCAACAACAATAGATTTATCCATTTTATCGCTGGTTACAACACCTACACGTTCTTTTCTTAAATTACGCTCTTCCATTTCAATCTTTTTAAAATTTACAAGTTATTAAGCTTGCTTCCCACGATGTGTTAATTCAGTGCTTAATTGCGCAATTTCTTTTCTCATTTTGCGAATTTGCATTGGATTTTCCAACGGAGATACTTTGTGATTTACTTTGATTTTTGCTAATTGCCCTTTTAAGCCTTCAATACGGCTTTTCACTTCATCTACTGATAATTTCGTGATTTCTTGCTGTTTCATATCTTAAGACTATTTTTCTGGGATTACAAAATCATTACGAACGATAAACTTACATTTTACTGGAAGTTTTTGTGCTGCCAAACGCATAGCTTCTTTAGCTATTTCGTAAGGAACACCGTCCGCTTCAAACAATATACATCCTGGCTTGATAACGGCAACCCAGTGACTTGGAGCACCTTTCCCTTTACCCATACGTACTTCAGCTGGTTTAGAAGTAACTGGTTTATCTGGGAAAATTCGAATCCATACTTTTCCTTCACGCTTCATGTAACGGTTAAGCGCGATACGAGAGGCCTCGATTTGACGTGAAGTAATCCACGCTGGCTCCAAAGTTTTCAATGCAAAAGATCCGAAAGAGATCGTGCTACCTCTATGAGCGATACCACGGTTTCTTCCCTTTTGCGCTTTTCTAAATTTGGTTCTTTTTGGCTGTAACATTTTTCTAAAACTTTACTGTTTTATTACTTTTTTCTTTTCTTAGCACCACCTGCTGATAATTTCTTTTTAGCACCGCCTTTATTAGAAGCTTGTGTCAAACCAACATTTGGTGATAAATCACGTTTTCCGAAAACTTCACCCTTACATATCCATACTTTGATACCTAAGCGACCATAAGTCGTGTGAGCTTCTGAAATTGCATAATCGATGTCAGCTCTGAACGTATGTAACGGAGTACGTCCATCTTTGTACATCTCTGAACGAGCCATCTCTGCACCATTCAAACGTCCAGAAATCTTAACTTTGATTCCTTCTGCTCCCATGCGCATTGTACTTGCGATAGCCATTTTAATTGCTCTTCTAAAAGAAATACGTGCTTCTAATTGACGAGCAATACCGTCAGCAACTAAACGAGCGTCCAATTCTGGTCTCTTCACTTCGAAGATGTTGATTTGGATCTCTTTTTTAGTGATTTTCTTTAATTCTTCTTTTAACTTGTCAACTTCTTGTCCACCTTTACCGATGATGACACCTGGTCTTGCAGTGTTAATAGTTACTGTGACAAGTTTCAATGTACGTTCAATGATAATTTTTGCGATTGAAGCTCTAGAAAGACGTGCATGAAGATATTTTCTTATCTTATCGTCTTCTACTAACTTATCTTTATAGTTATCACCTCCATACCAGTTAGATTCCCATCCGTGGATGAAACCTAAGCGATTACCTATTGGATTTGTTTTTTGTCCCATTCTCTTAAATTATTTAACACCATCAACGATAATGGTAACATGGTTTGACCTTTTTCTAATTCTATGTGCACGTCCTTGTGGAGCCGGTTGAATTCGTTTCAACATTGCACCACCGTCAACTTGAATAGAGCGAACGATTAATTTTTCGTCCTCAATGCTTTTCCCTTCATTTTTTTGCTCCCAATTGGCAATTGCTGAACGTAAAAGTTTCTCTAAGCTTACTGACGCAGCTTTAGGATTGTGTTGCAAAATATTTAGAGCCTTATTTACTTCTACTCCCCTTACAAGATCTGCAACTAATCTCATCTTTCTTGGAGCAATTGGAGAATCCTTCAATCTAGCGAACGCTGTTGAAGCTTTCTCTTCTTTTATTTGCTTTGCTCTTAACTGTTTTCTAGCACCCATAATTTTGCTAATAACTATTTAATACTATCTTTTCTTATCTTTTTTATTACCAGCATGTCCACGGAAACTACGTGTAGGAGCAAACTCCCCTAATTTATGTCCAACCATGTTTTCAGTTACGAAAACTGGAATAAATTTGTTTCCATTGTGAACTGCAAATGTTAATCCTACAAAGTCTGGAGTAATTGTACTTGCTCTTGACCATGTTTTGATAACATCACTCTTACCTGACGCTTGTGCGTCATCCACTCTTTTCATTAATTTGTAATGTACAAATGGTGGTTTTTTCAACGAACGACTCATATCCTATTTATTTTTTTCTTCTTTCGATGATTAACTTATCTGAATACTTCTTAGGAGCACGTGTTTTGTATCCTTTAGCAGGAGTACCTTTACGTGAACGAGGGTGTTGTCCTGCGTTACGACCTTCACCACCACCCATTGGGTGATCTACCGGGTTCATAACTACACCACGAACACGTGGACGACGACCCAACCAACGCTTTCTACCAGCTTTACCTGATACAACCAAGCTGTGTTCAGCATTCGAAACAGAACCGATTGTTGCCATACATGTAGTTAAAATCATTCTAGTTTCACCAGAAGGCATTTTAACGATTGCATAACGACCATCACGAGCGTTCAATTGTGCGTATGCACCTGCTCCACGAGCAATTGCACCACCTTTTCCAGGTGTTAATTCAATGTTATGAATTACAGTACCTAATGGAATTTCACTTAAATACAAAGTGTTACCAACATTAGGAGTAGCTCCTTTACCAGACATTACAGTATCACCTACTTTCAATCCTTCTGGAGCGATGATATATGACTTTTCACCGTCAGCATAAAATAACAATGCAATACGTGCAGTACGATTTGGATCGTATTCAATCGATTTTACCGTAGCTGGTATTCCATGTTTACTTCTTTTGAAATCAATAATACGGTATTTTTGTTTATGACCACCACCAATGTAGCGCATTGTCATTTTACCGTCATGATTACGACCACCTGATTTGCTCTTTCCAACAACCAATGACTTTTCTGGCTTAGAGGCTGTTACTTCTGAGTAATCACTATTGATCTTATGTCTTTGCCCTGGAGTTGTAGGCTTGAATTTTTTAAGACTCATTTCGTTTTACTTCTTATAAATTACTGAATAAATCAATCGTTTCTCCATCTGCAACTGTAACAATAGCTTTTTTCCATTGCTTACTACGTTGCTCAACGATACCTTTGTTAGTGTATTTAACAGAGGGTTTCCCACCACCATAATTCATTGTATGAACACCAGTTACCTGAACACCATACAATTTCTCGATAGCATTTTTAATTTCCAATTTATTGGCCTCTCTAACAACAACAAATGAAAAACGATTTTGGCTTTCACTTTGTCCTGTTGCCTTTTCTGTAATAATTGGCTTTTTAATAATTGTCTTCATTTTCTAATCAATTTAGAATCTTTTCGATTACTTCTATTGAACTAGTTGCTAAAACAACTTTCTTCGCATTCAATACATCAAATGTGTTGAATGAATCAGCTGTAACAACTTTTACTTTACCTAGGTTACGAGAAGATTTGTAAACATTCTCATTATTGCTTCCTAAAATGAATAATACTTTTTCATTATTCAATTGCAATCCGTTTAATAAAGAAATGAAATCTTTTGTTTTTGGAGCTGCAAAGTTCACATCATCTAAAACAATAATAGAATCTTGTTGAGCTTTGTAAGCAAACGCAGATTTACGTGCTAATCTCTTTAATTGAACGTTTAACTTGAAGCTATAATTTCTTGGTCTTGGTCCAAAAATACGACCTCCACCAACTCGTGTACCTGACTTAATGCTACCAGCACGAGCGCCTCCTGTACCTTTTTGTTTTTTAATCTTCTTAGTTGAACCAGCTATTTCTGCTCTTTCTTTAGATTTGTGCGTTCCTTGACGACGATTAGCCAAGTGTTGCTTAACATCTAAATAAATTGCGTGATCATTTGGTTCAATTCCAAAAACTCCTTCAGACAAACTAACAGTTTTCGAAGTAGCTTTACCATTTGTATCAATTACTTTTACTTCCATTATTTCTGAACAATTACGATTGAACCATTAGCTCCAGGCACTGAACCTTTAACAACTAATAAGTTTTTATCAGTTAATACTTTCAATATTTGCAAGTTGTCAGTTGTAACACGTGCATTTCCAGTTTGACCTGCCATTCTCATTCCTTTGAATACTTTCGCTGGATAAGAAGCCGCTCCAATAGAACCTGGAGCACGCAATCTGTTGTGCTGACCGTGTGTTGTTTGACCAACTCCACCAAATCCATGACGTTTTACAACCCCTTGGAAACCTTTACCTTTAGAAGTACCTGTTACATCTACGAACTCTCCTTCTTCAAAGATTTCTGTTGTAACAACATCTCCTAAATTCAAGTTATCGAAACCTTTAAATTCAGCCAACTTCGCTTTAGGCTCAGTATTTGCTTTTTTAAAGTGACCTTTCAAGGCATTTGGAGTATTTTTCTCTTTACGAGTTCCAAACCCTAATTGAACGGCATCGTAACCATCTCTGTCTTGTGTCTTTACTTGAGTAACAACACAAGGACCAGCTTCAATTACTGTGCATGGTAATGCTTTACCCTCAGCACTATAAATGCTAGTCATTCCGACTTTTCTACCAATTATCCCTGGCATTTTACTTATTATTTAACAATTAAACTTTAATTTCTACATCAACACCACTTGGCAACTCCAAACGCATAAGCGCATCTACTGTCTTTGAAGAAGAGCTGTAGATATCCAATAAACGTTTGTATGAATTCAATTCAAATTGCTCACGTGCTTTTTTGTTTACGTGTGGCGAACGCAATACTGTGTATATACGTTTGTGTGTTGGCAAAGGAATTGGACCACTAACGATAGCTCCTGTAGTCTTTACCGTTTTTACAATCTTCTCAGCTGACTTGTCAACTAAATTATGATCGTATGACTTTAATTTGATTCTAATTTTTTGGCTCATTATACTAATGTATTATGCTTTTACTTTTCCGTTAACTTTTGCAATTACTTCTTCTGAAACGTTTTTAGGTGTTTCTGCATAGTGCGATAATTCCATTGAAGATGTTGCACGACCTGAAGACAATGTACGTAATTGAGTAACATATCCGAACATTTCTGACAATGGAACGTCTGCTTTAACAACTTTAGCTCCATTTCTGTCATCCATACCACGAACAACTCCTCTACGACGGTTCAAGTCACCAACGATATCCCCCATGTTCTCTTCAGGAGTAACCACTTCTAATTTCATGATTGGCTCTAACAATACAGGGTTACATTTTTTCAATGCATCTCTATAAGCCATCTTAGCTGCTAATTCAAATGACAATGAATCGGAGTCAACTGGGTGGAATGAACCATCAACTAACTCAACAATCATTGATTCAACTAAGAATCCTGCCAATACACCATTTTTCATTGATTCTTTGAATCCTTTTTCTACTGAAGGGATAAATTCTTTTGGAATGTTACCACCTTTAATAGAGTTAATGAATTCCAATCCTGTTTTTTCTTGGTTTGTTTGTGGAGAAATCTTAACAACGATATCTGCAAATTTACCACGACCTCCAGATTGTTTTTTGTACACTTCACGGTGATCAACTGCAGATGTAATTGCCTCACGGTAGCTAACTTGTGGAGCTCCTTGATTTACTTCTACCTTAAACTCTCTTTTCAAACGGTCGATAATGATATCTAAGTGCAACTCACCCATACCTGAAATAACTGTTTGACCAGTTTCTTCGTCTGTATGAACTTGGAAAGTTGGATCTTCTTCTGCCAATTTATTCAATCCGATAGACAATTTATCTGTATCAGCTTGTGTTTTAGGCTCGATAGCAATACCAATAACTGGGTCTGGGAAGTCCATAGATTCCAAAATGATTCCGTGACCTTCTGCACACAATGTGTCCCCAGTACGAATATCTTTAAATCCTACAACTGCACCAATATCCCCTGCTCCTAACGAATCAATTTGATTTTGTTTGTTAGCGTGCATTTGGAAGATACGCGAAATACGTTCTTTATTATCTGTACGTGGGTTGTAAATGTAAGAACCAGCAGGTAAAACACCTGAATATGCTCTAACGAAACACAAACGACCTACATAAGGGTCAGTTGCAATTTTAAATGCTAAACCACAGAAAGGCTCATCATAAGAAGGCTTACGAGAAATCATATTACCTGTCTTAGGATCTGTTCCTTCAATAGCTGCTTGATCCAATGGAGAAGGCAACAATGCCATAACCATATCCAACATTGATTGAACACCTTTGTTTTTGAAAGAAGAACCACACATCATTGGAACAACTTTACCAGCGATTACAGCTTGACGTAAAGCAGTTAATACTTCCTCTTCTGTGATTGAATTTGGATCTTCAAAGTATTTTTCCATGATTGCATCATCAAATTCAGCTACTTGCTCCAATAAGTGCTCACGCATTTCTGTAGCTTCGTCAACTAAATCTGCTGGCATTTCGATTTCTTGGAAAGTCATACCTTTATCTTCTTCATTCCAAACGATTGCTCTAAAGTTGATTAAGTCAATAACTCCTTTGAAGTCATCTTCTGCACCAATCGGCAATTGCAATGGCAATGAATTACTTCCTAACATGTCTTTCACTTGACGACAAACATTTAAGAAATCAGCTCCTTGACGGTCCATTTTATTAACGAAACCAATACGTGGAACGTTGTAGTTGTTTGCCAATCGCCAGTTTGTTTCAGATTGAGGCTCAACACCATCAACAGCTGAGAACAAGAATACCAAACCATCTAATACACGTAAAGAACGATTCACCTCAACTGTAAAGTCAACGTGTCCCGGAGTATCAATTACGTTAATTTGGTATGTATTTCCATTGTATTTCCATGGAACTGTAACTGCAGCAGATGTAATTGTAATACCTCTTTCAGCTTCTTGCTCCATCCAGTCAGTTGTAGCTGAACCTTGGTGCGTTTCACCTAATTTGTGATTTACACCTGAGTAGTACAAAATACGCTCAGTTGTAGTTGTCTTACCAGCATCAATATGTGCTGCAATACCAATATTTCTTGTATATTTAAGATCTCTTGCCATCGTTATTAAAATCTAAAGTGAGAGAATGCTTTGTTTGCTTCTGCCATTCTCAATGTATCTTCTTTCTTTTTATAAGCAGCACCTTCTTCTTTAGAAGCTGCAATAATTTCTGATGCTAATTTACCAGCCATTGTTTTTTCATTACGCTTACGAGCATAACCAATTAACCATTTCATAGCAAGAGATTGCTTTCTTGATTCACGTACAGGAGTAGGAATTTGGAATGTAGCTCCTCCAACTCTTCTTGAACGTACCTCAACTGGAGGTGCAACATTTTCTAAAGCCTTTTTAAAAGTCTCCAATCCTGTAACATCCTCTACTTTTTTATCTACAATATCAATTGCATCATAAAAAATCTTAAATGCAACACTTTTCTTACCGTCATACATCAAGTTGTTAACAAACTTTGTAACTTGAGCATCCTGAAAACGTGGATCAGGAAGTACGGTTATCTTTTTTGCTTTTCTTCTTCTCATTTCTTAACAGCTTTAACGATTATTTTTGTTTAGGTCTTTTTGCACCGTATTTAGAACGACGCTGTCTTCTTCCTTCAACACCCGCAGTATCTTCAGCACCACGTACAATGTGGTAACGTACACCTGGAAGGTCTTTAACCCTTCCTCCACGTACTAATACTAATGAGTGTTCTTGTAAATTGTGACCTTCTCCACCGATGTAAGCGTTCACTTCCTTACCGTTAGTTAAACGCACCCTTGCAACTTTACGCATTGCAGAGTTCGGCTTCTTAGGAGTAGTTGTGTAAACCCTTACACAAACTCCTTTACGCTGTGGACATGAATCAAGTGCAGCAGATTTTGATTTCTTCTCTACCGCTGTTCTTCCCTTGCGAACTAATTGTTGAATAGTTGGCATAAAATACTCTTAATTTTTAAAATTTAATTAATATATAAATCACCTCAAAATACACTTTGAGGGGTGCAAATATATGACAATATTTTTACAAAACAATAATTGATGAAAAAAAATAAAGATTTTCAGTCATTTATGTAAAATAATTTTCGAAAAACTACTATTTGAATTGCTCAAGAAGCCCAAAACCAAAATGTGGCAAATTGGCATCTGTACAGATTAATAATACAACATCGTTTTTTAATAGTTCTTTCTTAAAATCAATTTCGGATAATAAAAGAGGTTTCTTCTCTGGATGCAAATACCTTTCATGAAAATAATACCAGAATTCACCATTGTTAAAATAATCTTGTGACAATCCTGCTTTATACATCCCCCAATAATAACTATCAGCTATAGTTACAACCTTTGTTTGGTTTAACGTTACATTCGTTCTGTGCGTTTGCGGATATGCCATTTTAAAATCAGGGATGTTACTATAAATATCCATACCTTTCCAAATATCGTTATCTGTACTTCTCAATTGCTCCGAATAATCCATCTTATCCAACTGAATTGATGGAAACGGTTTTTGAGTAACTGCTCTGAGGTACTTCAATAAAGAATCGGCTACAATATACTCCCCATACTTACTCCAATGAATACCTGTTTTGGAAAATAATTTATTTGTATCTCCTCTTTTCTTTAATTCCAAAAACCATGCATTGGCATCGAAAAAGTGAATTCCTTCTTGCTGAAAGCATTTTCTAAAATCTTCGCTATTAGTTTTTCCTTTTTTTATACCTTTATAATAGGAAGGAAAATTGTCCGAATAAAAACTACCTTTTCCAGGCGCTAAAAGCACAATTAAATCAACATGGTGTTTTTGAAGTGTATCGGCAATTCTCTTCAACTGTTTTGTTTGCTCCAAAATACGTTCTTCTCCCATGTAATCCAATCCTAACGCTGCTTTAATGTAATTTGTTTCATACAAGTAATTATCGCTACCGATTTCCAACCAACTAACTGCTGACTTTTTATAAAAGGTATAATTCCACTGATTGTAAATACGCACTAATGGCTCTCTCAAGCCATAGTTTCTTTTTACATAGCGTTCTTGTGCTTCTTGGTACTTTCCACTAAACCACGTTTGCTTGGTTATAAATGGGTCATCAATGGCTTCTGCAACTCCATTTAGCGGCACAACTTTAAACACTTTAAATTTTTCTTGAATAAGTGGTGTAAATAGTAGCGCTATCACCAGCAGAAACAACCCATTTTTGATATGTTGACCGTACTTATTCATCAAAATCTAAAATAAATAAATGGATTAAAGTCGGAAGCAGTTATGGATGCCAAACTTAAAACAAACAAAATCATGGCTACAACAAATTGTATCAATTGATGACCAACACTCACTTCTTTTTGAAAGAAAAAATACGTTTCTGCTCTTTTTCCAAAGCCAAACACCGTAATAATAGAGAAAAAGATGGCAACAATCAAGACTACCCAATAATCTACAAAGACGAACTCAGAAGATGAAAAATCAAAGGCAAATAGTTTTTTTAACACGAGTATCATGCTGTCAAAGTCTTCCATTCTGAAAATAGCCCAACCAACCGCAACAATGAAAAATGTAATTATTGTTGAAAGTACACCACCCAACTTATTCAATAATTGAAGAAGGAACATCTTATCCAAGATTAAAAACAACCCGTGAAAAGCACCCCACAGCACGAAATTCCACGATGCTCCATGCCAAAGTCCCGATAATAGAAAAACAACACCCAAATTAAAATACATTCTACCAGCAGATTTCACGCGATTTCCTCCCAATGGAATGTATAAGTATTCTTTCATAAATGCACCCAATGTCATGTGCCATCTTCGCCAAAATTCAGTGATGCTTCTTGACAAATAAGGTGAATTGAAGTTTTCTGGGAATGTGAACCCCATCATTCTTGCAAGGCCAATCGCCATATCGGAATATCCTGAAAAGTCGAAATAAATTTGGAAAGTATAGGCCACTATCCCCATCCAAATAGTACTTGAAGAAGCATCTGCAATCGTTCCTCCCAATAATTGATCGGCATATCCTGCCAACACATTGGCTACCAATGTTTTTTTTGCCAATCCAATGCAAAAACGGTAAAAGCCAAGCAATTTATCATCAATTGTTTCTTTGCGTTCTGCAATTTGATCGGATATTTGGTGGTATTTAACTATCGGTCCGGCTATCATTTGAGGAAACAGTAGAATGTACAACAAGTAATTTGCCAGATTTTTCACTGGTGGATTTACTCCTCGATACACATCAACAGCATAGGTAATTGACTGAAAAATATAAAACGAGATTCCTATAGGCAATGCTATTGCTGTCCACTCAATTGTTACCACTCCCATCGATTGCAAAGCAGCATTCAAATTATCGATAAAGAAATTGGCGTATTTAAAATAGGAAAGCATTCCAAGGTTTAAAACCAACGATGCAATCAACCATTTCTTTTTATGAATTGCGGGTGCTTTATAGATTTGATTGACTATAAAAAAATCTACGATTGTGGTTCCCAACACTGCAAAAACAAACAAAGGAGCTCCCCAAGCATAAAAGAAGATACTGGCAAATAAAATCCAATAGTTTTTGTAAGTTGGATGAATAAAATGGTAAACCAATAAAAATATTGGCAAGAAGTAAAGCAGGAAATAGATACTGCTAAATACCATTTAATTCGTTAATTAGTAAAGAAGTTTTCACATTGAAATCTTCCTTAGATATTAATTTCTGTATAAAACTGTTTTAACTGCTTTTACAACACGTTCAACATTTGGCAATGCCTCATCAATAAGTGATGTAGAGAACGGAAAAGGGGTATCTGTTTGAGTTACTCGAAACACTGGTGCATCCAAGTAATCAAACGCATAACGTTGCAAGTGGTAAGCAATTTCTGATGAAATAGAAGCCAATGGCCAAGATTCTTCAACAACTACACATCTGTTTGTTTTTTTCACAGATTCAACAACAGCGGCATAATCAATTGGGCGAACTGTGCGTAAATCAACAATTTCAACTTCTACTCCTTCTTTAGCCAATTCTTCTGCAGCAGCTTGCGCAACTTTGATTATTTTTCCGAATGAAACAATGGTTACATCGGTTCCTTTTCTTTTCACATCAGCAACTCCAATTGGAATAAGGTATTCACCTTCTGGAATTTCACCTTTGTCACCATACATTTTTTCAGATTCCATGAAAACGATTGGGTCATTATCTCGAATAGCAGATTTTAACAATCCTTTTGCATCATAAGGAGTTGACGGAGTTACCACTTTCAATCCTGGCACATGCGCATAAAACGATTCAAAACTTTGAGAGTGTGTTGCTCCCAACTGACCAGCTTGTCCATTACCTCCTCTAAACACAATTGGGCAATGGTATTGTCCGCCAGACATTTGCAACATTTTTGCAGCACTATTGATAATTTGATCAGCGGCAAGAATGGCAAAATTCCAAGTCATAAACTCTACAATAGGGCGCAATCCATTCATCGAAGCACCAACACCAATCCCTGCAAAACCTAATTCTGCAATTGGGGTATCAACCACACGATCCGGTCCAAATTCATCCAACATACCTTGTGAAACCTTATAGGCTCCATTGTATTCAGCTACTTCTTCTCCCATTAAGAAGATGCTTGAATCTCTTCTCATTTCTTCTGTCATTGCTTCACGCAACGCTTCTCTAAACTGTACTGTCTTCATATCAAAAAAATGCGTTTTTCCTCTTGGGAAGTGTCAAAGTTAAAAAAATGTTGAGATATGAAAAAGAAAAATGAAAAATCATCTCATTAAACTTTCAAAGATTATCCTTTATTAAGCAATTTAGCCGCTTGCATTCTGGATGTTACGTGTAATTTTGAATAAATTTTTGTAATATTATTTCGAACCGTATTGTGACTTAAATTTAATTTTTGTCCAATTTCCTTGTATTCCAACCCATCTACAAGCAAATGAAGAATTTCTTTTTCTCGTTCTGTTAAGTTGTAATCGTTTTCTGAAACTTCTTTTTCTACTTTGTCAAATACGTTATTGGAATTCGTTAGTAAATTCAATACTTTTCTAGCAATACTGGGCGACATAGGTGCACCTTCATTTTTTAAAAGATTGTCTATGGCTTCTCTTATTTTTTCGATGGGTTCATCTTTCAACATGTACCCTTCTGCCCCAGATTTTATTGCTCTAAAGATTTTTTCATCTTCATCAAAAATAGTCAACATCATGTAGCTCGTATTGGGAAATCTTGCTTTGCCTTCGGCAACGGCATCTATACCATTCATAACTGGCATATCAATATCCATCAAAACAACTTCTGGAGCAATTGCTTTTCTTGCTTCTTTCATCTTTTCTAAAAAATCTTTTCCATTTTCTGCTGTAAACAGTACGTTTATATCTGAAAAACGATTAAATTTTTCTTCCAACATCAAGCGGATGTCCTTTTTATCATCAACAATTGCAATATAAATCATACGTTATTTTTTTCAAATTTAAGCATTCCTTTCATTTAAACAAAAAGGGTGTAAGTTGTCCCTTTATTTTGTTGTGAATCAACACGGTATTTGATATCAAATTCACTTGCTCGTTCTTTGATATTTTGCAAACCTAACCCACATTCTTGGCATTTTGTATCAAACCCTACACCATTGTCACTTATTACGATTTTAATTTTACCATCTTGCTCCTCAAAAGTCAACTCAATAGTAGTTGCTTTGGCATGTTTCAACGTATTGGCAAGAATTTCTTGACAAATGCGGTATAAATTTAATCCTTGCAGTGCATTCAACTCTCTTTTTGATTGAATTGATTCATTAAAGACGACTTTTGTACTAGTGTGTTGGAACAATTTCTTTGTATAAACTTTTAATTTATCAGAAAAATCAACTATCGACATATTAACACCACTAATTGCCCAAATCGTTTCGCGGATGCTTCCAATGACATTTTTTACCGATTGTGTAAGATTGCTCACAATTTCCTGTTGTTTTTCTTTAGGTTCTTCATCCAATCCATCAAGGCAATAATTGATGTACGAAAGTTGTCCACCAACATTATCGTGCAAATCACGTGCAATGCGTTCCTTATCTTGCTGAATTTGATTCAAATAATCAATTTCTTGGTGTTGTCGTTTTAACTTTTGGTGATTGATGATTCGAAAACCAATGGATACAATTAATAGAATTAAAATAACAAATAGAACAATGGCATAGTTGCGTGCTTTTAATTGAAAATGGTTGGATTCGTTTTCTTTTCTAAGTAGTTTGTTTTCAATTTCTTTCTTATGAATTTCGTACTGTTTTTCATACATCGCCATTCCATTGGCCTTTTCTATGTTGAATATGGAATCTTTGAATGCAAACCATTTATTCATGTATGCAGCCGACGATGTATCTCCAAGATAGGCTAAACAATAAGCTTTTTGATTGTAGGCATACATGATTCCTTCTCGATTATCATCTTTTAGATACAATTTTTCTGCCTTGTTCACATAGGTCAATGCTGTTTTATAATCTTTTTTCAAGGTAGCATAAAGAAAATACCATTTCATGTTTACAAAGGCTTTAACATAATCTTGATCAGATAGATTGGCGTATTTTTCTGCTTTTAGAATGGTTGCTTTTGCTTTTTCAAAATCTTTGGTTGTGTTTAAATAAATATCACTCAGAGCAGAATACGTTTGAGAAACTTTGGTATAATCTTTGTTCTTAATAAACAGGTCTATGGCTTGTTTTGCATAATATTCTGCTGAGTCAACATGCCCCAATTCGATGTGCATCACACCAATGGTATAATAGGTATCTGATCGCAATGAATCCTTTTTGTGCTCATTTATGAGAGCCAATGCTTGGTGTAACCACGACAATGCAACAGGTTTATCCCTCATGTAATAGTGGCAAAATGCTATTTTTCTTTTTGTTTTTATAATCAAATTAATGTCTTTCGCCTTTTCAGAAAGGTTCAACACATTGAAATACGTCTTTTGAGCTTGCACGTATTCGGTAGCAACAAAATGACTATCAGCTTTTTCATAAAGCGCATATCGATCCTGTGCATGTGAGGAACACCAGTTCATCACAAAGAAAACAGTTACTATTCGTCGAAAAACGCCATTCATTGCAACTACAAAGAAACAAAATATAATTGCTACAAAAAATAGTACATTTGTACTATATGATAGTATTCATTAATTGGGAATTGATAAAACGTATTTTAGCTGAATAAAAGATTTCAACAACGTAAAAAAAATACGTTTCAAAATTCTATTTTTAGCCTTAACTTTGTTTTCAACCAACATGAGTGCATTAAAATTACATACAGGAACGAGCATTGATTTGTTTTCGGCGGATACCGTTTCGCAATTACACCTACCTTATATTGACAGTGGAATCAGTGCCGGATTTCCCTCTCCTGCTTTGGATTTCATTGACATCACCATTGATTTAAACAAGCACCTTATCAAACATCCCAGTGCCACATTTTATGGTCGTGTGAAAGGTTTTTCGCTAAAAAACGCTGGAATAGATGATGGTGACTTGTTGATTATTGACAAAAGTTTGGAACCTATCAATGGAAAAATTGCCGTTTGTTTTATCGACGGAGAATTTACCGCCAAACGGATTAAAATATCCAAAAATGAAGTATGGTTACTTCCAGAAAACGAAGCGTATCAACCAATTAAAGTAACAGAAGAAAACACCTTGATAATCTGGGGAATTGTTACACATGTCATAAAAGATTTGTAATGTTTGCTTTAGTTGACTGTAACAATTTTTACGCTTCCTGTGAGCGCGTTTTTCGTCCCGATTTAAATGGAAAACCGATTGTCGTATTGTCCAACAACGACGGTTGCGTCATTGCCCGAAGCAACGAAGCAAAAGAGTTGGGCATTCCGATGGGTGCGCTCGCATTTGAATTTCAACGTTTTTTTGAACAGCACAAAGTACACGTATTTTCGGCTAATTTTCCTCTTTACGGCGATTTATCCAATCGTGTGATGACTGTTTTAGGGGATTTCTCTCCCGAAATTGAAATTTATAGCATTGATGAAGCTTTCTTAAAACTCGATGGCTTTGATTATTTTAATTTGCAGCAACACGGCGAAATCATGCGTAAAAAGGTGACAAAATGGACAGGAATACCTATCAGTGTAGGAATTGCGCCAACAAAAGCACTGGCCAAACTTGCCAATCGTATTGCCAAGAAATTTCCAGAGCAAACAAAAGGTGTGTACATCATTGATACGGACGAAAAACGCATCAAAGCTTTAAAATGGTTGAAAATTGAAGATGTTTGGGGCATTGGTTTTCATCATGCGCAACGTTTAAAGGCTCTTTCAGTTGCAACGGCTTACCAATTTACACAACTTCCCAGCAACTGGGTTCGCAATAACTTAACCATTACAGGATTGCGTTTACAGCATGAATTGCTTGGTATTCCGTCATTGGAATTAGAGGAAATAGCACTCAAAAAGAGCATTGCAACAACACGTAGTTTTGAAACCAATTACCATGATTTTAAATCTCTTAAAGAACGTATCGCTACATTCTCGGCCATTTGTGCTGAAAAACTACGTTTACAACAGTCGTGTTGCAACGCTTTAACAGTCTTTCTAAAAACCAATAGCAACCGAAGGGATTTGCCTCAATACCGGAGAAAAATCAACATACAACTCCCCTTTCCAACAAATTCAACGATTGAGTTGGCTCATTTTGCAACATTGGCATTGCAACAAATTTTTAAAGCAGGTTATGCTTATAAGAAAGCAGGTGTCATAGTTCATGATTTTACACCCGATACCATTTTGCAAACTACACTCTTTGAAAAACGAGATGAACGCCACATTCCACTTATGCATGCCATTGATAAAATTAATTTTCTATACGGACAACAACGCATTCGTTTGGCTTCACAAGATTTAAAACGTGTTTGGAAAATGAAACAAGAACATTTATCTCCTAATTACACGACAAAGTTGAACGACATCATTGTAATAAAAGTATAAATGCATCTATTGCACAAATTAAAAAAAGCCTTATTTAGAATAATTAAAAATAATTTTTACATTTGTCCATCAACAAAAGACATAAACGCTACTTTTATGGCTACGAAACAAATTAAAGATTTAGTAAACAAACAGTTATGCCATTCTATAAGATTTTAGTACTTATACATGTTCTATCAGCAATATTGGGTTTGGGGCCGGGATTTGTGATGATTTATATTGTAACACGAGCAAAAACAATGACCGAATTGCGGCATGCTTATTTGATTCGTAACCGTGTACACATCTTTGTAATGGTTGGTGGAACCTTATTGTTGCTCACTGGAATAGCAATGGGTTTAATGAATCCGCTATTGTTTCACGCCATTTGGTACGTAGCGAGTTTAACGACTTTTTTAATTGCATTGGCATTTGGACCGGTTGTTCTATCTCCTCGTTCAAAGCCCATTAAAGAATTGATAAAAAATCACCAAGGAGATGATATTCCGCAAGAATATTTTCAAATGGCTAAAAAATTATTTTTCTACGAACGTATTGAAAATGTATTGTTTTTAATTGTAATTGTGCTCATGATTTTAAAACCATTTGGCATGATTAATTATTAACCTGAATTCGATAAAAAAGTCGTGCAATCAAAGACTACACGACCTCTAAACTAAATCACGATTAACTTTTAACTAACGCTTTTTATCTGGTGTCGATTTTTTTCACAACACAATTATAAACTATCTATAACACGCTTTAATTTTTGCTGCACTTCTGTAGCAAGCGTACCCAAATCTTCGTTTTCAACAGCTTGCATCGAAGCAACAGGATCAACCGCAGTGATTTCGATCTCCCCACCTTCCAATTCGCGCATCACAACGTTACAAGGCAACATCGTACCGATTTTATTTTCGGCTGTTACTGCTTTGTAAGCAAATTGCGGGTTGCATGCTCCTAAAATTGTATAAGGTTTCATGTCAACATCCAATTTTGCTTTCAACGTTGCTTGCATATTGATTTCTGTTAAAATCCCGAAACCTTCTGATTTTAACGCTTCTGTAACTTTAGTTCGAGCATCTTCCCAATTACTCGTTAATATCTTTGAAAAATAATAGGACATATCTTTTAATTTTATAATACAAAGGTCGGGAAATGATTTTAGTTTGATGGTGACAATGGTCACAAATCTTTTTTATGCAGCGATTATTTGTAGGGACGCAATTAATCGCATCCTTGCTGATGAATTGCTTTTCTCTATTATTGCATTAAATTTGTGTTTTCTTTCGTACAAATTATGTCTTTTATTGCTTGGCATCCTATTTTTAAGCATCCATTGCCCGAAGGTCATCGATTTCCGATGATTAAATACGATTTATTGCATGAACAATTGCTGTATGAGGGTGTGGCGAACGAGGCTGATTTTTTTATTCCAGAACGATTGAGCCCTGAGCTACTTAAAGGTGTTCACGATGAAATGTATGCACAACGTTTGTTGGACTTGCAACTAACAACTGCTGAAATTCGGCGCATTGGGTTTCCATTGAGTGAGCAATTGGTTGAACGGGAATTACGCATTGCGCAAGGAACAATTGATGCAGCTAAAATGGCTTTATCAAAAGGTATCGGATTCAATGTTGCAGGTGGCACTCACCATGCAGGAAGTTGTTGGGGAGAAGGTTTTTGTTTGTTGAACGATCAAGCTATTGCCGCTCATTATTTGTGGAAGGAACTAAAACTAAAGAAAATTCTAATTGTTGATTTAGATGTGCACCAAGGAAATGGAACGGCTGAAATTTTTGAAGAAAATCCGGCTATTTTTACTTTTTCCATACACGGTCAAAATAATTTTCCGTTTCGAAAAGAAAAATCAGATTTGGACATTGGTTTACCCGATAACACCAATGGAAAGGAATATTTAACGATACTCCAAAATGAGTTGAAACAGGTTTTACAAACTGTTCAGCCTGATTTTGTGTTCTACCAATCGGGTGTGGATGTGCTTGAAACCGATAGATTGGGTAAATTACAACTAACTTCTGACGAATGTCGTGAACGTGACCGAATTGTTTTCAATTTTTGTAAGGAACAAGGTTTACCTGTACAAGTCAGCATGGGTGGTGGTTATTCGCAACGCATTTCGGACATTGTTAATGCGCACTGCCAAACGTTTAAAGAAGGAATTTCTATCATAATGGGGTGATGGATTAAAACATTGCTTCGATGACTTCGTCGATTGAAATATTGCTCAAATGCTTGGTCAAGTCAATGGTTGAAAGTGCATTTCGGATAGCTATTTCTTCGTGTTGTAGATTTGTCAATGCTTGTTCGAGCGTTTCTACACCATTTTCGGAGAAAAAATCACCGTAAATTTTAATTTCTTCAATTTCACCACCTTTTTTGACATTCATATTGATTTCTAGCAATCCCCCTTTTGTTCGAATTGCTTTTTTAAAGGTATATTCAGGAGATCGACCGAAGTTCCATTCACGTGTGGCGTATTTTTCATCTCGTAATTGGCGAATAATTTTCAAATCCTCTTCCGAAAACTCGTACAAGCGACTATCGGGATAGATCGACAACACATAATCCATTAACCGTTTTGCAAATTCGCCAACGCTTATTTTTTCGGTGATATGATTGGAAATATTCGTTACAAGTTTTGGCACCGATTTTGCGGCTCTATCGGTATATTTTACTGGATTTATTTTCAATGCACCGCTAACATCTTTAATATTTGAGGAATACAGCAAACAACCGTGGGATAAGATTTTATTTTTAAAAATATGGGCTGCATTTCCAGCAATTTTCATTCCATCAATCATCAAATCGTTTTTACCTGAAAAATAGGCATCGCCACCCAATTGTTGGATCACATCGACAATGGGTTTTGTGAATTTTTCAAAATCTGTCAAATTGCAATCCTTTCCTGATTGTGTGAACGAAAAATTAAGGTTGCCCATATCGTGATAAACAGCTCCGCCTCCGGATAATCTTCGCACAACAGCAATGTGATGGTTTTTAACATAATCATAATTGATTTCAGCAAGTGTATTTTGGTATTTCCCAACAATTATCGCATTGTCATTGCGCCAAAGCATAAAACAATCTTCTTTTAAGTGTTTTAAAATATACTCGTCTGTTGCGACGTTAAAATATGGATCCGTTGATTCGTGATAGATACAAAGCATGTTTTTCTTTTTTTACAAAGTTACATACTACGTAGTGGGAAAGTGTCATAATTACGTCAAAAAATGATGGTTTTTTTGAACCAAGAACGATTAACTCTACGAATGTTAATTTGAACCATTCCGATAGCTTATCGGAAGAATCAAAAGAAAAAAGAACCCCTACTCCACTCCAAACTGTTGAAAATGATGTGTAAAATGTTTTTGGTGAACACGATCCCAACCTTTTTTATCCAAAACGCCGTAATAAGGATGTAAATAGGTGGCTGTGGGATTGGTTTCATAATGTTCTTCGTAATCCAACCAAGTTTCTACAAATTCGTCGATGGCTAACTCCAGTTCTTCATTGCGCAACTCGTATTCTGCAGGAGCAAAAGGTGCTTTGAAATTTCTTGGCATTGGCTCTTCTGAATCCAAGAAAGCCTGCATTTTTGGTAGTTGTTCTTCGGGAATCAATAAGGTTTGATAGGCTTCGGCACCAATTCCCATTGACATATTGATCCCTTCTGTTAAATGTTCAACCATTCGTTGTGCATTCATGCTCCCCCACTTTGGGCTTGTTGTAGCTTCCAACTTGTTCAATGCGGTTAAGAAACCTTCTAAATCTAATTGTATAAATTCCATTATTTTCTTCCTGAAAGAATTAATAAACTTTTTGGAACAACCTGTACATGCAATTCATTTTTCACATCAAATGGCTCTCCGTCGTAATGTGCGATGCGTTTTGAAAGGCGAATTTTTGCTTTTTCAAAACTGATTATTTCAGCAAATCTGGATTTGTGTGCTCGTTTTCTGAAAAACTGAAAAGCTAAGCGTGGCAATGCCCAAAAACGGAATGGTTTCAACAATACCAATTCAATTTTTCCATCGGTAACATCTGATTTTGGCGATAAACAAAAACCATTTCCAAATTCAGAAGCATTGGCAATGGAGCACATCACCACAGGCATTGATTTTACTTGTCCGTTTACATCAACAGAGACATTTACTGGGTTGTATTTAAAAAATTCACTAATTACCAATTTGATGTATGCTAAAAATCCACGTTTTTTTCCTTCGTCAAATTTCTTTGCAATCAATGCATCAAAACCGTAACCTCCTGCATTTAAAAACGGCTTGTCATTAACCAAAACCGTATCCATGTGCAAAATGTGCATTTCATTGATGTTTTCAATAGCTTTTTCAATAACAAGCGGAATATTTAAGTGACGCGCCAAACCATTTCCAGATCCAGCAGGAACAATTGCCAATTTTGTTTTGGTACCAATCAATGCAGTGCCAACTTCGTGTACCGTTCCATCTCCTCCAACTGCGCAAACAATATCCACCTTATCTGCAGCAGAAACACGTGCTATTTCACTTGCATGACCACGGAATTCGGTATAAACAATATCGTAATCAAATTTCTCAAGATCCAAATAAGTGGCTATCAACTCTGGAATAGCTCCTTTTCTTCCGACACCGGAAATTGGATTGATAATAAATCTTACTCGCGCTTTCATCTTACTGCTGTTTTATTTTCTATCAAATCCCGATTGTATCGCTGTATAATCGCCTTTAATTTTGCTTCCATTTGGGAAACTTCTTGTCGATTTTCAGAAAAAACATCAATCAAAGGATTTTCTTTCACAGAAAATACATACAAATTTCGTGCCTGATTTTTAGAAAACAGCAATAATTTGTCATTTTTTGCAAAAAAATAATTTCCCTCAAGATAACTAATTGAAAATCTATCTGTTGTAGAATAGTAAGAATTACCAAAAGAATAAAATTTTTCTTCAATATTTAGTAAATCGAGTACTGTTGGGTAAATATCGATCTGCTGAAACACTTTTTTTGACCTTCCTTTCTCAATTTTTCCTCCTGGATGATAAATCGCCATCGGAATTTGGTACAATTGTGTTTGCAAATTATACAATGGCGTTACCGTTCCTGGCGTGTGATCGGCACAGATGAAAAAAACGGTGTTTTCATACCACGGTTGCTTCTTCGCTTCTTCAAAAAACAAACGCAGTGATAAATCTCCGTAACTTATTGATGCACACAATGGTTGAGGACCTTCAATCACTTCTTTTTTACGGTGTTCTGGCACAAAATACGGGTGATGCGAGGAAAGGGTAAACAGCGTTGCTAAAAATGGTTGTTTCAACTTACCAATTTGTTTTGCTGTCCACGGATTGAAATATTCATCCAAAACACCCCATGTTTTATCCGTATGTTTTTCGTTATTGTACTCTTTTCGTCCAATATAATGATCAAAACCGATGTAATCTGCGAAAGCATCAAATCGCATGGATCCATTTGTTGCACCGTGATAAAAAGCCGATTCATAACCATGTCGCTTCAACAATTCGGGTAAACCAACGATGCGATTGGAATTGTACTGCGAAGAAATATAGGGATTGTCCTGCAAACTCGGAATGGATGCAAAAATAGACGGCACAGCTTCAATGGATTTTTTACCATTGGCAAAACCAGCATCAAAAACCAATGATTCACTCAATAACGAGTCCAAAAATGGTGTATAACTCTTTCCTTCGTTGTAAGTTCCGATAAATTCTTTGCCAAACGATTCCAAAATAAGAATCACCACGTTTGTGCCCGATGGTAAAAGGTGTTGCGGGTGACTCTGTTGAACAGGATTGAAATATTTTTCGGTTTCTTCGATGGACGAATAATAATTCACACGTTCCAACTCTTCATTTCCAATGGATTTCAACATGGTAAATGGCGTATTGAGCACCAAAGCTGTTTTAGAGGAATTGACATAACGAGCTACATCCAACACGCCTACAGGTTTGAACACAATTCCACCACGACCGATAAAAATCATGCAACCAAGAACAACCACATAATAAATGGTCTGTTTCAAAATAGATGGCATCTCCTCGTTTTTTGATCGATTCAGCCATTTGTAGCTTTTAAAGGTGACAAACAGCAAGGCGATAAAAATCAAGATAATGAACCAAAAATCGGTAATAAACGTTGTAATGAGTTGTTTTAAATCCGAACCAGCAGTTAAAATAGAAAACAAATCGGCTGTTGATCGTTTACTAGTGTATTTAAAATACTCAATATCCATCAAATTGAGTGCAATAACCACTAATGTTGTCACGATAAACAACAAAGTATAAAAAAACTTGTAAATTTTGTGTTGTTGAACATTTGTAGGCAAAGGTGCTAAATACACAATGGCATAAGGCAAAAACACCAAACCTATTGTAACCGCATCAAACCACGCACCAATGAGGTAATCGTAAGGGGTGACATCGGTAAATGCTTGTTGGTTAAAACTATGAAAAAAAATCCGTGTAAGCGTCATTACGAGCCAAACAAAACCGAGTTGTTTGCCATAATTCACAATCTTCACTGGAGTTTTTTTGAGCAATTGCATAGAGTTTACTTATCTATTTCTTTCGATATAATCAATAAAACTATGAATGCATTTAATGTGTATTTCTTGTGCTCTATCTGCGTATTCAGAATATGGAGCACGAATTTCAACATCGCAAAGATTGGCCATTTTACCGCCATCTTTACCCGTCAAACCGATAACTTTTATTCCTTTTTTCTGTGCTACTTCAATTGCATTGAGCACATTTTTAGAATTTCCAGAAGTAGAAATTGCCAGCAACACATCACCTTTTTGTCCCACAGCTTCCAAATAACGTGAAAACACAAATTCGTAGCCATAATCATTTCCCACACAAGAAATGTGACTTGGATCTGAAATAGAAATTGCCGGAATTGCCGGACGATCGTTTCGGTATCGACCTGTTAACTCTTCTGCAAAATGCATGGCATCACACATGGAACCGCCATTGCCACAACTAATTATCTTCCCACCTGTATTGATCGAATCCACCATTATTTGTCCCGCTTCCGCTATCTTTTGAAAGTTTTCCGAAGTGTTAAATTTTTGCAAAATTTCTGCTGCTTGGAAAAAATGGCCTGCTATTTGTTTACTCATTCTTGTCTTGATTTGATTCAAAAGTAAAATTTTATTTGTGAATGTAACAAAATTAAGGCAAACTTATTATATTTGAAACTTGGATTTTTTATCCACAAACAAAAAACATTATGAAGAAAACAATACTTATCGCCCTTAGCATCTTCAGTTTAAGTACTTTATTTGCACAAGACGGGTGTTTTGATCGCTTACAAAAAGCATTTGAAAAACGTGGTTCTTATGCCGTTGCAGACGATATGCATAGAAATGTTATTTTAAGTTTTTTCACTCCTGACGGTCAAGAATGTTTGAGCGGTAAAGTTCGTGTTGAAAATGGCTACATTACTTCTATTTTTATCCAATACCGTGATGGTGATTTCTTTTTAATGGAGAAAAAGTTCTACAATCAACAAAAAAATCCGCCAAAAGTAACAAATGGTATTTCTGAGATGATTTTTGTTGAAGACGGTCAGAAATTGCGTGTGGTTTTCATCGACAAATTAAAACCTAAGGCAAGAGAATACAAGCCAGCTGCTCTACCAGACGATTTGTAGAAAACTGTTCGTTATCACAACGTTCGCTCACTTAAATTTTATTGAGTGACACCAATTTCCTTATGCGAGTGAAATTGCTATATTTGTGCCATGCGTTTAACAAATAAAATAATCTGGATTACAGGTGCTTCATCTGGAATAGGAGAAGAAATAGCTATTCAATGCGCCCTAGCTGGGGCTAAAATCGTATTGTCTGCTCGTTCTGAAGCAGGATTGATTCGTGTACAAGAAAAATTAACTGGTGACGGTCATTTGGTGTTACCGCTTGACTTGGAGCATTCGGAAAACTTTCCTGATTTAGCTAAGCGTGTAATTGAAAAATACGGTCGCATCGATTATTTGTTCAACAATGGCGGATTGAGTCAACGTTCCAACGCAAGTGAAACGCAATTATCGGTTGATCGCTACATCATGGAGGTGAATTATTTTGGTAACATCGCTTTAACCAAAGCTGTTTTGCCTTATATGATACAACAAAAAAGTGGCCACATCATTACCACTTCTTCGATTGCAGGAAAATTTGGATTCTTTTTGCGTTCTGCTTACAGTGCTTCGAAACATGCGTTGCAAGGTTTTTATGAAAGTTTGGCATTGGAAGAGGAACACAATGGCATCAAGGTGACGATTGCTTATCCTGGTAAAATTAATACCAATATTTCCATGCATGCTTTGAACGGTAGTGGCGAAAAACACAATCAAATGGATCACAACCAAGCTACGGGTATGTCTGTTCAAGTATGTGTTCAGAAGTTGCTTCGTGCTGTAGAAAAAAACAAACAGGAGGTGCTTATTGGGAACAAGGAAACGCTTGCTGTTACGCTAAAACGGTTTTTACCACAAGGGCTTTTTTGGAAGATGATGAAGAAGCAGTCAGCGACATAGGGGTTATCACAGAGTTTTTTTATAGCACAGGCGTGCAAAAGGTTTTAACCACAGAGGCACAGAGGACACAGAGTTTTTTATTGTTCATGGGTGCTGGAGTTTTATCACAGAGATTTTTATAGATTAAATGCAACTGTTTTGAAGGTATTTTTCTAGTTTCAATTGACAGACAAACTCTCCTATAGGAGGATTTCTCTCTTTTAAAAATTAAAAAGATGCGTTGCTTTTCTTAACTTTTTGATTTTGCTTTTAATCTTAGCACGGTTGCGAAGGTGCTCTGTAGAATAATCGATGTAATAGATAAACAATAACGCAATTACAATCAACACAAGTAAACCTAACAACAATACGTAGTGCTTAAACGTTGCACCGAACCAATAAAATACCACTATCATACCAACATTGACAATACCGATAAAGAAACTGGCTCTGCGGTGAGAAATCTTTAAATTATCAATAACTATGTGGTGTAAGTGGCGTCTATCTGGACTAAACGGTTCTTTCTTTTTCAATAGTCGCAAGGTGAATACACGCAACAAATCAAAGAGAGGAATGAACAAAACAGCACCCAATACCAATGGTAAATTCTCTGGATAAAATGGCAATAAGGATAAAGTTACTGCATCAACGGTAACAATTCGCACCGTCATTGTAGCAATTACAAATCCCAATATCATGGAACCGGTATCGCCCATAAAAATCTTTTTCTTGCACTTTCCGTTTTGACAATTATCTGTCTTTATTTTAGCTAAGTTGTATTTCAAAAATGCTATCAATGTACCAACACCTGCAACACACAATCCTAAATAGAAGAATTTTCGCATGGAGAAAAACAAAATAGCAAAGGTTGAAAGCACCACAATGGCAATAACAGCTGCCAATCCATCAATTCCATCAATCAAGTTAAAGGCATTAATAACGGTCAACATAAACAATGCTATCAACGTAATTGATAGCGCAGGATGCAATTCATAAATACCTAAAAATCCATGCAAAGATTTTAAAAGGAAGTTTTGATTCAAAAAGATAAATGAACAGGCTACCAATTGCCCTATTAATTTGGTTTTAGGGCTAATTGATTTTATATCATCCCTCAACCCGACAACTGACATTACAATTAAGCCAGCCAACATCGAAAAATGATTGCTTGAATTTCCATAATCTCTAAACAATATAATGGCAAATATAAAACACAATGAAAAAGCAACACCACCTAAACGTGGAATAGCCGTTTTATGTGAACTGCGATTATTTGGGTTATCCACTAAATGACGCTCATTGGCAACACCGATAATGCGAGGGATGAAGATATACGTCCCAACTACACTCCCTATAAATGCTACTAGCAATGTAATTAATTCAGTGTTTTTCATTTTAATTTGTTAATAACTTATTGAAAATTAACAAAAATCTTTTTCAGCTAAGGTTACAAAGATAGAAATATTTTTCTTCCAACAAACTTTCGGACAAATTTATCAACTTATTTCATCCGGTGTTTCAATTTCTCCCAGAATGATTTTGGTTTTTCAAACCCTTCACCATAACCATAGCCGTAGCCATAACCATATCCGTAACCGTAACCATAGCCATAACCGTATTGCGATTTGGTGTAATCAATATCGTTGATAATCACCCCTACATTTGGTAATTTTTGTTGACGAATCAAATCTTGTGGTACTTTTAACATACGCTTATCGACTTTTTCGGCGCGAACAACGTAAATTGTAACATCGGCTAAGTGACCTATCATCACTGTATCTGTTACCACACTCACTGGAGCTGTATCGACAACGATTACATCGTATATTTGCTTCAATTCATCAAACAAATCCACCAATCGCTTACGCAATAACAACTCACTTGGGTTGGGTGGTATTGGTCCTGAAGATAGCACATCTAAGTTTTCATTTGCAACCTTAGTATGCACGCAATCAGTTACCGTTAATTTTTCATCCACAAGGAAATTAGACACTCCTTTTTGTTCTGTAAAGCCAAAACGACCTGCCAGTTTAGGTGCACGCAAATCCAACCCGATAACACATGTTTTCTTACCTGTCAATGCCAATGAATGCGCTAAATTGGAAGCAATGTATGTTTTCCCCTCTCCGGCGATGGTTGATGAAACAAAAACCACTTTTCCTTTTTCGTTCATATTGGCCATAAACGACATATTGGTACGCAACATTCTAAATGCTTCTGCAATGGAAGAACGTGGATTGTTGATCGCTACAATTGGATCCTCCAGATCACTATGTGGGATAGTTGCTAAATAAGGTAATCCTAATGACTCAATATCTTTTGGTCCTTTTACTTTTGTATCAAACAATCCAATTAAATACAAAATTCCAGCAGGGATAATTAACCCAATCATAATAGCTGCCAAATAAATCACGTTTGATTTAGGAGACACTGGCGTCGCACTTGTATAAGCATAGTCAACAACTTTTACATTTGACACATTGGCAGCGGATGCAATTTCGTTTTCTTCTCGTTTTTGCAACAAATACAAATACAAGGTTTCTTTAATTTGTTGCTCACGTTGAATATCTCTGTATTTTTTTTCTTGATCTGGAACTTGTGCTAATTTTGATGAGTATAAATTTTCTTTTGCTGCTAAAGATTTCAACTTCATCTCAGAAGCTTTCACTAAATTGTTCAAACTTGTTTTTAAATTGGAGCGAATACTCTTGATTTGACTATCCAATTCAGCAACAATCGGGCTCTTTTCCGTTGAATTAGCCAATAACTTCGAACGTTTTAAGATTAATTCATTGTAAAAATCAATCATTTTGGCTATTGATTGATCTTCAAAGCCCAAATTACTTGGCAATAACTCGTACTTATCTTTATACGCATCCATATAACTATTGACATAATGTGCTAAGTCCAATTGAATACGAACAGCAATCACTTGTTGCTCATACGTTGATTCTTTTGACATAGAAGATTGCGCATCCACCAATACATCAATGATACCGTTTTCCTTTTTAAAATTCAAATTGCGAAGATCAACATCCGACAATTCCTTCGAAATAACCTCCATTCGCTCACCGATAAACTCACTTGTTTTACGTGTCATCTCTTGATTATCGATTATTTTATCCAAGCTATTTTGTCGAATCAATTCATTAATTATCGCCTCGTTCTTAGCTATTAACGCGCCTTGAAAAGACAATTGTAGAATAGACGATTCTTTACTTACAGTTTCAATTTTTAAACCATTAATCACTTGATTAATTGCAGCTGCTTTGGTGATGTATTTTATTTCATAATTAAAACCATCCAAGTTATTAGTAAAAAAGCTCGTCTTATCAATAGAAAAAACAAGTTCCATCAAATCCACTTGTTCTCCAAACTTTAATTTTATCGGTTTACTTAAATCTTTATTTCCTACTGCATATTGAAGTTCAATCGTTTCTGCATCTATAACTTCCAATAAAAACGTTCTTGAAATCAACGAATCTTTTTCTTCAACAATCGTTAAATCAATCGGTTGGTTATCAAAAAACGCTGTTTCTTTTAAACCTGTTTTAGAGTTTTTATCTGTAATTGTTTTTCTCAAATTTAATTCTCGAACAACCTTTTCAATGATCGAACGAGATTTTAGAATTTCTATTTCATTGGATAAATTGGAAGAATTGGAAAACAAACCTAAATCTTTAAATACAGCTAAATCTGAAGGTCCAGAACCCGATTTTTTATCGTCTTCAATCAATAATTTTGCGCTTGTATTAAAAATCGGTTGTGTATAACGCAAATAAAAATAAGCTATGGTATAGCAAATGGCAAAAGAAATGACAAACCATTTCCAGTGACGGAGATAACGTTCAATTAACTCTTTAATATCCAGTGAATCAGTCTCTTCATTAATTCTCAACTCTTCTTGTTGATTCATATTATTCATTTAAAAATCAATTACTTAGACAACACACTAATGACACTAATTGTGGAAATAATCACCCCAGCTGTAGATATAAAAACTGGAGCAGAAGTTTTCCAAAAGGCGCCATTTGTACGTGACGAAATATTAGGTTCTACGTAAACCACATCATTTTGTTCCAAATAATATACTGGAGAATTAAAAATTGCTTCACTTTTTGTTAAATTCAAACGGTATTGCTCTTTCTTATCACCTCTTGAACGGATAACCAACACATTTTTTCTATTTCCAGTTATTTGCAAATCACCTGATAAACCAATAGCTTCTAATAAAGTAATACGCTCATTTGGTATTTTATAGGTTCCTGGTGACCGCACATCCCCAAGCACTGTTACCTTAAAATTTAAAATTTGAATATTTACAACAGGATTGCTGATATAACTTTTCAATTTTTCTTCCAATTGCGCCACCGCTTCTGTACGTTTTAAACCTGCAATGTGAAATTGACCGATAATCGGCAAATTAATGTTTCCATTTTCATCAATCAAATAACCACTACGCTCTGGATTACCTGTAGAGTAACCACCAGTTGTAGAGGTATATCCTGTCATTGGAGGTAAATTAAACGGAATTGCCGCTTCTGGACTATCCGCCATAACGACAATGTTCAAAAAATCATCTACCTTAAAAGTTGGTGTATAATTAGCTACAGACGACGAACTATCTTCTGTCTGAAAATAAACAACATTTTTGCGAACGTTACACGATGCCAACAACGCAATGAATAATGTGAAATAGAACAGTTTTTTCATTCAAATGAATTTATTGGGTGCAAATATAGGTGTTTTTTTATGATTTTGTTTTTGTAAATGTGCGAATTTGAAAATTTGCTAGCTTTAACTAAAAAATTAGCGTTTTTTCTTCTTAGAGTTAACTATATAAATTTACAAACTAGCAATTCACCTAGTTATTTATCTATAAAAAACAATCATTCGTCGATTTTTTTTTGCTTTATTAAAAAAAATATATAACTTTAATTTTATTTATACGTATAAAAGACTGAAAAAGAGTCTAAAAAACTGAATTTTTAAAGAAAATGAAATCACTTATTTAAATTTAATTATTATGAAAAACTATCTATTTAAGCGTATTTTGGGTGAAAAGCTAATAAATACTTTTCTGTTTTTTCTGAGTATTGGGATAGGAACTATTGGTTTCTCTCAAACTTATTGTGTACCAAATTCTCCAGAAGCATGGCGAGTGCCTTTTGGTATAGAAACAACTAATGGTTACACTAATTTCGCTATTCCTTATTTTGAAGGGGAAGAATTTAACATTATTTATTTCGATCGAACAGCAACTCACATTGTTTCCCAAGGGGCTAATGGTTCTTTTGACTTTTCTGTAACAACTGAATGGTACGGTGATGGGAATATATCTGCTCGTATTTGGGTTGATTGGAATAAAGATGGTGATTTTGATGCAAATGAACTTGCTTTTGAAGGAATATCTACACAGGCTAATTTTGGAGGAAATATTACAGTTCCATTAGGTACCAATGATGGGGATTATAGAATGCGTTTTGTTATAACTGCATTCGATACAAACCCTATACCTTGTATAGATGAAAATTATTCTGAAGTATCTGTTGAAGATTACACTTTAAGAGTTGAAACACTTTCAGATTGTTTGGCTTCTTCAGCTATATCATCTAGTGTATCTTCATCTACATCTGCACTTGTTTCTTGGACAACTCCTTTAGCAACACCTAGTGCTGGTTATCAGTATTACTATAGCACATCCAATACAAATCCAACTGAAGGCACAACCCCTTCTGGCTCAACAGACAATGAAACTACATCACATGAAATTACTGGATTAACACCTAATACAACTTATTATGTATGGGTGCGCTCCAATTGTGGTGAAGATAACCTAAGTGAATGGACTGGTCCGACATCGTTTTATACAGGTTATTGCATTCCTAATTACACCAACAATACAACCATTGACCCTATTAATTTTTATACAACAGGAGGCGAAACAAACATTGCAAACACTGGAAATGGAAACACGGATGCTTACAAAGATTTCACTAATTTAAGTGCAACTACTAACGCAGGTGGAGAAGTTAACTTTTTTGCATCTTATGCTTCTCCATATATGGCGAAAATCTGGGTTGACTGGAACAATGACATGAATTTTGATGACGAAGAAGAAATGATGGCAAAAGTAAATGATTTAACTACATCATTTAACGAAACAATCTACGTTCCAATGGATATTGAACCAGGCGACTACAGAATGCGTATCCGAATTGCTTCCAACGAAGAAGAAGACCCAAGTTTTGATGCTTGTTCTGAAGATTTTCAAGGAAAAACGGATGATTATACACTTACAGTTGTAGAGTTACCATTATGTACTTCTCCTAGTAACTTACAAGTATCTAGTTCTTCCGCAACAAGTGGTACGATTAATTGGACTGCCTCAGTAACTGCTCCTAATAATGGTTACGATTATTATTACAGTACATCCAACACCAACCCAAATGCGGCAACAATTCCAAGTGGAAATACAGCAGCTACTTCTGAATCTATTGGTGATTTAACACCAAATACAACTTATTATGTTTGGGTGCGATCAAATTGTGCTGAAGACAATCAAAGTGAATGGATTGGTGGATTATCATTTACAACTTTAACTAGTTGCCAAGAACCTCCTATTCTATCTGCTAACCCCACAGCTTATACAGCAACTATTTCTTGGCCTGCTGTAACTGGTGCTGGTTGGTATGCTTTCCGCTACAAAGAAAGCACTTCTGGTACTTGGATTTCTGCTGGAACATTAACAGGAACAGGTACATCTAAAACACTAACTGGTCTAACTCAAAGTACTCAATACGATTTGCAAGCTCGTACTTATTGCAATAGTACTTCTGGAAGTGATTGGAGCGAAACTCTTCAATTTACAACAATTGAACCTATTAATTGTGAATTACCCCCTGTATTAAGTGCTGTATCAACAGGTACTTCTGTATCAATTTCTTGGCCTGCTGTAACTGGTGCTGGTTGGTATGCTTTCCGCTACAAAGAAGGCAATGGCGCATGGATAAGTGGTGGTACTGCAACTGGTACTGCAACAACTAAAACTTACACTGGTTTAAATCCAAATACAACTTACACATTTGAAGCTAAATCGTATTGTAGTGATAAAATAAGTAGCAATTGGGACGGAATAGATATTTCCACTAAATCACTTAGCGGCTGTGAGTTACCTCCTGTAATTAGTGCTTCTAATGTTACAACTAACAAAATCACAATCAATTGGACAAGTGTTTCTGGTGCTGGATGGTATGAATTCCGTTACAAACTTGCTAGTTCAAATACATGGATCTCGGCTGGAACTTTAGTTGGTTCAGCAACATCTAAAACAATCACAGGATTAACTGCTGGTTCATTGTATGATTTCCAAGCAAGAACATACTGTAACTCAACTTCAGGAAGTGGTTGGTCAAATTCTCTTGAAGTAACTACACTTGGTGCTGCCGGTCTTGCTCAAAACAATAGTGGTGAGTTTGAAAACACCAACTTAGAAGAGTTAGCTGTTGAAGGTGAATTAGAGCTTCCTTCTGAAAGTGTAGCTACTTCATCAGAAAAAGCTATTGAAGTGGTAATGTATCCAAACCCTACAGACAATATCTTAAACATTGATGCTGTTATTGAAAGTGATAACACCGCTTACTTAACTGTAAAAGTATATGATATGAGTGGTCGTTTAGTTACTGGAACTTCTACTCTAGCTGGTTATGGTTTAAATACCATCCGATTGAGTTTGGGTGATTTGAACAGTGGTTTATATACTATAGAATTGTACAACAATGATCAATTTGTAAATAGAACTAGAGTTCAAAAGAAATAAATTTTTGAGAATAAATGAGAAAGGCTGCCGAGAGGTAGCCTTTTTTGTTTTAGGCGCTAATGTTTTTTTTGAGCGGAGCGAGTGATTAAAAATCCGTGAGTAAAAATCATCAATACATCAGTCCAAAATACCATAATGGAATCGTATTCAAAAAGCCACTTTCAATATTATCTTTCACAATAAATCCGCTTTCGGAATCTTTGATTTGTTTTAAACCTTTATTTTTTCCTCCAACTTCAAAATCCATTGTATCAATTTTAAAATCTGCTAATGACGATGAAATAACATGGTGATTAATTCTCGTTTGGTTAAGGAAAAAAGTTTCTCTAACATTCCCAATATTTTGATTTTCTCGAACTAGGTTATAAATCAAATTTGTGTTATCTAAATATACTTTATCTACTTTTCCCAAACCACGGATCCCACCTGTTTCATTTCGTAATTGGGCAATCATTCCTGCTTCTTCAATATAGAGTAAATAGTCTGCGACATTGTTTCGACTGACATTCAATATTTCTGCAATCTTACTCATATTAGGTTTGAAAGGTACACTTTCGGCTACAATAGCCAATAATTGTTTAAGCTTTCTACCTGTGGACACATTCATCCCTGCATAAATAGGAATATCTATTTCTAATGTCTGATTCACAACCTGTTGCAACCGCAAATCAAAATCATTTTCTTTGGCAAAAGGATAATAACCGGTTTTTAGATAATCAGCAAACAACGGTAAGGGGTGCGGAATTTGAGATAAATTTACCTGATGACTTAGTACCTCCTCCAATGTAAATTGAGGTACTTCTATTTGATGAAACAACGCTAAATATTCTCGAAAGGACAAGCCCTGCATTGAATAAACCACTACCCTGCGACTCAAATCTGATGTTCCCTTCTTGATATCTAAAACCGAAGATCCTGTGAAAACTACGTTTAAATCTTGGTGATAATCATACATCAATTTCAACTCTTTTGACCAATCGGGATATTTATGAATTTCGTCAATAAACAAATATCTACCTCCTGCTTTAACAAAAGTATCTGCCAAATCTAGTAAGCGATTTTTGGCAAAATAAAAATCTTCGGCAGTAACATAAAGCGTTTGATGTATGGGTAGTCTTGATTTGATGTATTGCAATATCATCGTGGTTTTCCCTACACCCCGAGCACCTGTCAATCCAATAAGTCTGTTTTGCCAATTAATTCGGTGAAACATATACCGAACAAAACCCACTTTTGTTTCACTGATTAGTTTGTTTGAATATTCAAATAAGGCATCCATTTTATGTTTTTTTACAAAGATACAAAAAAAGCACTCAAACAGTGCGTTTTTTTAATTATTTTGCACTAACTAAGTGCAATTTAAAGGTTTTCATACGTTCATTCAGTGTAAAATGACAGTTTAGTAGTTTTAAACAACCACAAAAGGAAGCACGCTAAAATTTGAGAAACCATTAAGCATCCTTCTCAGGCCAAACATTTCCTCCGACAATCCCAGAGCAAACAAAACGAGGATTACACAGATTGACACAAGCTAGGTATTCATTTCATTGACACAACATCACGAGCGTAGCGAGTGATTAAACATCCTTGAAAATCCGTGAAATCTATGGATTAAAAGAAAAAAAAATGAGTGGAGCAAACAGATAAATCCTTGAAGTAAATAAAAAGAAATAGACCAAATGATTTGAGAAACAAAAAAATAGTTTACATAGTGTTGACACACCGAAACCTCTCGAAGGGCTGTTGAAAGGTATCATATTCTCTTTTGTTGAACCTGCCCCAACATCAAAAAAATCACAACTATTTGTCAATTAAACAAATAATTATATATTTGTCAATTATCAACTAAGTTGAATTTGACCTAAAATAAAATTTATAAACTTGTGCTTACTATCTATAAACTCATAATCTATTTGAGTTTTTTAATGATGAAATATGCTACTATTGCTTAAATTACATAGTTTTTATATATTTTTTTAGAGTTAAGTATTTAGGATTATTTTTTAATTACTAATTATAAATAATAACAATATGAAAATTACGCTACTAACTAGAAATGCACTACTTAATGGTGGGAATTCGTTACTATTCAATTCATTTTTATTTTTAAAGTCTGTTGCTTTGCTATTCTTGACTTTTATTAGTCTAAATGGTTGGGGGCAGTGTCCAACAAGTAGTTATACAGCAAATGCTACCGTATCTCCTACGTGTAATAACCAAGTAGTTTCAATTAGTAACCCTAATGATAAAACTATTGTAACAGGTTTTACTCAAAACAAACTTTATGACTTATATGTAAATACACGAACATCAACAGTAAATTGTATTCAAGCTCGTTGGCAAAAAAGTGATGGAACTCCGATTGGTGGATGGTTTTCTTTAAATTATGCCAATAGTGGGACTGTTAATTATAGTACACACCCATCTCCCGCCAATGCAGAAAAATTAGAAATTTCATCTGGATTTAATCAACCTACAGGAGGAGATTGGAGTACTTGGACAACAACATCTGCTGTATTAAATTATAAAATTAATGCCAATCCTACTTCGAACGCTGGTACTAATGCTTCAATTTGTAGTGGTGAAAATATACAACTGGGAAATCAATCAAATAGCTATAACAAAGAAATACAAATAGGAACTACTAATTCGAGTGCATCAGAAAATGGCTTCACCAATGGATATTATGATTATAGTATGTCAAGGCACCTATATAAAGAATCTGAAATAAATACATCAGGAATGATAACTTCTTTTTCAGTTTATATAGAAAATGTGCCTTCTAATTACACAATGACGAATCAAGTGATTTATTTTAAGAATCAAGGTACTAAGACAGCATTTACTACTTCTTATAATGCTACAACTAATGGAACAATTGCAGGAACGCCCATAGCAGACGGGTTTACACAAGTTTATAATGGGTCTTTAACTTTTAATGGTAGTGGTTGGTTTACTATCACCTTATTAACACCTTTTTATTATTCAGGAACAGGTTCTTTAGAATTAATTTGGGAAAACAGAGATGCTAGTTGGGCTAATGGTTATCCTACTTTTAGATACCAAGACTCATGGGGTTATTATTGCTCCGCTAGGGATTTTAGAGACAATAGTTTTCCAAGTAATTACTATTGGAATACTTTTCAAAATCGTTATTGGACAAAATTTAATATATTGCCAACCGTAGAATACTCATGGTCACCAACAACAGGACTAGATAATCCTAATATTTTCAATCCTATAGCAACACCTACGAGCACTACAACATATACACTAACAGTATCAGTTGAAGGTGCTACTGGATGTACACCAACAAATCAAGTTATCGTTACAGTTAATACCCCATCTGTTGCTCCAACAAGTATTTCTGGAACAACAACTATTTGTTCTGGAGATAACACAACATTAACAGCAGTTGGTGGGTCATTAGGAACAAATGCTACATACCAATGGGGTACAGGAAGCACTGTTGGTTCAAATATAATTTCTGGCGCAACTAACAATACTTATGTGGCATCACCTACAAGTACAACTTCATACTGGGTAAGAATTGTGGGAACTGCTTCTCCATGCACGCCAGTAAACACAGCAGGGCAAACAACTACTGTTACAGTAAACCCTACTACTCTACCAAACACTGCAGGCACATATACATCTTCAACAATTAACCACGCAGACGGTGCAACAAATGAATACAAAGATGGATGTTCGCCACTTGGTAAAATCACAGATGCAGCAGGCGGAAACGTGTTGGGAAATACAACAATGACATCAACTTTAGCAGCGACTAATGTTGTTACTAGTAACCCTGATGGATTTATCTATGGAAGAAGAAGCTATGTAGTTAATCCAACATCTGATGGACCAGTTACTGTAAAAATGTATTTCTCTCAAGATGATTTTGACCTTTACAATACTTCTGCTGGTAGTGCTGATTTTAGTTTCTTGAGTTTACCTACTTCTGGTAACAATAGTGATCCTAATATCCCACATTTACGTGTGGTAACGGTAACTTCTACAAGCTATGTATTGTCAACTACCCTACCTGCTGGTGCGGTTTATTGGAATGGCAATTTTTGGGAGATTACTTTCCAAACAGACAATGTTAATGGCAAAACATTCTACATTGGTACGCATTTGAGTTGTGATGGCGTAGCTGTAAACAATTTAAACTATACAAATGTTACTGCAACTGGTGTTACTGTTACCTGGTCGTCTGTAATCACAACTCCTAGTTATGGTGATTACCAATTCCAATACAGAATTGTAGGTGCTCCAACTTGGACTTCGGCTGGTTCTGCTAACAATCCTTTGACTTCTAAAAATATTAGTGGTTTGCAACCAAATACTAATTATGAGTTACAAATCAGACGTCACTGTAATACACAAGGTCAAGGACCTTGGAGTTCTTCTATTAACTTCACAACATTGGGAGGAACTGGATGTTCTGCTCCAATGAACTTTAGTACTACTTCATCGACTACAACAACAGTTACTCTTAACTGGGCATCAGTTAGTGGTGCTGCTTGGTATGAAATCCAATACAAAGAAAGCGCCTCCCCAACTTGGATCTATGCTGGAACAGCTAACAGTGCTGCTACTAGCAAAACAATTAGTGGCTTAACTGCAAATACTGCGTATGATTTCCAAATTAGAAACTATTGTGCTACTGGATACACAGGAAACTGGTCTTCAACACAAGTTGTGAGCACAACTGTTTTAGGTGGCTGTGAATTGCCTCCAGTATTGAGTACTACAAAAACGGCAACTTCTGTAACGTTAAACTGGGCAACAGTGAGTGGAGCTGCTTGGTATGAATTCCGTTACAAAGAAGGAAATGGTGCATGGATTAGTGGTGGTACTGCAACAGGTACAGCAACAACAAAAACGTACACTGGTTTAAATCCAAATACAACATACACATTTGAAGCTAAATCGTATTGTAGTGCTTCTACAAGCAGTGCTTGGGATGGTGTAAATGTTACTACAGATGCACTTGGTGGTTGTGAATTACCTCCTGTAATTAGTGCTTCTAATGTAACAACTAACAAAATCATAATCAATTGGACAAGTGTTTCTGGTGCTGGTTGGTATGAATTTAGATACCGTGAATTAGGAAATCCAACTTGGACTGTGGGAACAGCTAACGCTGCTGCAGTATTGAAAAATTATATCAATCTTTCTCCTGAAACAACGTATGAGTTTCAAGCAAGAACTTTTTGCAATGCAAAAACAAGTAGCGCTTGGTCAAGTTCTCTTGAAGTAACTACCCTTGGTGCTGCTGGTTTAGTTCAAAACAACAATGGAGAGTTGGAAAACACCAATTTAGATGAATTAGCTATCAACGAAGGTGAATCTGTTCTTCCTTCTGAAAATACAGTTGCTTCATTAGAAAAAGCTATTGAAGTGGTCATGTATCCAAACCCTACGGACAATATCTTAAACATTGATGCTGTTATTGAAAACGACAATACAGTTTACTTAACTGTAAAAGTGTATGATATGAGTGGTCGTTTGGTTACTGGTACTTCTACTCTAGCTAACTATGGTTTAAATACGATTCGATTAAGTTTGGGTGATTTGAACAGTGGTTTATACACTGTGGAATTGTACAACAATGATCAATTCGTAAATAGAACTAGAGTTCAAAAGAAATAAATTCTTTGAGAATAAATGAGAAAGGCTGCCGAAAGGTGGCCTTTTTTTGTTTTAAGTGTCACTCCGAGTGCCCGCCAGCCTTCGATACGCCCGCCAGCCTTCGATACATCCGCCAAATGGCGGATACTCAGTCTGACGGGTGTATCGAGGTGTGACGTGTGGGCTTCGAATTTACCATCATTTGATTCAAACAAAAAAAAAGACCGAAAATATCCGGTCTAAAAAAATTAAATTTTAATGTTTATAACTCCAACAACTTTTCAATAATTCGCTCGGCTGTTTTTCCGTCCCATAAAGCTGGGATTTTTCCTGTTTTCCATTTGCCTGAAAAAAGGATTTCCATAGCTGGTGCAATTGCTTGTGGATTGGTGCCAATAAGCTCATTTGTTCCTTCTGTGATGGTTTCTGGTCGCTCGGTGTTATCGCGCAACGTCATACACGGTACGCCCATCACGGTGGTTTCTTCGGTGATACCGCCCGAATCGGTGACAACAGCTTTGGCACGTTCAACCAAATAGTTAAATTCTAAATAAGACATCGGTTCGGTCATGTGGAGACGTGGATGGTTGATGCCTAAATCTTGTAAATGCTTGGCTGTACGTGGGTGAACTGGAAAAATCAAGGGTAAATCGTGGCTGTTGTTGATGATTTCATCCAATAAGGCTTTTAATTTCCCTTCTTCGTCCACGTTGGCTGGACGGTGCAAGGTCATGACGATGTAGTTTTTTTCTTTCAGGTTCAGCTCTTTCCAAATAACCGGTTGACGGAAATTTGGTCGTTGCTTTAGCAAGGTGTCAATCATGGTGTTGCCGACAAAGAATAGTTGTTCATTTTTGACGCCATTTGCACGCAAGTTTTGATTGGCTACTTCTGATGTGGTAAAGAAATAGTTGGTAATGGCATCTGTCACCAAACGGTTGATTTCTTCGGGCATACTCCAATCGTTTGAGCGAATACCTGCTTCTACATGCGCCACTTTTGTATGCAATTTTTGAGCGACAATGGCACAAGCCATCGTTGACGTTACATCTCCAACAACCAATACCAAATCTGTTGGATTTTCAAGCAATTCTTGCTCAAAACGCACCATGATGTTGGCTGTTTGCTCGGCCTGGGTTCCGCCACCTGATTCTAGATTGGCATGCGGTTCAGGAATTTCCAATTCGGTAAAGAAATCACCCGACATTTTTTTATCGTAGTGCTGACCTGTATGAACAAGTCGAAAACGAATGTCAATACCATTGGATTGTGCTCGTTGGATGGCGTGAATAATGGGCGCAATTTTCATGAAATTGGGGCGCGCTCCGGCGATTAATGTGATGTGTTTCATAGTGTTAATTATTTCGGGTTTCGGCTCCGCTCACTTCGACAAGCTCAGTACGTCGCAGCCCTCGGATTGTATAGTGTGACTGAGCAATTTATCATCAAGTGACTGAGCAATTATTTTACAGGTGACTGAGCGGAGCCGAAGTCACTGTTTATCTTTATTCCTAAAATGCGACTCATTCTTGCACTCAGCAAATTCTTTTAACATATTAGTTTCCCCTGTAATTAAAGCTTCTTTTTTATTCCTACTCCATCCTTGGATCTGCTTTTCTCTGTAAAAAGCTTTGTCAATTCGATCAAAGTATTCAACATAGACCAATTTTACTGGTAATCGGTTTTTTGTATGGTTAGCCCCTTCACCCGCTGCATGCTGAGCAATTCGTCTTTCCAAATCTTTAGTGCTACCAGTGTAGTAACTTCCGTCTGCGCATGCTAAAATGTATGTGTAGCCTGTCAATGTTGTGTTGTTTTGATGTCGGGTTTCGGCTCCGCTCAACCCTCGTGTGGACCGTATGGCACCTTCGACTCCGCTCAATCACCATACGGGGAATCGAAACACTGTATATCTACCTAACCGTTGATTTCATTGTTTCTAACATCTCCAAAGCGATGCGTTTTCGATCAAACGAGTTGTGAAACAATAAGTTTACATTAGATACGCATAACAATAAAAAATCCGACTTCGAAAGAGGTCGGATTTTTTTATATACGGTTTTTTATTCCGTGAAAAGTATAGTGCATTAAATAATAGATAGATGAAAAAAAACCAAGTTGTTCAACTTTAAAATAGACATGCCATTGATAGGAAGCTGCTTTGAATTTGTTACTCGAAATGGAATCGTTTCGCACACGGTAGACGGTCAGTGGTTCATCTAAACCATAAGCGCGATCTACTTTTTTCAAGAGTTTCAACCACAAAGCATAATCTTGACGTTTGCGGATGTTAGGAAATTGAATCGAATCAAATTGGGTGGTATCCAACATAACACTTGAACAACCAATCGAACAGGTTTTCAATAAATCAGCATACGTAACAGCAGGTTTTGCTTTGATTTCCCCTATTACTTGTTCTTCTTTTAAACGCTGATACGTTGTATAAGTAAAAGCATAATTGTTTGCTACTTGAAATGCTTGTTGAAGCTCCAATTTAGTTGGTTTCCAAAAATCATCACTATCTAAAAAGCAGATGTATTTCCCTTTTGATGCAGTGATTCCATTGTTTCTACTTCCAGCAGCACCAAGATTGGAAGTATTTTGAAGCAGTTGGATTCGGCTGTCTTGAAGGTATTTCGCTTGAATGATCGCTACACTTTTATCCGTAGAGCAATCGTCAACCAAAATTAACTCCCAGTTGGTGTATGTTTGATTTAGAATTGAATCAATAGTTGCTTCAATGTAGTTTTCACAATTGAAGACTGGTGTTATTATAGAAATGAGTGCTTTTTGATTCATCATTTGATCAAACTTTCAATGATTTGAGGTTTCCCCGATTTTGTTGGTGGGATGATTTGAACTTCTTTCCATTGAATGGAAATGTTTTCTTTTAACTCTTCCGTAATACGTTTTTCAATACGTGTTTTAGCTGCTACATCAAAGTTACTACTTGGAATAAATTCTACTTCAATTCCATCTAAGTTTCGTTGGATGATTTTAAATTGCTGAAAACTCGGTTCTAATTGAAAAATGGCTGTAAAAAAATGTACAATCATTTGTCCGCCATTTTTGGTTTTGACAATGTCGGTGTCTCTACCAATCACACGTTCAAGTAAAGGAAAGTTCAATTCCCGATCTTGAGGATAGCGATCTTTTGGAAGTTTAACTGCTAAATCTCCTGTGTAATAACGAACGAATGGCAAGTGCTTCAAATAAAAAACCAAGTGTTTTGAGGTCTTTCAGTAATTTATCGGATGAAAGCGATAGTGCAGCAGTCGCTAATGACGGGTCGCAAAAAAACCATTTAGGACTAACCCGTTGCCTCACATTGGAACGAATGTGAATTGCCCACGCAGGTAATTCTTGCAATACAAATATTTGCGAAAGCTGGTCAATATATTTTCTTGCCGTTTGTGGCGAAAGATTTTCCGTATCAAGTTCTGCTTCAGTTGCGAGCTTTGTTACCGAAATTTCGGTTGCTATATTGCGTGAAATAGCTCGCAACAAAGCTCTCATCCTAGCAGGATCTGTTTTTATAATGTCTGTGCCCAGATTTACACGTGAGATATCATCTAAATAATTTGACAAATAAATTCGTGCTTGTTTTTCGGTTTTATTGATGAGATTAGGAAAACCACCAACAATTATTTTTTGTATATATTGCTCAACGGTCAATCCTCCAAAACCAGCCACTGTTGAAAAATCACCTTCAAATAATTTCCTGAAATCAACTTGCTTGGTTGAACTACCACTTTCAAACAAAGTCATAGGCAGTAATGTAACACGCCCGATTCGTCCGGCTCCGGTGTGCCGTGTAAAATCATCTGCGGGTGTTGCTGAACCTGCCAAAATAAATTGGGCAACTGCTTGCCGACTATCAATCTCGTGACGCACAGCATTCCATATCGACGGTGCTAATTGCCATTCATCAATAAAACGGGGTGTTTGACCGTCTAAAATTATTTCGGGACTAATCTTCGCAAGCTCTATTAATGACACAGAAGCATCAAGCGAAATATCACTTTTAGCCAAATGCTTTGCAATAGTTGATTTTCCTACCGCACGTGCTCCCTGAATAAGCACAGCACCCATTGCTAAAAGAGTTTCATTGATCTCACTCTCTGCTATTCTATATAAATAATCCGCCATAGGAACATCACTTTTACGTGAATTATAATATCACTTTTACGTTAATTATAACATTATTTTTACGTTTGTAAAGATAACACTTTTGCGTGAACTAAAAAATTCTTAACACCAATATATGGAAGTTTTCTAGCAAACACTACTGAGTTATATCAGTTGCTGTTTGTAGCATCGAATGAAAATGTTTTAATTTCCCTGCTTTGGTGCGTTCGATAACATCTTTTTAGTGCAATTGATTTTTGTAACCATCAAACACTTTTCCTTTGGGAAAATTCGGCGAACAAATGATGACCGTAACTTCTACGCCTTGTTTAACCCATTCTTTGCAATGTTCATACGTGCGATTTGCAGGTGCGTTAACTTCAGGCGGAAAATTATCGGAGAGAAAAAGGAGTTTCATTTTATTTTATTTCGTTTTTTTCTTGGCATCGATTCGCTATTTACTTGTTTCCTTTTCACTTTTCCTTCTAATACCTTCTTTCGTCAATCGGTAACGTTGTAAGCGACTATTCGGTTTATCTGGGATTGTCATTTCTATCAACTCTTGTTCTAATGCAGGTTTCAGATAGTTTAGTCGAAAATTCTCTCTGTCTTTCAATTCCAACATATCTTGCAACTCATCCCTACTATAGCTTTTCCCCAATTTTATACGTTTAATTAAATCATCAACTTGCGGGGTGACTTGGTTAGTAATCTTTAAATATTCTTTTGATGACTTAATTGTTACTTCAAAAACTGTCATTAAATCAAAATTAAAAATAGCTTTCCCGTTGCCGTTATCTTGCAATTCTTCATTAACCCTTGAAACACCAGGACTGAATCGATTGACATAGCCCAAAACTTTCATTGTTTCGGCAATTACGGGATTTCGATAATCATTGACATTCGGAAAATTTTCTGGTCGAGCATTGCCGTATAATCCTCCTGCATTCATTAGCTCGATACGGTCACTTTCTCCAGACGTTATTAGCTGTGTGATTTGCTCTTGGGTCATTTTTATAGCGTGTTTAACTGTTTAACAAATTTAAAATATTATTCCTGATAAAGAAGAAAAAGGGGGAACTTAATTTCACGTAACAAAATAAGGGGTGTTTTTACTTGATTTTATGTAACAAAATAAAGGGTGTTTTACTTAATATTATGTAACAGAATAAGGGGTATATTTTTTTTAGTTGCTTTTTGAGCTAGAATCAAATGATGTGGCTAGTCGATTAAAATTAACTGTTCGAACTTTAACTAAAGCCAAAATAAACATTGAAATCAACTTTATTCGAGCTTTATTGAAATGAGAACCAAAATGCTCATTCAACACATTAAATAATTTCGTATCTTCGCTTCCAGCCTTGGAAATCGGACTTTTTGAATAACTTAGAATCATTTACTAAGATGCTGATTTTCAAGGTTTTATGCAAATATTTTAGCAATTAATTTATTGATAATCAATTGTTTATATTTTTTGTCATGTAGTTATCAATCTAAATTTAACTAAAATAACTCAACTTAGGATGATTTGTGAATCAGTAAAAAACTATCAATGACTTCTTGAGCTGTAAAAACAATCACATTATTAGTTCCAACAGCATGTTTCAGAAACAATACTGGAAGTACTTTTTTCCCTTTTGAAAGAGGGAGTAACTTGGCTTTTTCTATTAATTGCTCTGTTAATTTATGTATATCTACTTTTTTATCACTCCATTTGCATTCGCCGACTAATAGCGTGCAACCATCAATCGATTCAGCAACAACATCTAATTCTATTTCTGTATTCGGCGCAGGAGTTCCCCACCAACGACTTGCAGGTTTGAAACGCTGTGAATTGATTTCTATAAACGGTACTGCTTGACGGCATAATCGTTCCCAGTGTGCTGCTACATATTGATTAAACTGAGGCTGTATAATTTGAGCAACCACTTCTGATTGATTGATTTCGATAAATGACCTATTTGGCACAACAAAAGTGAAATAAAAATCCAACAAAGGATCTGCGATTTTATACAAACTCTTTTTACTATTTTTAGTCGATTCTCCATACGGCATTTCACGCTCAATATAGCCCAAACGCAACAATTTATCTAATGGACCCGAGAGATGTGTTGCTGGTTTTTCTAAGCGAGCAGCTATTTCTGAAAGACGATGACAACCTGAAGCAATCAGTGACAAAATAGTAAAAGACTGCACTGTATCTCGCATATCATCCAAGAATAAACGTAAGGGTTCATCGTATAAAACACCCTGGCTGTTGAACAAATATCGTTTAAGTGCATCGTTTAGGTTATTTTCAGCCAAACGCAACTCCCAATACCTTGGAATACCTCCCCAAACGCTGTATTCTTCAATTGTTTTTATTGCCGAAGTTTGTAAAACTTCTTGCAAGTACGCAACATTTATAGGTTTAATCTTCAATATTTCATCTGCTCTGCCGTAAAGTGGTGCGGTTGCATCCATAACCAAGCCTTCCATCATTTGTTGTGATGAACCACATAAAATGAGGTGATAATTTAGTTTATTTTTTTCTTCCATTATTTTTTGAATAACAGAAGGCAACTCTGGTGCGTTTTTCACCAAATAAGGAAACTCATCAATGCAAACACTTATTTTTTCTTTTAATCGAAGGTTTAAATTTTCCAACAAAGATTCCCAATCTGGATAAATTACTTTGTCAAAACCAACAATATACTTTGCAAGGTGTTTGGCAAATAAATTTCGTTGTTGCACCGCTTCCGACTGATCTGCCATAAAGTAAATATCAGTAGGTTGCAACACTTCTCGAATAAGACGTGATTTCCCACTACGTCTTCTACCATATACAATAATTAAAGCAGAAATCTTGTTTGAAAAGACTTTTTTTAATTGCTGTTGCTCTAAAATTCTATTAACAAACTTCATATTAAATTATTATGCTTTACAAATATAATGTTTTTAAAACATAATTTATTTTTTTGTGAGTTATTTTTTTACTGAGCTGTACCAGTGCCTACTTGTAGCATCGAATGAAAATGTTTTAATTTACCTGCTTTGGTGCGTTCTATTGTTTCTTTTCGTTCAAAAAGTGCTGTTAATCCAGGTTCTAAGTAGGTTTCTAAGGCTTTTTGGACATTCATTTTTTGTTCGGGTGACAATTCTTGATCACTGACATATTCAAATAAAAATTCATCTATTTTAATTTGTTTAATGATAAATTCTTTCATGTCATCTCCTTGATCCATTAAGGCTTTAGAGATGTAATAGAAAGTAAGCCCTGCGGCAACTTTTCCACTTGGTAAATAAACAAAATCATTGGTTCGCCCTGTTACTTTTTCTAAAATGGTATAAGCTCCTTTCTTTCGAGAAGACTTGATTGCCATATCTCCTAATTCATACCGTACAAAAGGCATGGCTTTGTTATATAAAGATGTTACGACTACTTTTCCCTCTATTCCATTTGGAACTTCTTTGCCATTTTCATCAACTATTTCAACTAAAAGTGTTTCGTTATTAACCATCCAATCACCATCAACATCTTCAAAAGCGATTAAATCTAATTCTGATGCACCATATTCATTCACTACTTTTACACCAAATCCTTTTTCGAGGGTTGCTCTATCCAAATCATCACACACTTCGGAGGTTGGAAAAACGACTTCTAATGTTGGACAAATTTGCTTTGCTGTAACTCCTTGTTTAATTAAATGTTTTGCAAATAAAACCAAACTACTGGTGTAACCATTAACATTTTGAAACTTTGTATTGGCAAATAACTCTTGTGTTTCAAAAAGTTTTTTCTCAGACAAATCAAACACAGGAATGCGTACCCTCCCAGAAAGAAAATCTTTTAACTTTTCTTTATAGTATTTTTTACCACATGCTGGAATACCATAAAATCGTGCTTGCTTGCTTTTACCAAAAACTACTCCATGCTGCCCGAACCGATAAATAGAAGAAGCCCAAGCCATCGCATGGCAATACTTGTCTTTTGCAAAATAAAAAGGAGTTCCTGAAGAACCAGAAGTATTATTCAAAAAAACTTCTTTTTTTGTAAAAGGACTTGTTAATCGTTGTTCAAGAGGCACTTGAATGTCTGATTTTTTTAAAATAGGAATGTCATTCCAATTGGAAACAGATGAATCTCCAATAAAATTATTATAGTGACTGTTGTTTTTTTTATGATGTTCAAAAATAGACCACGCTTTCTTCTGTTGAACTGCTAATTTTTGCTCGTCACTTAGCGTTAATAGCTGATTAAATTCTTCAATCGCTTTAGCTATGGGGAAGCCTTGAAGAACAAAACTTAATTTAAATATCCAATTCATTTTTGTAAAATTTAAATCTATTCATTTTCACCACTTCACAATCAAAGATAGGTCTCATCATATTGAAACATATAAATACCCTTATCTAGGTACGCCAGTCTTTCGTTTTTATAATTGTTAAGCGATAGACTTTAGTTTATGGGATTTTGATTATTCTGTCGGTTTTCAAAATTAGACCAGTGTCATCTTTGAATTGTTCAATGTTAGAGGCATGCCCTGAGTGAGAGATTGGTCTTAAACTATTACAGATATTTGCATAAACATTATCAAAAGCGTGAATGTCATAGTTGTTTTTGAAATGATTAAATGTTATTGTAAGTTGCTCTCTTCCTTTTTTTACCCATTGACCGCCTTCTCTGTTTTTTAATTCGACAAAGATCAAGTTATTTTCATAAGAAAGTAATCCGTCACAACGGCTTTCGTCTTTCCCATCAGGCTTTTTAATTTCTATACAAGCATCTATAGCTATAAAGTCAACGGACTTATTATTGTCATTCTCTACAATTCCTAACCATTTAGAATTATCAACTTCATCTATATATGCTGGATTTTGAGCTGGAGACGGGTCATCACATAATCCAAATTCTGATGCTTTTGAAGTGTATTTGCAGTTTTGTTGAAAAAAATCTATTGCCATTTTTGTTCTATTTCTAAAAGTTTTACAAAATCATCATTAAAACTTCCTAACAAATCATTTAGATAATTCTCATCAGATGGGAGCTCTTTGTATCTGTCTAATTTCGTGACCGTGCCGTTATCTTCTATTTGATAAATATTCAATGTTTTAGGTTCAATAAAAGCCTCTTTTTTTACTATTTTATCTAATTTTTCCTTAATGGATAAATCATTCTTTGTTTTATAATCTATCATAAATGCCTTAACAGCTAATGTAAGATAATTGATAATATAAGGACTGTGAGTTGTTAAAATTAATTTGTTCTTTTTATTTTTATTTTTATTGGCTAATAAAGAAAATAGAATTTCTTTTTGAGATGTTGGAAACAAGTTTTGCTCCGGTTCTTCAACAACATTAACAAAAGATGTATAACTATAACTCTTAGATAGTCTTTCTAACAATAAGTTCTTTATATCATCTGACAAAGATTTATTTGAAAGTATTCTATCAATTTCTTTCTTTATTTTATTTTCATCTGAAACACTTCTTTCGTTATGAGAATCACTTGGGATATTTGAAATAATCTTACTTAAACTCTCGGTAACTAAGTATAAAGGCACTAATGACTGGTATCCACTAGATGCTTCTAATAATTCTATCTTATAATCATTTCCAACCAACCAAGATTTTTTATTTTGTTTTCGATACTCAAATGTTAAGTTTCCGATAGGAAGTTTAACCAATTCACTTAAATTAGTTTTTGCGAATTCATATTCCTCTAAAAATGTGTATAATGGTAATGGAAGTCTTTTGATTAAATCGGGGCGATCAACAGTACTAACAAAATTTCTTTCTGCTGGAACATACATTATTTTAGGAAAATAATACGTTTCATCGTTTTGAATGGTAATAATTTCTAATTTTTCCTCATTGTAAATTATTTGATACGCCTCGCCTATATAATTGATGTAACTATTCTTTTTAAGATAATTTGAAATGTTTTGATAAGCAAGTTGCTTTTTGAATCTATTGTATTGCATGAGGTAATTAGGCGTAAAATCCCCTCTAACCAAAGCCTTTTCAATCCAAGACAAGGTTGAAAATAATTTTGAAACAGTACTTTTCCCAGTACCTTGATTACCAATAAAAACGGTAACTCCATCGAAAACTAAAGTTTCATTTGTATCTTTAATTGGTCCTACATTTTTAATTTTGAGTTTTGCCATTTTTTATTGAAATTATTTGCAAATGTACAAAAAAGAAAGCTCTTTCTAAGCAACATTTGATTTTAGTATTACACGCACAACTATTTTATTACTCCAATAAATTTTTGACTAATTAGAAAAATAAAACTGAATTTAAACCTTCAACGCTTTTTCCCACTCTTTTTTCACCTCCTCCCAATCAAATTGTTCGGCTTTTTTGCGGGCGTTGTTAGAAAGTTTCATGGCTAAATCCTTGTCATTAAAAATCCGTATGGTTTGTTCAGCAAACAATTGAGGTGAATTATTTGATACTAATAAAGCTTCATTTTCATCTTTCCAAAGGTAAGGAATCTCACCTACTTGATTACTCACAATAGGAATACCGCTTGCTGCTGCTTCCAAGACACACACACCGAAACTTTCAAAGGTTGTTGTATTAAAAAAGACGTGATGTGAGGTGTAATACGGACTCAATTCGTTATTTGGAACAGCTCCCAATATGCGAACAGCATCTTGCAACTGGTATTGTGCAATGATTTCTTTTACCTTGGATAAGCGCCCTTTGTCAGGTCCTATCATGGTTAAGCTTGCCTGAGGAAATGTTTCTCTAATAATTTTCAATGCTTCTACTGCCACCCAAGGTTGGTAAATGACATTGTGAGCACGCACCCATAAAATAGAATGATTTTCAATGACTTGTTGGCGTTCTGGAAAGGTTTGTGTATTAAAACTATTGGGTAAATATTGAATGGAAAACACCAATTCTTTTCGAAAATAATCTTGTAAATACAAACTTGGTGTATAAATTTTTGTAGCTCTATTAAATAAGGAAACTACTCGTTTGGAGTTTTTCTGATAGAACTCAGGTAACCGCCCTCCATGCAAAGTTAAAAGTATTTTTTTATTTCTCCATTTAGCAATGCTTGAAGCAATTTCAGCAATGCGAAAACCTGCACCACTAAACACGTCAATATGCACCATGTCATACGAATAAAATGTAACCGCTCGAATAATATCCAACATGCGAAGTACTTGATTTTCTTTGTAGGAAACCAGCACTAACTCAAACTCTTCACGAGGTAAATCTTCGGCTAATTTCTCTGAAATACCTTTGGTACCACGCTTTTTGGAAAGAAAGCTGCCAATAAATAGTATTTTAGTCATTTTCATTAACTGTTTTAATGATTTTACCCGGTACACCTCCGTAAATAACCAATGGAGGGATTTCCCCTCTTGTTACAGAGTTGGCTGCTATCAAAGTACCTTTTCCAATATGTGTTCCAGCTGTTATGGTGCAATTCGCGGCAATCCACACACCTTTTTCAATGACAATCGGTTTAGAGGTTGGTTTACCATAACGATACGATTGATTTTCTAAAGTATGATTGGAGCTCGTTATAACTGATTTAGGTCCAAATATAACTTCGTCACCAATACTTATTGATTCACCAGCTGAAAACCAATTTCCTTGAGCAATGTAAATATTAGAACCCAACTTCATTTTGGACGGGTTGTAAAAGTTAAATTTCTTCCTAAACGCAAGTTTTTGCCACAAGATAAAAAGAAGAAGTGGGCTAAATAGCCACGTAAGCGTAAAAACACTACATTATCTGGCAACCAATTGGTCAACAATAACACAAAGTGCAAAGGCCAATCGTAACGCAATAATCGAATGAGATTAGTCATGTTTTTTGGTTTAAAATTTCTATCAATTTTTGGGTTTGGTTTTTAAGTGATACTTCTTGTGCTAAGGTATAAGCATTTTTCATAATATCTTCTCGAAGTTCCTTATTATCAATTAATTCTTGAATCGCATTTTTTAATGCAAGTACGTCTTTAGGAGGAACTATCAATGCGTGTTGTTTGTTATTCAAATAATTTGGAATCCCTCCTACATTGGTTGCAATAACAGGCAAAGAATTAGCCATTGCTTCCCATATAGTACGTGGAAATCCTTCGTGATAGGAAGGAATAACATAAATATCTGCATTTCTATAAAACGAATTCAGTTCCTCTCCTACAGTCTTTTTCCCATGGAATATTAGTTTATCTTCTATGTTTAATTGAGTGGCTAATTGTTTTAATTCTGCTTCAAAAGGCTTTAATTGGCTTGTTTCCCAACCTACAATGTTTAGACACACATCCTGTTTTTCTTGTGTAAGCAAAGCAATTACCTCCACTAACTCTGTCAATCCTTTTGCTTTTTCTATTCTTCCAGTATATAGCACTTGAATTGGCTGTTGTAATTCGTGAGTCTGCTTTTGAAAATAGTCAGATTCAGACAAGGTAGAAGTTTTAATTAAGTCAATGGACTGAGTAGAACCTTTGTATTTCTCCAATAATGACGGAGAATTAACCACAACATCTGTTGTTGAAAAAGTAGCTCTGAAACGCTTATCAACATACGAAAAATAATAATACAACAAAAAATTTTTTAACCCTTTTCTTCCAATTTGTTTAGCTCCTTCTGCATAATCACCCACAATCATATACACAGGAGTTGGATTTTTTAACAATACTCTAATTTTTCGAGCTAAAGGCGAAGGTGAACGAATCAGAAAGACATCACAGTGTTCGACTTCTTTTAATTTTTGTTTCACAATAGACGTTGGAAACAGTAATCGATGCAAAGATGACGTTTTATGCCCTAAACTAATATAATGAATATTTTGTGCTTTCAATTCATAATCTGCCTCTTTGATTTCTTTTCCTTGTGCTTCGTGCATAAACAAATATAATTCATCTACTTGTTTGGCAACTTCTTCCAAAAACACACCTAGATAGCTTGGCAAAAACAATTGTTTGCCTTTGGATGAAAGAGGAATATGGTAATAAAATGCTAGATTCATTTGCTAAAATTCTTCTTAGTGTTTAAATACGTACTGCCCCAAGCTAATCCAATCACAAACCAGGGCAGAGCACCTGTCAAACTGGCAATGGCATAAAAGTGAATGGAAATGCCGATCAAGCTAATGAGGAATACATGTTCTGTACGTAATCGGTTTAGCCAAAATAATTTTCCAAACTCCCATATCGGGCTCAGCAAGATTAAGAAAAAGAAAAAACTACCCAAGATTCCAAACTCTGTGATCACTTGCAAATAGGTATTATGGGCACTGGTTCTTTGTTGAAGATGAGATAGGGAAACGGATTGCAAACGGCTGTACTTGTCTGAAGTAAACACATTTAACTCCGCCTTATACTTGGTAAAATTCATAGGACCCACCCCCAAAAATGGATGCTCTTCTACAATCTCTTTTCCTTTGTCAATCATTAGTTTGCGTATGAGCCAGGATTTGTCTTTTTCCAAGTCGCCTTCTCCTTCTCCTGCAATCAAACTGGCAAAGCGTGGGCTAAGAGGCTCCACAGTATTAGAGAGTTCGTATTTATACACTTCAAATTCATCGGTTTGAGTAACAACAAAAACTAATAATAACAAGGGAATCAACCATTTGAAGCCTTTATTCAATGCAGGAGACAAAGCGAGTGAAACCAGCAATACCTCTATCAAAATAATAACAGCTCCGGAACGACCATTGGATAGCAGCATCATCAAAATAAAAAACAAGTAGAAAAACAAACGTGTGGTGCGCGACTTTTCCTTTAAGTAGAAGAAAGTCATAGGCATACACGCCAATACAACAAATACATAGGCATTTCTACCGGGTGTGCAGGTAATTGAAATCAAGAAAGACTCGAAATTAAACCCAATTAGATAAAATGCCAAACTATAGACAAGTAGCCCAATCAATACCCATTTGCTCAATTGAATCAAGTCGATTCGCTGAAAGAAGACAATAAAGAAAACGGCAACCCCAATCCAATAATAAAACTGAATCAAGCTCATCAGGAATTGAAGACTTTGAAAAACTTCGGGAATTGGGGTCAAAAAGGTTCCTAAAGTTCCGATTAATAAAAAGCCCAGAAACAAGTACTTTCCTTTATACTTTCGTTCCCAAAAAAAACCGCAGGAATAGATGAGGGAGAGAAAGATATAAAAAGTGGCGGACAGTCCTAAAATATCGAGTGCCGGAAATGCCAAAAAGAAAGCAAACCAATTGATTTTACTCTGGATCGCTTGTGAGAATTTTTGAGGTTCCACCATTGAAATCCTTGAAACAGCAGTTGGTTTAGTTCTCAATTGATGTGTTTTTGTTAAGTTCCTCCATCCAATGTGCATTGCGGTGCAATTGGTGGGCAAAGTTAAACGAAAAAGTTAATTTATACCCCTGCCAAGCTCCAATTAGTATGGATTTTTGTTTTTTTGTACGATGCAACATGTAATTGACGGCATACCCCAATAAACGCCAAAATGAGTACCAATGGTAATGCAATTTGGCTGGCCACAAAGCTTGTTGATTGAGCCGATTGCGCTCTAAAGACAAGTACAAGCGAGAAAACAGTACTCTTCTAGAAAATGCTTGTAAATCCATCGCATAGTTAGAATCCTTCAAATCATTGTGTAAAAATAACAGTTCCGGATAAAAGAGCAAGTTGCCTGATTGGTGTAAGCCATAACCAATGATGGCATCTTCTCCCATTCCCTTTTTTTCTTCAAACAAGTCCAGCAATTGACAATTAAAATTTTGAAACAACTTTTCTCGTCTTGCTAAAAAAGCCCCTCCACCTACGTATTGAATGGGGGCTAAATTGCTAGGCTTTTTACCTCGATTTCCACATAAGCCCAAAACCCCGGTAGGTAGATTCGGTAAGCCTGTAAACCAGTTTTTCAAGTTCTTTATACTGCTTTGCTTGAATAAAGTGCTTTTGGGCACTTGCGCTAAACTGGTATCACTGTGTTTGTCTTCAAAATTCAATGCTATACCCGAAACGTCATTTTCTTGGAGCAATCTTGTTAAAGTGGCAAACACCTGGTTGTGTACAAACTCCATGTCATCGTCTAAAAACAATAGGTATTCAGCAGTGGCTTTTAAATATCCGAGATAACGTTGGTAGGGTTGATTTTTGTGATGTGATTGAATGTAGTTGATCTTTTCAATGGATTGTAAATTTGTATCAACGGCATCTGAAGAATCCACTACAATTATTTCTAGTGTATGCGTATCAATTGCCAGTAATTGCTTGACCAGCTCCACCACTTTGTGTGGACGATTATACGTGGTTATTATTACAGAAAAATCAGGCATTGTTTAAAATGGATTGATAAAACTGAATGTTTTGTTGAATGATGTTTTCTTGCGAAAAAGATTGTTCAATACTTCCCCTTGCTTTTGGGCGCATAGTTTCAATCTGAGCTTGATTGGCTAGCACGGCAAGGATTTTATTGGCTAACTCAACTTTATTTAACACATTTACTAAAAAACCATTTTCATTATCGTTGACAATTTCACGGGCACTAAAACGGTCGGATAAAATGACTAGCGTTCCACATGCCATAGCTTCCAAGGGAATAATAGGCATGGCTTCCGACAAGGATGGATGAATGCATAAATTTGCCTTGTTATATAACTCCGGCAAATCAGCATGATTAATTCTTCCTAAGAACTGAATACGAGCATGATGAGCAGCATTTACTCGAGCTAATAATTGTATTTTATAGTTTTCGTTGATGCTGCAAGCCAAGCTAAAATAAACAGATGGGTTTTGCTCAAATACTTGATTGAGTGCATCAAACAAATATTCCAACCCCTTGTACGGATGCATGCGCCCTACCCAGAGGATTTGATTAAGATCACGAGTATAGCTAAAATCTTTGAACTGGAGAGTATCGACTCCATTATAGATACAAGTATATGGGAATTTAATTTGAAAGGACTTTTGTGTAATTTCTGCAATATGTTCAGAAACAGAAATAACATGATCTGCAATCCTAATCGCTCTTTTTTCTAGCCGAGAAAACACGCTACTCTTCTTCTTCTGCATATATTCATTGTTCGCTGTATTACTCCCATGCAAACGTACCACCAATGGAATATTTTTCGGCTTCAAAATCAAGGGGGCAGACCATTCGTAAGTTTCGATAATATCAACCTGCTTTTGCTTTGCGTAAGTTTTTATTTTATTAGAAAATGCCCAACGATTGAAGTAAGCGTAGAACAAGCTAAGGACTTTTAATTTTGAGGAATATGCTTTTTTTAAGAACATCACCTGCACACCATTCATGTCTGCTTTAGTCGCTTGGGCTTCGTTACCATAACCCATAACAAATACTTCATGCCCTTCCTTTACCAATGATTCAGCCATTAGTTTAGTAAAACTACCAATCCCACCATGAGGCAAAGGCGGATATTCATTGCATACAAATAAAATTTTCATGATTACCTACGGTGCTACTTCGTGGTGTGCTAAAAGTGTTTGTATAATGATATTTGTTGCATTTTGCTGAGTATTTTGATACTCTTTTTCTGTTTTAAAATTACCTTCTTTTAAAAATGTAATAAGTTCTTCAATAGTTGTTGCTTTAATTACATCATTTGTTTCAAACAAAGGCTTGTAAAAACCAGCTTCAAAAAACTGTGTTGTTCGATCGTCCAAGTTATTGTTTGCATCAAAAGCAATGTTCACTACTTTTTTACCCAACTGCAAAAACTCTAAGGTAACAGTGGAAGGAACACTCATGTTTAAAGTACTGTAATGCACCAAATCTAACCATTCTTGCTCACCTTCGGGAGATTGTATCATCATGTCTGATTTTTGATCGAAAGAGACGAAATGATCCAATATCTTCATGTTTTTAGGCAATTGTTCATTTTTGAACTCCTCTTTGGTGTGTGTTGGATTTTTTTTGACTAAAACAACCATTTCTTCTTCCGAAAATTGATCTAAAACTTGTTCAGCAACAAACTGAATGGTCTTTATTTCATCATTTGCTAATCCAACAGGCATCATTGAATAAATGATCCAATTCGCATCTTCTGAAACGCCGTATTTTTGAGCGTAATAACTTTTTTTGTTCTTGGGTTTGTATTGAAAAAAAACATCAAATGTAGGATTGCCACTAACAACAAAATTTGTTTTCTTTAAATAAGGTAAAAATTTTAAATAATTCTCTTTCATTGTTTCGTCCCAGACAAAGAAAGTGGACAAATTCAAAAATGGCACAAAATTATTGATGTATAAATCCTTCCAACTATTGACCAAGAAATGGGTTTTCACGTCCACTTTTTGAGCAGAAATCACCGCAGACTTTGCAAAGTTCGAGGCATAACCAGTCAACAACAGATGATGAATCGCATTTTTTTTATATGTAGTTATTAATTCATCCGATACATAATGCTTTTGAATGTATCGCAAGGTTAATTTCTCAAAAAACAGCTTATTCATTCCATTTCCAACAATCTTTGATTTGAGTGATTTTTGTCTGACTTTAGAATGATTGTGAAAAGCTCCCACATGGTGATTTGCATTCCAATTCCTTCGCACTGATTGGTTGAAATTTTCCAATTTACTTAACTTCTTAGAATAATTGTTGGGATTCAAATAAATCAATTTACCTCCTGCTTGTTGAAAATACTTATCAAACGCTTCGCTTTGCTTATCCAAAGCAATCCAAACAAGTGAGAAATGCTTGTTTAATTCAGCTGCAAAACCAGAATGAATGTATTTTTTCACTTCGTGAAAACCAAATTCGAGAAGGATGGCAAGGGTTGGTTTTGAATTGGACATCATTTAATAAAAATGCTTAATGATTTTTTAAATTCCTTTCTATTTTTTCTAATCAAAAATATCATTCCTAAAATACTACTTATTAATAAAAAATACTTAAAGTAACTTTGGATGTCTTGATTATAAAATAGTAGTAATAATAAAACAATAGAAGTTATGTATATAAAATCTATTCTATTATTATTTAATTCAACATTAAAATTATCAGAGAAGTGTTTCATTTTAACATAAAAAAATACAACTCCCAAAATATACGATACAACAACAGTTGAGATTGGAATTATCAACAAAGTAAAATTACCCCATAAATAAAAAAACATTAGAAAACTTATTCTTGCAATACCTTCTACAAACTTTATCAATGTAATTGCTTTAATATGAAACAAACATGGGATTAATATAATCCTTGCTAATAAAGTAAACAATTCCAAAATCAAAGCGACTCCAAACAGTAAGGAAAAATCATCTGAAAGATAAAAGGATTCCCCTACCCATAATTCAACAAAAAATGGATTTATAAATAAAACAAAAGCCACAGAAAAAGCTCCTAAAAATAAGACAATGGGTGTTACGTGGGTATAAAACTTTATTATTTCATCGTATTTATTAGCTCCATACAACTGTGAAACATGCGGTCTAAAATTATTCAAGAACATTTGGAAGACTTTCTGCGTTAGCATAAACAACTTAACTGTAATGTAAAAAGCAGCCACTTGTTCCAATCCAAATTCTCGTCCTATTACAAAGCTGTCAATTTTTGTAAGAAAGAGCGTTGCTATGCTACCGAGCGAAAAGTAAATCCCTAAACTAAATAATTCTTTTAACTCTTCAAAATGAAAGTTTTGGAATGAAATTTTTATTTCTGGAAATAGTTTTTTTACTCTATAGTTGGATCGATACAGCATTATCAAAGTTGTGAGTAAGGTAATTAAAGCCATTCCTAATACGCCAACGAATGGCACAAGTAAAAGAATCAGTAAATAATTCAACACATTTGTAGCGAATTGAATTCTATTATCCAAATGTATTTTCTTACTTGCAATAATCGTTGCAGAAAACAAAGACTTAAACACACTCAAACTCGCAGAAATAGAAAAAACAATGATTATCAATGGTAAATAAGGTACGGTCGGTTTATCTATACCATAAATAAGCAGAGTATAAAACAAAGGAAAGATTAAAATGGCAACCAAAACTTGAAAGAACAATGAAGCATTAAAGACTTTATTCAATTTATCGGTGTCTCCTTTTGCGATAAGATGTCCCGCCTTTGATTCAATTACTTTATTTGTTCCAAATTCTAAAAATGCAACCCAAGCAAGAAAATCAACACACAAAACATATAAACCGTATTCTTCCTTGGTAACAAACTTTAAGATATAAGGAGTCAAAAATAACGCCACTATGTTATTCATAAAAAACAACAAATAGCCAGAACTAATCGACTTTCCTAAATCACTTTTGAATACTTTCTTAAGATTCATTTATTTACTTTATACTTATGGTGTTCCTGGTGGTGAATCTGTTTAATTTTTGACCCCGTCATCAATTGTGCTTTTCGTACATCTTTCACAAACTCTTTAAACGTACCGTCACTTAAATCGAGTGCTACACCATCAAAGTGTACCCATTCCACATTTCCTAACTTCACGTGCTTTTCGATCATTTTAGCACCAGCAGCAACAGCCATCATGCACCCCAAACTTCCAATATCATGGCTAGAATAACCTGCAATTAAGTTAGCGAAATTATGCTGCTCACTTAATTCATCATAATGGCGCACTACACCAATTTGACATGATTCTGGAGGAGCTGGATAACTCGATGTACACTGCAACAAAAATAAATTTCTGTTTTCTAAAAAAGTAGAAAGCACAAATTCTTCATACGACTTGTCCGTAAAACCTGTTGAAACAACTAAATCTCCCTCAAATTCATTTGCTACTTGCGTTAAATATTCTTTATGATTTGAAATAGTGGAAGGTAACTTAATGAGCAAAGGATGAAATTTCTGAATGTATTCAAAAGACGGATAATCCAAAACCGAAGCAAACCAACCAATTTTGTTTGCCATACATTCTTCTATCAAAACAGCAAATAGCTGATCATTGAGCTCTACTCCTGCTCTATAATGCTCTAAAGTCGTTCCAAATGGTGATTTATACGTTGTTTTTAATTCATCTGCTGAATAAAACGATGCCACATCTCTTTTTTGAACCTTAATCAAATCTGCTCCAGCTTCTTTGGCTAAACGTACCATTTTTCTTAAACGCTCCTCATCACCTAAATGATTATTGGTTAATTCTGCAACTACAATAACATAATCTTCGTGATACACTTTGTGTAAAAGTGTTTTATAAGCCTGTTCAAAATTAAATTGCTCCTCTTTTGGAGAAACTTGGATAGCAAAATTTGCGTTGTACGATTGTACCGATTGCTCACTAAAATCCAACTCTCCTACGTGAATGACTTCAATCGCTCCATTTTCGTTGATGTAATCTTTTAAAAAACCTAAATAGGCCTTTTGTGTAGAAAATAAGATGTTTTTAAATGCTATTTCATGTCCCGACAAATCTTGAATCACCGCATCTTTTTGTACAAAGAAATCAAAACCTATCAAATAGACTTGCAATCGTTTATTTTTTATTTGAGCAATAAGGTTGGCAATCTTTAATGCAGATAAAATCAAAAAGTCAGATAAGACAAAATCTCTGGAATTAAACGAACTGACTAGTTTATCAAAACTTTCAAATGACTGCGGATGAAATTCCGTTAGGATACTTTTATCTTTTAAATTATCTACTAGGCATGCAGTTTCAACCGAAGTAATATAATAAGGGCAATTATAGCCCGATTTTTCCAATGATTTAATCACCCAATCACTATAAAAAAGGCATAAATCACCAACTTGAATTTTTTCAGAGTCGTTCAAATTAATCACAAACGCATTCTCGTAGGTAGAAGTAGCTATTTTTTGGATGCTATTTCCTTTACCTACAACAACAATTCTGTCAAATGTTTTTGACGATAAAACGATATTTTTCAGTTGGTTGAAGAAATTCTCCATTGTATTTTTTATTATTTACTTCTATTAATAAATTATTTTCCAATGCTAAATTTAAACCAGGCAAAATATCCCAAGCATTGGCTCCTTTTGGATTTTGAAAAGTAGCAAAAGAACCTTTTACAACTTGCAACATATTATACATGCAGCAACCAATAATTCGGTATTCATACCCAGGTTCTAAGTCCAATAAATGTTCTTTGGTTAACGAAGAAGACAACCCTGCAATTCTTGATGTAAAACGCTCAATCTTTTGTCCCGATAAAATATATTCATCTAATTCTGGCAAAGCAATCAACGATTCGTAATGTTTACCATTCTTATAAACACTAATACCGACACCCCATTCTCTCAACCCGGAAACAAAATTTTCTGTACCATCAATAGGGTCAACAACAACCACATATTCATATTTGGAAATATCCACATACTCTCCTTTTGATGTTTCTTCAGAAACGAGGTAATAATTAGAATAATTTGCAGCAAAAAAATCTGCTACAAGAGCATCCATTAGCAAGTCTCCTTTAGAAACATAGCTATCATCTTCCTTTTTGATTTTATCATTTCGGAGTGACAGTACTTCTTCTAAGTTTTCTTTGATTAATGGAATAATGTTTTTAAGTATTTTCATCGATCAACGTTTGATTATTAATAAGAATGCTTTCCACTATTTTAAAATCCATTTCATCGTCAATATCTAAGCCACACAGTTTATTGGTAACAACAGCAGCCACATTTCTACCGAGAAAATCATCACTGGTATTTTTGTCTATACTTCTAATCACATCTGTAGAGAATACTTTGTATTTAACACCTATATCTTGTCGTCTAATCATTGATTTTCCTTGGTCATCAAACGATGGAATCAATTGATGGTATTCATCAACGCTATATAACCTTGATTCTGATTCACAAACAGTTCGAGCAGCTGTGAAATGTGGATTATTTTTCAATAATTCTACGCAAGCATTGACGTCTTTAAGATTTCTAAACACAAAAGTAGGACGCAACCATACAATTAAGTCAGGTTGAGGTATTCCATATTGTTCAAATTTATCATACAAATCTTTCAAAATATCTTGTTCCATAGCCGTTGAAGAAGCCGCAAATTCGCTTCTTAAAAAAGGAACTTCTGCCCCATATTGTTTAGCTATTTCAGCATATTCTTGAGAATCTGTTGAACAAAACACACGGTCAACATTCATTTTCTTCGCAAATTCAATGGAATAAGCAATCAAAGGTTTACCATTTAATGATTTTATATTTTTATTTTTCAATCCAACCGAACCACTACGAGCAGGGATTATTGCGTAAATTAACATAGCATTCTTCTATTTATATATTAAGAGTTATGTGTTGACTATTAACCGTTGCCTCGCCAATCCCCTAATCCCCCCAATACCACTCCACAGCTTCCTTCAATCCCTCTCTCATAGAAAACTCCGGTTTATAGCCCAACAAATTCTTTGCTTTTTCAATACTTGCCAGTGAATGAGGAATATCACCTGCTCGGTTAGGTCCGTGTAGCACAGGAACATCAGCAATTGTGGCGTCGTATTCTGCCAAGAACTCTTTGAGGTAACCAACTAAGTCATTTAAGGTTGTGCGGTCGCCAAAAGCGGTGTTGTACACCTGGTTTACTGCCTCTGGGTTGGTTGTTTGTAGCGCACGTTCGTTCATTTGCACCACGTTAGCAATGTACGTAAAGTCACGCGAGTAATTGCCATCCCCGTTAATCACCGGACTTTCATGGTTCATCAATTGTTTTACAAACAAAGGAATCACTGCTGCGTAAGCACCATTCGGGTCTTGTCGTTTACCAAACACGTTAAAATAACGCAAGCCTATGCACTCTATTCCGTAGGATTTTGCAAACACATCGGCATAAAGCTCATTCACGTACTTCGTAATCGCATACGGAGAAAGCGGTTTACCAATTACTTCTTCTACTTTAGGCAATGCTTCTGAGTCACCATAAGTCGAAGAACTCGCTGCATAAACAAAGCGTTTTACGTGATGATCTCTAGCTGCAATGAGCATGTTTAAGAAACCGGAAATGTTTACCTCATTGGTTGTCGCCGGGTCGTTAATCGAACGAGGCACCGAACCCAACGCTGCTTGGTGCAAGACGTAATCTTTACCCTCACACGCTTTTTGGCAAGTTTCCAAATTACGAATATCGCCTTCTATCAAAGTGAAATTGGAATTTGCAAGAAACTCTTCGACATTGTGTCGGTATCCTGTGGAAAAATTATCCAAACAAGTTACCTGATTTCCTTTATTGAGGAAATGTTCGCATAAATTAGAACCGATAAATCCGGCTCCACCGGTGATGAGGATGTTGCTCATTGTGAAGTTTTTTTTGGTCTTTGGCTGTTGGCTGTTGGCTGTTGGCGTTGGCTGTTGGCGATTGGCTGTTGGCGTTGGCTGTTGGCTGTTGGCGTTGGCTGTTGGCTGTTGGCGATTGGCTGTTGGCTGTTGGCGTTGGCTTTTGGCGATTGGCTGTTGGCGATTGGCTGTTAGTGAGCTAGTGGCCAAAGGCTAACGACTAATACATTTCTTCATTAATATAAAAACCCAAAAATCCATAAGGGGATAGTATTAAACACTCCTATTTCGATATCGTCTTTGACAATGTATGCATTTTCCATTCCTTTAATTTGTTCTTTTGTTTTGTTTTTTCCACCTATTTCAAAAAGATACGTATCGTTTACAAGGATGTCTCCTTTATTGGGAATAGACAATTGGAAGTTATCCGGCATATTTTGAATAAAAAATGTTTCTCTTAAATTGCCTTTATCGGGTGTATTTCCAGATATAGCATACATTAGATTGGTGTTGTGCATCCATAATTTATCAGGTTTATTGAGTATGCTGATACTTTTGGATTGTTTATAAAGTGTCTGTATCATCTCCGCCCTTTGTAACAACTGAATAGCACGAACCAGAGCATTTCGGTTGAGTTGAATTTGTTCACTTAACTTATTGATATTTGGTGTAAACGGAACATTTGTTGAAATGACATACAGGAGGCGTTTCAATTTTGCAACATGTTTAAAATCAATCGTTTCTACAGATTGTATATCAACTTCCAGAATTAAATTAACCGTATTCATTAGTTTTTGGTAATATTCTGTTTCATCACCATCGAAATAAGGATAAGCTCCGTGTTTCAGATAATTTGAAAAATACTTGAAGGGTGAAAACCGTTGAACCAAATGACTACAAATTTCATTGTGGTTTTGCAACACATCCTCCAGCTTAAAAACAGGGAATTCAATTTTTTCATGGAATAACAAATATTCTCTAAATGACAATTCTGAAAGATTGTATGTAACTACTCTTCTGCTTAAATCAGACTCACCTTTGTTAATTTCAAGTATTGATGAAGAGGTGAAAATCACTTGTAAATTAGGAAAGTCGTCATATATCAATTTGAGTTCACGAGACCAATTCGGGTATTTGTGAACTTCATCAATTAGAAGCAACAATCCTCCTATTTTATTAAATTGATCTGCAAGGCTATACAGTGTATTATCGGTAAAAAACAAATCGTCTAACGCAACATAAAGAACCTCACCCGCTTTTTTTTCCTTTCCAAGTTGTAAAAGCAAGGTTGTTTTACCAGTTCCACGAGCACCTTTAATCGCAATCATACGAGATTTTTTGTTGATTTTATGGTACAAATACCGTTTTAGTTCAACAGAAACTCGGTTCATTTTCAATTGTGATTTTAAAAACAATTCGTCCATTGTGCTATTTTAAAAAGCAAAAATACATTAAAACTGCTAAATATGAAAGCAAAATTTATTTTTTAGGCGATTGGCTGTTGGCACTGGCTGTTGGCTGTTGGCTGTTGGCGTTGGCTGTTGGCGTTGGCGTTGGCTGTTGGCGTTGGCTGTTGGCTGTTGGCGTTGGCTGTTGGCGATTGGCTGTTGGCGTTGGCTGTTGGCGCTGGCTTTTGGCACTGGCTTTTGGCGTTGGCTGTTGGCTGTTGGCGTTGGCTGTTGGCTGTTGGCGTTGGCGATTGGCGTTGGCTGTTGGCTGTTGGCTGTTGGCTGTTGGCGTTGGCTTTTGGCGCTGGCTGTTGGCTGTTGGCTTTTGGCGCTGGCTTTTGGCACTGGCTTTTGGCACTGGCTTTTGGCGTTGGCTGTTGGCGTTGGCTGTTGGCGTTGGCTGTTGGCTTTTGGCGCTGGCGTTGGCGTTGGCTAAAAGGCTAACAGCTAAAGGCTAACGACCTATTGTTTATTTCAACTTGTTTCGTAATGTATTTAATTGTTTTTGAATCTTATTTAATTCTTAAAGAATCGATGTTGTTTTTTTATATCAACTTTCTCTGATTTTCACATCGTTGAAAAGTGTCGCACCTACGGCGTTCAGAATTAATTTGTATTTTCATTTTCTACATAAATGCCGCATCTACGAAGCTTTAAAATTCACCTTGATTATCCGAAGAGTTTACCCTAATTATGTCGAAGACTCAACCTACTCACAATGAACAATCAACTCTGAACTCTGCATTCTGAACTCTTAATTTGTGTACGGCTTCGCCTCTCTCAGTCCCATTCAGAACTACAGCAAATTGCGCCAAGGCAACTTCATTTTACGTTTATTAATGCAATTTTGTTACCTTTTGCACCAAGTTTTTTGCAACATTTACCGTATAACCGATTCCCAAAGTAGAAATTTCGATTAAAACACGGTAAGATGTTAAATCTTCTATAGCTTTTCCAAAAAAACCACGCAATGGACCCGAAACAATTTCAATTTCATCGCCTGGTACAAATTTTTGAACATCCACACTTTCCAGCGTCATCTCCTCACCCACTACTATTTTTAATTGTTCAATTTCGTACGGTTTCACGCAGGCAATTTTCCCATTTAACTTTAAAATAGATGAAAAACCGGGTATGCTGTACATTTTTTCTTTGTTAGCAGCAGGGTTTTCTACAAATAAAACTGAAGGAATGAGGGGTGTTTGAATTTTTTTCTTGCGGTCGCTCCACATACGAATAGACGTCAACAAAGGTAAATAGACGGTATAGCCTAAATTCACCAATTGCTCCGCCACTTTTTTTTCGTGACGTGGTTTTGTTCTTACTACAAACCAATTCATTGAATCATGCTTATCAATCTCTTTTTCAATTTGTTGATAATTACTATCTTTTTCAGCTTCCAATTTAATTTTATAATTTTGCTATAGTTCAGCCGTAAATTTAACATAAAGACTGTAAATACAAAAGAAAATAACAAATAATTCAATAAAATTTTTACTTTAGAAGCTGGCTGTTATTTTTTTTTTATATTTGCCCTTTAATTCATTGAAATGAAAAAATTATTAGTAAGTTTATTTATCGTATTTACCACTATCTCTTTCGCCCAAAACGAACCATTTGATAGATGGTCTATAAGTTACGCTTTAGGTGGTCACTTTTGGACCAAACCAATGTCCAGTTACAAAGCTGACTTAACCAACCTCCAAGTTAGTCACCACGATATCAATGGCCGTTACATGTTTAACAACAGAATGGGTATCATGCTAGATTTTGGTTACAATTTCTTCGATTTCAAAGGATTGGACAAACAAAATACACACTTTATCCGTACGACCGTTCAAAGTGTTATCAATATCGGTGATATGATTAAGTTGAATACACTCAGCAAACGATTTGGATTATTGCTTCACGCAGGATTGGGTTACAGTAGAATGTGGCAAAAAGTACCTGCTAAAATCAGCAATGATATGGTAAACATGGTGATCGGGATAACTCCTCAATTAAGAATTGCACCAAGATGGTCATTAAAAGGGGATGTTTCTTTTGTTGCTAATCATCGCCAAAAATATACCTTTGATTTTCTTGGTAAGTTAAACACACTAAATACCCTAAACTTTTCAGGAATGTTCTTTGATGTTTCTGTTGGTGTAACTTATCACATTGGAAAAAATAAAAATCATGCAGATTGGGTGGCTACTAAATATTGTTGTGGCACCGAAAATGCTAGTTCTTTTAGTGATACAGAAATTGAAGATTTAAAAGAACGCATTCGTTTATTGGAAGAGCACTTAAAAGACGATGATAACGATGGTGTAATCAACAAACGTGATTTAGAACCAAAATCAACTGCTGGTGCTATTGTGAATTCATTGGGTGTCACCATTGAAGAAGTGAAAGACACAGATGGTGACGGATTGCCAGATAATATTGATGAATGTCCTACAGAACCTGGAAGAATCATGGGTTGTCCAGATAGAGATAATGACGGTATTCCTGATAAAGACGATGAATGTCCAGATGAATACGGTAAACCTGAAAACAAAGGTTGCCCTTTAGCAAAAGAGACAATGGAGCGCATTAAGCAAATTTCAGAGTCAACCTATTTTGATACAGGTAAGGCTACTATTAAATCAGAATCATTTGAAGGTTTGAACAACTTTTCAACTATTTTGAAAGAAAATCCTGAGGTACAAGTAGCAATTGAAGGACACACGGATAATCAAGGTCGCGTTGAATTCAATTTAAATCTTTCTAAAGAGCGAGCGGCTGCTGTTAGAGAATACATTATTTCTCAAGGTGTCGATCCAGGAAGAGTTACTTCTGAAGGTTATGGCGACTCTCGTCCAATTGCCGATAACGAAACGGAAGAAGGAAGAGCAAAAAATAGACGTGTAGAAATTCACACTTCGGTAAAAGAGATAATCGAAAAGGGTGAATAAGAATTATAAAGAATAAATGGAAACGGTGGTTGTAATGATCACCGTTTTTTTTGTGTAGATTTTTAAGAGTGTTGTGCAGAGGATGGAACGCAGGTAACGCTGATTGACTGGAATGGCACGGATGGGTATTTAGATGCATTCAATCAGTAAAGGTTTGTATAAATAAATAGATTTTTGTACATTTAAATCCGTAAAAAACAAAAACCATGACAGATAGGCGTAAATTCATTAAAAATATAGCACTTGCCTCTGTGGCTGTAGGTGTTTCTCCACTCAAGAACTTTGCTGCAGATGAAAACGTATCTACCGTTTCAGAAAAAAATGGAACTGCGTCAACAAAGCCTATCGTGCTTTCTACTTGGCGTTTTGGAATTGTTGCAAATGAAGCTGCTTGGAGCATTTTGCAAAACGAAGGTAAGGCGATTGATGCCGTAGAGGCTGGCGTGCGTGTCACAGAGGGCGACCCAAATACGGCGGACGACCAGATCGAGATGGCCGTGTTACTTTAGATGCTTGCATTATGGATGAATTTTCAAACATAGGCGCTGTTGCTTGTTTGGAACACATTAAACACCCTATTTCTGTTGCCAGAGCTGTTATGGAAAATACACCACATGTATTCTTGGTTGGTGAAGGTGCATTGAATTTTGCTCTTTCTCAGGGATTTCCTAAAGAAAACTTACTCGTAGCGGATTCTGAAAAGGAATGGAAAGAATGGCTCAAAACGAGCAACTACAAACCAGTAGCCAATATTGAAAACCACGATACCATCGGAATGATTGCACTTGACAAACACGGTAACTTGTCGGGAGCGTGTACTACTAGCGGTTTGGCCTACAAGATGCATGGTCGTGTAGGTGATTCTCCTATCATTGGTGCTGGGCTTTATGTGGACAACGAAATTGGTGCTGCTACTGCCACAGGTCACGGTGAAGAGGTTATTCGCATTGTTGGTTGTCACCTCGTAGTTGAACTAATGCGTCAAGGCAAATCTCCTCAACAAGCTTGCGAAGAAGCTGTTGCCCGCATCATTCGATTGACGAAATTGCGCAACAAAAAATTAGAAGATATTCAAGTGGGCTTCATTGCTTTGAATAAATCGGGCGAATATGGTGCTTATTGTGTTCAAAATGGCTTCCAATTCGCAAAACACGATCATTCAGGAAACACGTTGATTGATGCCAATTATTTCTTAAAAGTAGGTGAATAATTTTGTCTATTTTGTTAAATTTTGGTGATAATCGTTGGGAAATTCGAATCAATTCGTTATTTTTATAAAATAAAACAGACATTGTGACAGAACAGCAACTACTACATTATTGCAAACGAATAGGATTTGACAAAAAAGCAATTCCCAATTATGCAACGCTGGCTGAGATTCAACAAAAACATTGTGCCGCAATTCCTTTTGAAAATTTAAATCCATTATTGGAACTTCCTGTGGATTTACGATTAGACAAAATTTTTGAAAAGATTGTGCATGGCGGAAGAGGAGGTTATTGTTTTGAACAAAATTTATTGCTGTTAGAAGCTTTAAAACAAATTGGGTTTACTGTCAGAGGATTATTGGGTAGAGCCGGGAATGATGAAAACAGCGCTGGCAGGACACATCTCATTCTTTTGGTCCACTTGGATGGCGAAGACTATATTGTAGATGTGGGATATGGAGGATTTGTACCTACGGCTCCTCTTCTACTCCACACAGAAATGGCACAAAAAACACCCAACGAAGATTTTAGAATCCTTAAAAAAGAACACGAATACCGTATGGAAATAAATATTTTTGGGAAATGGCGTAGGTTGTACGAGTTTGACTTGCAACACCAAAAACACATGGACTATGAGGTTGCTAATTGGTACACGGCTACTTCTCCAGAATCTCGCTTTACACAAATGCCTATTATTGCCATAGCCAATACGGATAGTCGTTACACACTCACGGGACAAAATTTCACGATTTACTCCAGGCATCAACAGAGTAAAAAGGTTGCGTTAAAAACATTGGACGAAGTGAGGGATGTGTTGGAACGTTATTTTAAAATCAACTTGTCAGAATTGAAGGGATTTGATAGATTGGGAGGGAAAGTATATGAGATGCACAGTCGTGCAGTGGATAGAGCACAGATGAAATAGATACTGAGATATTTATTGGTGGTGTGTCTGTTGAAATAATCAACGATATTATAACAAAAATCTCCCTTGATTATTTTTATAGCAACTGCTACACACATTTTGACTCAATATACTTAAATTCTTTGTGTCCTTTGTGTCTCTGTGATGATAATTTGACTCTAAAATTATTATATCCACTCCCGAGTGATAATAACCACCTTAATCATTCCACATTGATTTGTTTTTAATAAACACATCTGTGGTGAGTATTGTTGTGAGAAAAGGGGCAAAAACAATACCAAGGATTGGCAATAAATAGATGAATTGAAAGATAACTCCTCCAATAAAAATCACCATCCAATTTTTAAATCCTTTTTCAAACGTGGAGGAAATCCCCATTCGATAACGTTCAAAATTGTAATCAAAGAAAGAAAAACCAAACAGCATGGAAGAAGCAATGTAACTCAACCCTTTTCCGATTGTTGCTCCCAATATTGGCTGAATAAGTAATGAAATAATTGTCACCACTACTAAATACATGGAGAACAAAATAAAATTCACTTTAAACGCACGCCACAAATCAGCAAAAAACAATCCGATAGAATATTCGAATGATTTTTTATGGTACAATTCATCACATTTTGAGGACAACAGATTCATAAACGGCGAAAGCAACGTTAAAATGGTAAAGGAACGTGCATAAAAAAGAATGGAATTGGAAGTTACCAATGTCCAATCGTAAAAACTTTGCAAGTAATCACCGATGAATGGAATGTAAGCAAGCAATCCTAAAGGGGAAAGCAACAATGCCAACAAAAGAAACAACATTCCATACACAACAAACACAAAAAAGGATGGAATGATAAACAACCAAATTTTACCTTTTGAAAGGTAGAATTTCAATGATTCAAATGCTTTTATGTAATAGTCAAAAACGTTCATTGTTCCATAAAGTAGTGAATTGATTTTACAAGAAAAATATAGGACACCAAAATTCCGTAAAACAGGTACAACCCAAAGCTATAACCGCGTTTTTTCCAATAATGTCCATTTAAAAATCCAATCAGGATGGCTGGTAAAGCAGCCAAGATAAAAGGGTTTCTCATTCAATTGTTACTTTTCTTCTTTTAACAATTTAAAATAAGAAGCTTTGAAACGTCCATTTACAATTTCACCTTGAACCTCCGCTTTTCTCATTGCCACACAGAATCCTCCTTTGTTGTGCGGATGTCCATATTCTGTCACAGGAATTCCATCGACATAATAAGTATTGCCATTAATTTTAACAGCTAAATCACATGCATCACCTTCCATTCCAAAGTTACATTCACCACAAGTTGCGTCAACTGTTAATAATTCTTTTGTTGGATCAGGTTTTGAAGCGCCTGATTTGGCCACTTGTCCAAAGCTCATCGTAGTTAACAACAAACCTATTACCAATACAAATCCTTTTTTCATCATTCGTTATTTATAATTATTCAAAATTAATAGTTATTCATGAAATTATCAAGTGGATGATAAAAAATCAGTTAATAAAAAAAATATGTGCAAAATCCAACATTTCTATTTTAATCAGATTTTTTTATCTTATTTTACCATTCTATTACTAACAAATAAAAACATAGTTATGAAAACAATAATTTCTACTTATCTGCTAGCTATTGCAATTGGTTATTTCAATTTTAGCTTAGCACAAACGACAATTGCAGATGGAAACTGGTCTGACCCCATGATTTGGCAAGGTTATATACCTCCAATAACTACAGGAAATGTTGTAATTAATCATCATGTTGTGATGGATCAAGATTATGCCCATGTAGCTGGAACTTTCACAATTGGAGCAAATGGTTCTTTAACTGGAAACTCACCGATGAGAGGTTTTGCGTTAAATTATCCAAGTGGCACAGCAACCATGACAAACAATGGTGTATTTAAAGTCAACAGAACGCTATTAGCTAGTGGTGTTTTTACTAATAACGGCTTAATTGAATGTGATAGTTTGCTCAACAATTCTGCAGCATTAACGAATGGCGTTAACGGTACTATTGATGCGACTCAGTTTATGAACAACGCAGGTGGTTCATTAATCAACAATGGTCATTCCAATGCTTTTAATTTTTACAATGGTGGATCATTTACCAACAATGCATCCAAAGAAGCCATTAATTTATTTAATGCCAATACAATTGTAAACAACTCCTCTATTTCTGCAAATGACTTTTGTAACGCAAAGACATTCACCAATGAAAGCACTGGTTATATTAAAGTTACAAATGATTTTTCTAATATTGACACGATCGCTGGCCCTGCAAATTTCACCAACGATGGCTATGTATTAGTAAACAACAATTGGCACAATAACAACACTATATCAGGTTCCGGGAAATTCTGCATTGGGCAAAACTCTTGGAATTCTGGAACTCTAAATGGCACATTGGATATATGTGATGCCACTGGTGGGAATATTGATTTAAATACAGGAACAGTAGCTGGTACTATTACTTATTGTACAAATAATAATTCTTGTTTTTTAGGTCTTAAAACAACTACTCAAGAATTTTCAATTGCTCCTAACCCTTTTTCATCATCAACAATCATTTCAACAAACAATGCATTGACAAACGCATCTATTGTCGTTGAAAATTCATACGGGCAAACTGTTTCAACGTTGACAAATATTAATGGAACTTCATTCGAAATAAACGGAAGTCAATTACCAGCAGGAATTTACTTCGTTCATATTAGAGAAAATAATCAATCATTGTCATCTATTCGATTAATTGTCACGAAATAACTATTTTTATAAATAATTGAAATTAATAACCTGAATGGTATTTTATATCGAACTCAGGTTAATAGATATGCTAAAAGATTCCTCACTTCATTTGAAATGAGGGATCTAAATTATTTTACTACAAATCCTTTTTCTTAAATTTTCTTAGCGAAAAATAGAATGGAATAAGAATCCACAATAGCAATAATCCAAAGGAAAGCAGCAATCCCCAGCTACTTCCAAAATAATTTTGAAAAATAGCGCCAGTATAGCCCATCATAGCTGAAACATCCAAACGCAATAAAATCAAAATACGAGTTAAATCAATTGGACTCAATGCGCTTAATGCAACAACAACTTTTTCGATAGGATAATCGGCAAATTGAAAGAATAAGAACAACACTAAACCATCAAATAAAAGGGCAAAATACAGCCAAGCAATGATTGAAATTCCAATTCCTTTTGCTTTGTCCCTCGTTAAAATACTACTTAAAAATGCAACAGCAACAAAAATAATAGACAACAGCGAACCTGCTGTTATCATCATAATTGCCGTGCCAAAATCGGCAAATAACAACAATGGAATACCTGTTCCGATAACATAAGCCACTACCATACTTGTTGAAAGCCCAATAAACAACGATTTCCAAATCTTGCTTCGCTTGACCGGGTGACTAATTAGCAATTCGATGAATTCGTTGCTATTGTACACATAAATGGTTGTAAACAAGACTGAAACCAACGGAACGGTCAACAAGATGATATTCAACAAAGTAAGCACTCCTTTAGACGCATTGTCTTCCAATCCAAAAGCACTCCATGAAAACAAAGCAAGCATCACTGTATAAGCAATGACTATTTTATTTTTCAAAATATCTAGCGCAACGTATTTTAAAATTTGCATCATGACTTCAATTCTTTAAGCAGGTGAATAATTGATTTAGCAATCGTTGCCTGACCAGTTGTTGCTTTTAAATCATCCACATTTTTGTGCAAAATCAGTTGACCATCTTGCATAAAAATGATTTGACTAACAAAATCTTCCAGTTCACTTAACAAATGAGATGTAATAAGTATCAAGCACCCTTTATTTTTTGCTGCGATAATTTTTTCTTTTAAAATTTCTGCTGCTATTGGATCTAATCCCGCAGTTGGTTCATCCAATATAAGTACTTTCGGTTGAAACATAAAAGCAAGCGTAGCACTTACTTTTTGAGTTGTTCCACCACTTAAAGTACGCATCCGTTTTGTTTTAAATTTTTCAATTTCAAAGGCATTGTAAAGGTCAAGATCAACATCCGATGCATGTTTTCGAATGCCTTGAACCATATTCAACACTTGTTCAATTGTCATATTCTCAGGATAGCGACCAATTTGAGGCATATAACCAATATCTCGGCGGTATTCATCATCATTTTTAATGTTCTTACCTTCAAAAGTTATTTCACCTTTTTCGGGAAGTACCATTCCTAAAATAGATTTAATCAAGGTAGTTTTACCACACCCATTTGGTCCAATCAAAGCAATACACTCTCCTCTATCCATGGTCAAATTCAAGTCATCAAGTGCTTTAAATTTACCAAAATGCTTTGTTATATTTTTTACAGTTATCATATCAAATTTTGTGGGGAACCATCCAGGGTTCATTATCGATAAAATTTTCAGGTGTCAATGATGGAAGAATACGCTCCGATTTATCCAGTAAATCAATCATAAAACTTCGATACAGCAACATTGCTGGTGGATTTTTTTCTACAATAACAGAGTACAAACTCAACGGACGATAAGGAACATCACCAATTTTATCTTTATTGATATCAAATCCTTCGTATTTATCCCAATAATTGTTCACAAATTTATTCAACGTTAAAAATCCGTTTGTTGTAATATCAAATGTATTGCCAACAAAATTATTTTTTTCCATCAAATTATCCATACAATTTGCTTGCATTCTTACACCCCAACCATTTTCCTTAAATAAGTTTTTTTCAATAATGATACGACTTGTTCCATCAAAGAAAATGCCCGTAGTATTTCGATAGAATTTATTACCAGTCAAATAGCAGTCCGACAATTCTTTAAACAACATTCCATAAGCTGCATCGCCCCAATTTTCTTGAAAAACATTGTAAAGCATTACGATATTTCTGGTGTACATGACAGCAACACCTGCTCCATTTTTGACAAACTTATTTGAAATATAGGCATTGTTGTGTGCAAACATGAAATGAAGTCCATAACGCTTGTTGTCATGCGCTTGATTTTTCCAAATTACTGAAGCTGTCACAAATTCAAAATAAATACCATCTCTGTGTCCAAAAATCTTGTTCCCAATGACTTGAATCGAATCACTTTTCCAACAATGAATACCGTTACCCAATTGGTATTCTTTGGCTTGGGTTGCTTTTATGACATTGTTTTTAACAATGACTTTTTCGGTGTTTTGAACAAAAATTCCAAAGTAATTATTTAATAAATAGTTATTTAGAATATGTACATTTTTTGCACCTTTATAGACTTTAATTGCACTTGGGTCTGACATTACAGAGCGACCGCTATTTTGAATTTGGAAGCCTTTTATGACAACATTTTCAACTTTTACCGAAAAGATTTCGTGTTCATGCTGACCATCAACAATGGGATTACCTTTTCCAATCAAAATCAATGATTTTTTTAATTGGATATTCCCTTCCTTGTACACTCCCTTTGTGACAATGATTGTATCACCATCTTGACTCTCTTTAATTGCCGATTTAATGGTTTTAAATTGTTTGTTTCCACCTACATACACCGTTTTTGCAAACAACTGAGCTGGAAGTATCAACAAAAAGAATATTGATAAATACGAAAAGTAATATTTTAATTGGTTAATGGTGCTCATGGTGACTATGATCTTCATGTTCATTGTCATGATTACCTTCGTTTGTATTTGCTTTTGATTGTAAAATTTCATTCCAAGTTAGAATATCAGCTTCTATTTCTTGTGAATACTCTTTCGCTGCGGATTCAGCTACAAATGCTGCAAAATTTCCACGCATTGGACTATTTAACGAAACATGGTGCAAATAAAAAGCATTTGTTGCATCAATTAATTCATTATTTCCTAAATAATTATTGATGTAATAGGACGCTATTTCTGTCGATTCGTTTTCATTGACATAATTAAGCATACATTTTAAATCATCAAACTTATACACTCGCCCTTTGGTAGTAATGATTTCAACTCCAAATCGACCATCAGAAATTGTCATTTTGCAAAAATCACATCCATCAGTGTTCAATCGTATAGGTTCTACTTGTTTGCTACCACAAGAAAACTGAGTCAGTCCAACCATTAACAAGCTAACAACCGTTAATTTATTCTTTTTAAACTTTTTTAAAATTTTCGATTCAATCATAACACCAATAAACAACAACCCACCAGTAATGATTGCTAACCAACCACCTAAAGCAGGAATAGAATATGCCCCAAAGTTAAGCAATTGTTTGAAACCAATCAATGGAGGTTGATATGACATACCAGGCACTTTAATTGGTGCAGAAGGATCAAGTTCATGACCGTAATCGTACAACCAAATCCAGAAATCTATCATTACGCCTACTCCAAATGCAACGAGTAAAACAAAGGCAATGTTCAACCATCTTTTAGTTCCAACAAAAGCAGCAACAAGAAAATACGTAGCTAAAGCAATCAACATATAGGGAAGAACAACAAATTCTTTAAAATCTTCAACATGAATTGTTTTCATTCCTATATAATGGTTTAGCCCATTTATAATTTCTACATCACCACTTAATTTATTTGCCCAAATATGCATTTCTAAACCTTCTGGATATTGAGGTGCATCCAAATAGATACTCCAAATTGGTAAGAATAAAATTACAATTGTTAATCCAGCAGAAAGAAACAATAGAATTCTTGAAATGAGAGAAATTTTATTTTTCATTTTAAATTAAATTTGTTTGGTCTTTGTCAAGGCTCTGTGATTACAAATAAAGGGCAGCACTATGGTGATACTGCCTTTTATACACATTTAAAGTTTTATTAAATTAGTTGACTGTTACAAATTTGTCACCTAATCCATATTTAATTGGAACATTACTTCCTTTAGGAGATACACGAATATAACCAGTCATTTCTTGGTGTAAAGCAGAACAGAAGTCAGTACAATACATTGGGAAAATTCCAATTCTATCTGGTACCCATTTCAATGTTGTTGTTTCACCAGGCATTACAAGCAACTCGCCATTATCAGCTCCTTTCACTGCAAATCCGTGAGGTAAATCCCAATCTTGTTCTAAGTTTGTTACGTGGAAATAAACCACATCACCCAATTGTACACCTTCAATGTTATCAGGAGCCAAGTGAGAGCGAATAGTTGTCAAATAAACGTGTACTTCATTTCCTTTACGTACCACTTTAGCATTTGCTTCTCCGTTTGTGAAATGAGCGTGTTTGTTTTTGTTAATATCGTAAATCTTAGCTTGTTTATCCATAATCAAACTAGCAGGAATACCTTGTGCGTAGTGTGGTTCTCCAATTGTTGGGAAATCTAGAAGCAATTCCATTTTATCGCCACTGATATCAAACAATTGAGCACTTTGACACAATTCTGGTCCTGTTGGTAAATAACGGTCTTTTGTAATTTTGTTATAAGCTACCAAGTATTTACCATAAGGCTTTTTCGTATTTCCACCAACAACCATCAAGTGACCTGTTGAATAGAACGTTGGTTGACGATCAACAACTTTCAACTCTTTGATGTTCCATTTTACAATTTCCGAAGACAAGAACATAGAAGTATAAGCAAATCCTTTGTCATCAAATTCTGTATGCAATGGCCCTAAACCTGGTTTTTCAACCTCTCCATACAAAGCAGCTTCGTATTTGATAACTGGAATTCCAGCATAGCTTTCTTTTTCAAACGTTTTATTAGCAATTGCTTTTTGGATTTTTTCAAAACTAAATACAGGCAACAATGCAGCCAATTTACCACTACCTACAATGTATTCCCCTGTTGGACTCACGTCACAACCATGAGGAGATTTAGGACAAGGAATAAAATAAACCAATCCTGGGTGATCTGCTACATCTAAAACAGTTACACTTGTTTTGATTTCAGAAGTTGCTGAATGCGTTTCTTCATTGAATTTATTGTGCGCATATTTAACAGCTTCCTTCTTTCCTTTACCAGCTTTTACTAATTCTTCAGCTTTTTTCCAGTTAACAGCCATGATAAAGTCCTTATCATTTTTAGAGGCATTCACTTCCAAAAGTGTATTTGCTTGCTCTGTGTTGTAACAAGAGAAGAAGAACCAACCGCTTGAAGCACCTTTACCACAACGAGCCAAGTCAAAATTAACTCCAGGTGTCTTCAATTGGAAAGCCAAATCCATTTCTCCAGAGTTTTTGTCAACGCTCACAAAGCTGATATGGCCTTTAAAATTTTCCTTATACGTTTCAATTGAAACATCACTAGCATCGCCATCAGCAGGAACACTAAAACGAGTACCAGCCACAATGTATTCTGAATTTTCTGTACCAAATGGCGAACTGTGGTTACCAGCACTATTTGGCAACTCAATAATTTCAGCTGTACGGAACGTTTTTAAATCCACACGACCTAAACGAGGTGTGTTATTGGCATTTACAAACACCCATTTACCATCTGCCATTCCATCCGTCATAGACATTTCAACGTGGTGCAAGTCATCCCAAGGAACAAATCCATGAGAAGTGTTCAACATCGGTTTGGTTTCTTCGCTGAATCCCCAACCTTTTTCTGGATCAACAGAAAAAACAGGAATTACTCTGAACAAACGTCCACTAGGCAATCCGTAAACACTTAATTGTCCACTAAAACCTCCTGATACGAAATTATAAATTTCATCATATTTTCCAGGGGCAACATAAACTTTAGAAGCAGCATCGCCACTTACAACATTTTCAGCGCCCTTAGGCTTACACGAAACAGCAATTGCGGCAAGTGCAAGCATTCCAATGGTTACTTTTTTTCTCAACATAGTCGTTTTTTTTATTTGTATAATAGATGTGTAATTATTTTACACCATCATTCTCTCTCATGTATTCAAGAATGCTTCTTGCTTCTTCATCAGCTAAATTTTGATTCGGCATTCTTACTAAGCATAATTCTAACTGAGCTTGTACTTCAGGGTCTTTATCAATCATCGCATCTGGATTAGTAATAAAATTCATAATCCAATGAGGCGTGCGACGGTCTGTAACTCCTTTCCATCCTGGACCAACCAATTTCTCATCACTTAATTTATGACAAGACATACATTTCGTTTCGGAAATCGCTTGCCCCTTTTTAGCCATCGCCCCATCTAATGCTCCTACAACAACATTATTTTCATCAAACTTCCCTTCTCCTCTTTCTGGGTCATAATCAGAAACCTCTCTTTTTTCTATATTTTGATTATTACCTTTTTCAGGGCCTCCACTACAAGAACCTAACAATAAAGCACTTCCAACAATAGTAAAATAAATAATCTTTTTCTTCATAAAATCCACTTAATTTAAAACAAATATATCTTTATTTAATCGATAAAAATATGACTTTTGTCACTTTTTTTTAGAAAAAACTATAAAATTAGGTTTACACTCACAAATATAAAGATTTTTAATCTACATTGACTGCTAAAAATTAATTAATTCAAAAAAAATATTTCCATTTTACTAGAAAATTTGATTAAAAAATTGTATTTTTGATTTGACTAATAATAAGCTATGAAAAAACTATTTACTACTAGTTTAATTTGCTCTCTGGCAATATTTGTCTCTGCACAAAATCAATCCATTACACAAGAGCAGTTAGAATTTTATAACAATCAGGGAAATGCAACTGCTTCGTATTATGAAGCAACAACATCCGCAGCAATAAAAACCAATAGAGAAAAAGCCAATTGCACACTCGATAAAATTGTATATGGATGGCATCCTTATTGGTCGGGAAGCGCCTACCTCAACTATGATTGGGATTTACTTACACATTTATCTTTCTTTAGTTACGAAGTAAACCCTTCCACAGGTAACGCAGACAATACGCATGGTTGGGCAACCAGTGCTGCAGTAAATGCGGCTTTAGCAGCAAATAAAAAAGTAACATTGACTGTAACACTTTTTTCTAATCACGCTACATTTCTAGGCAATTCAACGTCACAACAAACCCTTATAACGAATTTAATCAATTTGATTCAATCACGAGGTGCTCACGGTGTAAACATTGATTTTGAGGGCTTACCTGTTGCTCAAAAAACCAATTTTGCCAACTTTATGGTCAATCTTTCCAATCAGATGCATGCTGCGATACCAAATTCAGAAGTAAGTACGGTTCTATATGCTGTTGATTGGAACAATGTTTTTGATTTTACGATCATGAATCAAGCTGTAAACCATTACATCATCATGGGGTATGATTATTATTGGTCAGGAAGCACAACTGCTGGTCCCAATGACCCACTTTACCACTATAACAACACATACAATTACACCCTTTCCAAATCCATCACCGATTACTTATCAAAAGGATGCACAAAAGACAAATTAATACTGGGACTCCCCTATTACGGAAGAGAATGGCAAACAGCCTCCACAACTATCCCTTCAAGTGCAAGTGCAAGTGGCGTATCAAAAACGTATGCAGTGGTGAAAAACAACACTAGTGGGTACTATTCTGCAGCAAATCGTCAACAAGAAAATGATAGCTATACCGATGTTTTTGTGTTTAATGATGGCGCCACAAAACAATGTTTCATCTCATTGGAAAACAATTTTAAGAAAAGGTTGCAACACGTAAGAAATACCGGTATTGCAGGAATAGGTATTTGGGCACTTGGATACGATGATGGTTACAACGAACTTTGGGAAGCCATTGAAGAATACATGACTGATTGCTATGCATCGCCTTGCTCAGGCACTATTCATGATTTTGGCGGACCAACCAAAGATTATTACAACAATGAAAATTATACTTGGACAATTGCTCCAACTGGCGCAACAGCTTTAACCTTCAATTTTTCTTCCTTCAATTTAGAAAATAACTACGATTACCTCTACATTTACGATGGGGCAACCATTACTGCACCACAAATTACCGGAAGCCCGTTTACTGGCACAAATTCTCCAGGTACATTCACTTCCTCTACTGGTGCTGTAACTTTTCGTTTTGTTTCCGATGGAGCAACTACTGCTCCAGGATTTCTTGCCAATTATACTTGTGCTACCGATAATGTTGCTCCAACATCTTCTATTGCTGTTGCTGGAAATTGGCAAACAACCAATTTTAACGCTACATTTACTGATACCGACAACACCAATGGGTCAGGTATTGATAAACGCTTTTACCAAGTTATTGACTTTGACGGCAATGAATGGCGTGCTAATCCACAAAAAGGTTTTTACAACGATGCATTCAATCAAAGTTCACTACATGCAGATTGGACGAATTCAACAGGGACTTGGAACACAAATTCCAACGCACTCGTTCAAAGTGATGAAGCAAATAGCAATACGAATCTGTATGCAGCATTAAATCAAAACAACGATGATATATGGTTGCACGAGTTTTCTATGAAAATAAATGGAAGTGGAACAACTAGACGTGCTGGTTATCATTTTATGTGTGATGATCCTACATTGCCCAACAGAGGCAACTCCTACTTTATTTGGTTGAGAGCCGATGATGACAAAGTACAAATTTATGAAGTAGAAAACGATGTTTTTTCTTTAAAAACCAATGACCCTTATACCATCAATACCAATCAATGGTATGCTATCAAAACGGTTTACAACAAACTAGACGGAAAAATCGAGGTATGGATAGACGGAACAATGGTTAGTTCTTGGGTAGATGCAACACCAATCACAGTTGGTAATGCTATTTCATTCAGAACAGGAAATGCATCGATGGAGGTCAGTGATCTACATGTTTATCACAACCGCACAAACATAGCAACAATTACAGTGGGAGCAAACGAAACCATTCGCTACCAAAATCCCAACCCATCCACTCCTGCAGGAATGATTAACAGTCTGGCGATTGATTATGCCAAAAATATTTCGATCACTGGTGTAAAATCAATCAACATCGATTGGACTCCCCCATCAGCTCCAACTGTTGTCAATGACGGATTGAGTACTGATCAATTTGAATTCGAAATAAATGAAATTTCAGCAAACTGGTCAAAATCCATCGACACAAACTCTGGAATTTACACTTATTATTATGCAATTGGAACAACACCGTTAGGTACAGATATTGTTGATTGGACAAACAATGGTTTAGACACATTTTTTACAACCAATAGTTTTTTAAGCCCATTGGTGATGTTCACCACCTATTACACATCTGTAATTGCCCATAATGGAGTCGGATTAAGTAGTGTTATAGCCCAATCCAACGGACAAATGTACAACCCTTTTGAAGACTTAAGCACCAACAACTTGAAGACTCAAGCAACTTACATTGCTCCAAATCCTTTTAGTGAATCCATTCATGTTCACGGAATGAAAGCAGGAAACAAAACGATTGTATTAACAGATATTACCGGTAGAATCGTCTATCAACAATCATTTGAATCAACAGATATTACCATTGAGCAATTAAAAGACTTAAAAGCTGGCACATATTTTGTAAGTATTCTATTAGAGACAGATAAAATAGAATTGATGAATCAGAAAATTGTAAAACAATAAATGAATCTGAGTTAACGGTGTTCAAACTTCTTCTTGAACTTCAATATTGGTTTTTCTATAAATTCATACGATACTATTGCCAATGCAACAGCAAGAATGATATTTAATGGGAATTTTTGAAACCAAATTTCACTTCCTCCGCCTGTTCGAAGAAAAAATCCTTGATAAATATAGATTCCATAAGAAATAATTCCAATATATGCCAAAGGCTTAAATTCAAGTACATTCACCCATTTTTTATCTTGTGAATGAACAATAATTAAAAGTACTAAACCAACCGCAATGGAGCGAAAGAAGAAACCTAACGAAACAAAAATAGGTGGAACGTACAATGTAAAACTATACGTCAAAAGAATAAGTAGGAATGTATAAGGCGAAAGAGCCCATTTTCTTGCTTTGTCTGGCTGTGTAAAATTTAAAATAGCCATCAAGCATCCAACTATAATCGAAGTACTAGCTGGAATAAACCATCGTGTTGGATAGTAATTTTGAAACAGTGCATAATATGCCACAACGAATGCAAAAACACAGCTAATTGCAATCAAAACGTAACCAATTCGTTTCACCATTTCCAACTTTTTCACATACAAAAGAATAAGCGGCCAAAGAATGTAAAATTGTTCTTCTACTCCTAGCGACCACAAATGTCCCATCTCTGAAAAATAAATAGTTCTTGGAACGTAGTTATACAAGTAAAACACACCATACAACACACTGTAAACAGCATCACTCATATAACCTGCTGTATAAACAATACCCATCAAAACAAAAAAGAGAATCAGTGGTGGGAATAACCGAAGCGCTCGTCGGATGTAAAAGTTTTTCAAACTGATACGTCCATTTTTTTCTTTTTCGTGCAATAGAATACTTGTAATTAGATATCCACTCAACACAAAGAAAGTAAGTACCCCAAACTCACCCGACATCATTGGCCACACCCTACTCATAACGAAATCAGTATTAGGTATCCAATCCGACAAATCAAGATGCGTTAATACCACCAAGAGTACAGAAAAGGCACGAACGGCATTAAATCCTTTGATGTAAGTCATAATACAATATTCGGTATAAAAGTATAAAAAAAGCTCCATAAGAGGAGCTTTAGTATATAATCTATAATAAATTTAAATTTATCAAGAACCAGATTTTCTTTGTACTGTTGCTTTTGGCTTAGCTGCTGTTGTTTTTGGTTTTGGCGTTGCCTTTGTTGCTTTTGGTGCTATTGCTTTTTTAGTCGCAGGAGCTTTCTTTTCTTTTAATTCAGCAGTGCCTTCCGTTTTCTTTTTAGCAGTCTTTTTTTCTTCCTTGCTATCTTCCTTCTCTTCTTCTTCCAATTCTAAATTTCCAGATTTATGTAACAAGTTATACCATTGAAATAATTTTTTTAAATCAGATGTATAAACACGTTCTTGATCATAATCAGGTAGAATTTCCAAGAAATAAGTTTGTAACTTCTTAACGTCTTCCTTATGAGAAATGGTTACACCTCCATTTTCTTTTTTATAGATGTCTGTATAAATTTCCTTCAACGGTTTTTCTTCGTTGTATGTATAAATACTAATGTCTTCTAATGCAGAAATGCGGTCAGTTGCATAAGCTGGGATTCTTTTTTTGTCTTCAAGTGACTCAACAATCACACTGTTTTTTGCTTGTGCAACTACTTTATAAAGTCCTGATTTACCGGATATCGATATAATACCTGTTAATTTAATCATAATTTATTATTTATTATCTGAAAAACGACTTATTACAGCTTCTGTAACACCAGTGCTAGAGAAACCTCCATCGTGGTACAAGTTCTGCATGGTTACATATTTTGTCAAATCTGAGAACATTGCGATACAATAATTGGCACAATCTTCAGCTTTTGCATTTCCAAGAGGAGACATCAACTCTGAGTAAGTAATGAATTCACTAAAACCTTTCACTCCGCTTCCTGCTGTCGTCATAGTAGGAGATTGTGAAATAGTGTTGACACGTACTTTTTTTGCTTGACCATAATGATAACCAAAGTTTCTAGCAATTGACTCCAAATACGCTTTATTATCTGCCATGTCATTGTAATCAGGAAAAATACGTTGAGCAGCGATGTATGTCAACGCTAAAATTGAGCCCCAATCATTCATTGCATCTAATTTCATTGCTGATTGCAACACTTTATGGAATGACAATGCAGAAACATCAAAGCCTTTGAATGTGTAATCGTAATTTTCATCGGTATAATGATTTCCTTTACGAACATTCACAGACATACCGATAGAATGCAAAATGAAATCCAATTTTCCACCCAACACTTCCATTGACTCAGCTATCAATTTTTCTAAATCTTCAATTGAAGTGGCATCTGCTGGGATAATTTTACTATTCGTTTTAGCAGCAAGTTCATTGATTTCTCCCATTCTCATCGCAATAGGAGCATTTGTTAAAACGATTGATGCACCTTCTTCGTGTGCACGTTCAGCTACCTTCCATGCGATTGATTGGTTGTTCAATGCACCAAAGATGATTCCTCTTTTACCTTTTAATAAATTATTTGACATATTAAATGCTTTGCGACAAAGTTACAAGAATGATTGAATAAACAATAGTTATTTTAAAAAGAGTTTTTTACAATTAATTTTTAACAACCTATATTTCATTTAAAATTCTATTTTGATTGTAAAAAGAAAAGCTGTCGTTTCGGACAGCTTTTCTTTCGTTTTTCGAACTTATTCAGTTCTTAAGAACACATACTGATAAGGTTTATATTTGTCTGAATTCTTAAAGTCTTTGTCGTATTCTGGCCCTTGAACAATTGTTTTAGCAACCACAACTACAACTTTTCCTTTTGTGTCTTTATCTTTTTCAAAATAATCCAACAAATCGTATTTCATATTTTCTGCACGTAATCGAGCCAATTCATCATTTGAATCAAATGATTTTGTTGGTACGTAAGACGCAGATGATTCAATTACAATCGTTGCTTTTTCTCTTCCATCTTCAATTTGTTGTTTAAGTGCTTTCACAAAATCTTTCAACTCACCCTTCTTAACAGAGATTTTATTTTTATTGTAGTCAAAATAATGTTTCAGCTCTAAATTGGTGTAATCTTTAACAATCACATCTGGAATTTCTTCCACTTCGTCTTTAGGGAAGATAACTTCTCTTTTTGCAACATCAATTTTTAATTGTTTATATATTTCACTGTATTCTGTTGTACATTCTGTTTTAAATGTTTCCTCTCCCATTACTTTGTTGTCTTTCGCATCGTAATAAGTTAAAGTGTACGTTTTACATGGTTGCAAACCTGTCATAAATTTACCGTCACGTTTACGTGTATAAAGTATGTGTTTCAAAGCACCTTCTTCACAATCAACACATGTAACGTTTGCCATAAAGATTAAGTCATCTGGTAATAAAGATCCATCAGCTGTTACAACTTCCCCTTTCAAAACAGTGTGGCCTTTAACACCTAAAAAATTGTTTTTAATTTCATAAATATCCTTCTCTCCTTGTCCACCAGCTCTGTATGAGGTAATGTATCCCGTCAAACCATCCACAGTGGTTGTATAATAAAGATCGTCATTTGTTGAGTTAAACGGATATCCAATATTTCTTGCTTGCCCCCATGTTTTATCTGGTTGAAGTTCAGAAATTAAGATATCAAATCCCCCCATGGAACGACCGTCATTTGTTCCAAAATACAATTGCTTGTTATCTACTGAAATAAATGGTGCATCGTCGTCTTTTGGTCCGTTAATAGTTGGTCCCATATTTACTGGTTCAGACCATTCACCATTTTCCAAACGCTTACACAAATACAAGTCTAATCCACCCAAACCACCAGGTCGATCGGATGAGAAAATCAACAATTCACCATCGTTAGAAACTGTTGCGTGTGTTTCCCAGTATTGTGTATTAATTCTTTTGTCTTTAAGCAATTGAATTTCATCAAATTTATTTTCTTTTAAATCTGAGAAGTAAATATCTCCATTACCTGTAGAGTCTTCATACAAATAAATTCTTCTTTCATCTGTACTGATACTTACCGAAGCTTCATTTCTAACAGGCGTACAAAAATCCAATCTTTCTGGTTTTGTCCACGATGAATCCAAGTCTAAATAACTTACGTAAACATCTTCTTTATACTGACTAATACGTGGGTCAATAAACGGATCAGATTCTCCTCTTTCCCATGGTCTTCTTGAAGTAAAATACAACGATGTTCCATCAAAAGAAACTACAGAACTGTATTCAGGAAATTCTGAATTGACAACTTCTCCTAAATTTCTAATATCACAATTAACAGGTGATTGTATCAATGTAGAAGCCGTTGAAATTTGTTGTAACTTTAACTGAGTCTCAGCAATCAACTCTGATTTTTTACGTGTATTTTCTAAGAACTTTTGATAATTAGTCGTGGCTAAATCCAACTTACCCGCATAATGATAACATTGTGCTAAATGGTAATAGGCATCTGGAGGAGATGCTTGCTCTTTTGTTGAATACATATCGTAATTCGTGTTGATTTTTGTCACAGCAATTTCTAAATACTTTTCAGCTGCTTCATAATCTCTACGGATATCCAAACAGAAAAATCCCTTTCTATAGTTATAGTTAGGATTATTCGGTTTTAACTCCAACAATCTATCCACTAAAATTTCAGCATAAGATAAATATCCTTCTTGTGTCAACATTGAACATTGATTTACCAATTCAGACTCAGATGCCTTACTTGCGATTTCCCTTACACCTTCTTCTGTCCACGGCGTACGTTGTGAATAAGAAAAATAAGTTAGTGTAAGTAATATCGTAACAGTTAGTAACTTTTTCATAATTATAAAATTAGAATTATTCTGTTTAACGGATGATTCAACTAAAGGTTTCATTTTTTCACTTTTTTTATTTTTTCTTAACCTACCTTCTTTTTTTATACTAATTTTATCTAATATGAAATATAGAATTCGTTATATCATTTTCTTCATAGTAGCTACATTTGTTTGTCCAACAATATCAGCACAATCATCTTTTAAACTAAAAGAAAAAGACATCGTGTTCCTAAAAGATTTACCCAAAAAAATAAAAGAAACTTCTGGGCTAACCTATTGGAACAATTTATTGTGGACGCACAACGATGATAGCGATAACAGTATATATGGCATTCAACCAGCAACAGGGGAAATTGATTCCATTATCAAGATAGAATCGCTAAAAGTTGTTGATTGGGAAGAACTCCAACACGATGAAAACTATTTTTACATCGGTGACATGGGTAACAATGGACAAGGCAATCGCACTGATTTAAGAATTTTTAAAGTATCAAACAAGGATTACACCATCGACACCATACAATTTTATTATCCCGAACAAACAGATTTTAGCATACATGAAAAAAGAAATACCAATTTTGATTGCGAATCGTTTTTGGCTACGGACTCCATTATATACCTATTTACAAAAGAATGGAAAACTAAAAAAACAACTTTATATAAATTACCAAATGCAATTGGCAATCACAAAGCAATTAAGGTAACAACCTTTAAATCCAAAGGTTTGATAACTGGTGCAACCTTTCATCCATCTAAAAAAGCCATTTTATTGGTTGGGTATTCCAAAACATTGAATCCATTTTTATATGTTATCTACAACTACACCAACGACAACTTTTTTTATGGAAAACAAAAGCGTTTAACATTAAAAGAGCGCTTCCTACAAGTAGAAGGCGCTTCTTTTATAAACAATACACAGCTTGCTATAACCAATGAACGATTTCATTATTCTTTCATAAAAAATCCTCCTCAGTTAAGAATCATTGATTTGACAACTGTTTTCAAAAAATTGGCTATACCAACTGATTAAGAGCTATTTCAAATGCTTTTTTCGCAATTCCAGTACGTTGAGAATGAGTGGCATGCACTTTTTTCAACGCATCTCCGATGGTTTTACTAACATCTTCAAAAATGGCAGTATCTTTTAATGTATCAATATCGCTGGACATCAAGTAAGCAAACACACGAGCCATTCCGCAATTGGAAATAAAGTCAGGTACAACAGCTATTTTATTGTCCGTAAAATCAGCAATTGGTCCAAAGAAAATTTCTTTATCAGCAAAAGGAACATTTGCACCAGCGGCAATCAACCCAAGTCCACCTTGAATCATTCTTTCCACTTGATCTTGTTGTACAATTCGAGAAGCTGCACATGGCAAAAATGCATCTGCAGAAATATCCCAGATTTTAGCATTCACTTCTTCATAAGACAACATATTGGGATGCGTTAATTCATTACCATTCTTTGTCAGATACAATTCTTTCACTTCTTCAAATGAAAAACCTTCTGCTTTAATTAAACCACCTACTCTATCGATGATTCCAACAATTTTTGCACCTTGTTTTGCCAAAAAGAAACCAGCAGCCGACGCAACATTACCCCAACCTTGAATAATAATTTTTTTATCCGCAACACTTCCTCCCCAAATTTCATAGTAATGTTTCACCGACTCAGCCACGCCAAAACCAGTTATCATGTCAGAGACATTGTATTTTCTAGTCAAATCAGGTGAGTAATTTGCATCTGTAACTGGCATTGTAACACCAGATGATAATTGTGTTATTCTTCGTTTTTTTTGCTCTTCAGATGGAGAAAAATGGCCTGTAAAAACACCTTCTTGCGGGTGTAAAACACCTACTTCTGCACACATTGGAATCACTTCATGTACTTCGTCAACATTCATATCACCGCCAGTACCATAATACGTTTTTAGCAAAGGAGCTACAGCTTTGTACCAACGACGTAAAACATCTTTTTTACGAGGATCTTTTGGGTCAAAGTTAATCCCTGACTTAGCACCACCAATTGCAGGTCCAGCCACTGTAAATTTTACTTCCATCGTTTTTGCAAGCGATTCAACTTCTCGCTTATCCAAACCGACACGCATACGAGTACCACCACCGGCAGCACCACCTCGTAAAGAATTTATAACTACCCAACCTTTTGCATCTGTCTCAGAATCACACCATTCAAATACAATCTCTGGTTGCTTATTTTCAAATTTTTCTAATAAATCTTTCATTAACTAATGTTTGATATCAGCTAAACTAATAAATTCTTTAAAATATTTAAACAAATAACTAAAAATTTTACTCTAATTATTGAATGACTGTTTTAGATAAAAGTATTTCTATTTAATTTTGACACATTCATCCGAAAGTTTTCCAATTTTAGACAATAATCTTCTGTATCCCTTTGTTTTCAATGGGCATTTTTACAAAGTCGAGAAACAAAGTCTCTTTTCTAGAATAAATGTAACTGTTTATAAAACATTAATTTTTGTTATAAAATGACAGATAAACTGTCAACCGGAGGTTCCCTCACTCCGTTCGTGATGACAGGCTGGCCGTCCTATATAGAGGGTATAAAGGGGCTGGCTTCGTCAGCCCCTTTATACCCTTTACTCTTTGTTAGATTTGTCATATCGAGCAAAGCGAGATATCCATTTCAAATTTTCCTACTTTGTTCATCGAAGAAATCTTAAGTATTTCATTTTTTTACCCTTTTTCTCAAAAAGTTTCGGATAGTTGTGTAATTTTGACTATAATTTCAAACTATGAATGCATTTGGTCGCTTGTTTAAAGTAGCTGTTTTCGGAGAATCGCATGGCGAAACTGTTGGCATAACCATCGATGGGTGTCCTGCAGGATTACTCATCGACAACCATTTGCTTTCAGAATACCTTGAAAAAAGAAAAGGCGGTCAAAGAGGAACAACTCCTCGTAAAGAAGACGATATTCCTCGTTTTATTAGCGGGGTTTTTAATGAAAAAACAACTGGAGCTCCAATTACCATTCTATTCGACAATAAAAATACACGTTCCAAAGATTACGAAAAACAACGCGCAATTCCTCGACCTGGTCATGCAGATTTTGTGGCCAATAAAAAGTTTGGAGGATTTGAAGATTACCGAGGAGGCGGACATTTTAGCGCTCGATTAACCGTTGGAATTGTTGCAGCTGGTGCAATTGCAAAACAATTATTGCAAAAAATTGATATCAAAGCGAATATCATTGAAATTGCTGGAGAAAACGACCTTGAAAAAGGATTACAAAAAGCAATTGATCAAAAAGATACAGTTGGTGGAATCATCGAATGCCGAGTTAAAAACATACCAATTGGTTTGGGTGAACCGTTTTTTGATTCTGTAGAATCAGTTTTAGCTCATGCTTTATTTGCTATTCCTGCTGTTAAAGGGGTTGAATTTGGAAATGGCTTTCAAGCTGCCCGATTGTTTGGTTCTGACAACAATGACAGTATTATCAATGAAAATGGAACAACAAAATCAAACAACGCAGGTGGCGTAAACGGTGGCATCACAAATGGAAACGAGTTAGTGTTTCGAATTGCCATAAAACCCGCTTCTTCTACTCCAAAAGAACAAGAAAGTTTAAACTGGGAAAGCAATGAAATAGAGAAATTCTCTATTAAAGGTCGCCACGACTTGTGCGTAGCCTTACGAGCTCCAGTTATTGTTGAAGCAATGACTGCAATCGTGCTTTGCGACTTTCTACTTTTAGAACAAAAAATAGGACGAGTGGTATGAAAAAGTATATCGCTTTTCTTTTAACAGCAGTACTTTTTTCAAATTGCCAATCACAAGATACACAAGCAACTAACACTAAAAAAACGATAGAAATGTCAACAAACAATTTAGATACAGCAACTTTAGGCGCAGGATGTTTTTGGTGCATCGAGGCGTGTTTCAATGGTTTAAAAGGAATTCATTCCATTACTCCTGGTTATGCCGGTGGAACGTTGAAAAACCCAACTTACAAACAGGTTTGTGAAGGCAACACTGGTCACGCAGAAGTGGCACAAATTGTTTTTGACACAACTCTCCTATCGTTTGATGAATTATTGGAAATGTATTGGTTTGTACACGATCCAACACAACTCAATCGTCAAGGAAATGACATTGGTGAGCAATACCGTTCAGTCATTTTTTATCAATCTGAAGAACAACAACACAAAGCGGAGCAATACAAGCAACGATTGACAGAGGAAAAGGTCTGGGACAAACCTATTCTAACACAAATCTTACCATTGGATGTATTTTATCCAGCAGAAGATTACCACAAAAATTATTTTGAATTAAATCCACAGAATCCATATTGTCAAAATGTTGTTCGACCAAAAGTTGAGAAATTCAAGAAAGTATTTGGTGATAATGATTAGTTGATTTGATGACTAGATGACTTGGTGAATTATTGATTGGATGACTATTTTTTTTGCAGAAAATGAATGTTCTCCTTTTCTCAAAGAATCATAAGGATATTATTTATTGATAAAGAAAAAACCGTAGAATAAAGAACTCTACGGCTTTTTAACACAGAATATTGGGTTATCATTAAGCGATTTTTTTCAATTGAGCTATTTTTGATTTATCAAACTTTGCTTTGGCATAGCTCAACGTGATTTTCAATTCTTTTTCATTACTTGTAGGCATTTCAAACATGGCATCGTTTAATATTGCCTCGCAGATAGAGCGCAAACCTCTTGCACCTAGTTTAAACTCAATGGCTTTTTCCACAATGTAATCATATACTTTTGCATCGAAGGTCAATTTTATACCATCCAAAGCAAACAATTTAATGTATTGTTTAGTCAACGCATTCTTTGGTTCCACCAAAATACGTTTTAGTGCATCAGCATCCAACGGTTGTAGATAAGTCAAGACTGGAAAACGACCAATTAATTCTGGAATCAATCCAAATGTCTTAATATCTGTAGGAATAACGTATTTTAACAAGTTTTCACCATCAACTCGTTCTTCGTCAGATGAAGAAAAACCGATTGTTTGTCGATTCACTCGATTAGCAATAATACGCTCAATACCATCAAAAGCACCACCACAAACAAACAAGATGTTTTTCGTATTCACTTGTATCATTTTTTGCTCAGGATGTTTTCTTCCGCCTTGAGGTGGAACATTGGCAATTGAACCTTCCAACAACTTTAAAAGAGCTTGTTGTACTCCTTCTCCAGAAACATCTCTTGTAATTGAAGGATTATCGCTTTTACGAGCAATTTTATCGATTTCATCAATGAAAACAATTCCTCTTTCTGCAGCATCCACATCATAATCAGCAGCTTGCAATAAACGAGATAAAATAGATTCAACATCTTCCCCCACGTATCCAGCTTCTGTTAAAATTGTTGCATCGGCAATACAGAAAGGAACGTTCAACATTTTAGCAATTGTTTTAGCTAACAATGTTTTTCCTGTCCCTGTTCGACCAACCAAAATCACATTCGATTTTTCAATTTCAACCTCATCCTTAGATTCTGGTTGATTTAATCTTTTGTAATGGTTATAAACAGCTACTGACAAGACCTTTTTTGCATCTTCTTGGCCAATAACATATTCATCTAAATGTTTTTTTATTTCAATCGGTTTTAAAATTTTTAAATCACCCATTGAAGAAGGTTTTGCAGGAGATCCAAATTCAGCTAGCACTATTTGATGTGCTTGTTCTACACAGCTCGGACAAATATGCCCAGAAACACCCGACAATAACTCTCCTGCTTCTTTTCTAGTTCGTCCACAGAACGAACATGTTTGTTCATTTTTTGCCATTTATAGGTCTCAAAATTAAAAAATGAGTGCAACAATTTCTGTTGCACTCTAATTATTCATTCAAAAATCAGAATTATTTCTGAGGATTTCTAACTAAAATCTCATCCACCATTCCATAAGCTTGTGCTTCTTCAGCAGTCATCCAATAATCTCTATCAGAATCTTCCCAAACTTTCTCAAATGTTTGTTTTGAGTGGTGGGCAATGATTTCATACAATTCTTTTTTCAATTTTTGTATTTCACGTGCAGTAATTTCGATATCAGACGCTTGTCCTTGAGCACCTCCTAATGGTTGGTGAATCATTACACGTGCATGTTTCAATGCAGAACGTTTTCCTTCAGCACCAGCACACATTAATACGGCACCCATTGAAGCGGCCATACCTGTACAAATAGTCGCGATATCAGGGCGCACATATTGCATTGTATCGTAAATTCCCAATCCAGCATAAACAGAACCACCTGGTGAGTTCAAGTAAATTTGAATGTCTTTCTTAGGATCTACAGATTCCAAAAACAACAACTGTGCGTTGATAATGTTAGCTACTTGGTCATCAATTCCCGTTCCTAAAAAAATGATTCGGTCCATCATCAAACGTGAAAAAACGTCCATTTGAGTCATATTCAAAGGTCGCTCTTCAATGATATAAGGAGTCATGTTTTTAAAAGAAGAGTCGATGTAATTCGAAACATGCATAGAATTTAATCCTATGTGTTTCGTTGCATATTTTTTAAATTCGTTTCCGTCAAACATTTTAATTAAATTTTAGTTTAAAGTTAGTATTTTTTATTAATTATCCTTCTAAAGCGGCTAAATATCTTTCAGCGTCCAAAGCTGCCATACAACCTGTACCAGCAGCAGTAATAGCTTGACGATAATTTCTATCGGCAGCATCACCTGCAACAAATACACCTGGTACATTTGTTAGCGTTGTTCCTGGTTTTTCATATTTGATGTATCCTGTTTCATCTAAATTGATGTAATCTTTAAATATTTCCGTATTTGGTTGATGACCAATAGCAACGAAGAATCCAGTACAAGGCACATCTGTTTCCTCTCCAGAAACATTGTTTTTTACACGAACACCAGTTACAACATTTCCATCACCTAATACATCTACTGTTTCGGTATTGAATAAAATATCAATGTTTGGTGTGTTTTTAACTCTGTCAGCCATAATTTTAGATGCTCTAAATTCATCTCTACGAACCAACATAGTTACTTTTTTACACAATTTAGATAAGTAATGTGCTTCTTCACAAGCAGAGTCACCCGCACCAACAATTACCGTTTCTTGTCCACGGTAAAAGAATCCATCACACACTGCGCATGCAGATACACCACCACCTAAAGCCAAGTATTTTTGTTCATTTTCCAATCCTAAGTATTTGGCAGAAGCACCTGTTGAAATAATGACCGTTTTTGCATGAATTTCATGACCAGACTCTGTCCACGCCTTATGAATTGGTCCAGAAAAATCAACTTTTGTAATAAAACCAAAACGAATATCTGCTTCAAAACGTTTTGCCTGTTGCTCCAACTGAGCCATCATTTCTGGTCCCGTTATTCCTTCTGGATAACCAGGGAAGTTTTCTACTTCATTAGTAGTTGTCAATTGTCCACCCGGTTGCATCCCTTGATACAACACTGGTTTCATATCTGCTCTTGCCGCATAGATAGCAGCTGTATAACCCGCTGGGCCAGATCCTATTATTAAGCAATTTACTTGTTCTATTTCTTGACTCATTTTGATTTATCTTTAAAAATTTTGACTTGGGAACAAAAATAATGAAAAAAACAAAGCCCGAATCCAACAAAAGTCACAAACAAATTAACAATTGTTTATAATGATTTGTTTACATTATGACTTGATGACTGATTGACATTATGACTGATTGATTGGTTGACTGACTATATGATTCGTCAATTTATCAACTAATCATATAGTCATCTAGTCATAAAATAAATAACTCTTATTATATTTGCAACTTATTCTAAAACATGGACAAGAAAGCATTAATCGAACAGATAAAAGCCAAAAAATCATTTTTATGTGTTGGTTTAGATACAGACTTATCAAAAATTCCTTCGCATCTATTGGATACGGAAGATCCTATTTTTGAATTTAACAAAGCAATTATTGATGCTACGAAAGATTATTGTGTAGCTTACAAACCAAACAATGCTTTTTATGAATGTTATGGAGTAAAAGGCTGGGAATCATTAAAAAAAACAATCGATTACATTCCTAACAATTGCTTTATTATTGCCGACGCAAAACGTGGTGATATTGGCAATACTTCGGGCTATTATGCCAAAACTTTTTTTGAAGAATTAGGCGCTGATGCTGTTACAGTTGCTCCATATATGGGTGAAGACAGCGTAAAACCCTTCTTGCAATATAACAACAAATGGGTGATTGTTTTAGCGTTAACTTCTAACGCTGGCGCATTGGATTTTCAATTTTCAACCGATCAAAATGGCGAGGAATTGTATAAAAAAGTTTTGAAAAAAGTAGCTACTTGGGGAACTCCCGAAAACACCATGTTTGTTGTTGGTGCAACACGCGCAGAAGGGATTGGTGAAGTTCGAAAAATTGTTCCTGACTACTTTTTCTTAGTTCCTGGTGTTGGTGCACAAGGTGGATCTTTAGAAGACGTTGCACACTATGGTTGGAACAAGGATTGTGGTTTATTGGTCAATTCTTCCAGAGGGATTATTTATGCTTCAAATGGCACAGATTTTGCTACTAAAGCAAGTGAAGAAGCAAAAAAAATTCAACAAGAAATGGAGGAAATTTTAAAACACAAAAGTTTTTTATAATCCAATATTTTTTACAATCAAATCAACAACTAGCTTGAATTTATCAGGCATTTCATTTTCTTCCCAAGGCTCTTTGGAATCAAATGTATGAGCAGTATTTTCAATTAAATAAAACTGTCCTTTTGTCCATTTAGCAACTGTTTGACCTTCATGTGGAGGCACAGATGCATCATCACTTCCATGATATACAAACACAGGTTTATTTAACTGCTTGCACGCTTTTTCAATAGACAATTTCTCTTGATGAGTCAAAAAATCTTCATATTGGCTATAGAAATGGGGCATTTCTTGATTTGTTCGTCCATTTTTATGGTAATACACACCTTTTTCTTTCCATTGTTCTAACCGCTCTTTTTTAGGAAAACGAGAAGCAATATCACAAATGGGCGCTAAACAATGTACCTGCTTCACACGTACATCATTTGCTACCAACAACACATCTCCCCCACCTCGTGAATGACCAATTAATATAAATTCACGAAAACCGTGTTCCTTTTCTAAATGATTTAAGAAATACTGTAAATCACGTAATTCTTTAAGATAACCACCATTACCAAAAGCTTCCAAATCAGCAAATACAACTGGTTGATCCAGAGTTGTTCCACTATGTGTAATCGTAAATTTTGCAAAAGGATAACCTTGCTTGGCTATTTCCTCTCCCATTAAATTCCAACAACCCCAGTCTTTATATCCCATGTAACCATGCATAAAAACCAACACTGGTTGTTGCTTGTCTTCCTCTGGCAAAAACAAATCGTAAAGTGATTGTCTTTCCGAAGAACCTGTATAGATTAAGTTCGTCTGCTTTATCATAAAAAAGGCTCCTTTCAGAGCCAATTTATTATTTTATCACACCTAATTTCTTTCCAACTTTGATAAAGGCATTAATCCCTTTATCCAAATCCGCTTTTGAATGAGCAGCAGAAATTTGCGTTCTAATTCTCGCTTGACCTTTTGCAACAACCGGATAGAAGAAACCAATAGCATAAACACCTTCTTTCAACAATTCATCTGCAAATTGTTGAGACAATGCTGCATCGTACAACATAATCGGTACAATTGGTGAATCACCAGGTTTGATGTCAAAACCAGCTTCGATAATGTGTTTTTTAAAGTATTTCGTGTTTTCTTCCAATTTATCTCGCAATTCAGTTGTGGAGCTCAACAAATCAAACACCTTGTTTGCAGCACCAACAATTGACGGAGCTAATGAATTAGAGAACAAATAAGGACGTGAGCGCTGGCGCAACATATCGATGATTTCTTTTTTACCAGTTGTATAACCACCCATGGCTCCACCCAATGCTTTTCCTAAAGTACCAGTAATGATATCCACTCTATCCATACAATTGTGGTATTCAGGCACACCTCGGCCTGTTTTCCCGATAAATCCAGCAGAGTGACACTCATCAGTCATTACCAAGGCATCATATTTATCCGCTAAGTCACAAATTTCATTCATTTTTGCAATGTCGCCATCCATAGAAAAGACTCCGTCCGTTACGATGATTCGAAAACGTTGCGCTTGTGCTTTTTTCAATTGTTCTTCCAAATCAGCCATATCAGAGTGCTTGTAACGGTAACGTTGTGCTTTACTCAAACGTACACCATCAATAATCGACGCATGGTTCAATTCATCGGAAATAATAGCATCTTCTTCGCCAAATAACGGTTCAAAAACACCACCATTTGCATCAAAAGCAGCTGCATAAAGAATTGTATCTTCTGTGCCGTAAAACTTCGCAATCTTACCTTCTAATTCTTTGTGAATATCTTGTGTTCCACAGATAAAACGTACAGATGACATTCCGAATCCGTGTGTATCCAATGTTTCCTTTGCTGCTTGTACAACCGCTGGATGCGACGACAATCCCAAATAGTTATTGGCGCACATAATAACTACATTTTCTCCTGTACTTACATGCACATTAGCCCCTTGCGGACTTGTAATAATACGTTCTCTTTTATAAATCCCACCTTCTTCAATAGCTTTCAATTCAGAAGCTAAATAATCTTTCATTTTTCCGTACATAATTTTTATTTTATAAGGACAACCTATTTATTAATAATATTTGTTTGCTGAGAGATAGTTTTGCACGTAATCGGCAATTCCCTCTTCAAGTGTATAAAATGGCTTGGAATAACCTTGCCCAATCAACTTCGACATATCAGCTTCAGTAAAGTACTGATACTTATCGCGAATATCTAACGGAGTATCAATAAACTCAATACTTTCTTGTCGATTCATCGCTTTAAATGTATTTTTTGCTAAATCAAGAAATGTTCGCGCTTTGCCAGAACCCAAGTTATAAATACCACTTTGAGGTTTTTGTTCCATTAAGAATTTGCAAACATTGATGACATCTTTCACATAAACAAAGTCACGTAACTGTCCACCATCGGTATAATTCGGATTGTGTGAACGGAATAATTTCATACCATTGGTTGAAGAAATTTGATTAAACGCATGAAAAATCACGCTTGCCATTCTTCCTTTGTGGTATTCATTTGGTCCATACACATTAAAAAACTTCAAACCTGCCCAAAATGGAGGGAATTCAGTTTGTTTCAGCACCCATTTGTCAAAATTATTTTTGGAATCGCCATACGGGTTTAATGGTTTTAATTTTTCAATGATTGCATGATCGTCTTTGTAACCAAACTCACCCAAACCATAGGTTGCAGCTGAACTTGCGTAAACCAGAGGAATCTGATGCTCCACACATGTTTTCCATACTTCTTGAGAAAAACGTTCATTTAACTCATCAAAAATGGCTTTATTGAATTCTGTTGTATCCGTTCTAGCTCCAATATGAAATACAAAATCAACTTCTGAAGCAAAATCTTTCAGCCAAGCATTAAATCCCGAGCGAGGAACTTTTGCTGCAATTGTTTTTCCAATTAAATTTTGATCTTTTTCTTTTCTTGAAAAATCATCTACCACAACAATCTCATCGTATCCTTCTTGGTTGAGGAAACTCACCAAACAACTTCCGATAAAACCCGCTGCACCAGTAACTACAATCATTTGTATAGCATATTAAAATAACCCATGAATTTCTGCATCAATAGAATTGATAATCGTTCCAAGATCTTCCTGACTTTCAGGGAAATTGTTGTTATCAATATCAACGATAAGTAATTTACCTTTATCATAAGTAGAAATCCAAGCTTCATAACGTTCATTCAAACGCTTCAAATAATCCAATCGGATACTTTCCTCGTAATCACGACCACGTTGTTGAATATGGCTAACCAATGTTGGAACACTTGCACGCAAATAAATCAACAAATCGGGAGCAGAAACGAAAGAATCCATCAAATTGAACAATGAAAAATAATTTTCAAAATCACGTGTTGTCATTAACCCCATTGAATGCAAATTGGGAGCAAAAATAAACGCATCTTCATAAATAGTTCTATCTTGAACAACGTTTGATTGTGATTGTTTAATTTCTTGAATTTGAGTAAAACGTGAATTCAAATAATAAATTTGAAGGTTAAATGACCAACGTTGCATATCCTCATAAAAATCATTCAAGTAAGGATTTTGTTCCACATCTTCGAAATGCGTTTCCCAACCATAATGTTTTGCCAACATTTGAGTTAGTGTTGTTTTTCCTGAACCAATATTTCCAGCAATAGCAATGTGCATAAGCATTTATTTATTTTGAGAGGTTAAATTTACAATAATTGATTGAACTAACAAACCCTATTTATCAAATCTTTACAAATATTCTAAAATCAGTCTTTTTTTCTTCCTTTAAAAATGAGAATAGGCAAAGCCAACAATGCCAATACAGATGTGTAACCAGCTATATAAGAATAAAAAGTACTTTTCTCCCTTAAATTAATTTTAGCACTAATGATTCCCGTATCATCAAACGCTTTTTTTGCCATTGTGTATCCATTTCCGTCAATAATAGCAGAAACACCATTGTTGGAACTTTTAACAATTGGACAAGCATTTTGAGCAGCAATGGCTTTTAAGATATTGTAATAAATTCTCGAACCATTTTCGCTTGTATTCCAGTGCTCGTTGCCTGATAACACGATAAAACCAGCATCATCACTCATTTGTGCAGTAAAAATGGGGTAACAAATCTCATAACATAACAATGGTGAATAAGTACCTCCATTTAACAAACGGTGAACATCCATATCATTTTTCAATTCTGCATAATAATTAGGATTTCCAACAACAGTTATCAATTTCTTCAGAATCGGAAAGAAATTGACATACGGAATTTGCTCTTGAAATGGCACAAATACCTCCTTACTTCTATAAACGATTGATTTTTCACTCGAAAGAGAAAATGCTAAATTGTGCACATAATAATAATAGTTGTTTTGAGGATCGTAATTCAATTGCTGATCGGAAGAATCATTTCCGACAGAATATAAATTTGCTCCAAACACCAAGGTTAAATTGGGATGTGTTATTAACTTCTTTTGAAGAGAGTCCACATAGGGATTTTTATCAAACTCTGAAAACCAACCAAGACTTGTTATAACCGTTTCTGGCCATACCATCAATTGTGCATCTTTAGACACTCCTTTGGATAAATTCCATAACGAGTCAATTACCTCATCAGGATGGAGCGCATAATTGTAATTCACTGGATTAAAATGAACATGCAATGCTGCCACTTCGATTTTATTGGCATCTTTATTAGTAATTAGTAACTGATACACCTGACCAACAATAATTGGCGCAAAAAACACAATAATCAACTGCAAAAATGACTTTTTAAAACTGGTTTTATTCTTTAAAGCTAAAATCAATTTAAAAACAAAGAAATTGGTCAGTAAAATCCATAAACTACCACCTTCAACACCAATTAACGAATAGCTTTGTATTAAAAAAGGATGATCACCAATGGTTGTTCCCAATAAATAAAAAGGACTTAGTAAAGGGAAGTTTTGCATCAAGTATTCAAACACCATCCATGTTGCTATAATATAGTACATTATAAACATTTTGTTTTTTGCTCTTAACAACAAAACCGAAGGGGTTAAAATTAAAACAAAAAAGAAAGAATGTGTGAAAACAGCCAAATAGAAAGTATCAAATGTCACATCTTTCAACCAAAACATTTGACAAAAAACCAACACCAATTTGAATAAATAAATAAACAATAGTAAATAATACCATTTTATTTTATTATTTTTACAAATCAAATAAACACCTAAAAACAAAGGAGTTAAATCAACAAAAACAAAAAATGACGCAAATGAAGTATTCCAAATCAAACTACTTATTACCAAAGTAATAGCAATTAACACGATTCCAAAAACACTATTTTTAACAGTTAATCCCATAATAGCAAAATTAGAATTTTAGTTGGAAAATAAGTTTTTTTTCTATTTTTGAACAAATTTTTTTTTTGAGATGCAACTTTATTGAAGTTCAAAACGTCTTGAATAAATAAATAAAACATAACTGAATATAAGTCTATTAAAATTATTAGCTATTATGAAGCACATTACTATTGCTGCGACGATATTAAGCCTTTTTATCTTAATTAGCAGTTTTTCTTTTTCTCAAACAGTAAAGAATCCTATTTCTTCAGGTTCGTACAAAGTACTATCTGGAAATAATTTCGACAAAGTAGTTGTCGATGATTTAAGAATTGTTTCGTACAAAGACAACAAACCTCTTTACGCATTCTTCATTGTTGAGGAAAAACTTGGGCAATATGTCTTGGAAGTAACATCTCCTGAAGTTCAGTCAATTGACAAAAACCAAAAAAGAGATAGAAAATTAGCCACAGCAAAAATTGAATACCAAGATGCAAATGTGTGTAAGTTGATTTTTGCTTATTCAAATGGAGTTCGAGAAAAAATCACTTTAGAAAAACAATAAACTATGAAGACTATCATATATTCACTACTCTTAGCAAGTACATTCTTAATTACACAATTTGCCTTTGGAGGAGGGGGGACAATGGTTCCACCACCACCGGGATTACCTCCATGCGCGGTTAACCCGCCTCCTGGAAACACGGCTTGTATTGCAACTCCAATATGTAACCCACACGGATTCTGTGGAACAACTGCGAGTTCATACACTGCTAATTATTGGTCGCAATTAAATAGTGCTTTTTGTGGTTCTATTGAAAACAATGCATTTTTATCGTTTACTGCACAATCTAGTTCCATTTCTTTTAATACTTATGTATATAACTGCACTGACGATGAAGCTATTCAAATCATGATTTTTGAAGCAGCCAGTTGTAACAGTGGAGCTGTATCAAGTAAAGTTTGTGTGAATGAGATGTACGCTCAAAACACACCATATAACGTAACAGCAAACGGTTTAATTCCTGGCAATCAATACTACATCATGATTGATGGTTATGGAGGGGATGTTTGTGATTATACATTTGTAGCTACTAGTGGTGTTGCTATACCGGTTGGTGTAGATGTTGGGCAAGATGTTACGCTTTGTTTAGATGAATCAATTACCGTAACTGCGTATGGTGGTGACGGAACTTATACATGGGATGCTGCTCCAGGATTGAGTGGTTTAAACGGTGCCACAGTTACAATAACTCCACCTTCATCTGTAGGAACATACTCTTACACTGTTAACTCACAGGGAGGTGTTCAAGGGTGTCCTTCAACAAATAGCTATACTGTAAATGTTCACGTACAAGCTTGTTGTGACCTATTAAGCAACGATTTAACTTTAAACAACTGTGATGGCGTCAATGGCGTTTATTCCGTTGACGGGGAAGTAACCATTACTCCTCCATCCTCATTAGTCGGTGATATTGTTATTAAAGATTGTGAAGGGAATACAACTACAATTCCTTTAGGATCTGCACCTTACACCTATACATTAACTGGTTTAAGCTTAAGCAATCCTTCCTGTCAAATTGAAGCGTATTTTAGTGGTTCTCCTGAGTGTTCACATGTATTGACACATGTATTGAACTATACAGCACCTTCATCAAGCACACCTACGTTTAATGCTATTTCTGCCTGTGAAGGAAGTGTAGCACCAACATTACCAAGTGCATCATTGGAAGGAATCACAGGAACTTGGTCGCCAGCAACAATTAACACATCAACACCTGGAACAACTGTTTATACATTCACTCCAGGCCCTGGATATTGTGCTCCAAATGCGACTTTAAATATTACTATTAGTCCAAAACCAGATGTGAATGTGGTTTCACCAGCAATATTTAACTGTTTAGATCCATCAACAAACACATTTACATTAAGCGGTTCTTCCTCTACTCCTGGGGTCACCTACGGTTGGACGGACTTATATGGAGGAGACAATGGGTTTGTATCTGGGCAAACCACAACCGCACCAGTTGTTAACTCCGCTGGATTCTATATTATTTCAGTTACGGGCCCAGCTCCTGACAACTGTATTAGTGTTGACACAGTAGAAGTAATCTCAGGTGGTTATAATCCAATAGTATCAATTGATCCTGCAATTAACTTAGATTGTTTGAATCCAACGACAACTATAGTCGGTCATGTTTCAAATTCATCAGGAACTCAAACTGGAATAACATTTGGTTGGACAACAGCTGATGGAAACATAACATCAAGTACATCAAACTCGTCTATTGACATCAATAGTCCAGGTACTTATGTATTAACAGCTGTAGATGCAACTCACGGATGTACTTCATCTGATTTAATCGAAATATTAGGAGATTTAAATCAACCTATCCTTGATATTTTAACTCCACAAGGCACAGAAATTACATGTAACGATCCTATTGTTGCTATTGCTGGAACATCGGATATTGGAGGCATTGGAATTTGGACTGCTTCAAATCCATCTAATATTGCACAATCAGGTGACACATTAGTTTATAATGTAATTGGAGTAATAGGAGCTGGAACTTATACCTATACAGTAACAAATCCTGCCAATCATTGTAGTTCTGATACAACCATTACAATCACTTTAAACAATACTCCTCCAACTGTAAGTGCTGGACCAGATTTGTTTATTTGTGAAAATGGAACAGTGACACTACAAGGTTCTGCTTCTTCTAATAGTGGAAGTACTATTACATTCTCTTGGGATGCAACAAATGGTTCTGTCACGATGTATGACTTCTCCAACATTCCAAATCCAACAGTACCATCAGGAGCAACATTTACTTTAACTGCAACAGATGATGGCAATGGCTGCATAGCCTCTGATACTGCTATTGTAACTGAGGTTAATAATCCAACCATCTTTAGTGACACAACTATTTGTAACACTTCTTTCTTAGTTCCTGCAGATAGTATCTTTAATAATGGTTCTGGTACTTGGACGATGAATCCAACAAACAGTGGTACATTCTCACCATCTGCATCAGTTGTTGCACCAATATTTACACCAAATGCAGGAGTTACTAACGTTACGTTGACGTTAACAAATGAATGTGGTTCGGATAATGCCAACTTAATCTTTGTACCAAAACCAATTGTTATTGCTCCACCAGCATATTCATGCGGTGATATGTCCGAAGTTTTAACAACATCTTCATACGGCACAGGAATGTGGACAGTGCAGGATAATCCTTCTACACCTTGGTTGGAAGACACAGCATTGGTATTTGTAACTGGACCTGGAACAGCTGGCGGAATGACACCTCAAACAGTAACGGTATCATCCAATCCAACTGCTGGACAATACACGTTGACTTTTACAGATGCTGCTTGTGGTTACTCTGAAACAGTGACGTTAAACTTTATTGACTACCCTTGGGTAAATATAAATGATACAACATTGTGTATGGGTGTAACTTACACATTAGACTTGGATAGTAAAAATGCAACAAGTTATGTATGGAACAATGGAGAAATTGGAACATCTATTCAGGTAACTCAATCAGGTAATTATACAGTTACTGCATCAAATGAATGTTATTCAATCAAAGATTCTGCATTCATCGATTTCAAAGTATGTGAAATAGAAGCTCCAAATGTCATTTCATTATCATCACAAGCAGGAAACAACATTTGGTTTGTTGATGCTGATGGTATAGCTGATTTTAATTGTATCATTTTAAACAGATGGGGTAACCTTATTTATCAGTACAATGACATCACAAGTGGTTGGGATGGAAAAGACATGAAAGGTCACCCAGTAACGGAAGGTGTTTATTTTTACAAAATTGATGCAACACGCGAAGGAGGCGAAAAAATCATGAAACAAGGCTTCATTCATGTAGTTGAATAAATGTTATATTTTTATTAATACTTGCGGGGTAAATGATTTTTTTAAACATTTACCCCGCTTTTTTTTAGGTTAGAAGCAACTTATTTAATAATTTTGCAGTCTATATAGAAACAAATAGATATTTATCATGAATTTAAAAAAATTAAATTGTTTATTATTCCTTTTTGCAACTACATTTCTAGCTGTTACAACAACCTTTGCTCAGAAAGTAATTAAAGTTGACTCGCCTGAGTATCACAAAGCAAAAGCTAATGGAACATTGGATCAATATTCTATTGCATTAGATTTGAAGAATGAAATTGTTACTGGCAAAGCAAAACCAGCAATAAATAACACACCAAAAAGTTCAAGATCTACAGATTGTGATTGTTATGTGCAGCCAGATGCTACATATACGTTGGCACTAGCTCCAAATGATGATGGATCAAGTGGGGTTATTAATTTACCTTTCTCATTTAATTTTTACGGAACCAATTACACATCGCTGTACATCAATAACAATGGGAACGTAACATTTGGTTCTGGTTTATCCACTTATTCATCAACAGCATTTCCATCTAACAACAACAAAATTATTGCACCTTTTTGGGGGGATGTTGATACACGTGGTGGAAACGGACAAGTATTGTATAAAATAACTCCTCATGCTATCTTTGTTAACTGGGAAGCTGTAGGATATTACAATACACAAGGTGATAAATTAAATACCTTTCAATTAATTTTAACAGATGGCACAGATCCATCAATTCCTGACGGAAAAAATATTGCTTTTTGTTACCAAGACATGCAATGGACAACTGGTTCTGCATCAAGTGGTGTGAATGGATTTGGAGGAGTTCCAGCAACTGCAGGTGCTAATAAAGGAGACAATGTCGGTTATTTCTTAATTGGTCGTTTTGATCATGCTGGAATTGATTTTGACGGCCCATTAGGAAACAACGATGGAATTTCTTATTTGGATTATAAAAGCTATTTCTTTGATATTTCAAATGCAAACAATATTCCACCAATTGCACAAGGGGTTTCTTCATGTGATACATTTAAAATTTGTACTTATGGAGATACTGCACACTTTATGATTACATTCCTTTCTCCTGAATTAAATCAAACAACTTCTATCACATACAATGATGGTGGTTTAACTACTTTAACAGAAGAAAGTAATGTATCTGGCAACGTGGCTTCTATTGTATTAAGTGCTGTTGGCACAGCAGCTGCAGCGGGTGTTTACACCATTGTTGTAACTGCAACAGATGACTATTCACCAACACCAGGTATAACCAACTTAACATTCTACATCGAAATTGTAGATGCAAACATTGTTTTAGATCCACAATTGAGTTTCACAACAGCTTGTGACCAATTCCCTATAAGTGTTTTGAATGGCCCTTATGATGGTTATTTATGGGATGATTTATCTACACAACCAACAAGTACTGTTACCCAAACAGGTACTTATGGTGTAACAGTTAATAAAAACGGTTGTTACAAACGTGTAGAAGCGGATATTTTTGTACCAGAACCAGCTGCATTTAATTTACAAGGAAACTTATTCTTATGTCCAGGTGAAACTAGTACTGAAATTTCAATCGGTCAACCAACAGCTATTCAAGTGATGAATTGGAACACAGGAAACCCAGCGGTTGATAGTGGTGATACAATTATCTTAGGACCTGGTACATACCATATTTACAATTCAGACACAACAGGCTTGTGTAACAACGATACAACATTTACAATTTCACAAGGTGTAGCATCTACTATTTTTAATGATGCTGTATCATGTAACAACTTAACATATCAAGTAACTGGTTCATCTGTTGGAACAAGTTGTAGTTGGTCTTCACCAAATCCCGAAATTTCATTTTCTAATCCTACAGCTAATAATCCAACGATTACAGCATCAACGTATGGTATTTACACCATTAATTTGAGCAATCCATGTGGAAATGAATTGGAAGCAGAATTAATATTTACCTTCCCTCCTACTATTTTTGCAGACGATACCATCTGTGGAGATACGTATGATGTCGATATAGCGACTGTTAATTCATTTAACGGTGGAGTTTGGTCAACTGTAGCACCGCAAGATATTACATTCTCTGATCCAAACATTCCTAATCCTACAATTCATGTAAACACGATTCCTTATAGTGCACAAGTAACTTATACAGATAAATACTGTCCTACATTGAAAGATCAAGCGGTTATTTTATTTGTTCCTTCTGGATTCCCTACAGTTCCACAAACTGCATGTAATTTAGGTACCAATGGTTTGTCTGTTAGTAGCTTCCAAGGAGGAACTTGGAGTGTTGTAGATAATCCGGCAACAGCTTGGGCGGAAGATACTGCTTCTCATTTTAATCCGAATAACAACTCTGCAAATCCATTGCTAACTGTTTCAACTCCTGGAGATTACCACATTCAGTATTATGACAATTTCTGTGATGTAACGTATGATGCAACAATTAATTTCCCTGGATATATTTATACAGAAGTAAAAGATACCAACTTGTGTTTCGGTATTACGTATGAATTGGGTGCTTTAGAACCAAGTACACCTGTTACTTATATGTGGAATACAGGAGCTACAACTCCTTCAATTATGGTTTCAGAGTCAGGTATGTATTACGTAACAATCAGTAATAATTGTTACACCTATACAGATTCTGCTCTAATTTCATATCACTTATGTGATATCCAAGCTCCAAACGTTATTTCTCTGTCTTCTCAAGCAGGAAATAATATCTGGTTTGTGGATGCAGATGGTATTGCTGAATTTAATTGTGTTATCGTAAATAGATGGGGGAATATTATATACGAATACAGTGATTTGAATGGCAACTGGGATGGTAAAGATCGTTCAGGTCACATTGTTCCTGAAGGTGTTTATTTCTACACAATCAAAGCAAAAATATACGGTGGCGACAAATTAGAAAAACATGGTTTTATCGAAGTTGTTCACTAAATTTCAAAAAAAATAAAAGAAGAGGTTGTCAAAATTGACAACCTCTTTTGTTTTGTGTACTTTTGTAAGAACAAATACAACGAATAATGAAAACAGTTGGAGTAAATGGTTTCGGAAGAATTGGTCGCTATTTCACAAAAATAGCTCTCCAACAAGAAGGTATAAACATCGCCTTGGTCAACGATTTGGCTGATATAAACACATTGGCACATCTTTTTAAATACGATAGTGTTCATGGGGTGTATCCGCATAAGTTCACTGTTGTTGACAATGCTTTTGTATTTGAAAACGGGAAAAAAATCATTTTCTCACAAGAAAAAGACCCGAGTCAAATTCCTTGGAAGCAGTTTAATATCGACATCGTAATTGAATCAACTGGTTTGTTTAAAACAAAGGAATTGGCAAGTGCTCATATTGCTGCTGGAGCAAAAAAAGCAATCATTTCTGCCGTTCCATCAAATGATGTCAAAACAATCGTGATGGGCATCAATCAAGATTTGTTAGATGGTAGCGAAACAGTTATCTCAAACGCTTCTTGTACAACCAATAACATAGCTCCACTCATTGCCGTAATGAAAACTATTTGTGAAATCGAAAATGCATTCATTACAACGGTTCATAGTTATACTGCTGACCAACGTTTACACGATGCTCCCCATAAAGATTTAAGACGAGCAAGAGCGGCAACAGAATCAATTATTCCAACAACAACAGGTGCGGCAAAAGCCATTACACGTATTTTCCCCGAATTTGAAGGAAAAATGGGTGGTGGAGCTGTTAGAGTTCCTGTAAAAGACGGCTCTTTGTCTGACATTACTATGTCTATCAAAGGATCAATTACCATTGAAGAAATAAATACGGCCATGAAAAAGGCTGCCGAAGGTGAACTAAAAGGTATTTTAGAATACACCGAAGACCCTATTGTATCCATTGATATTTTGGGCAACCCTGCAAGTTGCATTTACGATGCTGGGCTAACAAGTATTGTTGGAAACATGGTGAAAATTGTTGGGTGGTATGACAACGAAGCAGGCTATTCCAATCGACTGGTAGATTTGATTAACTACATAAAACTATAAAGATGAAAAGAGGTTTGTTTCCAGGTTCTTTTGATCCTTTTACAAAAGGACACGAAGTAGTAGTAAGAAAAGCTTTAAAACTATTTGATGAAGTGGTTATTGGCGTTGGAATTAACAGTACGAAAAACTATATGTTTGAAACCGAAAAAAGAATGAATCACATCCAACACCTTTTTAAGGATGAGCCCAATGTTAAAATTGAATCATATAACAAATTGACTGTTGATTTTTGCAAAGATGTTGATGCGCAATTTATCATTCGTGGACTCAGAGATTCCAAAGATTATGAATACGAGCGTTCCATTGCCCACATGAATCAATCCATTTCAAACATCGAAACAGTGATCTTTTTAACGGATCCTGAATTTTCTGCAATTAGCTCCACAATTATTCGTGAAATACACAGAAATGGGGCTTCTATTGAACAATTTGTAACGAATTCCAATTTACTCGTTTAATATTTGGTACAATTTATGTAAGGAAACACTAAAAGGTGTAATGATGAAATTATTAATTGTTTTTTTATGTTTGGCTTGTTCCTTTGTTTTTGGACAAGAAAATTCATTTGTGAACATCAAAGGATATGCACCTGCCTATATTGGACAGAAAATACAAGTCAAGGAAATTGAGGACTATATAAGTATGCATACCTCAACAATTGCTTCATCAACAATCAATAGCGATTCCACATTCACGATGACTTTTTCCATTGCAGAAACACAAAAAGTTCTCTTAACCATTGAAAACAACCAATCATTTCTATACATTCAACCAGGTGGAAATTACACAATATACTTTCCCCAAAAGGACAAACGAACGCCTTATCGACCAGCTGGAAATCAAGTTGAAGTAACGTTTTATGATTTAGATTCAAACGATATCAACTATAAAGTACTGGGATTCAACCGTTGGATGGACAATTTTCTCGCACTTAACTATGCGGATGCCCTCAGAAATCCCGTTTTATTCAATAAAAACTTGGATAGCTTTAAACTGGCAACAGAAAAATACTATCTAAAAGATACGGGACAATATATTTTTGATTACGTCCGTTTTACCATTGCGAATACCATTGACAACATTCAGCAAGCTGCCAACAGAAATCGCTATGAAAAGCATGATTTTTACATCAAACACCAACCTGTTTTGTATAGAAATGATGCCTATATGGACTATTTCAAAAAGTTCTATAAAGGTATGATGACCACCATTCCGATGGAAGTTAATAACCGTGTTTATTTGGGATTATTAAAAAGTAGCCCTACAGTTATCATGAATGCATTGGGATTGGAATTTACGCTTATCAATATGCGTATTCGAGAAATGGTTATGGTACAATTACTATCCGAGTTGTATTATTCTCCAGAATATCCGCAAACCAATATACTTACAGTATTGGATAGCGTTAAAAGCAATGCTTTATTTAGTGCAAACAAGCTAATAGCTACCAATATCATCAATCGCTTAACAGAGGTTGTAAACGGGGGAAAAGCACCTCAATTCGCATTAGAAACACTAAAAGGCGAAAAGAAAGGATTGATAAATTACAAAGGAAGTTATTTGTACCTTCATTTTTATGATCCAACTTCTGAAAAAAATAAAATAGAGCTACCTATTCTCAAAAATTTATACCAAAAATACAATAAAGAAGTAACGTTTTTAACGATTTGTAAGGAGTCTGATTACAGGAAAAACAAAAACAACATCGACCAATTGGATTGGGATGTTGCTATTGTTCCTGACGAAAATTCTATTTTTAATAATTACAGAGTCGTTTCAAACCCGTATTATATCCTTATTGATTCGTATTCATACATTGTTCAAGCTCCTGCTTTGGGACCACAACCGAATAATTTATATGAAACGATAGACAAAGTTTTTTTCGAACTTCAAAAAGCACTCAATCAAGAAAAACATTGATTTTTTTGATGACTGGATGACTTGTTGATTTTATGAATAGATGACTAGATGAATAATTGACTTGTTGATTTTATGACTTATTGATTCAACCAATCATAACATCAACTCAATTACATTTACTATTCAAACTCATCCAGCCACCACCATTGTAAACATCTTTACATCCATTAGCTTTCAAAATGTTTCTTGCACTTGCGCTTCTCATTCCAGAAGCACAACAAGTAATAATGGCTTTATCTTTCTTTATTTTTGAAAGGTTGGTAGATAAAGATTGTAACGGAATATTTATAGAGCCTTTAATATGCCCTCCTTGGTATTCTTGTTTTGTTCTTACATCAATAATTTGAGCTCCATTCTGAAGTAATTCTTTATAATCTACCTTTGGACCAAGACCAAATAATTTTGCAAAAAATCCCATCTTATATCATTAATTGTTTTTTACCATAAAATTAACGTCTAACCAACAACCACCATTGTCGCATTCAATTCCTAAACTTTTCAAATAGTCTGTTGCTTGTCCACTTCTTGCACCACTCATGCAGCACAATACAATAGGTTGAGGCATTTGCTTGATTTCGTCAATTCTATCTACAAATTCATTCAATGGGATGTTAACACTTCCTGCTACATTTCCACCCATATACTCTTCACGAGTTCTAACATCAATGATTGTTTTATATTTCATCTTATTTTTATTTAGTTGTTTTTTCTTTTTTAAAACTTGTAAACAATAGCACACCCATCAACATACCATACAACGTACTATTGAGTGGTTTTGAAGTAATCGCACAAGAATCACTAGCGCAACCTACAAAATAATAATAAGCATAACCTCCTATTGCTCCCACTATCAATCCAATAATGGTTAATTTATATTTCAGTACTATTTTCTTCAATTTATTTCGTTTGTTTTTTTCTAGTTGAAATTCTAAAAGGATAATACAATGGGCAGAAGCTAATGAAACTTGTAGCAATAAATACCACAGCTAAAATTAACAGAATAATAGCTACTGTCCCCGATAGCACATTAGTAAAATACAAAATTGCAATAAGCAATGCAGCACTGACTCTTAATGCTTTATCTATTGTTCCAATATTCTTTATACTATTCATAACGCTTAATTTTAAAACAAAATTAGAGAATTAGAATCGTTTATTTCGTGACTTTTGTCACAAAGAACTCAACAGCTTGATTTGATTGCGGTATAACAACACCTTGCCGTCGTTCTCTAATTTCTTTAATAAACGTGAAATAACCTCTCTTGATGACGCTAATTCATTGGCTATTTCTTCGTGAGATAGATTAATGAGCGCAGAACCCGTTGCACGTGACTTTTCTTTTAAATAGGTAATCAACCGTTCATCCAATTTTTGAAATGCCAATTGATCGATAGTGTTTAACAATTCATTGAAGCGCCCACGAATTGTTTTCATAACAAAACTTTTCCATGTTGGATAGACAGACAGCCATTCATCCATCACACCAATTGGAATGGCAATCATTTTTGCATTTGTTTCGGCAACAGCTTTTATTTCGCTTGGATATTGTTGCATACAACAAGTAAAAGTCATGGCGCAACTTTCATTGGAATGCACATAATAAAGTAACAATTCTTTCCCCGATTCATCAAACCTAGAAACTTTAAGAATCCCACTAATAAGCAACGGAATGGTGCGCACAGCTTGACCAACATCAAGAATTGTTTTTCCTTCTTCGATTTCAATAATTGAAGCTTGTTTTTCAATTTCAACAAGCAATTCTGGTTCAAATACAGTTGAAAATTTATTTAGTTCTTCTTTCATAAACACAGAATTGTAACAATCAATTAATTTGATTTTTTAATTTTCTCCCACGTTTCGTACATTTTCTCTTGAGCAGGACGATTGGGTTCAACTTCAGTTAATGGTTCACAAAGTCGTAAATGCGCATGACATTCACCTGGCAACGCTTGATACAACGCTGTTCCCTTTGTTTTCCATGCAATCATTTCATCGCTCACTTCTTTGATTACTTTTGCTGGGTTACCAACTGCCAAACTTCTTCTTGGTAAAATCGTTTTTGCAGGAACAAATGCCAAAGCACCAACAATACTCTCCTCTCCTATCTCACAATCATCCATAATAACAGCATTCATACCAATCATGCTATTTTCTCCAATCGTTCCACCATGTACAATTGCTCCATGACCAATGTGCGCTCCTTTTTTCAATGTAACAGTTGTTCCAGGAAACATGTGAATAGTACAATTTTCTTGTACATTGCAACCATCCTCAATGATAATTTGTCCCCAATCACCTCGCAATGCCGCTCCGGGACCAATATAAACATTCTCTCCAATGATTACATTGCCCGTTACTGTTGCGTTTGGGTGAATAAAACTCGAAGGTTTTACAACGGGTTTAAAACCATTAAATTCGTAACATGCCATTGCTTAATTTGTTGATTTATTACCTCTAACTAAGTACAAAATAACGATTACCGAAATGAGTAAAAGCATCCCTACAACCTGATGTGTTTGTGCCAACGTTTCATAAGTACTAAAACTCCCTCTTTTAATGTGGGGAACAGAAATAACGGTAAAGATACCCAGTAAAACTTGTGTTACTACAAAAAACATTGGCCACAATGACGCTTTTTTCAATATTTTGGCATTGGAAGCTTTCGCCAATTTCCATGCTTTATAAGAACCATAAATAACTAAGAAGAACAATAAATACGCTACCAATCGGTGAATAAATTGAACATTCAATTGAGAATTTAACCAACTCATTTCAGTCATTCCTGGCGGAATCCAATATCCATTCATCGTAGGCCATGAAGGAGCTATCAATGCAGCTAATAAGCCCGACATAAATGCACCGTAAGCCAATTGAATGGTTAACAAAACAAGGGTAATTAAGAAAAAATTTCTTGTTTTAGAATCTCTAACAATATTTTCCTGAGGAATGAGCAGTTGCAAGGCAAACCACAAGGTATAAGCAAGCAAACCCAAAGCCGTTAATAAGTGAACAGCCAAACGAATGTGACTCACTCTTACCAATTCAGAATCACCAAGTCCACTTTGAACCATGTACCAACCAATAAAAGCTTGAGCAATACCAAGACCAAATAAGATAATCAACGGAGTAATCATTTCTTTGGTAATGTATTTCTTCACTAAAAAATAAATAAATGGAATCACAAATACGACACCTATTGTACGTGCCCACAAACGATGAAACCACTCCCAAAAGAAAATAAATTTAAAATCTGAAATAGTGAAATCGTTATTGATGTATTTGAATTGTGCTATATCTTTGTATCCTTCAAACGCTTTTTGCCAATCTGCATCATTCAACGGCGGAATAGCCCCCATAATTGGATCCCACTCTGTCATAGACAAACCAGACCCCGTTAATCTTGTCACTCCTCCTGTTACGATTTGAAAAACAATCATAAACACACCAATAAGCAACCAAATTGCAATGATTTTCTTTTTACGTAATTCTTCGTTTAATGTTGTTGTTGTCACTTTTCTATATTTTGATTTCAACAAATGTACTATTTTTTCTCGTCCAATATTTTTAGATTATAAAAAAGCCGGTGGTTTTCTAAAATCTAACTTAGCATCTTTAAACAATGACGAAGTATTTCGGATGGTTAGCAAAAAACTTTTGTTATAGCCAATAGGCGTCCATCTAAACGAAAGCGCCCAACAGTGCATATCTCGATTTAAAGAGAAATAACCATTGGTTACTTTTTTATCTTTTAAATCAATATTGAGTACAGCTCCCAACTTCCAACGCTTGGTGATACTGATATCTCCATCAATATTTAGAGTATGTATTAGTTGAAATTCCTTATTGTTATAGGGCGTTTTATACGTATTCCTATTGATATTGAATTGATGTGAGATATTTATTTTCCATGGAATCCTAAAATCAACAATGCGTTCTGGATGTAAGTAAAAATAATCGTAATCAGCTTGCCAATTTTGAGAAACTAACTCTTTATTTTCCTCAATTTTCTCTCTACTCTCTTTCGATGTAATAGTAATCGTAGTCGCAATCGAATTGGTCATCGAACGTCCTAATTTTTTATTGTGTTTAAGAGCAAACTCTTTCACGGTTGCATTTGTCGTTGCATCCCAACCATAGAAAGAAACGGAGGAATTACCAACAATATTTAACCATTTTACTGGACTAATTCGCAAACTAATGTTTAAATTCGATAAATTCATGGAATCTCGTAATACATCGTAACTCCCCGACACGCTAAACGCATCAATAATTCGTATTTTTTGAAAACCTGTAACAGTATCTTTATCCGATTTACGCTTCAATTCAAAGGTATTGTTAACCCCAAAATTAATCAACGCTTGATCTTTTGTTGCCGAATATTGGTAAACACTATTTGAAAAAGGTGAATAAGTGATCGGCGCCATATTTACACCAACAAAATCTTCTCTATTTTTAGTCAACAATGGTTTGTAACTAAAAGATACTGTAGGAGTTAACACATGTCGCATAATGGGTTTATTCTTCCCAACAAAACGATAATACGTGTACAATGCCGTTGTTGCCGACAAATTGAGTGATAAATCATGTGCCAATCCAACTTTATTAATAGTATCTGTCAGCGTAGAATTGGTCGCAGCATCATACGATTTATTTATTTGTTGAAAGTTGAGAATAGTACCATAATTAATGCTTGGTGTCAACTTCAAGACATTTTTAAAAATACCTCCAGTGGTTTGAATTGTAATTCGTTGACGCAATCCGTACATAAATTGCTGTCCAATTCCGCCAAAATCTCCATTGCGCAACAAACTGTCTTTAAACGTTGATCTATTTTGGCCTTCAATGTTGTAAATAACTCCTAAACGTTGAAAAATTTCTGCCTTTAACAACTTTTTTAGTGGAAAAAACTGATTGGTGGAGAAATTTATAATCGGACTTGTTAAAGCGATGTTTTTAGTTTGTGAGTTTTGATTCAAGGATATTTTAGCAGATATTCGGTACGGTTTACCTGGAAAACTTCGATTCAAATTGATATCAGAAAGCAACGTGTTTTTAAAATAATCGTTGTTTAGCGGATCTAAATTGTTTTTTGTATTGTTACTTGAAATAAAATTGATATTGGTATTGAAATTCCATTTTGGATTTGCAGTTGCTTCTTGACGATGTGTCCACAAGAACTTTATATTATTTAAGTTTTTATTGGTTGGAAAACCACTTCTAAATTGTTCAAATCCCAATTCCAAATTCCCTTTAAATTTATATCTTTTTGCATATTCCGTAACATTTCTCACTCCCCAACTACCTCGTGAATAAATAGAACCATAGATAAAAGTCTGTACCCGATCATTAATAGGAATGTAATAACCAAGATTATTCAAACCAAAACCATATTCGGACATCGGCACAAATTCTGGAAATAAAATACCATGTGTTCGATCACTTTGATCTTTTTGAGGAATATAACTAAAAGGCAACCCTAATGGTGTTGGCACACCTGCAATGTATAAATTCATTGGGCCGGTAACAATTCGTTTATTCGGAACCAAAACAGCTTTAGATAATTGAAAATGATAATGCGGTTCATCCAAATCACAAGTAGTAAAGCGCCCTTCTACAAAATGGATCTCTTCATTTGCTTGACGTTTTGCTCTACCCATATACAAGTACATCTCATCTTGTTTTATTTTCACAGCTTCTATATAAGCCTTTTTCGTGGATAAGTTATATTTTAATGTTTGTGCCTCAACTTCGTCATTCCCCATTGTAAACAACGGTTTTTCAATCATATTTCCTTCTTCATCCAATAGATAGGTGGCTGTAATTTCTTCGGTATTCATGTCCACAAGAATATAACCCGCTTTTAAGTTCATATCCTCTGTTTCCACAGTTGCTTCTCCATATAAATGCAATTGTTTTTTCTTTAAATCGGCATAAATTGAATCTCTGGCACTGTATTTGGAGATACTATTCATGCTATCATCATTGATATAAATGGTGTCTCCACCAGAAACTTGACCAAACAAATTGAGTGGAACACACATTATTAACAATGTATGGAAGAAAAAAAACAATATGGTACGTTTTTTGCTCAAGCTTAGCTAATAACTTTGTAACTTACATTTAATGTTTATGGATGCAAAACTAAAAAATAACCCATTTCTGGACACAAAAATACTTGGATTATACAAATTCCATGCCTTTTTTTCATTTCTATGTGTTTTTCTTTTGCTAAATTCCACTTTTGCGCAAAAAGATGAATTGCATAATGCGGCAATTAAAACAGTCGTTATCGATGCTGGACATGGAGGAAAAGACCCTGGATGTCATGGCGCGCATTCAAACGAAAAAACTGTTTGTTTAAACATTGCTCTTCAACTTGGTGAGTTCATTAAAAAAACTTATCCAGAAATAAAAGTTATTTACACACGAGACAAGGATGTATTTGTTGAATTGGACGAACGAGCACGCATTGCCAATAAAAACAATGCCGATTTATTCATTTGTATTCATGCCAATTCTGCTGCACCAACAGCTTATGGAGTAGAAACATACGTTTTAGGACTTCACCGAACAGAATCGCAACAAAAAATTGCAGAACGTGAAAACTCCACCATTTATTTAGAAGACGACGGTGGACAGAAGTACAAAAACTTTGATTTATCACCCGATGCAATTATTGCTCGTCAATTGCAATTGAGTGTCTTTTTGGATCAATCCATCAATTTTGCTAGTAAATTACAAGGTGAATTCAAATCATTAGGGCGTTTTGACAGAGGAGTGAAACAAGCAGGATTCTTAGTACTTTATAAAACTACCATGCCAAGCGTACTAATTGAAACAGGTTTCTTAACCAATGTACAAGAAGAAAACTTTTTAGCCAAAAGTGAGAATCAAAAGAAAATGGCTGAATCAATGTTCAAAGCATTTAGAAAATACAAAAACGAATTGGAAGGAATTCATGTAGAAAATTCGGTTACAGAACAAAAAACAACTGTTGAGAATCAGCCAATCACCAACACATCCAACAATTCAACAGACGAAAAAGATAAAGTTATTTTTAAAATACAAATCCAAACTTCTCAAAAAAAGTTATCTTTGACAAGTAATGAATTCAAGAATTTACAAATTTTTGAATACAAACAAGATGGCTTGTATAAATACGCTACAGGTCACTTTGTAAATGACTTTAAATCAGCGAATGACTACAAAAACAAGCTCCGAAAGGAAGGTTTTGAATATGCTTTTGTCATCGCTTTTTTTAACGGAATGCGTATAGATATAGAAAAAGCTATTAAATTAGCGAAAAATTAATAAGCGTTTTGAAAATTTCTAAAGAATTAAAAACAGGTATAGCAGCTGTAATAGCAATAGCTTTACTCATTGCAGGTATCAATTTTTTAAAAGGTAACAGTTTTTTTGGTGGTGATGACACCTATTATGTTTATCTAAGTGAATCTGGAGGTGTAGCACCTGCAACATCCGTTTATGTGAACGGCGTTATCGTTGGTAAAGTATTAGAGGTTAAATTAACCAACAAAAAAGAGCCTAATCAAAAAGTAATGATGCGCATCAGCATTCAGGACAGAGATTTTAAAATCCCTGTTGGTTCAAGTATTCACCCTGGAAGTATCGATTTATTGAGTAAAGGATTAATTATTGAACCAAGTGAAGAAATAGCTTCTTACCACAAGCCTGGTGATTATATCCAAGGAGGTGCTGGTAGTAGCTTAATTTCTGATGTTAAAGAATATGCAGACCCATTGGTTCAAAAAGTACAAGATGTAGCAACTTCAGTAGATAAATTCATCGTTTCATTTCAATCTTTTTGGGACACAACAGCTGCCTCGGAATTAAAAACTACTTTTAAAGATGTACAATTTGCTTTGCAAAAATTTGGCTCCATTGCGAATGATTTACAAGGATTAGTAGCTTCTGAAAAAGCAAAATTATCAAACATTTTATCAAACGTTGAATCCATCACTGGTAACTTACATAAGAGCAACGATAAGATTGAAGGTATTCTTGGTAATTTAAAAACATTCTCCGACGATTTGGTCACAGCTGACTTCAAAGGTGTAATTTCAGAAGCAAAAACAACGCTTACTAAGTTCAATTCTGTTTTGGAATCTGCAACACAAGGAGAAGGAACTTTAGGAAAATTAATCAAAGACGATCAATTGTACAACGAGTTAAATATCACTAACAAACGTTTACAAAGTTTAGTGGAAGATATTGAAGTACATCCTGAAAGATACATTCATTTCTCTGTTTTTGGAGCTAAAACCAAAGGAGTTCCTTTAACACCAAGTGAAGAAAGACAATTGAAACAACTTTTAGACTCAACAAAAACGAAATAATATGATTAGTGCAATTCTATTCGGATTATTGTTAGTAGGAGGCTCCGGTTTCTTTGCATGGAACATGTACAAGATCCGTCAAAATATTCTTCTAGGTAGAGAAATTGAACGTAAAAACAATTCCAAAGAACGCTGGAAAACCATGTTCTTAATTGCTTTTGGGCAAAAAAAGATGTTTGATCGTCCGATTGCTGCATTACTGCATTTATGTATCTACAGTGCTTTTATTATTACGCAAATAGAATTAATTGAAATCGTTGTTGATGGTTTAACGGGTACTCACCGAATTTTCAGAGAATCATTGGGTGGATTTTATACGTTTTTGGTGAGTTTCATTGAAATCCTATCTGTATTGGCATTCATCGCTACAATTTCTTTCCTTTCCAGAAGAAATCTATTAAAACTTCCTCGTTTCAACATGCGAGAAATGGTTGGTTGGGCTAAAATAGATGGAAATCTAATTCTTGTATTTGAATTTATCCTTATCTGTTTTATTTTCATGATGAATGGAGCTGATGAAGTTTTATACAGAAATGGAATGTCACATGCTACAAACTTAAACGATGGCTCTTTTGGTTTTACAGTTAGTCAATTCATCGGCCCAGCATTATTTGGTGGTTTGTCAGAAGGTGCTTTGCATGTGATTGAAAGAATTGGATGGTGGGGACACATTGGAATGGTTTTTGTATTCTTAAACTACCTTCCCTATTCTAAGCATTTACACATTTTATTGGCTTTTCCAAATACGTATTATTCAAATTTAGAGCCTAAAGGCAAATTTACCAACTTAGATTCTGTAACAAAAGAAGTACAGTTAATGATGGATCCAAATGCCGATCCTTTTGCTGCTTCTTCTGATGGAGAAGTTGCAGAACCTCAACGTTTCGGTGCTAAAGATGTTACCGATTTATCTTGGAAACAATTATTGGATTCCTACACTTGTACTGAATGTGGTCGTTGTACTTCTGTATGTCCAGCAAATCAAACAGGTAAATTATTGTCACCACGCAAAATCATGATGGATACGCGTGATCGTCTGGATATTGTTGGAGACAACATCCGCAAACACGGAAAAGATTACGATGATGGCAAAAGCTTATTGTACAATCACATTACAGAAGAAGAATTATGGGCTTGTACATCTTGCAACGCTTGTGTACAAGTTTGTCCGGTAAATATCGATCCTCTTTCAATAATTACAGAAATGCGTCGTTATTTAGTTATGGAAGAGTCTAAAGCACCAAGTGAATTAGCAAATATGTTTACAAACATTGAAAACAATGGTGCTCCTTGGCAATTCTCTCCTACCGATCGTTTAAACTGGGAAAACGAACAATAATTATGTCAAATAAATTAAACAACTTAATTGAATTAGAAGAAAATGGGTGCAAAATCAGCCCTGTTTTACCTTCTGATGTGAAAAATTATTTAATCGATATTGACGGTACTATTTGTGATGATATTCCAAATGAAGAACCTAAACGAATGGAAACCGCCGAATTGTATCCAGAAGCATTAGCAACATTAAACAAATGGTACGATGAAGGTCATATCATTACTTTTTTTACTTCGAGAACGGAGGAACACCGAGATGTAACTGAAAGATGGTTAGCTAAAAATGGTTTCAAATACCACGGTTTATTAATGGGAAAACCACGTGGTGGAAACTATCATTGGATAGACAATCACATGGTAAGAGCAACAAGATACGAAGGGAAATTTACTGATTTAATTGACAAAACTGTCACTATTCAGGTATTTGAAAAATAGAATAAACATATTAATATAATAAAACAACAATGGAAAATCTAAAAGTGCCCACAATGGCTGAATTTGCAGCGAGAGGTGAAATGCCCGATGTTTTATTTTGGGTTGGATGTGCTGGTAGCTTTGACGACAGAGCAAAAAAGGTAACAAAAGCAATCGTTAAGATATTAGCGCATTGTAAAATCAACTTTGCTGTATTGGGTGTAGAAGAAAGTTGCACTGGAGATCCTGCAAAACGTGCTGGAAATGAATTTTTATTCCAAATGCAAGCCATGACAAATATTCAAGTTTTAAATGGCTATGGCATTAAAAAAATTGTAACTGGTTGCCCGCACTGTTTTAATACTATCAAAAATGAATACCCTGGTTTAGGTGGTAACTATGAAGTTGTTCACCATTCTCAATTAATCAACGGACTATTGCAATCTGGTGAATTAAAAATTGAAGGAGGCGATTACAAAGGTCGTAAAATTACGTATCATGATCCATGTTATCTTGGTAGAGGAAATAACATTTACGAAGCTCCACGCGATTTAATTAGAAAATTAGATGCAGAATTGGTTGAAATGCGTCACTGCAAGAAAAACGCAATCTGTTGTGGTGCAGGAGGTGCACAAATGTTCAAAGAGTCAGAAGCTGGGACAAAAGAAATCAATGTTTTAAGAACAGAGGAAGCATTGGAAACAAAAGCTTCTATTGTTGCAACCGCTTGTCCTTATTGTAACACAATGATGACAGATGGTGTGAAACATTTTGAGAAAGAAGGTGATGTAAAAGTAATGGACGTATCAGAATTAATAGCAAATGCAGCAGACTTATAATTTATTAGAAGATTTCCCAGAAACAAGTAAAATCTGGGTTTACCACAATCAAGGAGCTATTCCTAAAGCGGTTCAACCAGCCATTCAAGAAAAATTAACTGAATTTTCTAAAGATTGGGCTTCTCATGGCGATAAACTATATGGAGGAGCAACAATTTTAGACGATTATTTTATATTATTTTTGGTAAACGAAGAAAAAACAATTGCTTCTGGTTGTTCGGTTGACAGTTCCATTCACTTTCTAAGAAGATTGGAAAAAGAATACAATTTAAATTTCTTAGACAGAATGAATGTTGTTATTGAAGAAAACGGACAAAAGAAAAATGTCCATTATTCAGAAATTAACAACCACAAAGGAGCTATTTATTTTGACCCAACATTAAGAACGCTGGGTGAATTTAAAAACCAGTGGAAAAAAGTTATTTGATTGAATCAAAAATAGACGAAATAGCATGAGAAATCATGCTTTTTTTATGCTATTATAAATTATTCTGACAGAATGTCAGAATAATTTATAATTGGATAGAATGGAACGATTTATGACTATATACTTTTGTAATTTTTTAACATGTTTTTTTTAGTAGAAAAGAAAGAAAAAATAGTATTTTTGACACTCTAAAATTTTAAAATAAATGATCTCAAACTTATTAAAAGCATTTTTAGGAGATAAATCAACTAAAGACAGAAAAGAATATCAACCATACATTGATCAAACCAGAGCTTTTCAAGAGCAATTCAAATCGCTATCAGACGATGAATTAAGAGCAAAGACAGTTGGCTTTCAAACAAAGGTAAAAGAAAGTATAAAAGCATTAGAAGAAGAAACTGCTGATTTAAAAATTAAAGTAGAAGAACCAACGCTTTCTATAAACGAGAAAGAAGATTTGTACGACAAGATTGATTCAATGACAAAAGTTATTGATGAAAAAATTGAAGAAACTTTAAAGGAAATTTTGCCAGAAGCATTTGCTGTAGTTGTTGAAACAGCTAGAAGATGGTCTGAAAACAAACAATTGGTTGTTACTGTACAAGATTTTGACCGTGATTTAGCAACTAAAAAAGATGGTATTACTATAGAAGGTGACAAAGCTATTTGGCACAACAAATGGACAGCTGCTGGTGCAGAAGTGGAATGGAACATGGTACATTACGATGTGCAATTGATGGGTGGAGCTGTACTTCACACTGGTAAAATTTCAGAGATGCAAACAGGGGAAGGTAAAACGTTAGTGGCTACGCTTCCTGTTTATTTAAATGCATTAGCTGGTAAAGGTGTTCACCTCGTTACTGTGAATGATTACTTAGCAAAACGTGACTCCGAATGGATGGGTCCATTGTACCAATTCCACGGATTAACAGTAGATTGCATTGATAAACACCGACCAAATTCACATGAAAGAAGACAAGCTTACAAAGCTGATATTACATTTGGTACAAACAATGAATTTGGTTTTGACTACCTTCGTGACAACATGGCTGGTCACCCAGATGAATTGGTGCAAGGAAAACACCATTATGCAATTGTGGATGAGGTGGACTCTGTATTGATTGATGATGCTCGTACACCATTGATTATTTCTGGACCAACGCCAAAAGGAGATGAACACGAATTTCATGAATTAAAACCAAGAATTGAAACAATTGTTGCAGCTCAACGCCAATTAGTTACTCAATGCCTTGCCGATGCGAAAAAGATGTTGGCGGTTATCCAAGATGGTTTTGAAAACAAAAAAGAAGGTAAAGAACACTTGGAACAAGGTGGAATTGCACTATTACGAGCATTCAGAGGTTTACCTAAAAATAAAGCTTTAATAAAATATTTATCAGAGCCTGGTGTTAAAGCTCACTTACAAAAAACAGAAAATTTCTACATGCAAGAACAAGGAAAACGCATGAAAGAAATTGACCAAGAGTTGTTCTTTGTCATTGATGAAAAACAAAACACCATTGAACTTACTGATAAAGGAATTGACCTAATATCTGGAAAAGATGACCGTAATTTCTTCGTAATGCCTGACATCGGCTCACAAATAGCTGCTTTATCGAAAGAAAATTTACCTGCAGAACAATTCCAAGCAAAGAAAAGTGAACTTGTTCGTGATTACAGCATTAAGTCAGAAAGAATTCACTCTGTAAACCAGCTGTTGAAAGCCTATACGTTATTTGAAAAAGAAGTTGAATACGTTGTAATCGAAGGAAAAATTAAAATCGTTGATGAATCTACTGGTCGTATTATGGAAGGTCGTAGATATTCCGACGGATTACACCAAGCGATTGAAGCAAAAGAAAATGTAACTGTAGAAGCAGCTACACAAACTTATGCCACAATTACATTGCAAAACTACTTCCGTATGTACCACAAATTAGCTGGTATGACTGGTACGGCAGAAACAGAAGCAAAAGAATTTTGGGATATTTACAAATTAGATGTTGTTGTTATTCCTACCAATAGACCTATTTTGCGTAACGATAAAAACGATTTGGTATTCAAAACTGCTCGTGAAAAATTTGCTGCTGTAATAGCAGAGACAGAACGTTTAGTGACAGAAGGAAGACCGGTATTGGTTGGTACAACAACAGTAGAAATTTCTGAGTTGTTAAGTAGAATGCTTAAAATGAAAGGAATTGCACACAATGTCTTGAATGCTAAACAACACCAAAAAGAAGCTGAAATCGTAGCCGAAGCAGGTAGAGCTGGTGCTGTAACTATTGCCACAAACATGGCTGGTCGTGGTACCGATATCAAATTAGGCGAAGGTGTTAAAGAGGCCGGAGGTTTGGCAATCGTTGCAACTGAAAGACACGATTCTCGACGTGTTGATAGACAGTTGAGAGGTCGTTCTGGACGTCAAGGTGATCCAGGTTCTTCTCAATTCTTCGTTTCATTGGAAGACGATTTAATGCGTAAATTTGGTTCTGAACGTATTGCGAAATTAATGGATAGAATGGGACTAAAAGAAGGTGAAGTTATTACCCACTCAATGGTTTCAAAATCCATCGAAAGAGCTCAGAAAAAAGTTGAAGAAAACAACTTCGGTATTCGTAAACGACTATTGGAATTTGATGACGTAATGAATGCGCAACGTAAAGCTATTTACAAAAAACGTAGAAATGCACTATTTGGAGATCGTTTAGACGTGGATGTTGACAATATGTTCTACGATACAGCTGACGCCATAGCAATGAAAAACTTTAAAGGTGATTTCAATAACTTTGAAAATGAATTGTTACGTGATTTAAGTATTCAATCACCTATTTCTGCTGAAGAATTTGCGACTATTGATCAAGTTCCTTTAACAGAGAAAATATACATGGCAATTATTCAGCACTACAGAGAGAAAAACGAACGTGTTATCAATCTTTGCTGGCCTCAAATTAAGTATGTTCAAGAAAATGAATCGCATCGTTACAAAACAATGGCTATTCCATTAACTGACGGTAAACGCACAATGCAAATCGGAGTACAAATTGAGGAAGCATACAATGTTGAAGGAAGAAATATTCCAAAACAATTAGAAAAAGCTATTGTATTGAATAGCATTGACAATGAATGGAAAGAACATTTAAGAGAAATGGATGAATTGCGTTCTGCTGTTAACAATGCTCAATACGAACAAAAAGACCCATTGTTAATCTACAAATTGGAATCTTTTGAGCTTTTTAAAGCAATGCTCGATCGCTTGAACAAAGAAGCTGTTGAATTGTTATTAAAATTAGATTTAGAAATTGACAATAAAGTTGAAGCATCCGCTAAAGAAATTCGACAAGAAAATCAATATGCAAAAGCTAAAGAAACAACATCTTCAGATATTGTTGAAAATAGTCGAAATGATTATCAGGAAGCAATGGAAAATTCTTATCAACAACCAGTGAAAAGAGAGCCAGTTGTTGCCGAAGAAAAAATTGGTAGAAATGATCCATGTCCTTGTGGAAGTGGTAAAAAGTACAAACAATGTCACGGTAAGTAATCACACTATAACAAAGCAAAAGGCCTTCTTGATAGTTTCAGGAAGGCTTTTTATTTTCAACGCCCCATAATAGAATTAATAAATATATTTGCATTTTTAAACCTTGAAAAAATTTTTATCCTTATATATTTCATCTTTTAAAGGTTTATCCGTTGAATCTTGGATGCTTTCATTGGTGATGTTAATCAACAGAACTGGTGGAATGGTTATTCCTTTTCTTACAGTTTACCTAACGTCCGTTTTAGGGTTTAAAACAGATCAAGCAGGATTAGCTATGAGTTTCTTTGGCGTTGGTTCACTTTTAGGTTCCATTTTAGGAGGTTGGCTTACTGATAGAATTGGTGCTTTTTATGTCCAATTCTTTACACTTATTTTATCCGCTCCTTTGTTTGTTTTGCTTTCACATATAACAGAACCACATGAAGTTTATCTAACGATATTCATTTTAAGTACAATTTACGAGAGTTTTCGTCCTGCAAACTCAGCAGCTATCACTTCGTATGCTAAAAAAGGAAATATCACGCGCTCCTTTTCGCTAAATCGATTAGCGATTAACTTAGGGTTTTCAATGGGACCTGCGCTCGGTGGTTTTTTGGCTACTTTTTCTTACGCTTGGTTGTTTTATGGAAATGGATTTGCTGTATTTACAACGGCAATCGTATTTTTCGTTTATTTCTTTAAACGTAAATCAAGAAATGAGAACACTATTGTAAATGAAGAAGTAAACCCTTATGCATTTGAGCAATCTCCATACAAAGACAAATGGTATGTTCTATTCAGCGTGTATTGTTTTTTATTTTCTTGTATTTTCTTCCAATTGATTAGTATTCTTCCTTTGTTTTATAAGCAAGTATTAAATTTTTCTCAATTAGAAATCGGTTTACTACTTGGCTTTAATGGTTTATTTGTAGTATTTACAGAAATGATATTAGTTAGTAGTATCGAGAAGAAAATAAACATCTATGTCATCTTAATGCTCAGTTGCTTGTTTTTGGCATTCTCTTATTTATGGTTACTTTTTGACTCCAGTCTTTTATCGTGTTTCTTTGCTATGTCACTTCTAAGTGTTGCTGAAATACTTGCACTACCGTTTATGTCAACAGTTGCAGCAAAACGCTCTGTAACAAAGAATAGAGGTGCTTACATGGGGTTAAATGGATTAAGTATTTCCGCTGCATTTATAGTGATGCCATATTTATCCACCTTGTTTATCGAACATTATTCGTTCGCTTATTTATGGGTGATTAATATTATTATTCTTATCATTACAGGAATAGGATTTTTGTATGTGAGAAACAAAATGCCTTTGGCAGAAGATTAAAACAAAAATGGCGTCACATTCATGCAACGCCATTTTTACAATGAATTTAAATCGATTAAGCTAAAACTTCTTTCACTTTATCAGCTGCTTCTTGTAACAATACAGCTGAATGAACATTTAACCCTGATTCATCAATCAATTTTTTCGCTTCTTCAGCATTTGTTCCTTGTAAACGAACAATGATTGGAACTGGAATATTTCCCATGTTTTTATAAGCATCAACCACACCTTGTGCCACACGGTCACAACGAACGATACCACCAAAGATATTGATCAAAATTGCTTTAACATTTGGATCTTTCAAAATGATATGGAAAGCTTTTTCAACACGTTCAGCATTAGCTGTACCACCTACGTCCAAGAAATTAGCAGGATTACCACCTGATAATTTAATGATGTCCATAGTAGCCATTGCTAAACCAGCACCATTCACCATACATCCAACATTACCATCTAATTTAACAAAGTTAAGACCAGCTTCACCAGCTTCTACTTCTGTAGGATCTTCTTCAGATAAATCTCTTAATGCAGCATAATCTGGGTGACGGTACAATCCATTTCCATCCAAAGTAACTTTTGCATCAACTGCAATAACTTTATTATCAGATGTTTTTAACACTGGATTGATTTCAAACATTGAAGCATCAATACCTACATACGCATTGTAAAGAGCGGTTACAAACTTCACCATTTCTTTAAATGCTTGACCGCTAACACCTAAGTTAAAAGCAATCTTTCTTGCTTGAAAACCTTGAATACCAACGCGTGGATCAATTTCTTCTTTAAATATTTTTTCTGGAGTATGTTCAGCAACAGATTCAATATCCATTCCTCCTTCAGTTGAGTAAACAATAGTATTTCTACCTTTTTCTCTATCCAAAAGAACAGACATGTAAAACTCTTCTGTTTCAGATTCACCTGGATAATAAACATCCTGAGCAATCATCACTTTATTTACTTTCTTTGCTTTTCCGTTTGTTTGAGCCGTCATCAAGTGTCCACCCAAAATACCTTTCACTTTTGCTTCAACTTCATCAAGTCCTTTAGCCAAAACAACTCCGTTTGAATCCGTTTCTTGGATTTTTCCTTTACCACGTCCTCCTGCATGGATTTGAGCCTTAACTACGTACCAACCAGTACCTGTTTGCTCTGTTAATTTCTTAGCTGCTTCTAAAGCATCTTCAACTTTGTCGATAACAATACCTTCTTGTACAGATACACCGTAACTTTTAAGTATTGATTTTCCTTGATATTCGTGTAAATTCATTTGGAATTAGATTTTAATTCAATTTTTTGTGCCGTAAAAGTAGCACTTTTAATTTAAAGTTCAAACAAAAAATTATGCTTTTACCCAACTACTTTCAATATTTCTGGAACGGAATTCTTTTTCATGCTGTTTCAACACACCTTCCCAGATTTGATCAATACCATATTGCAACGCATCTTTCTCGTCCTCCATTGCTGTATTTACAACTTTTGGATCTGAAAAATAATTCTTTACAAAATTGGTGTCAAAATCTCCACTTCTAAATGCATCGTGTTTTAAAACAAACTTCCCAAAATCCAAAGAAGTTTTCACTCCCGAAATTTGGTATTCATCAATTGCTTTAATGGCTCTCGAAATAGCTGATTTTCTATCCTTGCCCCACACACACAATTTAGCAATCATTGGATCGTAAAAAATAGGAATATCCATACCTTCTACAAAAGCATCATCTACTCTAACCGCTCTACCAGAAGGAACACGATAACGCTTTAAATTTCCAATATCTGGTGTAAATCCATTCAATGTATCTTCAGCATATACGCGAATTTCAATCGCATGCCCGTTGATTTTTAATTCTTCTTGATTCAATGGTAAATTCTCTCCTCTTGCCACTCTGATTTGCCATTCAACTAAATCCAAACCTGTAATTTCTTCAGTTACTGGGTGTTCAACTTGCAAACGTGTATTCATTTCCAAGAAAAAGAAATCCATGTTTCCATCTAACATAAATTCAACAGTACCTGCTCCTTCATAATTACATGCTTTACAAACTGCTACAGCTGCTTCACCCATTTTCTTTCTTAACTCAGGTGTTAAAATAGCACTCGGAGCTTCTTCTATAACTTTTTGATAACGACGTTGAACAGAACATTCACGCTCAAACAAATAAACAGCGTTTCCACTTCTATCTGCAAATACTTGAATTTCAATATGTCGAGGTTTTGTTACAAATTTTTCTATAAAGACAGCGTCATTTCCAAAAGAAGAACGTGCCTCACTTTGCGCCAAACGCATTTGCTCTTTAAAATCCTCACTTCTTTCAACTAAGCGCATTCCTTTTCCACCGCCACCGGCAGAAGCTTTAATTAAAATTGGATATCCTATCTCGTTGGCAATTTTAATGGCTTTTTCAACATCCGTAATCGCTTCATCAACACCAGGCACGAGTGGCACACCATATCCTTTAACAGCTTGTTTTGCACTTAATTTATCACCCATTATTTCCATAGACTCTGGTGAAGGACCAATTAATGTGATACCATTTGCCTTCAGTTTTCGAGCAAACTCCGCATTTTCAGATAAAAAACCATAACCAGGGTGAACACCATCAACTCCTAATTTCTTGCAGTAGTCTATAATTAAATCCATTTTAAGGTAACTCTCAGCAGCAGGACTACCACCAAGATAAACTGCCTCATCAGCTTCTAAAACGTGGGGTGCATTTCTATCTGCATCTGAATAAACTGCTACACTCTTAATATCCATTGCTTTAAGTGTTCGAATAACTCTTCTTGCAATCTCTCCTCTATTGGCTATTAATACTTTTTTCATGGATTTTATAGTTTGATCTGTTTGCGAAATTAATATTTTCAACTGAATTAAAAAGATTATTCTAAAGGAATTCTTTTTATTCATCTATAAAGGGCATAAAATTCTATTCTTAGCACTTGAAAACATACAGGTTTTAGTAAAAACACAAAGGTTAACAAGTTATTTTTTATATTTTTTAACAATAAAACAACGGGTTTTAAGTGATAAATGTTTTTTTTCAATTAGCTTTGTGTTTTACACAAAATTTTAACTACAAAATGACAAAAGATAAAACTCCAATAGAAAAAGTAGTTGCACCTTTACAGAAATTCATTCAACAAGAAAAATCAGGTGGTTTAGTTTTAGGAATCAGTGTTATAATAGCACTTTTTCTTGCTAATTCACCTTGGTCAAACTATTATTTTGAACTTTTAGAATACAAGTTTGGTTTCTATTTCAACGGTACGACCTATCTTGAGCACGACATTCTACATTGGATCAATGATGGTTTAATGTCTATTTTCTTTTTTGTGGTTGGACTCGAATTAAAACGTGAATTTGTTGCTGGTGAATTAGCTAATCCCCGTAAAGCATTGCTTCCTATTATTGCTGCAATTGGTGGAATGATTGTACCAGCATTCATTTATTTTAGCCTAAATCCAGTTGGAGAAGTACACAGTGGGTGGGGAATTCCAATGGCCACAGATATTGCTATTGCGCTTGGTGTACTTTACTTATTAGGAGATCGCATTCCATTACCTCTAAAAGTATTTCTAACAGCATTAGCCATTGTTGATGACTTAGGAGCTGTATTGGTTATCGCTTTATTTTACACATCAGACATTTCAATTTTTAATTTATCGATTGGAGTTATTATTCTTTTAATCATGTACTTAGGTAAAAAGACAGGGGTAAGAAGTGTTTGGTTTTATGCCATTCTGGGTATTTGTGGGGTTTGGACTTCATTTTTATTATCAGGAGTTCACGCTACGATATCTGCTGTTTTAGCTGCATTTATCATTCCTTCCGATGTAAAACTTAAGGAAGAGTCCTATATCGAAAAACTACAAGAACATTTAAATAGCTTTAAGAAAATAGATCCAAAAGACACAATACCAACGCTCACAAATGAACAATTAGAAGTATTGGATAATTTAAAAAAAGATACCAATAAAGCGATACCACCGCTTCAGAAATTGGAACACGCCATGCATCCGGCCATTACATTTTTAATTCTACCCATTTTTGCCATTGCAAATGCTGGAGTTAATATTTTGGATATAAACTTTGATGTTTTATTCAATACCAACGTAATGATAGGAGTTGCGTTTGGACTCCTTTTTGGCAAGGTTATTGGAGTATTTGGTTTTACATGGTTAAGTGCTAAATTAAAAATTGCACAATTTCCAACAGGAATGAACCTAAAAAATCTATTCGGATTGGGCTTATTGGCATCAATTGGCTTTACTATGTCGTTGTTTGTAACCTCTTTAGCTTTCACACATGAAGAATACGTTATGCAAGCAAAAATAGGTATTTTTTCAGCTTCAATTATAGGAGGAGTTTTAGGTTATTTAGTTTTAAAACGAGTAACAAAAAAAACCTAAGCAAAACCTTTCGCTAAAAACCCACGTATTTTTTCATTTATACGGAAATCGTTAATTATTTGTTGATAAGTATTGAATTGATTCATCAATTTTACTACTTTATACTCCTTTAATTTCTTAAATTTGCAAGCTATATAAAAGTTTAGAACAATACAATTAATTAAGATGAGTGAAGAAACTAAACACAATCAAGATTATTCAGCAGACAATATTCATGTCTTAGAAGGATTAGAAGCTGTAAGAAAACGTCCAGCAATGTATATTGGAGATGTTGGAGTTAGAGGGTTACACCATTTGGTATATGAAGTTGTTGACAACTCTATCGATGAAGCTTTAGCAGGATATTGTAATACCATTGATATTTCAATTAACGAAGATAATTCTATTACCGTTAAAGACAACGGTCGTGGTATTCCTACAGCGATACACACAAAAGAAAAGCGTTCTGCATTAGAAGTCGTTATGACTGTATTGCACGCTGGAGGTAAGTTTGATAAAGATACGTATAAAGTTTCTGGGGGACTTCACGGAGTTGGGGTTTCTTGTGTTAATGCTTTGTCTATTGCGTTTCGAGTAGAAGTACACCGTGAAGGAAAAATCTTTGAACAAGAGTACTCTATCGGTAAACCATTATATTCAGTAAGAGAAATTGGTACATCTGATAAAACAGGTACTATTGTAACATTTAAGCCTGATAATTCTATTTTTGAGGATACAACTTATAATTACGATACACTTGCTGCGAGAATGCGTGAATTGGCATACTTGAATAAAGGTATTAAAATTACACTAACTGATTTAAGAGAAAAAGATGATAACGGAAATTACCATACAACTCAATTCTATTCTGAAGGTGGACTTAAAGAATTTGTTCAATATTTGGATAGAAATAGAGAAAAATTGGTACAAGATGTTATTTATTTCGAAGGTGAAAAAGATGGTATTCCTGTAGAAGTTGCCTTAACGTATAACACATCTTATACGGAAAATATCCAAGCTTATGTAAACAACATCAATACACATGAAGGTGGTACGCATTTATCTGGATTTAGACGTGGTTTGACCAATACATTAAAGAAATATGCTACCGATTCTGGAATGGCGGCAAAAGAAAAAGTTGAAATTGAAGGGGATGACTTCCGCGAAGGTTTAACTGCTGTAATTTCTGTTAAAGTTGCAGAACCTCAATTTGAAGGTCAGACTAAAACAAAATTAGGAAACAGAGAAGTTACTGCTCCTGTTAGTCAGGCTGTTTCTGAAATGCTTGCTGACTATTTAGAAGAACATCCAAATGAAGCGAAACAAATTGTTTACAAAGTAATTTTAGCTGCAAAAGCACGTCACGCTGCACGTAAGGCTCGTGAGATGGTTCAACGTAAAAATGTAATGTCAGGCTCTGGATTACCTGGAAAATTGGCTGACTGTGCTTCAAAAGATGCTTCTGAATGTGAATTATTCTTGGTCGAGGGAGATTCTGCTGGTGGTACTGCAAAACAAGGTAGAGATCGCCATTTCCAAGCAATTTTGCCATTAAGAGGTAAAATCTTAAACGTTGAAAAAGCAATGCAATACAAAATCTTCGAAAACGAGGAAATTAAAAATATATACACTGCTCTTGGAGTAAGAATCGGAACAGAAGAAGATTCAAAAGCGCTAAATTTAGAAAAATTACGTTATCACAAGTTAGTTATCATGACCGATGCCGACGTGGATGGTAGCCACATTGAAACATTAATTTTGACATTCTTGTTCAGATACATGAAACCGCTTATTGAATTGGGTTACATTTACGTTGCCACACCGCCTCTATACCAAGTTAAAAAAGGTACAAAGGCACAATATGCGTGGACAGATGATCAACGAGATTTATTAATCCAACAAATGAAAGGCGCTGGTTCTGACTCTTCTGTAAACGTTCAACGTTACAAAGGTTTGGGAGAAATGAACGCTGAACAGTTGTGGGAAACAACAATGAATCCAGAAGGAAGAACATTGCGTCAAGTTACTATTGAAAACGCTGCTGAAGCAGATCAAGTTTTCTCTATGTTAATGGGTGACGACGTACCTCCTCGTAGAGAATTTATTGAAAAGAACGCAAAATATGCAAAAATTGATGCTTAATTGTAATTTATGATACACAAAGCCTGTTTTTATTTTAAAGACAGGCTTTTTTATTTTAAAAATTTCTTGTAATTTTATAATATGAAGAAAATTGCTGTTCTAACATCAGGTGGAGATGCTCCAGGAATGAATGCTTGTATTCGAGCTATCACAAAGTATTGTTTAAATCAAAACATGGAATGTATTGGGATTTTAGATGGATTTGATGGTTTAATAAAACAAAGGAGTACAAACTTAAATTACGATGATGTAAACAATATTATTCAAAAAGGCGGTACAATACTTGGTTCTGCAAGAAGCAAAGAATTCCAAACAAAAGAAGGTAGAAAACAAGCTTTTGAATACCTGCAGCAATTAGCAGTAGAAGGAATGATTGTTATTGGAGGAAATGGCTCACTAACAGGCGCTAAAATATTTGGTGATGAATTTAACGTTCCTATTATTGGTATTCCTGGTACAATAGACAATGATATTTTTGGTACAGATCATACAATCGGTTACGATACTGCTGTAAACACAGTTATAGAAGCTGTAGATAAAATCAGAGATACAGCAAGTAGCCATAAACGTGTTTTCTTTGTTGAAGTGATGGGAAGAGATTCAGGCTTTATAGCATTAAATGCAGCAATTGCATCTGGAGCTGAATCGGTTTTAATACCTGAAGAAGTTACTGATATTCAAGCATTGGTTGAAAACATTAAAGAATTTAATAAAGGGAAAAGAGGTTCAATCATTATTGTTGCCGAAGGAGATGATGCTGGTGATGCACTAACAATTATGAAAAAAGTTAAGCCTTTTTTACCTGATTATGATTTAAGAACAACCGTTTTAGGTCATTTACAAAGAGGCGGAAATCCATCTGCATACGATCGAATAATTGCCTCAAGAATGGGAATAAAGGCTGTAGAATTATTAGTAGAAAACCAAACCAATTTATACATTGCTACAAAAGGGGGTAAAATTATCACACAACCGATTGATTATGCCACACAGAAGTCAGGTGCACCCAATGCATCAAAATTAGAGGTCATAGAACAATTAAGGACGAAAAAATAAACCATGCAGTATATTGTATCCAACATTGAAGAATTACCTAAATATGCATCGTTGTTCTTAGAAAAATTTAAGAATCATAAAGTTTTTATTTTCGAAGCAGAAATGGGAACTGGTAAAACAACATTCATACAAGAAGTATTGCGACAAATGGGAATAGAGCAACCCAATGGTTCTCCAACTTATTCGCTTGTTAACACCTATAACAGTTCTGTTTTTGGAAAAATATACCACTTTGATTTATACCGCATTCAAGACACCGAAGAAATATACGATATAGGTATGGAAGAAATGCTCTCTGATGGTGCTTATTGCTTTATAGAGTGGCCACAAGTAGCTGAATCTTTATTACCTGAAAATACAATAAAGATTGAAATCTATTTAGGAGAACACAACGAACGAATATTTAAAATTAACCTTATTAACACACAAAAAAGTTTATTGTGTAGTCCTAAATAAGCGTTACAAGTTTATACTACAAATTTAAACATTTTTATTAAGCTGGAGGAACTAGTTCCTCCAGCTTAATTTTTTTATACGTTCTCATATTTATTTTTCTTTGTCTATGCATCTTATTTGGTGTGTTCATATGACATGAATAATGAGGTCTATAATCATTATAAATACTCACTGCATCTTTAACCACCTTCTTCATCATAGACAAGTCTATATTGTATTCTTCAAGAAAAAACTCTTGCTTTAGAATACCGTTTATTCGTTCAGCAACCGCATTCGCATAAGGATCGTACTTCTCAGTCATACTGGGTGTTATATTTGCTTTACTTAAAGCTTTAACGATGATTATCACTACAATATTGTATTCCCCTATCAGAATGGTGTATTAGTTTATCTTTATACATTCTGTTTTTAACAGCCATTTTAAAAAGTTTTCTTAACGTACCGGTGGTTGCAAGACTATTAGAGACATCATATCCCATTATCTTCTTAGAGTAAGCATCTGTTATCAATGCTAAGTAACAGTTTTTATCACTTTAAGGTAAGTTATATCAGATACCCAGACTTGCTCAGGTCGTTTTATAACAAGGTCTTCAACTAAGTTCTTGTGTTTTGCCAAAAACGATGATGCGAGTTGTTGTTATTCGATAACTTCTTTGGTTGTATAAGCGTGTTGTTTGCTTTTAGAATTTTAAACAGCTTATCTCTACCGATGTGCATCTCTTGTAAAGGCTCTCTTAATAGGAAGTAAGAGCTTTGAGTTCCTATGCGAGGCATCTTACTGCGAACGTCATTAGTAAGCGATATAACTTAGTTTTACTTTCTGTATTTTTTTCTTTTAATCCAAAAACTACGGTAATAATACTGTCTGTTTATCCCGACCAATCCACAAAGATAATTTATTGGTTTTTCCCTTTCTTTGCTAATTTTTTGGACTGATCGGGTAAGGAGTTTTTTCTTATTGGAATTAAATATTCTTTTTCAGCTAACTCAATTACCTTGTAGAGGATGGCGGCTTTGTCTTCTGTCTCAGTAAGGCACCCTCTAAAACTCTTTCTCATGCTTTAAACGACGTACTTGTTGCTCAGCTCTTTTATGCGTTGTTGCGGAGTCTTCATAGAATTTAACTTTGATGTGTTATCATCATCAAATATACTATATTTTCTTATCCAAGTACGAATAGTATCACGACCTTGAATACCATACTTACGCATAGCAGCGTTAATGCCAATCTCTCCTGATTGAACTTCTTTAATAACAGCTAACTTAAAGGGCATGCTGTAATCCCTCTGTGTACGTTTAACGTACTTGTTCTCAAAACTTTCCATAACATTACTTTTTTAGTGTAACGCTATGTTAGGACGGGACATATAAAACAAAAAAGAGGTTGTCCAAATTGAACAACCTCTTTTTAAAAAGTGGCATCGACTTACTCTCCCACTAGCAACCTAGCAGTACCATCAGCGCTGGCGGGCTTAACTTCTCTGTTCGGAATGGGAAGAGGTGGACCTCGCCGCAATAGACACCTAAAATCATACTAGTTATGAGTTAGGAGTGATGAGTGCAGAAACTCTGAACTCTAAACTCTAAACTCTGAACTAAAAAATGTCTTATATCGGACGATCGGAGCAAAAAGATTTTAAACAATCAAGTAAAGGTTATAAGTTTACGGGTAATTAGTACTACTCGACTTTGACATTACTGTCTTTACATCACTGCAGCTATCAGTGATGAGTCTTCACACATTAGCAAAAGAAATCTCATCTCAAGGTGAGTTTCGTGCTTAGATTTCAGCGCTTATCTCATCCGTACGTGGCTACCTGCGATGCAGCTGGCGCCTAGCAATTTTTTGCTGAAATTTGGAAATTCACTACGGTCTCTAATGCTAGAGGCAGGTCCTTTCAAATTTCTGCTGGCCGGTGGGGACCCCGTTTATCTCGACGTTCCTGAACCCAGGCTCGCGTCTACCTTTAATGGGCGAACAGCCAACCCTTGGGACCTTCTCCAGCCCCAGGATGTGACAGTAGGCAATAGGTGCCAAACCACTCCGTCGATGTGAGGAACAACAGAGTGATCAGCCTGTTATCCCCGATGCCTTTACATCCTTTGAGCGATGCGGCACTTCCATGCGGAACCACCGGATCACTATGCTGGATTTCCTTTGGTCGACTTGTCGGTCTCTCAGTCAAGCACCCTTATGCCATTACACTCTACGCACGGTTCACCAAAAGCGCTGAGAGATTCTACAGGCCTCGTTGCTCTTTTGGAGGCGACCACTTTGTCAAACTACCCACCACGCAATGTCCCCCACCGGCTGGCAGGATTGGGCGTCAGATATTCAAGGTGAAGGTATTTCAACGACGGCTAAACTACGCCTAGCGACGCAGCATCAAAGCCTCCCACCTATCCTACACATCAATTACCCAACGACAATGCGAAGCTATAGTAAAGGTTCACGGGGTCTTTCCGTCCCGTTGCGGGTAATCGGCATCTTCACCGATACTACAATTTCACCGAGCTCATGGCTGAGACAGTGCCCAGATCGTTACACCATTCGTGCAGGTCGGAACTTACCCGACAAGGAATTTCGCTACCTTAGGACCGTTATAGTTACGGCCGCCGTTTACTGGGGCTTCAATTCAATGCTTCGCCGAAACTAACATCTCCTCTTAACCTTCCAGCACCGGGCAGGTGTCAGGCCTTATACGTCATCTTGCGATTTTGCAAAGCCATGTGTTTTTGATAAACAGTCGCCTGGGCCTATTCACTGCGGCCCGCCATTCGGCGGGCGTCTGTGACCAGAGTTTGAGGTGATTTGCTAGTTCCTTGCTTATGAATCACTCAAACTGAGATGTCTCTATGTTTCTACCTGTGTTGGTTTACGGTACGGGTTCTTATAACCTGAAGCTTAGAGGGTTTTCTCGGAAGCCCTTAGGGACACTATCCACGCAGCCGAAGCTTTATGGTACTATCAGAATTCGGCAAAGTCGGCGGATTTGCCTACCAACTCTATACCTACAACCTTCAACGTACTATTAACAATATGTCCGTCAGTACGGTGCCTCATCCGCTCCGTCACCGTATTCGCGGATTATAAGTACGAGATATTAGCGATTATTCATCCACTACCCTTCCTTGTGCGGGGTTTGCGATTCCAGATTGACCTAACCCTCGGACGATTAGCGTCGCCAAGGAAACCTTAGTCTTACGGTGTGCGGGTTTCTGCCTTTACATTTTCTTCTTTTACTTAACTTTCGCCCTGCAGTCTGCAGTCTCCCTACGGTCACCCAATTGGCGGAATCCACAGCTTCGGTAGTATGCTTAATGCCCGCTTATTATCCACGCTCGGTCGCTCGACTAGTGAGCTGTTACGCACTCTTTAAATGAATGGCTGCTTCCAAGCCAACATCCTAGCTGTCTATGCAACCGAACAACGTTTAAACAACTTAGCATACATTTGGGGACCTTAGCCGATGGTCTGGGTTCTTTCCCTCTCGGACACGGACCTTAGCACCCGTGCCCTCACTGCCGTGTATATTTTATAGCATTCGGAGTTCGTCAGGATTCGGTAGGCGGTGAAGCCCCCTAGTCCTATCGGTAGCTCTACCTCTATAAAACTCTACCACGACGCTGCACCTAAATGCATTTCGGGGAGTACGAGCTATTTCCCAGTTTGATTGGCCTTTCACCCCTACCCACAGCTCATCCGGAAGCTTTTCAACGCTTATCGGTTCCAGTCTCCCACATTCCATGTTACGGACTTCGTCAGTATGGTGAATCTACCAGTTTCGCGTCTACCTGATGACACAACACCTGTTGGTCGCTCTTCGGCTCCGTTGCTGAACAACTTAACCTCGCCACTGAGGAGTAACTCGTAGGATCATTATGCAAAAGGCACGCCGTCGCCTCTAAAGGCTTCGACCGCTTGTAGACACACGGTTTCAGGGTCTTTTTCACTCCCTTGTTCAGGGTTCTTTTCACCTTTCCTTCACAGTACTCGTTCACTATCGGTCTTCGAGGAGTATTTAGCCTTACCGGATGGTCCCGGCTGATTCAGACAGGGTTTCACGTGCCCCGCCCTACTCAGGATACTGCTATGTAATTATACTATTTCGTGTACGGGACTTTAACCCTCTATGGTACATCTTTCCAAATGATTCCACTATAATATAATAGTCAATGTCGCAGTCCTACAACCCCGTATTTGCCTAAACAAATACGGTTTGGGCTATTTCCAGTTCGCTCGCCACTACTTTGGAAATCACTTTTGTTTTCTCTTCCTGCGCCTACTTAGATGTTTCAGTTCAGCGCGTTTGCTTCCGCCATTTGACGGATGACACATCTTCAATGTGCCGGGTTTCCCCATTCGGAAATCTGCGGATCAATTCGTATTTGCCAATACCCGCAGCTTATCGCAGCTTATCACGTCCTTCTTCGCCTCTCGAAGCCAAGGCATCCCCCGTGTGCCCTTGGTAACTTATTAAACCTTTTTTACATAATTATAACTCTCGTTATTCTATTTCTTCTTGATTGATTCTTTCTGCTCCAATCAATTCCAATATGTCAATGAACTTTTATTGTTAAGCCTACTAAATCTAATTAGTAAAACCCTTTTTTTTGTTTTGTGTCCTGAGTGAGGAGTTCAGACTTTCCTGTACTCTTAACTCTACACTCTTTACTTGTAAGTGGAGGATATCAGGTCAGACCGATATTTATAGTGCGGGCAGTGTCAGCGGCTGAGCTGATACAATATACAATTTGAATTTTAAAGATGATGAATGAAGAGATTTTTAATGTCTTTACCTCGCCTCTGCTCACTCTTTACTCTACTTGTAGTAGTTGGCTTGAATTTAGGCCTACCACTATTCTGTTATCAGTGGTGCTCTATTACTAGCTACAGGACATCTATTTTGTTGGTTCCACCCACTCATTGGCGGGAGTGCCAGTATATTTGGTGGGCTAAAAATTAACGTCGAACGGTTATATCTATTACTATTAGCTCTTGTATTACAGTTTATTAACCGATTATCGATCTTATGTGTCCAGCGTCCCGGTTTGCTCAGTGCCGTGATTCTATACTCATATTGTGCGGCGGTAGCCGCCGAAGATTGGCAGCCTGATGTTCTTCAATTACAACCTTGTAGTTCATGTAACTTGGTTTGCCTACAACTGCCGGGACCTGGTGGTGTTTCTTCAAGATCACTTCCGGGTTTTTATGTGTGTTGTCGTCTGTTCCGATAAATTCACCTTTGTATTTGATCATATCAATTCAGGCAATATCGGCGCGGCGTAAGTCGTGCGGTTTACCACGGCGCTTTTTCCGGTTATTTAACGATTCAGTTATTGCACTCATATTTGACCGCACTCTGGTTTCCAGCCTTATTACATTATTGCTGGTTATCGTATCGGCGTTTGATCATCTGCGATGTCTACCACCGTCTGTGCGCTGCGTCTCTCTCAATAGTGGATTTTGGATTATACCAGTGTTGTTGAAGAAATTCTTATGTTCAATGTGGCTGTATATTTAACATGTCGTTTAACATATTTTTCTTTTCGTACTCTTCGATGTCATTTTGTGGTTATTGATGATTATCGGTTATCCCAATGGTGATTATTATCCTTTCTGCGATCTTTTAATGCAGCTATTATCAACTATTGTGTTTGTAGCATCTCAGCGTGATCGTCTCAAGCTTTGATTCTTTATCTCGTTTTTGCATCATTACCATTGATTGTTTTGCCCTGAGGTAAAGTCAGAACTTGTTATTTGCTCTTTTTCATTGGTGGGAGTAATCATCCGCTTAAAGTTTTTTTTGAAAAAAAATTTATTTCATCGTATCTACTCTCTTAAACAATCATTTGTCTATTTATTTAATACATTTGTAATTCAATAAAATCAACCGATATGAAATATTTGATCCTATTTATAGCTATTGTATCTTCTTTAAATGCATCTTGTCAAACGAATCAATTTATAGGTGATTGGTTAGGTAAAATAAAAATATCTGGAATAGAACTAAGGATTGCATTACATATTAATGAGCACGACAATATATATATAACAAAATTAGATAGCCCTGATCAAAACACATTTGGAATATCAGCAAACAAAACTACTATTATAGAAAATGATTCTATATTAATTGATTTCCCTTTAATGGGTGCTATTTACAATGGTAAGTTTAAAAATGATGAAATACATGGAATCTTTCATCAAAATGGGTTTGATTTACCTTTAATTCTTTCTCGTTATTCTGGGGAGTTAACTACCCCAAAAAGACCTCAAATACCACAAGCGCCATTTCCTTACAAAGAAAAAGAAGTAAAAATAAAAACGAAAAACGAAACTGTAAAACTAGTAGGAACGCTCACTACGCCTTTTACAAAAGGGACTCATCCTGCTGTTATTTTGATTTCTGGAAGTGGTCAACAGAACAGAGATGAGGAAATTATGAACCACAAACCATTTTGGGTTTTGGCTGATTATTTAACTCGAAATGGAATAGCTGTACTTAGGTATGACGACCGAGGAGTTGGAAAATCAACGGGTGATTTCACCAAAGCATCTACATTTGATTTTGCAGATGATGCCGAAGCTGTTTTTAACTTCCTAAGCAAACAAAAAGGAGTTGATAAATCGCATATTGGAATCATAGGCCACAGCGAGGGAGGTTTAATTGCCCCCATTATTGCAACTAGAAATTCAGCTGTAAAATTCATTGTTCTAATGGCTGGTCCAAGTGTTCCTGGTAGTATCATCATTCCAGATCAACAGGAATTAATAGCAAGAGCGTCGGAAGAAGATGAAAAGGATATAGAAAAGGAAACTGTTTTGAACAAACAAATTATAGAATACATTGTTTCTAATTCTACCAATCCAAATTTAACTCAGGAATTAGCCTTGAAAATAGAACGATGGATTCGGGAGCTAAATATCACTGTCCCCAAATCTACAACTGCAAAAACACTAGCACGTCAAACAGCTTACACAATGACAAATGAATGGATGAAAACCTTTTTACTTATTTCACCACAAGAATATCTAGAAAAAGTAAATTGTCCGACACTGGCTTTATTTGGCGAGAAGGATTTACAAGTATCAGTAAGAGCAAATCTACAACCCATGCAACAGATTTTAATCAACGGTAAAAACAATACTGTACATGTTTTCCCTGGTCTCAATCATCTATTTCAAACTGCAAAAAGTGGTTCTCCCTCAGAATATCAGTTAATTGAAGAAACATTGTCACCCGATTTTCTTGAATTCGTGAAAAATTGGATTTTACAAGTAAAAAACTAGATAAATTGTTCTTATCGATGATTATTTCGTTAATAATGCGTTAAAAAATGTGTTTAACTCATGTTTAATTGATTTTTTATACTTAATTTTGCAAGAATTTTATTTATAAAAAATAAGTTCAAATGTCTCTTTCAAACGTCACAAACATACAGGAAGGATTAACATACGATGATGTTTTATTGGTTCCTGCCTATTCAGAAGTATTACCTAGAGAAGTTCAGTTAAAAAGTAAATTCACAAGAAATATTGAGGTTTTTTCACCCATTGTTTCTGCGGCCATGGATACTGTTACAGAATCTCAATTAGCAATTGCTATTGCTCAACAAGGTGGGATTGGTGTCATACATAAAAACATGTCGATTGAAGCACAAGCTTTAGAAGTTAGAAAAGTAAAACGTTCTGAAAGTGGCATGATTTTAGATCCTGTAACATTGGATGAAAATCGTACGGTTGGTGACGCATTAAATTTAATGAAGGAATATAAAATAGGTGGCATCCCTGTAATTGATTCAAACGGCATCTTAAAAGGTATTGTAACCAATAGAGATTTACGATTTGAAAAAGACAATAGACGTCCTATTACTGAAGTTATGACAAGAGACAACATTGTCACAACAAAAGAAGAAACAGATTTAGGGGTTGCTGAAATTGTTTTGCAAGAAAATAAAATAGAAAAATTACCTGTAGTTGACTCAAACAATAAATTAATCGGGTTAATTACATACCGTGATATTATTAAAGTAAAAACACATCCAAACTCTTGTAAAGACACATTTGGGAGATTAAGAGTAGCAGCAGCTGTTGGAGTTACACACGATACTATTCAACGAGTTGATGCGCTTTATGATGCAGGTGTTGATGCAATTGTGATCGATACTGCTCATGGACATACAAGAGGTGTTGTAGATAAATTAAAAGAAGTTAAAGCAAAATACCCTCAATTGGACGTAATTGTAGGAAATATTGCAACTGCAGAAGCAGCAAAATACTTAGTAGAAGCTGGAGCTGATGCTGTAAAAGTAGGTATCGGGCCTGGATCAATTTGTACAACTCGAATAATTGCTGGTGTTGGTGTTCCTCAACTATCTGCTGTTAACGATGTTGCTAAAGCAATTGAAGGCTCTGGAGTACCCGTTATTGCCGATGGTGGAATTCGATACACGGGGGATATTGTAAAAGCTATAGCTGCTGGAGCTGACACTGTTATGGTTGGTTCCATGTTAGCTGGTGTTGAAGAATCTCCAGGCGAAACAATCATATTTGAAGGAAGAAAATACAAATCTTATAGAGGTATGGGATCTTTAGAAGCAATGCAAAAAGGTTCTAAAGACAGGTATTTTCAAGACGCTGAAGATGACATTAAGAAATTAGTACCAGAAGGTATCTCTGGACGCGTGCCTTACAAAGGAAATTTATTTGAAGTAATGCATCAAATTATTGGTGGACTTCGTGCTGGTATGGGGTATTGCGGTGCTCCATCGATTGCTAAATTAAAAGGAGCTAAATTTGTAAGAATCACTAGTGCTGGAATGCGAGAATCTCATCCACATGACGTAACCATTAGTAGAGAAGCTCCTAATTACAGTATTCGTTAAATAAAACTTGAAAAAATGTTTGGTTCTGGTATGTTGGACAAGCTTAATGCAATGAAAAACCTTGCAGAAGATAGTAAAAAACGTCTTGACTCAATCATTGTTGAAGGCGAAGCTGGTGATGGATTAATTCGCATAGAATTAACTGGTAATAGAAATCTTAAATCCATTTCTATCAATACCGATCACACACAGATGTCAAAAGAAGATTTAGAAGATTTAATAGCCGTTGCTCTTAACAAAGCTATAGAAAAAGCGAATAACGTAAATGAGCAAGAAGTTATGAGTTCTGCAAAAAGCATGTTCCCTGGATTATGATTAAATCAGTATGTAGGAAAGTATTTTTAGACAAGAGGAAGCAACTTTCTGACACGGATATTGAAGAAAAATCAAATCTTATTTTAGAATTATTGGTAGATCAATTTGATTTATCCAATAAGATTATTAGTATTTTTCTTCCTATTTCTTCTAAAAAAGAAATAAACACCTCTCCTCTATTAGAATTAAAAGAAGTATTAAATATACAATTTGTTTTACCCGTTGCTGATTTTTCATCCAATACAATGAAGCATATCGTATTTGAAGATGAGGATCAACTAAAAAAAAACAAATTCGATATCCCTGAACCTACCTATGGAGAAGAAATCAATGAGCAATCAATTGATGTGGTCTTAGTACCTTTATTATGCTTTGATAGAAAAGGTTATCGTGTAGGGTATGGCAAAGGATTCTACGATCGCTTCTTAAAACAGTGCAAAAAGGATTGTATTTTCATTGGCTTGTCTTACTTTGACGCAATTGAAACCATTGAAGATAGAGACGAAACCGATATTTCTTTACATTTTTGTATCACTACTAAAAAAATTTATACATTTTAATTTATCCAAAATTTCTTAAATTGAATAAATTAAATTAATATTGCTAAACGTTTTAACATTAATATACCTTATATGAAATTAAAATTTTTATCTATTGTTGCTCTAGGAGCATTTATTTTAGCTAGTTGTTCATCTAATAATAACAACGAAGAGCATTCCCCAGAAACTTCTACAGAAGAAATTGTTATAGACACAACTGAAGATGCTGCAGACACTGGTGAACAAGTAGTCGATGAAGTAACATCTACTGAAAACACACAAGCTTCTGAAGCTAGTAAAAAAACAGTAACACAAAAAGTAGAAAAGACTGAAGAAGAGGTTAAGAAAGCTATTAATGATGCTGTCAAAAACAACTCAACTCAAACTATTTCTTCTGAAGGAAGACAAAAGAAAATAGAAGAAAAAGCGAAAGAAAACATACACGATGCATTGAATGAAAATTCAAACCAAACGATTGAAAGAAAAAAGAAATAATGCATCTAACTGAATCTGACTGGGAGAAGAAATTAACTCCTGAGCAATATCAAATATTACGAAGAAAGGGGACAGAACGTCCCTTTTCCGGTATTTACAACAACTTTTTTGAAGACGGTGAATATGTTTGTGCAGGATGTGGCGAACGTTTGTTTATTAGTAAACATAAATTCTCGTCAAGTTGTGGATGGCCAAGCTTTGATAACTCAATTGAAGGGAAAATTGAAGAAGCACCCGATTATTCACATGGAATGTCAAGAATAGAAATTACTTGCAAGAACTGTGGAGGTCATTTAGGACATGCTTTTAACGATGGCCCAACAACTACTGGTTTGCGCTATTGTGTAAATTCTATTTCATTAAAATTTAAACAATTAGAAAAAAAATAAACTATACAAATTAACTTTTTTTACTTTTTTTTAACATACTTAAGCAAATAAAGCGAAATGTTCATTCTATTTTTACGAAAGCAATTTAAAATTTAAAATTTGAATCAATTAACAACGACCAACTACGATATTGTAATAATTGGCGCTGGAATTAGCGGTCTAACTTCTGGTGCTTTATTTAGTCGTTTAGGATACAAGGTTTGTATTTTGGAAATGGACGCACGTCCAGGTGGATATATTGCGGGGTTTAACCGTATGGACTTTCGATTCGATTCAGCAATACATTGGCTCAACCAATGCGGTAACGATGGTTTGGTTTCTCAAGCTTTTAGATTGATTGGAACAGATTTTCCGAAGACAAAAACTCAACACCTAATAAAAAAAATAATTTCAGACGATTATAGCATTGATTTAACAACTGATATTGAATCTTTTCAAAAAAAATTGATAACTGATTTTCCAGAAGATAAAGATGGTATAGAGCAATTCATTAACAACGCAAAAAAAATTGGTAAATCATTTAAAAAATTCAGAAATATCAATAGAAATCTCTCAACTATGGGAGCGTTTGAAAAAGCCAGTAGGGGTCTAAAAATGTTGCAATTTGTTTCTCCTTTTATTCCTCATATTTCGTACTCTAGTGACAAAGTAGAATTGGGATTAAAAAAATACTTTTCAAATCCTAAATTACTAAATCTATTCAAATCAGAACCAGATCTTTTGTCGTGCTTAATTCCAATCGGATGGGCATATATTCAAGATTATCAATTGCCTCCTGAAGGTGGGAGTCAGACCTTTGCTGAGTGGTTAGAACATGTTTGCTATGAATGTCATGCCACCATCCATTATCAATCTAAAGTTCAATCAATTAGTACAAATAATGAATTTGCTACAGGAATAGAATATATACACAAAAATGAATCCAAAAACATTTCATGTAAGTATATAATTGCCGCTTGTGATGCCCATTTCTTATATGACCAGTTGCTCCCTAAAAGTAAATATTCACAACATTTTTTAGCTAAAATAGAACAATCCGAAATTTATGCTTCTGCATTTACAATTTCTATTGCATTGGATTGTTCAGGCGAAAGTTTAGGCTTTGATGAATCTATGTATTTTATTGCCGATAATAATCTTAGCAGAAAGGCATACAGTGATGGCAATCCTCAAACCTGTGGTATCCATATTATGTCTGGATCTGTTCGTGACAAAAGTCTAGCACCTTCGGGTCAAGGGACATTAACTATATTTATCCCTTCTTATTTTGACCAATATAATTATTGGGAAACAGAACAGAACAATAATACATTTAAAAGAGGTGAAGCATACAAAGAAAATAAAAAACAAGTAGCTTCGATTATTATTGAACGAATAGAAAAGAAATTAAATATTGATATTCAATCTCATATTCTTTACTTAGACATTGCAACACCAATAACTCATTACAGATATACAGGAAATAGAAATGGCTCTATGATGGGTACTCGTCCGGGCAAAAAAAATATGCAAGCAAAAGTAGCCCAATACAAAACTCCCCTTAAAAATGTATTCCAAAGTGGTCATTGGGCAGAGTTAGGTGGTGGAATTCCTATTGCCGTTAAAGCAGCTCTAAACTCAACTTTATTGGTGTTAAAAAGAGAAAACAAGCCAGCTTTTAAATTATTAGCAGGATATATGGATGGAACAGTAACTATTGAAACTATTGAAAAAACATTTTTTTTAGTGCCTTATTCAAATAATTGGGTTAGAAAACCAACTCCAGCAGAAAAAACTGCTAAAAAAAGAGGAAACAATGACTGATTTCCATTAAATATCACTTAACGGTATTCGATTCTTTATTAATTGATTTTTATACTCAGAAGGTGTTATCCCAGTTATCTTTTTAAATTGACTACTTAAATGAGCTACACTAGAATAATGTAAATCAATAGCGATTTCACTTAAATTTAATTCATTGTAACTAATCAATTCTTTAACTCTTTCAATTTTTTGCGCTATTACAAATTTTTCAATTGTTGTTGATTCAATATCAGAAAACAATTTACTAATAGAGCTGTAATCCATGTTCAATTCTTTACTAATATAATCAGATAAATTCACCTGTAAGGGCTTTTTATTGTGATGAATTAAATCAATGATTAAATTTTTAACTTTTTCAACCAATTGTCCTCTTTTATCTGCTAATAATTCAAAACCAATTTTAGTTAAATTAGCACTTAATACGTCCTTTTGTTCTTCAGAAATGGGTTTTATTAAAGATACTTTTCCTAAGGTAACAGCTGAATAATCAATAGCCAAATGGTCTAATTCATTTTTGACAGCCATGATACATCGATCACAAACCATGTTTTTTATTGCTAATTCTTCCTTCATCGCAGGTTAAATTTACGACAAATAATCCAATACAGGATTATCCTGCGTTAATTGTTTATCAAAGTCCGTTTCTTCTTTGTCCTCCTCCTTCGGAACAAACAAAAGTAGAAGTAAACCAATTGAAAAGAAGAAAATTACTGACAAGATAGACGAACGCAAATCATCTGTCAAATATTCCATCAACCCAAAGAATAAAGTACCAAAAACTATACCAACTTTTTCGGTCACATCATAAAAAGAAAAATAAGATGCATGATTCTCCGTTTTAGGTAAAAATTTTGAATAAGTTGATCTTGCTAAAGATTGAGTACCACCCATTACCAAACCTACTCCAGAAGCCAAATAATAGAATTCCATTGGCGTTTTAATAAAATAGGCCCATATACAAAGCGCCACCCAAATAGTAACCGAAATAATTAATGATTTAATGTTTCCAATAAAATTAGAAACACGAGATAGAATATATGCACCTAATGCTCCCAATAATTGAATTAAAAGAATGGCTAAAATTAACCCTGTAGTTGCTTGATCTTCGTATTCTCCTGAAAAAATTTCTCTCTTTGCATACAGTACAGCCATCAACATAACTGTTTGCACACCTGTATTGAAAAAGAAGAAAGACAACAGGTATCTTTTAAGTTTCTTTAAGCCTCTAAATTCTGACATAACGGCTTTAAGTTCAGAAAATCCTTTCATTAACTTATTTGAAGTCTTCTGTTTATTATACACATTATTGGGTAAAACTCGAAATGAAATCTGACTAAAAGAAACCCACCAAATACCTACAAGAATAAAACTTAGACTGGTATATTTATCACCAATCCCCATTATAATAGCAAGGCATATCACAAGTAAAATCATGCTTCCTAAATACCCCATAGTATAACCACTTGCAGAGATTTTATCATGTTCTTCTGGTGCTGCTATCTCTGGTAGAAAAGCATTGTAAAAAACCAAACTATTCCAAAACCCAATACTTGCCAGAAAAACGGACAACATTCCAATTTCAAATGGTGCTTTACCAAACCAGTACAATGAAATACACGACAATGCCCCTAGGTAACAAAAAAATTGCATAAAACGCTTTTTTGAACCTGTTACATCAGCAATTCCTGATAACATTGGAGATAGTATGGAAACCACTAAAAAGGAGATTGACAAAGTAAATGACATCAATACAGAGGGAGATAAATGAGTGCCAAAAATGCTCACAACCACATTTACATCATCAGGTACTTTTGTGAGACTCAAACCATTTTCTGCATTGTAATTATCGAGAAAAGCTCTCGTCGTTACATTGTCATAAAAAATAGGAAAGATAGCTGAAGATATAACTAAATTATAAACCGAATTAGCCCAATCATAAAATATCCAACCTTTTATTGTCTTTTTATTTCCTTTTTCTATCATGAAGGTTCTCTTCTATAAGTAAACAATCGATAAAAACGCTATTCCTTAATGAATTTAACTTTACTATTGTTCAACAAATCCACTACAAAATATACACCCGATTCAAGATGACTTACATCTAAAACAGTGTTATTTGTTCCATTTAAGACTGTCTTTCCACACACATCTTGAATTGTTATATTCGTTTTCACAGTTGTTTTTATATACAATACATCTTTAGTAGGATTTGGATACACATCTATAGTAAAATGATCTTTATTGACGCTAGTTAATCCAGCATCAGTTCCTCCAAGTTGGTGACTGTTAAAAAATCGCCAGATTTCTTTAGGTGCATTCATATCTTGATTGGTTGCTTCCCAAATATTTATTGGAAAAGAACCAGGCCAAGTATGCCCTCCTAAATTAATTCGATACAATTCAATGGTTACACCTAAATCACCCCCATTCCATAAATAATGGGTTGCAGTACAATTGTCCCATGTATCAATATCTGGAATATTATCCACACTTGGAGTTGAATTGCAGTTATTATGATGTATCCAAAAATTCAAAACGGAATCTACTGGTGCTATTTGTAGGTTGATACTTGCCCCTCCATTATAAGGAACAACATTATCTGCATCTCCGTGGATTTGCATCACAGGAACTGGTCGAGTTGGGTTGCACAAACTTCCATTGACACCATATTGCGTATAAATAGCCATGGTACCCGAAACAGAAGCTATTGCAGCAATTTTATCACTCAATTCACACGCAAGTGTATGACTCATAAAACCACCATTACTAAAACCTGTTGCATAAATTCGATTGACATCTATGCGATAATTGGCAACTAAAGTATCAATCAAGTTTGAAATAAATTGAATGTCATCTACTCCTGTTGGATAAAAGTTTGCATTCCAATAGGAGTCTGTTGTACTTGGGATATACGTTCCCTGAGGATAAACAACCAAAAAATTAGCTGTATCTGCAATCGGCGAGAACTTGGTATATTGTTCTTGTTGAGTTGCGTTACTCGTATAACCATGCATATTTATCACCAGTGGTCTATCTGCACTTGTTGAATTGTAGATAGAAGGCACATATAACCGATAGCTCCTTTGGAGTCCATCTAATAGAATTGAATCAATTACCGTTGTTTGTGAAAATGCAACAAATTGAGTCATAGTAGCAATAATGAACAAAATCACTAGCGTAAAAGTCGGTTTGTAAAAGAGGTTCGTTTTCATGCTAAAAAGGTTAATTTTTAGAATTGCTTAACACTTCCAGCAATGTAATCTTCTAGATAAGAAAAATGTGTTGTCAGATTCCCATTTAAATCGGTTTCAGAACCTCTAAATATAATATTATCAGGATCCTCTCTAAATAATCTTGGCAAAACATGCTTGATTAATTCATTACCAAAATCTTCAGAAGCATCTTTTGGCAATTCACAAGGCAAATTATCAACTGCCATCACAGCTATAACGCCATCTTTTTTGAAATCAGTTTCTGATTCAGTTACAGGATCATAACCATAAATAGGATCTGAAATCTTACTTGGTCTGATTGTACTTGCAATTGGCCCTTTTATATCGCAAGAAATATCCGCAATTACTTGCAATTTAAGATTCGGTGTTCTCAATAAATCCTCAGAAATAAGAATAGGTGCTTTGTTACTCCAAAAATGACAAGGAATATACATTGTTGTTCCTTTCTTAATGTAATTAGCTAAAATTGACTTATAAGTATCAGGTTTGCTATAAAAATCTGCTTTCACAAACTCACCTCCATCAATTGGTGCGTAATAATCCTCTGTATCCAAATGTGTATAAACAGGTTCATCAAAGCTATTCTCTAAATATTCACGAGGACTTACTTCTTTAATCGGCAATAAATCCAAAATTTCTTTAGCACCATTTCCTACTCTACCCCATCCGGTAACAACGATCTTTGTGTTTTGAGGCAATTTCACATTAACCAATTCTTGTTCTAATTCCTCTCTATGTTCACATAAATTAGCTGGTTTCAAATTGTATGTTCCCAATTTCAATCCCAATGTTAAAAAGCCATTGTAGGTGCCAACAACTCCAGCATAACGTCCGAAACCAATAATTCGTTTGTTGTTTTTATCTTTTAAAGCCTCATAATCAATCAACTGAATTTTTTTATCCAATATGGCTTTCATCAGCTTTTGATTGTAGGCTTGCTTTTTCATGGTGTGCGAAAAGAACATAAATTTTTTGTTTGGGATTAAATCCTCAATATTTACCTCTTTTACACCAATAATAATATCACAAGAAGACAAGTCTTCATTTAATTCGATACCCAATTCTTTGTATTCTTCATCGGAATAACAGCGATATGGACTAGGCTGTACAATGATTTTTACTTCCGGAAACTTTGTTTCAACAATTTTACATTGTTTTGGAGTTAATGGAACACGAAAATCATGAGGCACCTTTCCTTCCTTTATTATTCCTAATCTAACTTGTTTCATTTCTATTATTCGAGTCTATAAATATAACTAATTTATTTTATTTAGGTGTAAATCAATGAATTCTCTCACACATCCCTCACCTCCTTTTGATTGTAAAACGATATGACAAAATCCTTTTACTTCTTGTACCGCATCTTTTGGACAAGCTGCAATGGCACAATTTTTCATAATTTCAATGTCATTGATATCATCTCCAATCATGGCTACTTCTGATAATTCTAAATTCAAATCATTCAATAGCCTTTTCAATACTTCAAATTTATTTTCTCTTGACACAATGCAATTCTGAATTCCGAGCATATCTGCACGTTTTTGAACGGCATTGGATACAAATCCTGATGAAATAATGGCTACTTGGAAATTGTTTTTAGTAAGACCAATGATTGCCATTCCATCTTTTGTATTGAATTTCTTTATTTGATCACCATTTTCTGAAAAATACATCCCTCCATCGGTCATCACACCATCAACATCTAGTATCAATAACTTAATTTTATTTAATTTATCTTTTAAATGTTGAACAGGAAATAATGGTTTAAACAACAAAGCATACAAATCCACATCGTATTCTTCGGCAATAGCTTTTAAATCAAAAATGGATAATTCTTGAACATTTTCAATACCAAAATCTGATAAAAAAGCAACAAAATCCAATCCGAATTTTGAACACAACCCTTTGATGTTTTCTTCTAGTAGCATTGTTTATATCAAATTATAACCAACAGCTTTTGCAACTGTTTCCAATTCTTGTTTCAAATTTACAAATTCTTGATGATTTAATTGTTGCGAAGCATCAGATTTTGCAACTTTAGGATTTGGGTGTGCTTCTATCAACAATCCATCAACTCCCATGGCAACACATGCTCTAGCTAAGGGCAGCACACCATAAGCATGACCAATTGCATGAGATGGGTCAAGAATAATTGGTAAATTCGTATATTCTTGCAACCAAGCTACACCACATAAATCTAGCGTAAAACGAGTTTTTGTTTCAAATGTTCGGATACCTCTTTCGCATAAAACAACATTTGGATTTCCTCCAGCCAACACAAACTCAGATGCTTGTACAAATTCTTGTAAAGTTGTTCCAAATCCTCTTTTTATCAAAACAGGTTTTGTGGTTTTTGCACAAGCTCGTAAAATCCCTTGATCGTACATTGCTTTTGCGCCTACTTGAATAATATCTGAGTATTCAATTATGTCATCAATATGTGTGGCATCTCTTGCTTCTGTAATAACTGTCAAACCATACTCTTCTCGCATCTTAGCTAATAGTTTCAAGCCATCCTTTCCCATTCCTTGAAAAGAATACGGACTGGTTCTCGGTTTGTAGCAACCTCCTCGCAATACAGATAACTTCAACGATTTAAGCAATTCTGATGATTGACGAATTTGCTCTTCGGATTCAACCGAACAAGGTCCACCAATTAAAACCGTATTTTTAGTTGATCCACCTATAAGGATGTTTCCTAACTGAATTTCTCGCTTTTCTTGTTGATATTTTTTAGAAGCCAATTGAATATCCGAATCAGCAACCCAATAACTTTCAACATCATTCGCTACAGAATCCGGTACTTCTTTTACATTAGATGCCGTAATCAATACTTCTTTACCTTGGTAATGGATATGAAAAGCATTTAATTCTTTAGAAATTGCTTCTATTCGCTCTCTATTTACACCATTTTTAATGTGTAATATCATACTACTTTATTAATAAATTCGTACAAAAATAACAAAAACTTAAGTAGTTGGTAGTAAATATGTCGCTTAATTATAAACAAAAATTTATAATTCAGCTTTTATTAGATTAGCGAAGTTGACTACACCAACAGCTCGTTTCTGCGCATCCAAAACAGGAAGGTAAGAAACGATAAAAGGTGTTTTCTTTACTGTTTTTAACAATTCTATTACTGTTGCCTCATCTGCAATTGTTACAGGTGATTGGTTAATTGTTTCCAAGGCTTCAATTTTGTTAAAGTCATCAACGTGTTTAATCAACGCTTTTCTTACATCGGCATTTGAAATCAACCCTTCAAAATGATTGTTTTTCCCAACGACTAAGGTAAACCCTAGATTTCCTTGTTCAATTGATTGAATCACTTGTTTAAATGTCAAATTTTCAATTTCAACAACTGGGCATTCTTCAATGGGTGTCATAAAGTCTTCAACACGGTATTTGGATTCAATTTTTCGTTTGATTAAATTCATCAATTGATGTCCAATACTAGGGCCTTTGAACAAATAAGAACCGCTTACAGATGAAGTTACTCCCATATTTCGCAAAATAAAGGAAACCTCTCCGTTCACTCCACCATCAACATGAATGGACTTTGCCGGGAATTTATTTCTAAACTTTCGTATTTTATCAAAATTAATCTTATCAAAAATCCCGCCACTTTGACCTGGAATGGTTGCCATAATCAAAATAAAGTCAAAATCTTGGTAATTACTGAACACATCAATGGGTGTTGGAGTAATAATAGCCAATCCTTTTTTCCCTTTAATTGTTTTGGGTATGTTTAATTCTTCTTTTAAATTTTCATACTGAAACGTTACATAATCAACCGGATTTTCTTCTAAATAAGGATAATATTTGGAAGGTGTATCGGTAATAATATGCAAATCAATCGGCAAATCGCACCATGATTTTATTCGTTTGATGTCGTCAAAAACAGTCAAATCATCGTTACAATCCACATGCAACATATCTACCTGATGATTTACAAGATCATCGATTACTTCTTTTAATGAGCGTGATTTATCGCTGTATATGGATGCAGATATTTTCATTTATACAAATATAAACTATACTTTGTTATTGTACAATAATTTTCATTCCATCTTCGACATAAAATACATTGTCAAAAATTTCTTTCGCTTCGTTTATAAACGAAGTTGTTTCATCATACCGAGCACTCAAATGTCCCATGTACAATGTTTTAACGCCTGCCATCTTAGCAATTGTTGCCGCTTGTTTTGAGGTTGAGTGTTGTGTTATTTTCGCCAAATCTTTGTGTTGTTCTAAAAAAGTTGCTTCGTGGTACAAAACTGTGGCATTTTTTATACAATCAACTATTTTTTCAGCGTAAGCAGTGTCCGAACAATAAGCATAAGACAACGGTTGCGCTGGTTCTTCTGTAAAATAGTTGGATTTTAAAACAGTTCCATTTTCAGCGATAACATCTTCTCCTTTTTTCAATCGATGAATGTATTCCACTTTCAACAATGGGTGATCCAATAAATCCTTCTTCATTTTCCGTTCTTTTAGCTTTTCTTTTATCAAAAAGCCGTTGGTTGGAATTTTATGTTTAAGAGGAAAACAAAGAATTTCAATTGACTTATCTTCGTAAACCAACTGGTGTTCCTTTCCTGTTAATTCTATGTAATGGATATCAAAATCGAGTTTACCGTATCCAACTTCTAATTGCTGACGAATAATTTCGGGTAATCCTTTGGGACAAATAATGGTTAGTTTCCCATCTCTACCCAAAAGGCGCATGGTACTTAGCAAACCTACCAATCCAAAAAAATGATCTCCGTGTAAATGTGAAATTAAGATGATATCTAAGCGTTGAAAATGAACACCAAACTTGCGCATTTGCATTTGTGTCCCTTCACCACAATCAATTAACAGATGCTTATTTGAGCAATTTACATATTGGGCAGATGAATTTCGATTTAAAGTAGGCAATGCCCCGCCACTTCCCAATATTGTTACTTCAAAACTCACTTACATCAATTGCTTAGCTTCTTCAATATTTTCTGTAATGGTTAAAACTTTATCCAGTTGAGAAATAGCAATCAACTTGCCGATGGTAGAATTTAAGCCACACAAAACAAATCTACCACTAGCTTCCTTACACAATCGATTGGCCGTCAAAACAGCACTTAACCCAGAAGAATCACAATATTTGGTTGCCGAAAAGTCCAAAACGATTGTATTGACTCCATTTTTATTTAATACAACTAATTCTGATTTTAAAGAAGGAGCATTTGAAGCATCTAGTTTTTCAACTAGTGTTTTAATGATTGCTGTATTACGATTTTGAGTAGTTTCGAAATTCATTACTTTCCATATTTCTTCAAAAATAATAATTTTTATTTATCAACACGTATTTAACCGTTATTTTTTAAACGACAATTAATTGTTAATAACTTCAATATAGGAGAAAAACAAAATGTAAAAGAAAGGGGAAAAGGCATTTATTTAAAAAATCAATCAATAGACAAAAATGTCGCACCTACGGTGCTTTATCGAGTAGGGAATGTAAATTTTCTACAAAGGCCTCGTCCCGATGGGACTAAATCATCCAGTCATAAAATCATCCAGTCATAAAATCACCCAGTCATAACATCATCCCGTCATAACATCAATTAGTCATTCTGTCATAACATCATAAAATCATCTAACGTTCAATTTTAGATGCCAACAAATAAATGCACGCCATTCTAACAGCTACTCCATTTTCTACTTGTTGAAGAATGATTGATTGGTCTGAATCGGCTACATCACTCGTGATTTCTACACCTCTATTGATTGGGCCTGGGTGCATGATTATTATTCGTTTATCCAATGAATCGAGTAATTTTTTATCCAGACCGAATAACATACTGTATTCTCTCAAAGATGGGAAATACTTAATATCTTGACGCTCTAATTGGATGCGTAGCATATTGGCAACATCACACCATTCCAATGCTTTTCGTAGGTTGTGTTCAACTTTTACACCTAATTCAGCAATGTATTTCGGAATCAATGTGGTTGGTCCGCATACCATCACCTCTGCCCCCATTTTTTGAAGACAATAGATGTTTGAAAGAGCTACTCTTGAATGGGTTATATCTCCAACTATCACCACTTTTTTACCTTCCAATGTTCCCAATTGCTCTCGAATAGAAAATGCATCTAAAAGTGCTTGTGTTGGGTGTTCATGCGTTCCATCACCTGCATTAATAACGCGTGCATTCACTCGTTCTGAAAGAAATTTTGCTGCTCCAGGGTTTGGGTGACGCATTACCACCATATCCACTTTCATGGAAAGAATATTATTGGTTGTATCAATCAATGTTTCGCCTTTTTTCACTGAGCTGTTTGCTGCGCTGAAATTAACGACATCTGCTGACAATCTTTTTTCGGCTAATTCAAATGACAAACGGGTTCGTGTCGAGTTTTCAAAAAACAAATTGGCAATGGTGATATCTCTAAGTGAAGGAACTTTCTTAATTGGCCGATTAATAACTTGTTTGAAAGTTTCAGCTGTTTTCAGAATTAATTCAATATCTGCTTTTGTTAAATTATTAATTCCGGTTAGATGATCAACACTTAAATTATCCATTGTTTTCAGGTGTAAATAACATGACTTTGTCTTCTCCTTCTATATCTCTCCACTCAACGGAAACACGTTCTTGACTGAGTGTATCTACTTTAAATCCAATATAATCTGCTTGTATCGGCAAATCTCGATTGAATCTTCTATCGATAAAAGCTAATAATTCCACTTTTGATGGTCGCCCAAATGCCAATAAAGCATCCAATCCAGCACGAATTGTTCGTCCAGTATATAAAACATCATCTACTAAAATGATATTTTTTCCTTCTATATCAAAATCAATATTTGTGACACTTGGAATCAACGGACGTTCTCTCCTTCTAAAATCATCGCGGTAAAATGTTATATCCAAATTACCACATACAATTTCTCTATTTAGAATTGCTTCTAATTCTTTTTTTATTCGTGTCACAACATGAATTCCTCGAGGCTGCAACCCAATAATTATTGAATTTGAAAAATCATTGTGAGATTCAATCAATTGATAACAAAGGCGTTTTAGCGTCAGTTCGATATGCCTATTGTTCAGAATGATTTGCTTTTCCATCAGCAACAAAGATAATGAAATTCAAAATCAAATTGCAAGAGATAAACACAATTATTTTTTACAACTTAATAACAATTTCATAGATTGTTCATTAACAGCTAGATTTTTTCTCCTTTCGTCTATTTGAAATGATTGAGGCAACAACTCCTCCACTTAAAAACACGAGTATTACAACCAATGAAATCCATGTATGTTCACTTAAAAATTCCAAATAATCGTGGAAAATCATTTTCGATCCGACGAATAACAATACAAATACAAGTGACGTTTTGATGTATTCAAATTTATCCATCATGCCTGACAAGAAGAAATACAGACTTCTTAACCCTAAAATAGCAAAAATATTGGAGCTAAAAATAATAAATGGATCGGTGGTGATACTAAATATAGCAGGAATGGAATCCACGGCAAAAAGCACATCCGTAAATTCAATTACTATCAATGTAGCCAATAACGGTGTAGCAATTTTTTTTCCATCTATTTTTTCGATAAAATGTCCGTTTTGAATAGTCCAGTCGATTGGATAGATTTTGCTTAATAGTTTAACTCCCATTGTATCTTTAAAATCGCTATTTTCATCTTCTTTTTTCAACATTTTAAGAGCTGACCAAATTAAAATACCTCCAAAAACATACATGGACCATGAGAATTGCTCAATAAATGCCTGTCCTAACAATATCATCACTAATCTAAAAACAACAGCTCCTATAATTCCCCAAAACAGTACTCTATGTTGGTACAATGGATGAATTTTAAAAAACTTAAAAATCATTGCGATGACAAAAATATTGTCCATACTCAATGATTCTTCCAACACATATCCTGTATAATATTCAGTCATGGCATTGATACCATTTATTCCATGTGTATTTAATCCAAATAACTGATTTTCATAGATAAAATAAATGGCGATTCCGAATAACAAGGCAATAGTCACCCAAATAGCTGTCCAGATTAACGATTCTTTAATTGTTACAACGGCATCTTTTTTATGAAACACACCTAAATCTAACGCCAAAAAGAACGTAATTAATAAGAAAAAAATAATCCAGACTGTCATATATATCTATTTAAAAAATTTACACAAAAATACCATTAATTCGATGTTCCTTGAACATTTTGAATATCTTCTTCCGTTTTAAACGGCAATCTCCTGTCAACTCCTACAACCTCATTGTTTGTTTTATCAACTGTATCCTGCTGATTTTCTTCGTACGGCAAGGTGTTTCTTAAATTTTCAATTCTATTTTTAACTTCTTGATAAATAGTTGCTAAATCTTCAATTCCTGAGCTATAATAAACCATATTTTCATCAAAAACGAGTTTATTAGTACCGTGTTTCAAAAAAATTGAATCGGCATCTTTGATCAACAAATAGCTATACCTGGAAACTTGAATGTACTTATTTTGATAGGCTGATTCCAAAATTGTTAAATCAGTTAGAATATCCGTCATTTGATCTTTTGAAAGCAAAACAGATGGAACTTTATCTGCTTGATATTTTCCTTCCGATTTGCATGCCACAAACCCCAAACAAATAATCAATATGTAAAAAAGCTTCATTATCTGTCAAAAATCATGCGTTGACCAATGTTTCCTTCAACAATTTGATTGTTGTTCCAAACCAAATTTCCATTCACAAATGTTTTTGTCACAGCGTGCGAGAATTCAACTCCTTCAAAAGGTGACCAACCGCATTTATACAATAGATTTGACGAATGAACTGTGTTCTTTTTATTTTCAACCACAACTATATCAGCATGATAACCTTCTCGAATAAAGCCTCTTTTATTGATTTGAAACAATTGAGCAGGTGCATGAGCCATTTTTTCAACTACTTTTTCTATTGAAAGTACGCCTTGATTCACTTTTTCCAACATAGCTACTAAAGCATGTTGCACCAAAGGACCTCCAGATGGAGCTTTGAAATAGGATTTCAACTGTTTTTCTTCGATGGTATGCGGCGCATGATCTGTTGCAATCACATCAATCCGATTATCTAAAACAGCTTTCCAAATAGCTGCTCGATCTTCAGCAGTTTTAATAGCAGGATTCCACTTTATAAAATTTCCTTTGGTTGTATAATCTTCATCGCTAAACCACAAGTGATGCACACACGCTTCTGCTGTTATTTTTTTCTGCTCCAAAGGTAGGGTGTTGTCAAATAAATCCAACTCTTTGGCTGTTGAAATATGCAAAACATGTAATCGAGTGCCGTATTTCTTCGCTAAGCCAACAGCAAGTGATGATGACAAGTAACAGGCTTCTGCAGAGCGAATGATTGGATGCAATTCGATTGGGATTTCTTCTCCATAAATTGCCTGATAATGTTCTTTATTTGCCCGCACAGTTGCCTCATCTTCGCAATGCGTTGCAATTAAAAAAGGGATTCTTGAAAACAGATTTGTCAAGGTTGTTTCATTGTCAACCAGCATGTTACCTGTTGACGAACCCATAAATATTTTTAATCCGCAAACATTTTTTGGGTTTGTTTTTAATGCTTCTTCAATATTGTCATTGGAAGCGCCCATGAAAAATGAATAGTTGGCTATCGATGTTTTTGAAGCAATTTGGTATTTATCTTCTAACAATTCTTGCGTCAATGCATTTGGCACGGTATTTGGCATTTCCATATAAGATGTAATTCCACCTGCCACAGCTGCACGAGATTCTGTCTCGATGGTTGCTTTGTGCGTTAATCCTGGCTCTCTAAAATGTACTTGGTCATCAATACAGCCTGGAAGCAAGTAAGCTCCGTTCAAATCAATAACTTCATGGTTTTCATCAATCGAAAGGTTTTCTCCAATCTTCTCAATTAAACCATTTTTTATATAAACATCTCCTTGCTTTGTCAATCCTTCATTGACAATTAAAGCGTTCTTCAACAGATAATTCGTCATAATTTCATTCTCCTCATTTTCCAAACTCCAAAAAATGCTTCCTTAAAGATTCCAGAACTCATTTTGGATTCTCCATATATTCTATCTACAAATGTAATTGGAACTTCGATTGCTTTAAATCCATGTTTTAATGCTGCAAATTTCATGCAAATTTGAAAAGCATATCCTTTAAACGTATTTCCATCTAAGTTGATTGTTTCCAATACCTTTCTTTTGTAGCATTTAAAACCAGCAGTTGTGTCACGTATATTGATTAGAAGAATCAATCGAACATAAACACTGGCAAAATAGGACAACAACAATCGTCTCATTGGCCAGTTTTCAACTTTTCCACCATGAATGTATCGTGAACCTATACTAAAATCAGCACCATCTATAGCGCAAGCATTGTAAAGTCGAATCAAATCATCTGGATTATGCGAAAAATCACAATCCATTTCAAAAATATAATCGTATTGATGTGTTATTGCCCATTTAAACCCATGAATATAAGCTGTTCCCAATCCTAATTTACCTTTTCTTTCTTCAATAAAAATACGATTTGGAAATTCATTCATTAAGGTCTTAATAATTGTGGCAGTACCATCAGGTGAGGCATCATCAATAAAAAGTAGATCAAATGACTTTTCCAAAGACATGACTTTTCTGGTCATTCTTTCAACGTTTTCTTTTTCGTTATAAGTCGGTATAATTATTAATGCGTCTGACAATTATATTTTATTTTTAATCAAAAGTAAACAAATTTAAAAAGGTAGCTTTAAAAAGAAATCAACAACAATTTATTTTTTTGAAAAGTTAACATTTAAATAGCGTTTAAAACGATTTCTTTGACATCATCTGGAGTTATTGCTTTTCGTTCTCCCATTCCTGTCCAACCTCTGTCGATGAATCTATTTTTAATTTCGTCAGCTATGAATGCTGTATTTGTTGTATAATCTGAAATTTTTGTTTGGATACCCAGTTGTTGAAAAAAACTTTCGGTTTTGGTAATTGCTTGGTTTGCAATCATTTTATCATCGCCGCTTAAATTCCAAACTCTTTTTCCATATTGCACCAATAGGTTAAATTTATTATCAAATTGATTTTCAAATAAACGAGGTGCTATAATCGCCAATGTTCTTGCATGGTCAATACCATAAAAAGCAGTTAATTCATGCCCAATCATGTGGGTACACCAATCGGTTGGCACTCCAGCTCTTAGATTTCCATTTAGCGCATGTGTAGAACACCACATCAAATTGGCTGCCGCCTCGTAATCACTTGGGTTTTCAAGGATTTTTGGTGCTATTTCTACAAGTGTTTGTAAAATAGATTCTGCTTGCCGTTGCTGCAATAAATTTCCGCTTGGATAGGTCAGGTATTGTTCCAATGTATGCATAAATGAATCAACAATTCCATTTACGATCTGACGTTTTGGTAGAGATGCTACAACTTGCGGGTTGCAAATAGAAAATATGGGAAATAAATTGGGTCCACCCAATGTTCTTTTCATTTTCAGTTCTGAGCGATTTATTACCGCCGATGAATTGGCTTCCGAACCAGTAGCAGGTAATGTTAACACCACTCCAAAAGGAAGTGCATTGGTAAATTTACAGCCTGGTTTTCGTTCTAAAACATCCCACGGTTCTCCATCGTATAGAGCTGCTCCAACAATAAATTTCACTCCATCGATCACAGAGCCACCTCCAACTGCTAAAATAAAATCTATGGATTCTTTTTTTACAATTTCTACAGCCTTCATCAATGTTGAATATTCTGGATTTGCTTCAACTCCTCCAAATTCAACCACAGAAAAATTGGCAAGATGTGCCATTACTTGGTCGTAAATACCATTTTTCTTTATGCTTCCTCCTCCATAAACAAGCAACACTTTTTTGATTGATTGCTCGGTCATCAATTCATTGATTCGGTGGTATTGATCTTTACCAAAAACTATTCGTGTTGGGTTATATGCCTCAAAATTATTCACGTTAATGTATTTTAATTTGTGCCTTCGGCAAGAATCGAACTTGCATCTAAAGTTTAGGAAACTTTTGTTCTATCCGTTGAACTACGAGGGCTGGTTTATTACTTTATTCTTTTAATAAATCATCTATAGATTTAGGTCTCAATACAAAATTAGTAGAAAAATTTTGAATAAATTGCTCTTCTTTATTGATTTGATCCATTGGATAAAAAACACCATCTGGTTTTTCATAATAAGTTACTCCTACCACTTCTCCACTATCCAAATAAACTTTTATGTCCGATGCATAAAAACGATTCATTCCCAAACGTTTAATCACCATAACAGTTTTAAATAGACTTGTATCTTTACTCAAGGTATCTACTACCGTTTCAGGCTGATTGACGATTAAACTATCTCCTGGCTGATTCATTTGTACACTATCAACTAGGGGTATTTCTTGTTTACCTTGCTCTTCTTCTGGAAAATAGACGGTTTGTGCATTTCCCGTTATTTTCACTGTTTTTAGTTCATTTTTCACAAAATGAGCCCAAATATCTTTGCCTCCCAATTGGTTGTAATAATTTCCTGAATCCAGTTCCATAACAGCTGTTGCTTTTCCCCAAATATGTGCTTTATCTATAATCGTATCATTCATATACACCCGCATCGAATCGCCTTTTAACTCACCATTTTGAGCCCACAGCATTGGTTTTCGGTACAATTCCATGTAGCCATCTTCTCGTGCATACGAAAGGCTATCTCCTACTCCTTGTATTTTTGAGCTAAAGATTTTCACTCCGTGATAGCCCAATGTTAATTTACGGTTATCGAGTGAATCATTTAAATTGTACAAAGTATCGGCATGAATGTGCAACGTATCTTTTTGATGGTATTTTGTCAGAATGGCATTTTTTGTCAAAAGTGAATATTTGAGTGAATCATTCATGATGGCATAATCACTTGTAAACGCAACTTTATCGGTAGTATCAACCACTGAAACATGATTAAACGCTTCGGCTATTTTCAAAACGGGCGAATAGTACAGTGAATCCCCTTTGATAATGCGTGACTTTTGTTCTATCATCGCATTGATGGCAATACTTCCCTCTTCTGTATCCACATTATACCAACCTTTTTCTCCTTCTAAAAAAGCGTCTTTTGTGGCGATACAAGTCGTTCCGAAAAAATAACAGGTGCTTTTTTCGTATTTGTATTGCAACGAATCTGTCGTCATTCGCAACTCATCAGATGTATAAACGACGTTGTTTCTAAAGAAAAAATTCTTGGAATTGGGTTGGAAATAGCCTATTTTACTGGTCAACACTTCATTTTTCAGTGTGTTTTCAATTTTTCCCCCGTGACGGTAAATACCTTGTTCATTTTTGGTGTTGTAAATCATGGAATCGGTTGTTAGCCGGTATTGTGAATCCATTGCTCTCACGTGCCCCCATAAATAAGCCAATCCTGTATTGGAATGGTACCACAAAGAATCACAAAACAAGTTGACATTATCCGATTTTCGGATATTTACATGCCCATACGCTCTTACGGTCTTGTCTTTTTCAAAATAGTAAGCAGAATCGCTGTACATGGTGTTTCCTTTGTAAATAAAATTGGCACCATCGAGTAATTTATGCACACCTTTTGCCTCATCGTAAATCAATGTGCTGGAGCCAGGCAATAATTCTCCAAATGCTTGGGAAAAAACATTTAAACATAAAAAAAATGCGCTTATTGAAAGCGCAAATTTTCTGAATATGTCGATTTTATTGATCACTTTGTATTCAACGTTTGCGTTCTATCTGGCCCAACTGAAACCACTGTAACAGGAACCTCCAAATTTCGTTCCAAATATTTAATGTAGTCTTTTAATTCAGTCGGAGCATCCGCAAAATTAGTCAAATTTGTTAAGTTTGTGTTCCATCCCTTCACTTCTTCGTAAACAGGAGTAACCTCCACATCATTGATATCAAATGGGAAATAGTCAATTTTTTCGCCATTCACGATGTAATGTGTACACACTTTAATTGCATCAAAATCATCAAGTACGTCTGCTTTCATCATTGATAATTCGGTAACGCCATTGATCATAATTGCATATTTCAATGCTGGCAAATCGATCCAACCGGTTCTTCTTGGTCGCCCTGTTGTTGCACCAAATTCATGCCCATCTTTACGGATTTTCTCACCCACCTCATCGTTTAATTCAGTTGGGAAAGGTCCAGAACCTACACGTGTACAATATGCTTTAAAAATACCGATAACATTTCCAATTTTAGAAGGAGCTACACCTAACCCAGTGCAAGTTCCAGCAGTTACTGTATTGGACGAAGTAACAAACGGATATGTACCAAAATCAACATCCAACATAGTTCCTTGTGCACCTTCAGCCAACACTTTTTTACCTGCTTTCAATGCTGCATTCACATAATGTTCACTGTCAATAAAATCCAATTGTTTCATCACTTCAATTCCTTCGAACCAAGGTTTTTCCAATGCTGATAAATCAAACGTAAAATCTTCGTAATGCTTTAAGATACCCAAATGTTTTTCAACTAAGGCATCGTATTTATCTTTGAAATTTGGAGAAAGAATGTCGCCTACACGCAAACCATTTCTACCTGTTTTGTCCATATATGTTGGACCGATACCTTTTAATGTTGAACCAATTTTATTTTTTCCTTTTGATTGTTCAGAAGCAGCATCTAATAATTTATGTGTTGGCAAAATTAAATGTGCTTTTTTAGAAATCAATAGTACTTTTTTGAAATCAACATTGAATGGGCGTAATTTTTCCAATTCACCATTAAAAATAACAGGGTCAATCACCACACCATTACCGACAATATTGATTACATCTTTTCTAAAAATTCCAGAGGGAATGGTATGCAATACATGCTTAATACCCTCAAATTCCAACGTGTGACCTGCATTTGGTCCACCTTGAAAACGTGCAATAATATCATATTGAGGTGTTAATACGTCAACGATTTTTCCTTTTCCTTCGTCACCCCACTGTAACCCTAAAAGTACATCTACTTTCATTTTCTATTTTTAAATATTGTTAATGCTTCTTGTATATTTTCTGTCATTGTAAACACTTCGTCCATTTTGGCAACTTGCACAATTGACAGCACACTACCTTTTGCTCCGTTCAATACCATATCTCCTTGGTGAACTCGTGCTTTTGTTAGTGCTTTTATAAAAAAATTAATTCCGATTGAATTGATATATTCCAATTTTTCAACCGCTAAAATTAATCTTCCTTTTGTTTCAATTAAGTGATTTTCAATTTCTACTAACAATTCTTTGATTTTAGATTCTTCTATCAAGCGACCTTCAATAGAAACAATTAAAATTCCATTATCAATAGATAAATTTGAAATCACACTCATGCTTTATCTTCTTTTTTTACGCCATAAAAGTACAATGAGTGGTGCTGTACTTCTACACCAAACACTTCTTCAATGGTAGATTTAATAATTTGAATACGTGGATCACAAAATTCAATCACTTCTCCAGTATCGGTCAACACCAAATGGTCGTGTTGTTTGTTTCCATGTGATTTTTCAAACTGCGAAATATTTTTTCCAAATTGGTGCTTACGAACCAAGTTGCACGCCAACAACAATTCTATAGTATTGTACAAAGTGGCTCTTGAAACACGGTAATTCTGGCTTTTCATTTTGATGTACAATGTTTCAACATCAAAATGACCAGGATAACTGTAAATTTCGGCTAAAATAGCAAATCGTTCTGGCGTTTTACGGTGCCCATTTTGCTCTAAATAAGCTGAAAAAATATTTTTTACTACTTCTTGAACGTCGTGATTACTCATAACACTTATAAAAAAACAAAGCTACATAATTTTATTTGTTTACGAACGAATAAATAAAACAAGTTTTACAACTTTTGTTCACAATTTTCTAACAAAAAAGGTAGTTTTAAAATTTATTCAATTTATTTGTGTGTTTTATTATGTGAAAAATCATTTTTTAAAACATCAAAGATGCTCACCTACTTTTGTTGATTCGGAAAGACAATAATTAGGGGGAGTATGGAGAAGAGAAAGTAGGCGATAAAACCGTCACCTTCCTCCTTTTAAAACCAATAAACACCGTCATTCCTCTAGACAAATGCATTTAAATTTAGAGCTAATTCCTTTAGATTTCTCTTACTACGTCATCGAAATGAAGTGTTACAGTGTTCAAAGAAAACCAACAGCATTAATCTTCGATACCGCTTTTACTTTCGTTTAAATCTTCTTGACTTTTAATAACGGCCTCTTTCAAGTCTTCCATATATTCTTCAATTTTTGCCAAAACTTGGTCATTGCTCGCTCCGATTATTTTAGCGGCCAAAATACCTGCATTTTTTGCTCCGTTTAAAGCAACAGTGGCAACAGGAATACCGTTGGGCATTTGAAGAATAGACAAAATACTATCCCAACCATCTATTGAATTGGATGATTTTATAGGTACGCCTATTACCGGCAAAGCTGTCAATGAGGCTGTCATACCAGGTAGATGGGCTGCACCACCAGCTCCTGCAATAATTACATTAATCCCTCTTTTTTTTGCATTTCTTGCATAGTCAACCATTAAATCTGGTGTTCTATGTGCCGAAACAATATTTAATTCATAAGCAATACCGAATTTTTCCAAAATTTCAGCTGCATCTTGCATAATCGGTAAATCCGACTTGCTCCCCATGATGATTCCTACTTTTGCCAACTTAAAATGTATTAATTAATAATTATTCGCCAATATTACTAATTGTTTTATTTTCTTGCAAATAATCCTATTCCATTTTTACAGGGGGCAGATTCAAGTTTCAAATGCGACACTCCTATAATTTCTATCTATAAAGTTATAAAATATTCATTTCGGCAATTCGATATACTCATTTCAAGGATACTCAATGGAACCGTTCGAAATCCTTTTACAGGAGAGTTTGCTGTCAATTGAAATGTGTGCATTTTTATAGCCTTCATTTTTAAATCAATCGATTATCTGAAAAAATAATTACTTGGTATTGTTGAAAATTGTATATTCGTCGCTGTCAATATGAAATATAACCTAATACAAGATGAATATTAGTACACTATTCAGGAAAAAAAGCATTGAACAAATATTACAAGCTTCAACAGACCCCAGTCAGGTAGGGTTGGCAAAACACTTAGGTGTAAAAGACCTTACTTCTCTTGGTATTGCCGCAATTATTGGTGCAGGAATTTTCACCACTATTGGTCAAGCTAGTGCCGATGGCGGTCCTGCGGTTGCTTTTTTGTTTATTTTTACATCCATCGCATGTGGATTTGCCGCTTTTGCTTATGCTGAATTTGCAAGCGTTGTCCCTGTATCTGGTAGTGCCTACACTTATAGTTATGTTGCTTTCGGTGAATTATTTGCGTGGGTTATCGGTTGGGCACTCATCATGGAATATGCTATTGGCAACATCACCGTGGCAATTGGTTGGAGTGGTTATTTCACCGAGTTAGTAGCCAGCATGGGGTTGCATTTCCCCGCCTGGACAACGATTGACTATTTTTCTGCATCCAATGGCTTTAAAGAAACTCAAGAACTATTAGCAAGTGGCACAACGCTTGACAGTTTGACGTTTGTACAAAAAGAAGCTTATACAGCATGGCTTGAAGCTCCATCTATTGGTGGTTTGAGAATTATCGCCGATTTCCCTGCTTTATTTATCACATTTTTGATTACCTGGTTGGTTTACAAAGGAATTAAAGAATCTAAAAATGCTGCTAACGCAATGGTTATCATTAAAATATCGGTTGTTTTACTCGTAATAGCAGTTGGTGCATTTTATGTAGATATTGACAACTGGAATCCCTTCGCTCCAAACGGTATCAGCGGTGTTTTAAAAGGGGTTTCTGCCGTGTTTTTTGCCTATATTGGGTTTGATGCCATCAGCACTACTGCCGAAGAATGTAAGAATCCGCAACGTGATTTGCCACGGGGAATGATGTGGGCAATTATTATTTGTACCATTTTATACATATTGATTGCATTGGTGCTAACAGGTATGGTTAAGTACACGGAATTGGCTGTAAACGACCCCTTGGCATTTGTTTTCAAAAAATTGGATTTAAAATGGTTGTCGGGTATCATTGCTGTGAGTGCCGTTATCGCTATGGCTAGTGTATTGTTGGTGTTCCAAATCGGGCAACCACGTATTTGGATGAGCATGAGTAGAGATGGTTTATTGCCAAAACGATTTGCAAAAATTCATCCAAAGCACAATACACCTGCTTTTTCAACCATCATAACAGGTGTAATTGTTGGTGGAGGTGCCTTGTTTTTAAACATGGAAACCGTAACCGATCTGTGCAGTATTGGCACACTTTTTGCATTCGTATTGGTGTGTGCTGGTGTGTTGCGGTTGGAAGAAATGGGAGTAGAACGAAAATTCAAAACTCCATACGTTAATTCCAAATGGATTCTTCCTATTGGATTTATTGTAGGGTTAATTGTATCGTACATCTACAACACAGATAGTTTTGTGCGTTTTATCACTTCTGCACCAGAAGAAGGAAGCAACATGAACTCATTGGTTGCCTTTTTTCACAATGTTCCGATGTGGATTTTCTTTACCGTAGTTGTCATTTTAATTGTTAGAAGTTTCACAAGAAATTACTCACTTATTCCTGTACTGGGTTTGGTTTGCTGTCTATATATGATGGCTCAAATTGAGTTGAAAAACTGGATTGGGTTTATGGTATGGTTGGTAATTGGTCTTGTGATCTATTTCTTGTACGGAAATAAACATAGTAAATTGGCACAAGAGCACAATTAATTTAACTTGAATAGAATTCTATATCGAATCTCAGTCTATTACAGTTTACCCGCAATGAGTTCATCTACAATTTGTGGATCTAACAAGGTAGAAGTATCTCCTATTGAAGCAATTTCATCTTCGGCAATTTTACGAAGAATACGGCGCATTATTTTACCCGAACGTGTTTTTGGCAACCCTGAAACAAACTGAATTTTTTCGGGAATGGCAATTCTTCCGATTTCTCGGGCTACAGATTCTATAATTGCTCCCCTCATCAATGCTTCGTCTTCTATTTCGCTTTCGCAAATAACAAATGCGTAAATGGATTGACCTTTTACAGGGTGCGGATAACCAACAACAGCTGATTCCACAACATTGTCATTGGTATTAATGGCATTTTCTATTTCAGCCGTACCAAAACGGTGTCCCGAAACATTTATCACATCGTCCACACGACCAATGATGCGGTACATACCGTTTTTATCGCGTTTTGCACCATCACCCGAAAAATAATAGCCCTTATAATTTGAAAAATACGTGTTTTTACACCGTTCGTGATCACCCCAAGTCGTGCGCAACATTGAAGGCCACGGAGCTTTCATGCACAAATATCCTTCCACATCCGATTCTTGGATTTCTTGCCCCTCTTGGTTCAATAAAACAGGTTGAACACCCGGCAAGGGATAACCAGCATAAGTAGGTTTCATTGGTGAGATATTTCCCAAACCAGAAATCATTACTGCACCCGTTTCCGTTTGCCACCAATTATCTACCACAGCACATCTTTCTTTTCCAACGTGTAAATGATACCATTTCCATGCCTCATCGTTGATTGGTTCTCCTACAGAACCGATAACTTTTAGCGAATCCAAGCTATAAGCCAACACATGATTTTCTCCATGCGCCATTAACGAACGAATAGCAGTTGGAGCCGTTAAAAACTGGTTAACACCATATTTATCAATGATTTGCCAGAATCTCCCTGGATCCGGATAAGTTGGAATACCTTCAAACATGACAGTTGTAGCACCAGTCAGCAAAGGACCATAAACAATGTATGAATGTCCTGTTACCCAACCAATATCGGCAGTACACCAATACACATCCGACTCTTCGTATTGAAACACATTTAGGAATGTATAAGCCGTTCCCACCATATAACCGCCACAGGTATGTACCACACCTTTTGGTTTACCGGTAGAACCCGAAGTATATAAAATATAAAGAGGATCTTCTGCATCCATTGGTTCTGCAGGGCAAGATTTAGACTGATAATCAACCACCTCTTCCCATTTAAAATCTCTACCAGCTACCATATTTGGTTCCCAATTCAAGCGATTATAGACGATCACTTTTTCAACTGATGGGCAATTTTCCAACGCTTCATCTACAACACGTTTCAACGGAATTTGTTTTGCTCCACGATACAATCCATCTGCTGTGATAACCATTTTTGCTTGAGCATCATTTACTCTATCCATAATTGAAGACGAAGAAAACCCAGCAAAAATCACAGAGTGAATAGCACCAATTCGAGCGCATGCGAGCAATGAAATTGCCAATTCGGGAATCATTGGGAGGTAAATACACACCCTATCCCCCTTTTTGACACCCATTTCTTTCAGTGCATTTGCCAATTGACAGACTTTATCATGTAATTCTCGGTAAGTATATCTAACAAAACGTTCTTTTGGGTCATTTGGCTCCCAGATTAAAGCCAATTTATTTCCTCTGGTTTCCAAATGTCTATCCAAGGCATTTTCGGTGATATTCAATTTTGCACCTTTAAACCATTCGAGCTTAGGCTCATCAAAATTCCAATCCAACACACGTTCCCATTTTTTCATCCATTGAAATTCTTCGGCTATTTCTCCCCAAAATTTTTCAGGATTTTCGATACTTTGCTGGTACTTTTCTTGATATTCCTCGAAAGTTCTTATTTTCAACGTATTTGCCATCGGTTTACTATTTGATATTGGTAAAAATTCTATTTAAAAGTACAATTTAAAATTGAAATGGCATTCATTTTTAATCTTTTTTACGAAATTCATTGCAGAATGAAATAAAAACACTATATTTGCACTCGCTTATCCAAACGAGGATAATAAAATAGATACAATATTTGCAAAGATATATCGCGGGGTGGAGCAGTTGGTAGCTCGTCGGGCTCATAACCCGAAGGCCGCACGTTCGAGTCGTGTCCCCGCTACCATTGAAAGGAGTTCAGTTTTTGGACTCCTTTTTTGTTTATGTGAGCGTTTTAACAACTCAGTTAAATATAGCAGAAGTGAATATCAACCGAAGGCTGACACTGTACCAGAACCCTTTTTAACTAAAAAGCCCCTTCTCCACTTGAGGCAAAACCTCACAATCTTCGTGAAAAATAGTAACTGGTGAACCTAGAAGATTATTTTCAAATGGCATATTTTTTGTGTCTTTGTAAAAAAGTGTGATATGGAAACAATAAAAATAAATCCACGTAGTAAAGCAGGCAAGGCACTTGAGGCTATACTACAAATATTAGCAGGGCAGCCTGGCGTTGAAATTATGGAAAACAAAAGCCCTTACAATCCTGAATTTGTAAAAAAAATAAAGCGTGCTGAAAAACGAGGCGATTTTATAGAGGTTAATCCGAAAGATGTATGGGCAAGTATAAAGTAGAATTCGAAAGACAAGCATTAAAAGACCTTGAAACACACAAGAAAGTGGAAAACAAATCCACAATAAATAAAATTAATAAAATTGTAACTGTACAAGTCGTTTCCGCTATAGGACATTACTCTGACAAATAACATCACACACTACTTTACTAGCTGCTTTAACCCAATCCTTTTCCACTTTATTTAAAACATAGGTGTTCGTATATAAACAAATATTTTTAATAAATTTGCTAATTACTTTCGCAAAACAATCATTTGAATGGGTAAACTTAGCAAATACAACAATTTTTTACTTTTTAGCGTACTAATCATTTCAATACTAAGAATAATTGAATTTACTGCAGTTCTCGTTTTATTTGACACTAGCGAAAAACCACTTGCTCTTTTCCAAGAAATTGTCGGTTTATTTTATGACATCGGTTTAATCATTGCTTTTATTATTTTTTTCTATTTTATAGAATGGTTATTCAGGCTTAAAAAAGTTAATTTAGCATTTGTTTACTTAAATATTTTTAACTTATTCTGGATAGCTCAATCGCTTCTTTTAGCCTATTTCTTTGTAGAAAAAAACACACTAGGAGAAGTGTTTTTTCAACACTCAATAGCAGAGATTGTTTTTTTCACAAAAACCGCTGGTATTCAATTCACTCCTATCATCATTTCTATTTTAATTGAACTGATTATTATCAATCTAATTTATTACATTTATACTAAAAGAAAACCAAAAATCGATACTTTTAATAAAAGTTATCTACTTGTTTTTGGTATTAGTTTTTTCGTTTTTGTTTCTAACTTTTTCATAAAGGCAACAAATAATTACTCCATTAATAAAACGGTCTATTTTGTAGAATCAGCATTTGACTTTTATTTATCAAAAAAAATAGATCTCACGTATTCTAAAAGTAAAATTGAAGAATATCAGCAATTATTTCCAAAAAACTACATCAATAATAAGTATCCATTTTACCATATTCCTGACACAACAAATTACTTAGAAAGTTATTTTGGAAAATTTGATCAAAAGCCCAACATCGTATTATTGATTGTTGAAGGATTAAATGACGATTACATTCAAAAAAGAGATAATACTGTTTTAATGCCTTATCTAAACAGTCTCAAAGATTCAAGTTTATATTGGTCAAATTGCTTTACACTTGGAGAAAGATCTTTTGCGGCAGTTCCATCAACAACAGGTGGATTACCCTATGGAACAAAATGCTTTACTGAATTGGAAATTTATCCAACATTCTTATCCTTAATTTCGATTGTAAAGAAAAATAATTATCATGTAATTAGCTATGAAGGTCAAGATTCTTGGTATTTAAACAGAGATAGATACTATGCTAATGAAGGAGTAGATTATAATTTCGATAAAAACAAATACCCCGAAAGTGCCCCTAAAATTATGCATGGCGATTTTGTCCTAAGTTATGATGACAAAACCATTTACAAAGAAGCTTTACGAATAAAATCAAAAAATACTATTTATCCTTACTTTGATATTTACTTTACTCATTCCATGCATTTTCCGTTTAAAGTATATAACGAACCTCATTATTCTGCAACCTTTGAAAAGTTAGTAAAAAAATGTACTTCAACCGCCTACAAAAATCAATTGCAAGCCAATAAAAAGTATTATCTCACAACATTGTATGCAGATGACGCTATTAACTATTTTTTAAAAGCGTATTCTAAACGTCCCGAATACAAAAATACCATTTTCATTATTACAGGCGATCACCCAATGAATGAAGCACCCAGAGAAAACGCACTAAAGAAATACCATGTACCTCTAATAATTTACAGCCCACAACTTATAAAAACAGGTAAAAGCAACAATATCGTTAGTCATTTAGATATTTTTCAAACAATGCTCAATATTTTAAGGGGTTATGGCGTACGTGTTCCTACAACAAGTGCCTCACTTGGCAGTGTCTTAAAAATGAAAGAAAAAGATATGGATAGAACTGTTGCTTTTATGAATGTAAATCGAAAAATAAGTGAAATCTACGATAATGGTTATTTCTTTTCTAACGAAACACTTTATAAGGTTGACGTAAATAATCAAAACATCACATCCTATAAGGATGAAAAAATTGAAGCTCTTTTGCGAAAAAAATTAGAACTTTTTAACTATGTCAACTTATACAGCACTTTAAAAAATAGACTACTCCCTTTTGAAGATTATTTAGCTTTCATGGAAAAAGAAAAAAATGCTTATTTCAAACAAAGCAAATCAATTAAATCAAAAGAAGAATACATTCCTATCACAAAATTTGAAGTGAACCAACAAGTTGATTATTTTGTAGAGTCTAGATTAAATATTCAGGTTATCAACCCAAACACATATTTGATAATACAAGTTGAAGATAAAAACAAAAACATTGTTTATTGGGATTCGCATACTTTAGAAGTTGGAAAAAAATTATATTCTTTTTTAAATAAGATCCCTGCAAACGTTTTCAAATCAAATGAAGTGATTTCAGCATACATCTGGAATAAGGATAAAATAGAAATAACATTAAATTCTTGTGAGATAAAGAGCTTTAAATCTTTTAATCAAAAAAACTGATTGCATACAATTGATAATCTTAACTTTAAATAAAAACTTAATTTCACATTTTGAAAAAAACAAAAAAATCACTACTATTGCAACTTTTAAAATCAACAATTAACAGTAAAAGATTATTTTTACGTTGTTTGTTAACTCGAATTGAATAAAACAAGATATATGAAAGTAGGAATACCTGCTGAGATAGCACAAGATGAGTTGAGGGTTGCCGCAACTCCAAAAACAGTTAAACGACTTCAAAAGCAAGGGTTTGACGTTTATATTCAACATGACGCTGGGATTAAAGCCAATTTTTCAGATAAAGAATTTGAAGAAGCAGGTGCTAAAATAGTTGCGTCAGCAGCTGACATCTATAGAGACTCCGACATCGTGCTTAAAGTTAAAGAACCAACTCTTGAAGAAGTGGATTTAATGCACGAAGGATTGGTTTTATTAAGCCATCTATGGCCTGATCAAAATAAAGAATTGATTCAAAAGTTAGCTGATAAAAAAGTTAACGCAGTGGCAATGGATGCCATTCCTCGTATTTCAAGAGCGCAAAAAATGGACGTTCGTTCATCTATGGCAAATATTGCAGGGTATCGCGCTGTGATTGAAGGTTCTTATCATTTTGGTCGTTTCCTTAATGGTCAAATTACCGCTGCTGGTAAAGTTGACCCGGCAAAAGTATTGGTAATCGGTGCTGGAGTAGCTGGATTGGCTGCAATTGGAGCTGCTAATTCTTTGGGTGCAATTGTAAGAGCTTTTGATACTCGTAAAGAAGTTGCCGAACAAATCGAATCGATGGGTGCATCATTCTTAACAGTTGAAATTGATGAAGACGGAGCTACCTCTTCTGGTTACTCTAAAGAAATGAGTAAGGAATTTATCGAAGCTGAAATGCAACTGTTTTTGGAGCAAGCAAAAGATGTGGATATCATCATCACAACGGCATTGATTCCAGGAAGACCTGCACCAAAATTAATTTTAGATTACCACGTAGCGGCTATGAAACCAGGTTCAGTTATCATTGACTTGGCTGCTTCTGCTGGTGGTAACTGTACGCAAACAAAAAATGGAGAAATTGTTACAACTGAAAACGGTGTAATCATTGTTGGAAAACTTGATCAATTACCAAATCAAGCGTCACAGTTGTATGGAAATAACTTGTGTCACTTATTAGATGATATGGGTAAGGCAGAGAACTTCAAAATCGACATGAACGATGATGTTATATCTCGTTCGATGGTTACTTTTGATGGAAAAGTGAACTGGCCTCCTGCTCCACTACAAGTTAGCCCAACAGCTGGAGGTGGTGCTGCAACAAAACCTGTTTTACCAACTCCAGAAGAGCTTAAAGCACAAGAAGCGGCTATTGCAAAGAAAAAAGCAGTATCAACAGCGATTGGATTAGGAGTGGTTGGTCTGTTGCTTTTTTTAATTGGTAAATTTGCACCACAAGAATCCAATTTCTTACAACACATGACCGTGTTTGTATTGGCAGTATTTGTAGGTTGGCAATTGATAACCAATGTAACACATGCACTACACACACCTTTGATGTCAGTAACAAATGCCATTAGTGGTATCATCATTGTTGGTGGTTTATTGCAAACAACAAATGATGCATCAAGCCCTGTTACAATCATTGCGTTAGTAGCAATTCTACTTGCGAGCATCAATATCGTAGGTGGATTCTTGGTTACACACAGAATGTTGAAAATGTTTCAGAAATAATAGATAGAAATTCTCAAAAAAATTAGAATATGATTGGTCACGAAATACAAACAGCAGCATACTTATTTGCAAGTATTCTTTTTATTCTTAGCTTAGGGGGATTGTCCTCTCAAGAATCTGCAAAACGTGGAGTTATGTACGGTATTGTGGGGATGATAATCGCACTTTTAGCAACTGTTTTAGGACATGAAGCAGAAGGTCATGTTTACATTCTTGTAGCCGTTGCAATTGCCTCATTAATAGGAGTTTCATTGGCTCGTAAAGTAGAAATGACAGCCATGCCTCAATTAATTGCCATTTTACACAGTTTTGTTGGATTGGCAGCTGTATTGGTTGGTTTTGGTTCTTATTTAGACCCAGAAACACAAACATTAACAGGAGCTACTCACTCCATTCACGTGGTAGAAGTCTATGTAGGTATCTTTATTGGTGCATTGACTTTTACAGGCTCAATTATTGCTTGGGGTAAATTAGACGGTAAAATCATGAGTAAAGCATTGATTTATCCAGGACGACATGCAATCAACATCCTATTATTAATTGTTACAGCTATTTTAGGAGTGCTATTTGCACAAGCAGAAGGAACAGATGGCATGATTTATCTGTACATTATGACTGCTATTGGTTGTTTTATTGGTGTTATGATGGTTATGGCTATTGGTGGTGGTGATATGCCCGTTGTGGTGAGTATGTTAAACTCTTATTCTGGTTGGGCAGCCGCAGCAGCAGGATTTATGTTGGGCAACGACTTATTAATTGTTACAGGTGCATTGGTTGGTAGTTCGGGTGCGATCTTATCCATTCACATGAGTAAGGCCATGAACCGTAAATTTGTTTCCGTTATCTTAGGAGGTTTTGGAAATACAAGCGGTTCGAGCAAAGCAATTGAAGGAGAAATTACAACCATTAATCACGAAGAAGCAGCTGATTTGTTGAAACAAGCAAAATCTATCGTCATTGTACCAGGATACGGTATGGCTGTTGCAAAAGCACAATACCCCATTCATGATTTAGTGCAAACATTGAGAAAAGAAGGAAAAGAAGTGCGTTTTGCCATTCACCCAGTTGCAGGTCGTTTACCTGGACACATGAACGTATTATTAGCTGAGGCTAAAGTACCTTACGACATTGTAATGGAAATGGATGAAATCAACCCTGATTTACCAGACACTGACGTTGTCATGGTTATTGGTGCCAATGACGTTGTTAATCCAAGTGCACAAGACGATCCGGGATGTTCTATTTATGGAATGCCTGTTATTGAAGCGTGGAAAGCGGAGAAAGTAATCATTATGAAACGTTCCATGTCAGCAGGATATTCTGGGGAAGACAACCCATTGTTCTACAAAGACAACTCTGAAATGTTATTAGGAGATGCTAAAGACAGCGTTGATAAATTACTTTCATACATTAAGAAATAAAAGGCAAAACAATTTAAAAGCGGGCTCTAAAAAAAGAATCCGCTTTTTTATGGTTTTATTAAATAAAAAATACCTAAATTTGCCTCCTCATTTGAGAATTTGAATTATGTCAGCAGGAATTAAAATTTTTTCAGGAAGAGCATCGCAAGAATTAGCAACTAAAGTTGCTAAAGTTTACGGTGTGTCCTTAGGAGATGTGAAAGTAACTGATTTCAGTGATGGAGAATTTCAACCATCATTTGAAGAGACAGTACGTGGAATGGATGTATTTATCATTCAATCAACGATGCCTCCTACTGACAATTTATTTGAATTATTATTGATGATTGATGCTGCAAAAAGAGCATCTGCACGAAAAATCATTGCCGTATGTCCTTATTTTGGATTCGCTCGTCAAGACAGAAAAGACAAACCAAGAGTTGCTATTGGTGCCAAATTGGTTGCCAATATGTTGATGGCTGCTGGAGTAGATCGCATTATGACGATGGATTTACACGCTGATCAAATTCAAGGTTTCTTTGAAGTTCCTGTAGATCACTTATACGGTTCTACCATTTTCTTTCCAGAAATCGAAAAATTAAACACAGGAAATTTGATTATGGCTGCTCCAGATGCTGGAGGTGCAAAAAGAGCCAATTCTTATGCAAAACGCTTGAATACTGGTTTAGCAATTTGTCACAAGCAAAGAAAAGTTGCCAATGAAGTTGCAGAAATGACCGTTATCGGTGATGTGGAAGGAAAAGATGTGGTACTTGTTGACGATATGTGTGACACAGCCGGAACATTGACAAAAGCAGCAGATTTATTCATGTCAAAAGGAGCAAAATCTGTTAGAGCGTTTTGTACACACGCTGTATTATCAGGTCCAGCATACGAAAGAATTGAAGAGTCTAATTTGACTGAATTAATAGTAACCGATACGATTCCATTAAAGAAACAAAGTAGCAAAATCAGAGTACTATCTGTAGCTGATTTATTTGCAGATGTAATCAATAAAATGGTACATAACCAATCTATTAGCTCTAACTTTTTATAAAATAGAAATAAATTAAATAAATAATAAATGAAAACAGCACAATTGAGCGGTTCGTCAAGAGCGAACGTAGGGAAAAAGGATGCTAATGCACTTAGAAATCAAGGTTTAGTTCCTGCAGTGCTTTACGGAACTGGTGAGCAAACTCACTTTTCTGTAAAGGAAAACGATATCAACAAAATCGTTTTTTCACCAGATGTTTACAAAGTAGAATTAGACATTGATGGTAAAAAACACAGTGCAATCATCCGTGAATTGCAACAACATCCTGTAAAAGATACTATTCAACACGTTGACTTTTATGAAGTAACAGACAAAAAACCTATTAAAATTGGTTTACCTGTACGTTTAGAAGGTAGTGCTAGAGGGGTATTAGCTGGAGGTAGATTGCTTCAAGTATTTAGAAAATTACGTGTATTTGGTTTAGCAAAAGATTTACCAGATGCAATTGTTGTAAACATTACAGATTTGAGAATTGGACAATCTATTCGTGTTAAAAACGTAGAAATTCCTAATGTAACAGTTTTAGACCCAGCAAATGCTGTTGTGGTATCTATCAAAAAATCTCGTAACTCTGTTGATGATTCAGCTGATGATGCTGAATAATAGCAACTGTAAATAGATTTTAAAAAAAATCCTCGATTCGTCGGGGATTTTTTTGTTAATAACCTTTTGGAAATTTGCTTTTTTTTGCTCTAAAAAATTCTTAATTTTATACTTCGCAAAATTTATTTCATGTATATCATTTTTGACACCGAAACAACTGGTTTACCAAGAGATTGGAACGCCCCTATAACAGACACAACAAACTGGCCACGTGTTATCCAATTAGCGTGGCAATTACATGATGAATTTGGCCGAATCATTGAACACAAAGATTTTCTTATTAAGCCAGATGGATTTAACATTCCATTTGATGCGGAACAAATACATGGTATTTCTACAGAATTAGCTGATAAGTATGGAGAAGAATTAACCGTTGTTCTCGATAGTTTCAATGAAGCACTTAAGAAATCAAAATTTATTGTCGGTCAAAACCTCAAATTTGACATCAATGTATTGGGTTGTGAACTTGTTCGAACAGGTATAGAGTCTCCAATGGGAGCTATGCCAGTTTTGGACACTTGTACGGAAGTTACAGCTAATTTATGTCAAATACCCGGCGGTCGTGGTGGTCGTTTTAAACTACCAACACTAAGTGAGTTGCACAAACACTTATTTGGTGTTCCATTTCAAGAAGCGCACAATGCCACTGCCGATGTGGAAGCTACTGCTCGCTGTTTCTTTGAATTGATAAGAACAGGAAATTTCACGTTGGATGAATTGCAACAACCAGAAACCTATTTAGAAGAATACAAAACAAACAATCCTTCTGAGATTCAACCGATAGGTTTAAATCACATCAATTTTAAAACCGAAAGTGCTAAACTTAAACCGCAAGAAGGAACAACCATTTCTACAGGAAATCTCGATGATGCTCGAAAGCGTCTAGAAAATGTTCATTTTGCGCATTTACACAACCATACACAGTTTACGATACTTCAGTCCATATCGACATATAGCGATTTGGTAGCAAAAGCTGCTGAATACAAAATGCCTGCTGTTGCCCTTACCGACAATGGCAACATGATGGGTGCTTTTGTTTTTGAAAAGGAAGTATCGAGTTACAATAAGAAAGTCAAAGCATTACAAGAAGAAGCCAAAGAGAAAGGAGAAGAGTTTGAAGCCAATTTCATTAAACCTATTATTGGATGTGAATTCAATGTTTGCAAAGATTTAACCAATAAATCATCTCAAGACAATGGGTATCAAGTTGTTTTTCTTGCAAAGAACAAAAAAGGATACAACAATTTAATAAAATTAGCTTCCATTGCCTACACGGAAGGCTTTTACTATGTTCCAAGAATTGACAAAAGTGTCATCGAGAAATATAAAAATGACATCATTGTATTGACAGGAAACCTTTATGGTGAAGTTCCCAATTTAATCTTAAATGTAGGTGAAAAGCAAGCCGAAGAAGCTCTTTTATGGTGGAAAGAACAATTTGGAGAGGATTTGTACATAGAAGTAATGCGCCATGGTCAAAGTGATGAAAACAGTGTCAACGAAACCCTCATCAAACTATCAAAAGAACACGGCATTAAATTAGTAGCAACAAATAATACATTTTACCCATCTCGACAAGATGCTATTGCACACGATGTTTTGCTTTGTATTAAAGATTCTGCATTGGTAAGTACACCAAAAGGACGAGGAAGAGGATACCGTTTTGGACTTGACAACGAGGAATATTACTTTAAATCACAGGAAGAAATGAAAGAATTATTCCTTGATCTTCCTGAAGCCATTGAGTCTGTAGAAGAAATTATCGACAAATGTGAACCTTATGGATTGGCAAGAGATGTTTTGTTACCCGCTTTTGATATACCAACAGAATTTCAAGACAGTCAAGATTTGGAAGACCATGGCAAAAGAGGGGAAAACAACTACTTACGTCACCTTACTTTCGAAGGAGCAAAAAAACGTTATGGAGAAATTTCTGATGACATCAAAGAACGATTGGAATTTGAATTGTCAACAATTGAAAAAACAGGTTACCCTGGTTATTTCTTGATTGTACAAGACTTCTGTCAAGCAGCCAGAGATATGGGTGTATCTGTTGGACCAGGGCGTGGCTCCGCTGCCGGTTCCGCAGTTGCCTATTGTATCGGTATTACAAACGTTGACCCCATCAAATACGACCTACTATTTGAGCGTTTCCTAAATCCAGAACGTGTATCGTTGCCCGATATCGATATTGACTTTGATGACGAAGGTCGTGGTGATGTCATTGATTGGGTAATCAAAAAATATGGTTCCAACCAAGTTGCCCAAATCATCACTTATGGAACAATGGCCGCAAAATCATCTATACGTGACACAGCGCGTGTTTTAGACCTACCATTGAATGAGGCTGACAGAATTGCCAAATTGATTCCAGACACCTCATTATCCAATATTTTTAAGCTAAATGAGGACAAATTAGCTGAGAAATTAAAAAACAATTCTGAATCCATTGCAAAAGCAAGGGAACTCAAAGAAATTGCGAAACAAACGAACTTACAAGGAAATGTAGTAAAACAAGCTGCCATGCTCGAAGGTTCGTTGCGCAATACTGGTATTCACGCATGTGGAGTCATTATTACACCAGAAGACATTACAAATTATGTGCCAGTTGCCTTAGCAAAAGATTCAACCATGTGGTGTACACAGTTTGATAACAAAGTTGTAGAGTCAGCTGGGTTATTAAAAATGGACTTCTTAGGTTTAAAAACGTTAACACTCATCAAAGATGCGCTTCGCAATATTAAAATCCGACATGGACTAGAGTTGGATCCCGATGCTTTTCCAGTTGATGATGTAACAACATACGAAATGTTTCAACGAGGCGAAACTGTTGGTATTTTCCAATACGAATCTCCTGGTATGCAAAAATATTTAAAGGAATTAAAGCCTTCCGTTTTTGCCGATTTGATTGCCATGAACGCTTTGTATCGTCCGGGACCAATGGATTACATCCCTTCGTTTATTAAAAGAAAACATGGAGAAGAGCCCATTGTTTATGATTTGGATGATTGTGAAGAGTATCTGAAAGAAACGTATGGTATTACAGTTTACCAAGAGCAGGTAATGCTTCTTTCTCAAAAGTTGGCTGATTTTACAAAAGGTGAAGCCGATACACTGCGTAAGGCAATGGGGAAAAAGCAAAAAGAAGTGTTGGATAAAATGAAACCTTTGTTCATCCAAAATGGTGCAAAAAAAGGACACAATGAAACAACATTAGAGAAAATTTGGAAAGACTGGGAAGCGTTTGCTTCTTATGCCTTCAACAAATCACACTCAACTTGTTACGCTTGGATTGCTTACCAAACAGCCTATTTAAAAGCCAACTATCCGGCAGAATATATGGCTTCTGTGCTTTCCAACAACATGAATGACATCAAACAAGTGACTTTTTTCATGGAGGAATGTAGAAGAATGGGTATCAATGTATTGAGCCCAGATATCAACGAATCACACATGAAATTTACCGTAAATAAAAACGGTGACATTCGTTTTGGATTAGGTGCAATTAAAGGATTGGGGAACGGTCCCGTATCTGCCATCATTAGTGAACGAGAAGAAAATGGTCCATTCAAATCAATTTTTGACTTTGCAAAACGTGTTAGCTCAAGAGAGTGTAACAAAAAAGCTTATGAAGGCTTGATTTTTGGTGGTGGCTTTGACTCTTTTAAAAACATTCACCGTGCGCAATTTTTTCAAGAGGATGCAAACAAACGAACATTTTTAGAAAGTTTATTAAAATACGGTTCGAGCTACAAAGACAGCGAAGATTCTGCTCAATCATCTTTATTTGGTGAAGATTCTGCCGTTGAAATGCCCGAACCAATTATTCCCAACGCACCTGAATGGAGCAATTGGCAAAAATTATCTAAAGAAAAAGAAGTAATTGGTATCTATATTTCTGGTCACCCACTTGATGATTATAAATTAGAACTCAAAACATTTTGTAATGGAAATGTTGAAATGATTAACGATCCACTCACTTATTTAAACAAAACAATCGTTGTAGGCGGATACATCTCAGACGCAGAACATCGATTTACTGTAAAAGGAATGCCTTTTGGAATCATCACTTTGGAAGATTACACCCATTCTGCCAGAATCGCTTTGTTTGGAGATAATTACCTAAGAAACAAACCATATATTACTCCTAATATATTTGTTGCCGTTCATGGTAAATTTATCATCAATTACAGGAAAGAGCCAACGTTTGAAATTACAAACATTGAATTTCTTCAAAATTTAAGTGAAAAAAGTGCCAAATCGCTTGTATTAAATATTTCAGCACGCTTACTGGATCAGAAGTTAATCGCTGATTTAAACAATCTCTTTTTATCCAATGAAGGACCGAGCACTATTACATTCAATATTTATGACCCTGTTGATGAAGTGAATGTGAACATGAGTGCAAAGAATATTAAAATAAAGGTAACAAGCGAATTATTGAAATCACTTGAAAACATGAACTTAAATTACAAGTTGAATTAACCTATTAACACAGAGTCTCCAGTTATTAATTAAACCGAACTGCTTTTGATGGATTGATACGTGTAATGATCACACTTGGCACAATCAATGCAATGACACACACTATCAATGTACCAACATTTAGCAACAACCAATCTACAAATGAAAGTTGGATGGGAACAGTGTCTAAGTAATAAACCTCTGGATTGAGTGGAATAATATTGAAATAGTATTGAGTAAACGCAATTACTAAACCGATTAAGTTACCAATAACCATTCCCCTCAAAATAAGAAAAGAGGCTTGGTAAAGAAATATCTTTCGGATTGACCAATCCGATGCACCTAGTGATTTTAAGATACCAATAAAATTTGTTCTAACCAAAATCAACACCAATAAAGCCGATCCCATGTTGATAATGCCAATCAAAATCATCAATACGATGATGATAAACACATTGATATCAAGAAAATCGAGCCAAACAAAAATATCGCTTTCAGCTTCCTTGATACTTTGCACCCGAAAGACCTCACCTGCTTCAGATGGAATAAATTCTACTTTAGATTTTACTGCTTTTCGCACCTCATCAAGCTTCTTCCAATCCTTCACTTTTATTTCAAATCCAGCAATGTAATTCATGTAACTACCACTACCGTTTTCAATTTCTACATGAATTTGTTTATCATTGGAATGGATAGTGTATTTTGTCCCTGTCTCGTTCTCATAGTGTTTTACCAAATAATTGTCTTCCAATTCAAACTGATTGATACTATTTTTATTTCCAGAAATAGTAATTTTAATAATCGCAGTATCTTCAAGGCTCAACGAGTTTTTTTCCAATAAATTCATTGAATAGTCCGATACAATTACCCGAAAACTGGTATCTCTATCCGTATTAATTGTTTTAGCACCATAAATCTCTTGACCTCTACCCCAATCGTAACGAAATTGTCCTTTTCCTCCTCTCGCTTTCACACGAACGATTAGCTGACTTTCATAACCTGGTGCTTTGTAAAGCGTATCGTCAATATCAATTGTAGATTGAATGCCCCAATCATTTAATTCTTGTACCAAGCGCAAGTCACCGACAGCAAATTTCTTATCATGATCTTCTAAACCAGTTTCATAAATACCTTTTATGACTAACTTTTTAAGAATTGGTGCGCTTCTAACAAAATAGGCACGAATCGTATCATTGATTCCATAATTGAGTAACGAAGCTATTTGCTTTGAAATGATAATTTCGTTGGATAGTTGCTTTTTATCAAATTTAGGAATCGAACCTTCCTTTAAATTAGCCTTAAAAAAATCCCAATCGTATTGATTTTCCACTCCTTTTAGTATAGCACCTTGAACATTTTGTTCTTTTATGATTGTATCCTTCAGATTGGATAGTTTTACAACACGCTCATTTTTATCACTTTGAAACAAAACAGGCTTGTATGCAACCGCTGAAATACTTTTTATTTCATTATTTTTTTCTAAATCGTGAAAAAAGGCCTGATTTTTGAGGATAGGTGTTGATTCGTACATGTTTCCGTCGGATGCGGACAAAATGCTTAAATGAGCTCCAAATCCAGAAACCTTGTCACGAACTTGACTTTGAAAACCTTTAACGATAGCGATCGTAATTAAGTTAACAACAATTGCTAGTGCAATACTTATAACAGATATGCGCACAATTGCTTTGGAAACTTTCTTACCTTGTACTTCGTTTTTTAGAATACGTTTTGATATGAAATATTCGAATGACAATAGACAACGATTTTGGGTGCTAAAATACACAAAGGATTTTTGGTTAAAAAGAATTTCCCTCTTTTTAATTCTTTTTATTGCATATAGCAACTTTTCAACCGTTGAAGCAACCCCTACAATTTATACAGAAATCAATGAAAATGAGGGAATTATACCCGGAGCATATCAATTGGATGATTACCTTGCAAAACTGGCCAACAAACGTGTTGCTGTAGTGGCAAACCAAGCTTCTTTTATCAAAAACACACACCTTGTGGATACACTTCTTTCGCAAGATGTAGCCGTAGTCAAAGTATTTTCACCAGAGCATGGTTTTCGAGGAAGTGAAGATGCTGGAGCTACAGTCAATGATGACATCGACAAAAAAACAGGTTTACCCATTATTTCTCTGTATGGAAATAATAAAAAGCCAAAGTCAACTGATTTGGATAGTATTGATATCATTGTTTTTGATTTACAGGATGTTGGCGTTCGATTTTACACCTACATATCAACGCTTCATTATATCATGGAAGCAGCAGCAGAATCGAACATTCCAGTGATTTTATTAGATCGACCGAACCCAAATGGGAACATCATTGATGGTCCTGTAAAAAAAGCTGGTTTTGAGTCATTTATCAGCATGCATCCAGTGCCCGTTTTATACGGAATGACGATAGGAGAATACGGTAAAATGATCAATGGAGAAAAATGGTTAAAAGACAGTGTTCAGTGCGATTTGACAGTTATAGAAATAAAAAACTATACGCATAAAAGCCATTATTCTTTGCCCATACCACCTTCTCCCAATTTGAGAACAGACAATGCCATTATGCTTTACCCAAGTCTTTGCTTTTTTGAAGGAACGGTGGTGAGCGTTGGGCGTGGAACCTCTACTCCATTTGAACTATTTGGACATCCACAGTTTCCAGACAAAGGATTTTCATTCACTCCCACTTCACAGCCAGGAGCAAGTTCACCAGTATTAAAAGGGCAACTTTGTTACGGGGAAAATCTTACTGATCAACGCCATCGATTAAAAAAACTCGAATTGGATTATTTGTTTGAAGCAAGAGATGCATTGTATCCAATTTTAGGCGAAAAATGGATAGATCGTCCACGATTTTTCAATTTATTGGCAGGAAATGACGAATTATTGAAACAAATCAACTCGTTTGCAAGTGAACGAGAAATAAGAGATAGCTGGAAAGAAGATTTAAAACAATTCAAAGAAGTCAGATCACATTATTTGATTTACGATTAAGCTATTTTAGTACAACAGCAAATCAATCACCTGCTTACAAGGCTTTACATCGTGAACTCTGAGAATTGATGCGCCCTTTAAGATAGCCAATGCATGCAATGCCGTTGTTCCGTTCAACGATTCTTCAGGTGTAATACCTAATTCTTTATAAATCATTGATTTTCTGGAAATTCCAACTAAAACAGGACAATTCAATTGATGAAAGAAATCCAATTGGTGTAACAAGGTGTAATTCTCTTTCAATGTTTTACTAAATCCAAAGCCTGGGTCTATAACAATATTTGAAATCCCCTGTTGATTCAACACACCAATTTTTTGTTTAAAATAAGTAGCTACTTTTTCCAAGATGTTTTCGGAATGAGTAGCAATAGTCTGTGCAGAAACATCGTGCATGGTATCAAAACTTTCTGCAATGTGCATTAAAACATAAGTTACATCGTACTTTGAAATGGTGGCAAGTAGCGAATTATCAAATTGAAATCCACTGATATCGTTGATGATTGATGCACCTTCTTTTATTGCAACTTCGGCAACTTTTCCTCGAAAGGTATCCACTGAAATAGTTGCAGTTGGAAACTCTTTTTTAAGAAGATACAACGCATTTTTTATACGATTTAACTCCATTTCTTCATCAACTAATTGTGAACCTGGTCGTGTAGAAAAACCACCCAAATCTAGAATATCAGCACCTTCTGACAAGTGTAACTCTGCCTTCTTAAGTAATTCTATATCAGACGTCAAGCGACTACCCTCATAAAAGGAATTATCCGTTACATTTAAAATCCCCATTACTTTGGGAACCTTAAAATCCATTAAATTTCCGTTAATATTCATGGCAATTGCATTATAATTTGTATCTTCAACCCTTGAATTTTTCATTTAATTGAATAATGAGCCAAACTGACGCGCAATATACAAAAGTAATAGCTAACTGTAAGGAGATTTACAGTAAAAAAACAAAAGATTATGGTACTTCATGGCGAATTTTACGCCCGAGTTCATTGACGGATCAATTATTTATCAAAGCACAACGTATCCGAACCATTCAAGAAGCTGGACACAGTGAAATTGATGAATCCATTGAAGGTGAATTTTTTGCCATTGTCAATTATTGCATCATGGCTTTGATCCAATTTAACGAAAAAGAGTTGAAAGAAATTGAATTACCAGAAGAAATGGCAATTAATTTGTATGAAAAATACGCCGAAAAAGCTTATCAGTTAATGAAAAAGAAAAACCACGATTATGGTGAAGCTTGGCGCGATATGCGAGTTAGTTCATTAACCGACTTGATTTTAACAAAAATACTAAGAATCAAGCAAATAGAAGACAACAAAGGCAATACAATCATCAGTGAAGGCATTGACGCCAATTACTATGACATGCTCAATTATGCCGTATTCGCTTTGATACATTTAACACAAGAAAACAATTAAAAATACTTTTTACTATGAGTGCTAAAAACAGAAATATCTCCGTTGGAGGAAGATCGTACTTTTTTAATGTACTTTTTGTACTTTTAAACATATTTGGACTAACTTTAATCACAATTGCCTATCACGATAGTTTTTCAGGTAGTTCCTTGGGACTTAAATTAATCGGCTTTACTTTAATGGCATTGGCAACAGCTGGTTTACTTATTTTTAGAGGTCGCTTGATGATGGCAAATGTATCTCGAGTTTTAATCGGAGGATTGTTTATTGTTTCGGGTCTTGTAAAAGCCAATGATCCACTTGGTTTTGCTTACAAATTAGAAGAATATTTTGAAGATGGAGCGTTAGCGTATCGTATCAAAGAATGGTTTGGAGCACCTGGATTTAGCTTGGAATTTTTAATTGATTATGCTTTACCACTTAGTGTTATCATCTGCATTATTGAGATAATCATCGGTATCTTTTTAATTATTGGAGAGAAAATCAAACCAGTATCTTACCTTTTGGTATTTATGATGGCATTCTTTACTTTTTTAACTTGGCATACTGCAACCTGTGACTCGGGCAAAAAGTTTAAAGACAGAGATACTTATGCATTATCCAACCCCATAGCTGCTATCAAAATAAAGCAAGCAGAAACCAATAAAGACATTAAAATTGTAAGCCAAAACAATGAAGAAGTTGTTATTGATGAAATGAAACAACCTCAATGCGTGGATGATTGTGGTTGCTTTGGTGATGCCATGAAAGGCTCTATTGGTCGCTCACTTACACCAAAAGAATCACTTTGGAAAGACATCATTGTATTTTACTTAGGAATGTGGATTTTCATTGCTCAATGGTTAATTGTGCCCAATGAAAGAAAGCAAAATGTTGTTTTTGCTACTACTTCACTTCTTGTTATTGCCTTCTTTTCAATGATTTTCTCTTGGTATTTTCCTATCATTTTTGGATTAATTGGAATAGTAGGAGCGCTTTGGATCAAACGATCTGGAGGGGTGCTCTTTGGAAATTACTTTGGAATGGGAATCTTCTTAACGATTCTATCAAGCATTTTTGTGTTCTTTGTGTTGCGTTACGAACCAATGAAAGATTACCGCCCCTATGCACAAGGGAGCAATCTGGTTGAATTAATGAACAATGGTGAAGAAGGTATTTATCAAAGCATGCTGAGATATGTCAATAAAAACACGAAAGAAGAGCGTTTATATGATTCTTCATCACCTGAATACATGAAATCAAAAATTTGGGACGATGAGAACTGGGAATATGTTGACATGGTTCAAAAAACGATTAAAGCAACCAAATTACCATCTATTACCGAACAATTCAATCCGTTTATAGCCATTCAAGACATGACAGATTATGAAAAAAATTTAAGCTTCGTGAATGAATTTATAGCTTCAAATGGGATTCAAATTGTGCATGTGAAAAATTTATCCTCCAATGATATTTACGATGTGCCAATGGATGAATTTACATTAGAAGAATACTCTCCTAACTATTACCAAGTGTTGGATACCGTTACCGAAGTTGATCCAGAATTGACGGATGTCAACATTCGTAATTACATCACAACAACGGATGAAATCATCATTCTTACAACAAGAGATATCTTCAAAGCTAATTGGGATGCAATGGATCGCTACAAATCAATTTTAGAAGGGGCAAAAAAACATGGTATTCCAATGATATTGTTGAGTAGTTCTAACCGTAAGGACATCAATAACTTTAGAAAGAAATACAATTTCAATATACCAATATTCACCAATGATGAGATTGAATTGAAAGCTATAGCAAGAAGCAATCCATCTATGATGGTCATTCAAAAAGGAATTGTAAAAGGAAAATATCCACATCGTTCTACACCAACATTTGGCTGGTTAGAAAAAAACATATTATTAAAACAATGAGAAAAAAAATAGTAGCAGGAAACTGGAAAATGAATTTGAATTGGGATGAAGCAAATGCTTTGTTTCAAGAAATTGCAGCTATAAAAAAAGAAGGTGTAGAAGTTTTAATCTTCCCATCAACACCCTACATACAACCGTTTATTGATACAGCAAATAGAACTATTTCTGTTGGTGCGCAAAACGCTTATGCCAAAGACAGTGGAGCTTACACCGGAGAAACTTCTTTTCAACAATTAAAGAGTATAGGTGTCAATCATGTGATTATTGGTCACAGCGAAAGACGTGCTTATTTTAATGAAACCAATGTGCAATTAAGAGAAAAAGTAGATGCTGCATTGATGCATTCCATCACTCCAGTATTTTGCTGTGGTGAATCATTGGACATCAGAGAGGCTGGAAATGAAAAGCACTTTGTAACAAATCAATTAAAAGAGAGTTTGTTTCATTTAAGTGCTGAAGATTTTAGCAAATGCATCATCGCCTACGAACCAATTTGGGCGATTGGAACTGGAAAAACAGCAACCAATGAGCAAGCAGAAGAAATGCATCAAACAATTCGTTCATTCATTGGTGATCATTATGGAGAACCTATTGCAAATAGTACTTCTATTCTATACGGAGGTAGTTGTAACGAAAACAATGCAAAAGAGTTATTTTCTTGTTACAACGTAGATGGAGGACTTGTAGGAGGTGCTTCATTAAAGGCTTCTTCGTTCAAAAGCATAATAGACGCATTTTAAATGGATTACATAGAATTAAATATTAAACTACAACCATTAAAACCATTTAATGAAATCATTGTAGCTCAATTAGCCGATGCTGGTTTTGAAAGTTTTGTGAACACCGATGAAGGCGTTTTGGCTTACGGTCAAGTGCAAGAAACTTCTGTAGAACGTGCTTTAAAAGAAACATTTCTTGGCGAAGAGCGAGAAGATGTATCTTTTTCGTTTGAGTCACAAATCATCGAACATCAAAACTGGAATGCTGTTTGGGAAAGTGACTTTGAGCCTGTTTATGTTGAAGAACTAGCTAGTATTTTAGCACCCTTTCACGACAAATCTATCGCAAAAGGAATCATTGTTGAAATACAACCCAAGATGTCTTTCGGTACTGGCCACCATCAAACAACTTGGATGATGTCCAAAGCACTGTTTGACCTGCATCCTTTTCCCAAAAAGGTATTGGACATGGGCACAGGGACAGGCGTTTTAGCAATTTTAGCGGAAAAATTGGGTGCTACCGCAATTCTTGCAATAGACATTGAAGATTGGTCGGCTGAAAACACGGTTGAAAATGCTGAAAGAAACCAATGCAAACACATTGAAACAAAGTGTGGTGATGTTGACTTAATTAGTGGTACAAAATTTGATACGATTTTAGCTAATATTAATAAAAATGTTTTGAAAGCACACATTCCTTTCTACGCACAATCGCTTAATGACGGAGGTGTATTGCTATTAAGCGGCTTTTTCGACTCGGATACAGATGAGTTGATTGAATTTGCACGTGCATTCGGTTTCGAGAAAGAACACATTTACAACAAAGACAATTGGGCGGCTATTAAGTTAATTTATAAGTCGCGCGACTAATCAATACAAAACTGTAAACTTGAAAAATTCAGGTACTATGAAAAATACAATGCTTTTTTTACTTCTTATCATCGGAAGTTATTCGTACAGCCAGACAACTTATAGCAATGATCGTGCTAAATTCATAAAAGAATTGCAAAGTTCAATGGCGCAATATGCAACAGATGAACAATCGCAGTTTGTTAAGAAAGAACTAAGCGTCATGTTGCTTCAAACTACTGAATTTCCAGATCGGTATTTTACCAATTTAGTTGCAACTTGCAACACGTTGATTAGTAAACGATTTTCAGTTGTTCCAGATGTTTACAATTACGTGTTTTCCATCTATTCACTTGTTAAAAACAAACAAAATGAATCCAGTTACAATGCTTATCAAAGTGCTGTTGACAAGTTATTAGAAAGTAGAAACCCGAAACGATTTACCGATTTTGCCGATTTATCAGCAGGATTTTTCTCAGAAGGAAGATTGGCTGGAAAATCCAATTTTGAGTGGTTTTACAAGGGTGGAAAATATGAATTCAAATACGATGAAAAGGCTTATATTCAACTAAGTGACGGAAATCTTATCTGTAGAGCTGTTGATATTGGTACCACTAAAAAAGAAGCCAAATACGTAGATAGCATGGTGGTATTTAAAACTACCGGAACATACGACCCTGCATTGCAAAAATGGGAAGGAAACGGCGGAATCGTCACTTGGGAAAAAGTTGGATTGCCTAAAAATGAAACGTATGCAGAAGTTGGTAAGTTTCAATTATCCATGAAAAACACCAACATGAACATAGATTCTGTGAAGTTGAAAACACCTTATTTTAACGAAGTTTTACTCGGTAGCTTGTCGGATAGAGCATTTAAAATCAACCGTGAGGAAGACCGATTATTTCCACAATTCATCTCCTATAAAACGGATTTAAAAATCAACAACATTAAGCCTAATACAAATTATGAAGGAGCATTTTCTTTGAAAGGAGCTAAATTCATCGGTACAGGAGCAAAAAATATACCTGCTAAGATTGTTATCCTTAAAAATTCAAAACCCTATATCATTTCAAAAGCTAACGAAATTTACATCACTGACAAGCAGATATATAGTTACACAACAAGCAGTAAAATCATCTTTAACACAGGCGATTCATTGATACATCCAAGTAACAATTTTACGTACTATTACAACGATGGCATTATTGAATTTTCTCGACCGACAACAGGGTTAGGTCAATCACCATTTATTGATTATTACCACCAATTGTTTTATTATGTACCAAAAATCATACTCAATGAAAAGGATAATAAAATCTACTTCACGTATGAAAAAGGAACAAGTCAGGAGCAACGTGTAGCTCGTTTTGAGTCATTTAATTACTACGACGGGCAATTGTATGATAAATTACAAGGATTTTCATCTGTGCATCCATTGGTAGCCATTAGTCGTTATGGTTATAAATATGACAAAGACGAAATCACCGAAGGAGAATGTGCATCAGCTTTGGGTGGAACAATTGAGCAAGTACGTTCACTGATGCTACAACTTGCAAATTATGGTTTTATCAATTACGACACCGAAAATAAAAAAGTGTTTATCACACAAAAGTTAAACAACTTCGTTAAAGGAAAAGCAGGTAAAAAGGATTTTGACAACATTATTTTTACAGCAGATTTTAGACCAAAAGAATTAAAAGGCTATACCGATGAAGAAATAAAAAATAACCCCAATTTACAGCAAATAAAAGAGAATTACAAAACTCAAAATGAAGCACGAAGAATTTTAGAAAACTTTGGTCACTTTGATTTAAGTTCAATGGACATGAGCTTATCGGGCATTGATAGAATTACAATATCTGACAAACAAAACGTCCACATTTATCCCAATCAAAACACTGTAACTGTTAAGCAAAATAGAGACATTGAATTTAGTGGTTGGCTGAATGCTGGAAAAGCTGAGATCAATACCGTTAGTGCCAATTACAATTATGCACTCAATAAAATTAATCTATTAAAGACCAACGAATCTGTTTTCAGGGTTCAACCACGTAAGGCAGAAGATGGAACAGCTGGAATAGCGATGAGCAGTACAATTTCAGGTATTGTTGGAGATGTTGTGATAGACCTTCCAGATAATCGTTCTGGAAACAAAGAAGATGCAACAACGTCTATATATCCGATTTTAACGATAAAAAATACCACTAAAATATATTACAACTCACCTGATTTGTACAAAGGAGCGTATGACAGTACACGTTTTTACTACACACTTCAACCATTCACAGTGGATAGTGTTGATAATTTCAACGATAAAAGCTGGCGTTTGAAAGGAGAATTGATTTCTGCTGGAATCTTTCCTGTTATAAAAGAAGATTTGAAAGTAATGCCTGACTATTCATTTGGGTTCTCAACAACATCTCCAAAAGATGGTTTTGAATTTTACGGAGTGGCGAAGTATGATAACAAAGTCATGTTGTCTGGAAATGGATTGCAAGGAGCTGGAACAATTAACTTTGTTAAATCCACATCTGTATCAAAAGGCTTGTTAACATTTTTACCAGACTCTACCATTGGTGTTGTTTCCTTTATGAACGAACCCGTTCAAACAGGTATTCAATTCCCGAAAGCAACTTGTGAAGAAGCTTTTTTAACTTATATTCCTCGTAAAAAAATACTAAAAGCAACGACAATGCCTCGTTCTGAATTTGAGTTTTTTGACAAAGAAGCCAATCTAAAAGGGACTGCAATTGTAACACCAAAAGGAATAGAAGGAAATGGGTTAATGTCCTTTAAAAATGCAACCATTGTTTCGAAAAAATTTGTTTACGAGTACAAGGATTTATATGCTGACACTTCCAGTTTTGCTCTTAAAAATCAAAATAGAGAGGAAGGAGAAGCTCCCTTAGTATTTGAAACTGCCAATGTCAAATCACATGTTAGTTTTACCGATAGAAAAGGTGTTTTCAATTCCAACAAAGGAGAATCCAGAGTTGATTTTCCTGTAAACCAATACATGTGTAAAATGGACTTATTTACTTGGTTCATGGATCAAGATGAATTGGCAATGGAAAAGAAAGCAACAAAAGACATGGATATTACTGCTGGAGTGGATTTATTGGGACCTAACTTTTTCTCCCTTCATCCAAAACAAGATTCGCTTCAATTTAGAGCTCCAAAAGCAAAACTTGACATGAAAGAGAAATCCATTTATTGTTCCGAAGTTGAATATATTGACGTTGCCGATGCCCGAATTTATCCGGATAGCATGAAAGTCAACATTCGTAGAAAAGCAAAATTGGATCAGTTCAACAATGCAACAATAGTAGCCAATTACATCACGAAATACCATAAATTCACCAAATCTAAAGTAGATATTACAGCTAGAAGAGCGTATAACGGTTCTGGAGAATATCCATATTATGATCGGGATAGTATTTTAACCTATATCACCATGAATTCAATTGGTTTAGATTCATCGTATCAAACTAGAGCTACAGGTAAGATTAGTGGCAACCAAGGATTCAAACTTAGTCCAGAATTTGATTACTATGGCGACATCATCGTAAAAGCTTCAACACCAGAGATTTTATTCAACGGAGCTACACGTATCAATCACAACTGTGTTGATTTTGAGAAAAACTGGTTAGCGTTCTCAAGCTCAATCGATCCTAAAAATGTACAAATACCCGTTAGTTCAAGCATGAAAAACCTTGATGGACAAGCTATTTCTGCGGGAATTGTATGGAGAGATTCTCCAGTTGTTGACAGCATTGCGCTCTACCCTACATTCTTATCGAAATTGGTTAACGAAAACGACCCAATTGTTGTTACCTCATCTGGTTTATTGACGTATGATCACGAGTCGAAAGAATACAGAATAGCAACAAAAGACAAGTTGATTAACCGAACAGAAAAAGGAAATTTCTTATCGATGAATACAGAAACATGTTCTTTATTTGGTGAAGGAGTTATCGACCTTGGTATGAATCATGGCGATGTTCAAATTAGCACTGCTGGTATGGTTGATTACAATTCTAAAACTGGAGAAGCATTCTTCAATCTAACGGCAAAATTTGATATTCCTTTAGACAAATCCGTATTTAAGAACATTCCAGATAAAATCAACGCTACAGACGGGTTGAAATCAATTGATTTTGCAACAAACACGTTAAAATCTGCTATCACAACATGGAGTTCACAAGCAGAAGCTGACAAATTGGAAGAAAATTTCACGATTAAAGGTGAAGTAAAGAAACTTCCAAGTTGTTTGGAATCAACCATTACGATTACAGGTTTAAAATTGAGTTATTATAGTAAACCACGTTTAAATAACTTCAAAGGATTGATTACCAATACCGAATCAGCTATTTTAGTGAATGTGTTTGACAAGCCGGTCATGAAATACGTACCATTCAAAGCCTTTTTCCAACAAAAACATTCTGGAGCAGGTGGTGATTGGTTTGCGTTATTGATGGATATTCCAGGAGGGAAGGATTACTTCTTCAACTACTCGATGGGGCGTAAAGACGGGGTGATGGATATCATGACAGGCGATTCAGAATTGGCGACAGATATTTCAGCATTGAAAGAAGATAAACGAAAAAAGAAAAATTTCATTTATCAACTTGGTCAAGGAGGTTTAAAAACAGTATTCTTCAATTTATTCAGTGAATAATGGAATTTTTAATATTTGGAATAATTGCTTATTTAATCGGTTCAATTCCAACTGCTATTTGGGTTGGCAAAATTAAATATGGCATTGATGTAAGGGAACATGGTAGTAAAAATGCAGGCGCAACAAACACTTTTCGTGTATTGGGTAAAAAAGCGGGTATTTTTGTATTAACGGTGGATATTTTAAAAGGATTTATTGCATCTTTTTTGCCCTATCTATTTATTGACGAGAATCTGAATCCCGACAAATTGGTTTTAGTGCAAATCATGTGCTCATTTCTTGCTGTTTTGGGACATGTATTTCCAATATATGCGGGGTTTAAAGGAGGAAAAGGTGTTGCAACTTCATTGGGTGTCATTATTGGCGTTCACCCTCCAGCTTCCTTAGTTTGCATCGTTATTTTCTTAATCGTTTTTATTGCCTCGAATTATGTATCTCTTGGAGCAATCTGTGGTTCATTTTCCTTTCCAATTTCAGTGATTTTTATTTTTAAATCACATTCAATTTGGTTGAACTTGTTTTCCATCCTCTTGGCATCGGTTGTTATTCTCGCTCATCGGAAAAATATTAAACGGTTAATTGATGGCAACGAAAATAAAATGAACCTTTTTAAGAGATAATCGTATATACTTATGAATATATAAAAATACAATAGTCATCTCAAAAAGTGTCTTTTAGTAAACATATTGCCCTCTTTGTTGTTACACTATTCATTGTTTTCAATTCTTTGACTCAGACAGAAGTCGAAATGAAAACAAAAGCCGATGCTTTGTTCAATAAGAAGGAATTTGTTGAAGCCACCCCTCTCTACTTAAGGTTGCTTTCTTTACAACCAAGAGATTATGATTACAGTTTTAAATACGGTACTTGTTTATTGTTCAATTCGACCAGCAAGCAAAATGCCATTCGCTATTTAAAATACGCAATTACCAGTCCCACACCGATTGATGCTGCTCATTATTATTTGGGGAAAGCCTACCATTTGAATTACCAGTTCAACGATGCCATTGCTGAATACAACTTGTACATTAAATCTGCTGGCATCAAAGGTGAATACTACAATGATGCGAAAAGAAACATTGAAATGTGTAATAGTGGTAAGCAATTACTAAGCACGATTACAGACATCATCGTACGTAAAAAAACAGAAATTAAACAACAAGATTTTTTCCGTCTGTATGATTTGAGCGATATGGGTGGAAGTATAATTACGGCGGTAGATTTTCAATCAAAAAACGATAAAAAATACGATCACAAACCGATAGTCTGTATTTTACCCAATATGGAAAACGTTTATTTTGCAAGTTATGGTGATCGAGACAACCTTGATATTTACGTAGCAAAAAGACTTCCTGGAGGAAAATACGGTTTACCACAACGATTACCCGATGTTATCAATACACCTTACGATGAAGATTATCCATTCATGCATCCAAATGGTAGAGAACTGTACTTTTCTTCCAAAGGGCACAATTCAATGGGAGGATACGATATCTTCAAATCGCAATATAGCGATAACACATATTCTGATGTAACAAATGTTGATTTTGCCATCAGTTCACCAGATGACGATATCCTATATGTTGTTGATAAAGAGAATAAAAACGCCTATTTTTCATCAACTCGTCAATCACAAGATGGCAAAGTGGTTGTTTACAAAGTAGGTGTTGAGCGCATTCCTATTCAACTGGCAATTATCAAAGGAGGATTTTCGTCAACGGTGTTGCCTGCCAATTCTAAAATGACCTGTGAAGTAACTGATAAAGTCAGTGGTAAATTCATTGGATATTTCAATTCATTGGATGACGACAGTTATTTAATTGTTTTTCCAAAAGGCGGAAAATATCAGTACACCATTACAATAGCTGGTTCTAATGAAACATTTAAAATGGATATTGATGTGCCATTTTTAAAAGAATTGCGTCCATTAAAACAGAGAATGGAACATTTGATTGTAGATGGTCAGGAACAAATTAAAATCACGAATTTATTTGACGAACGATTTGACGATGCACAAAGCATTGTTTCTCAAGTACTGAAAGAAAGAGCGAATTTGAATATCAACGAAGATCAATTTGATGAAAATGAGTTGCATGCTCAAGTTGAACTCCAAAAAATCATTTCAGAGCTTGGAATGGGAACTAAAACGCCAAATGAAGTCAGTCAACAACTTAAAGAAAATTATCAAGAAGCCAGCAATGCAAAACAATCTGATCGCAAATTAGAAACTTCTACAAATGGTGTGGTTTTAGCCATTCTCAATCAAATCAATCAAACAGATGAACAGATTAAAAACCTCATAAAAGAAGCCGATAATGCAGATAATTTACAGCGAAAAGAAGCCATTTTAGAAAACATTGCCGAATTGTATGAGCAAAGAGATCAATTGTTTGACAAAATTGATGAAATTGAACAAATCAGCAATCAACTTACACAAGCAAATTCAAACGGAACCCACGTTAATTTACGAGAAGTAAAAACAGTCATCGATCAGTTTTCAACTGCAATAGCGAATAATCAAAACAAAGAAGCTATCGCTACATTAACCGAAAACAAAGATTTGATTCAATCATTTTTAAAAGGAAACAACGTAACTTCTTCTGAAAAATTGGTGCAAGAGCAGTTAGGTATTCAAAAAGAACTAACACGACTAAAGTCTGTTGAAGCAACAAACATCGAAACCGTTAAGCGTATTGAGGATGACATTGCTAAATTAGAACAACAACGTGATGCTGCAAAACCTAAACAAAAGCAACCTATTCAAGATGAAATAGATGCCAAAAACTATGAATTAAACGATGCTAAAAGCGCTTTAACAAAAGTGCAAACGTTGATTGCCGAACAAGCAGAAAAAAGAAACACCAACGAAAAACATTTAGCCGTTGCAAACGAAATTGATGCATACAAAGGGAAACCTATTTCCAATGATGAAATCATTCAAGCAAAATACAACACCAATAACAGCAAAATTGAAACATTACGTGCATATTCTGAAAATGCATTAGCAGAGTTACGCGAAAAGAATTCTACCTCTAATGAGAGCAAAGATTATGCCGATATCGCAATATCGCAATATAACGAACAGTCAGTAGAAATCTATTCAAATGACGAGATAAGCAATTACGAGCGTCAAAAACAATTGTTGGAATTAAACACTCAAAAACAAGCAGAATTAAAAGAGTATTTGAGTGAATTAAAACAAAAAGAAAACACTGATGCCACAAATCAGCAAATAACTAAAATTGAAAAACTATTGGTTGAACTCAATCAAGACCAAAAGATTTTGAAAGATTCCTTGACTTCAAATGCAAACAAGGAAATATCCAAGCAAAACATTGAATCAATCATTAGTTCTATCGCTCCAACTTATTCTACTCTTCAAAATCAAATACAAGAAGATGATCAATTAACAGAAATTGAAAAATTAAAGCAATTGAACAGCAACGACCATGATTTGATTGATAAATTATTGGAAGAAATAAAACAAACCAAAGAACAGCTTGCAAAAACAAGTGAAACAAAAGTATTACAAGCAAAAAATCAATTGATTGACAAAAAAATCAATGAACTAAAAACAACCATTGCTGCACGAGTTAAAGAAATAGAAAAACTGGCTAAAACAGATGAATTAATCGCAAAACAGCAGCAAATACAAAATCAAATTGACGAACTTGGTCAAGGTGCTGACAATGCCTACCAAAAAGCAATGGTAACATTGCAAGAATCTGACAATGCGCAAGATAACATCAACCTTCTGAATCAATTAAACAAAGACTTAACCAAGCAAAAACAAGCTTTAGAAGCGATCAAGGTTAAAAATCCTGAAAATAAAAGCATTGATCCTAAAATTGTAGCTATTGAGAATAAAATAGATGAAGTTGCGATGCTCGTGAACAATGAAAAAGTTGAATTGCAAAAACAAAAAGAAATCATTGCTCAAAACAACCAAAAAAATGCTAACGAAAACAACACGACATCTACCAACACCCAACAGACAACAAATGAAGTAGTCAAACCAATTGAACAAGAAAAAAAGACCCCAACAATTATTTTAGAGGATCTTCAAAAATTATATAGCGGTGATTTAAAAACTGATTTTACAGCAACTCCTTCTACAATTGAAGAAATTGCAACTACGATACAACGTTTAGAAAACTACAAACAACAAAACAATGACGTACTTGAAACTATTTCAAACAATGAACGTGCAGATTATGTAGCTGTTATCAATCAAGAGCAACAACGTGTAAATACACGTATTCAAGAATTGGAAAAACAAAAAACGGTGCTTGAACAAGCTGCTATAGCTCAACAAACAAATGCAAATCAAACACAAGAAAACAAACAACCAAAGGACACACCTGAACAGGTAAAACCTGCTAAAACTCCTACCGTTGTTACCAAGGAATTGCAAGCGTCTTATTCAGGCAACATCGAAAGTGATTTCAATGAAGAACCAACAACTGTAGAAGCAATCAATCAAACTGTTCAACGTTTGAAAGATTACCAAAAACAAATCAACCAAGTTTTAGCCAAAGCACCAAAAACAGAGAAAGAATTGTACAAAGATGCTGTGAATCAAGAAACGCAACGCATATCTAACCGTATTCAAGCGTTGGAACAACAAAAAGCAAGCATAGAACAAGCAATTGTAGCGCAAAATATAGAAAACACCTCTTCTACTCCCTCCGATGTGGTGCCAACAACAAAGCAACAAGAGATAGAAGCTAAAATGTTAAACGATGACATTTCTAAAAAAGAACGTAAAGAACTTGAAAAGGAAATGCTTGTTCTTAAAAATCAACAAGCAGAAAAGGAAATTGACCATTTAATAGCAGCCAACGAAACAACGCAACAACAAATTGAAACATTGCAGCAACAATCGCAACAAAAAAACCTTACAAATAACAATACAAGCGTTTACGAGGCCGAAAAGAATGATTTAGAAGCTAAGTTGCTCAAAGAAAAAACAACTGCTGGAAAAGAGCTTATTTTAAGCCAACTGCAAGACAAAAACGAAGCACATTTAAACTATTTAAAGCAGGTTACTGAGTTAGAAGAAGATCAATCATTTGTTTCGGAGCACACTGCGGCAAGAATTTATGATCAAGAATCATTAGCAGAAAAGAAAAAGCGCTATTCCATTGAGATTGGAGAATTAGAAACATTAAAATTGGAGAAAGATTACCAATATGCTACCACCAAGAACAAAAAAGAAAAAGAGCAAGTTGGTGTAGAAGTTGGAGCGATCAAAGAAAAACAAAGCTTATTGCAGAAAGAAATAGAACTCATCGACAAGCAGCTTGCACTTTATCAACCAATCAAACAACCAACAAGTCTTAGTGAAAACACTGTAAATTTATCTTACAACGAAGAGCGACAAATTGCCTCAACAGAAAACTATGAAAAATATGCAACAGTAATTGCCAAGCAAGATGAATTAATTAATAAACATACTGTTAACAGCGAAAATTTATTGAAACAACAGCAAAAATTGACTGCTATTCGCCAGCAAGAAATGACTGCTTCGCAACAAGAACGAGTAGATTTAATGCAACAAAAATCAAATCTATTGGATACTATTTCAAATATCTCCCTATCTTTGAAACAATTGGAGACCGAAATAGCCCAATTAAATAAAGAAGCAAACACGTATTTACCATCAGATTCAACTGAAGCTATGAAATATCAAAACTTAGTTGCAAGAGGTATAAACCCAATCAAGAAATCATTGATTGCAGCTGCATTGGTTCCGATTTCAGTAAATGGTATCGATTACAATGCAAATGCACATATCGTTTCTGAAACAAGCATGATTCCGGTAGATGTTTTATCACCTAAAGGCTTGGTTTATCGTGTACAAGTTGGAGCATTTGCAAAACCATTGCCAGAAGGACATTTTAAAGAATTTACACCTGTAACAGGAGAGAAAATAGCCAATACAAACGTTATTCGCTACATGGCAGGATTCTTCAACAATGCCGTATCAGTGGTAGATGCTCGCGAAAAAATACGTCAATTTGGTTATGCCGATGCCTTTGTAGTTGCTTACTGTGATGGGAAGCGCATTCCATTTGGTGAAGCACGCAACATGGAAGCAAGAGGAGAATGTATTGGTCAAAGCACCAATGAAATTCAATTGGAAGTAGCATCGAACATTGCTTCTCATTTAGGTATTGAGGACACGACAAAAACCTTAAAGCCTGTTTCTGAATTTGCGTACAACAAAGCACCAGGAGCAGCCAAAGCAGAGGCGATAGAGCAATACGATTACAATCAACTTTATTTTACGGTTCAAATAGGTGTATTTAACAAACCTGCAAGTAATGAACGTTTACACAATTTGAAACCATTATATACTTTCCGTTTGGGCAATGGCCAAATACGTTACAACGTTGGGCTTTTCAGCAGTTTAAATAGTGCTATTGACATGCAAACACGCATTCGAAATACAGCAGTTAAAGAAGCATTTGTTGTTGCGTATTACCAAAATGAACGTATTACGATTGCTAAAGCGTTGGAATTAATCCGTCAAGGTGTTCCGGTCTATAAAGAAGGATCACAAGAAACGGTAGTTAAAACACAAGTAGAAGAAGATCGTCCAGACATTATAGAAGAAAAAACGGTATTTAATGAAACCTTTACGTTGGTAAAAAGTGTAGTAGATGCCACTTCGTTTGTACAATTTGCTTCGAAGAAAACATTTGATAGTTATCCGAAAGATGAAATTAATCGTTACAATGTAAAGGGTAATTTCTATTATGACAAAAACGATAAACGCATTAAATCTGATTATTATCCAGCTGACACACGCTTGCCGAGAATTGCAACGTTTGTAGATGAAATGGACACTATCCACTTGAATAGAGAAGAATATTTAAAAAATTATCAAACTAAAGTAACCATTTCAATAAATCAACGTACAATTCCGGGTGACTTCAATGATTGGTTGATCAAATTGCCGTACAGGAAGGAATACAAATTAGTAGATGAAACAATTGAAGTTCGTATTTTTGATGTACAAGCGGCAGATATGGAAGAAATAAAAAACACAACTTCCCTATTTGGTTTTAACCTTTCAGAAGGAAAAAATGAAGAGAAAAATGGAGGTAATTAAAAACAATACGCAAACACAAGAAGAGGTTTCTGTAATAGAGCAACTTGTGGACAAATACGATTTAGTGGTTTACAACGATGATGTGAATACATTTGATTTTGTTATTGAATCACTTATAAAAGTTTGCGAGCACAATACGTTGCAAGCTGAGCAGTGTACATTGATTATTCATCACAATGGCAAATGTCAGGTGAAACGAGGTAATTACGAGCATTTAGAACCAATGTGTACTGCCTTGTTAGACAGAGGAATAAGCGCTGTAATCGAATAAAATTGAAATAAACTAAAAAAATTGTTGTTGTTTTAGAAAAATAAGCTAATTTTGCATTCGCTAAATAAGCATGGCTCCGTAGCTCAACTGTATAGAGCACCACATTACGGCTGTGGAGGTTTAAGGTTAGAATCCTTACGGGGTCACTAAGAACAAAAGCTTTCCGAAAGGGAGGCTTTTTTTATTAAACAGCTGTGAGGCTTGAAAAGACTCAGACAGATGGGTAATAAAAAAAGATTCATATTCTGAAAGAATATAAAGATTTTGTTCGGAATTCGGAGCACTATAGGTTATTTACTCCTTACGGGGTTACGTAACAAAACGTCTAATTAATTGATAGTTATACGTTTTTCATTTTAAAATTGTACGATTTCTGTACGGAAATTTATTGAATCACCACAAAAGCACAGAGTTTTTTTATGAATTTAAGACTACTCGATTACAACTTTGATTGCAACCCACCCTTTTGCGCTTTTCTCCTTTTCAAATCGAACCTTTTTACCTTTTTCGGCTATTCCAGAAACATTGTTTTGATGTACAAAGAAATTTTCATCGTCTTCTGTTTTTATGAATCCATAACCTTTTGCTGAATCAAAATAATTGATAAAACCTCTTAATACTGGGTCAAATTCTTCTTTCTCTCTTCTGGGAATCCCTATTTCAATCGATTTGGCGTTGATTTTCTTTTTTGCAGACGGATCTGGCGGTGTGTCTTGAAGTAATCCATTTTCATCCACATAAGCCATCATACTTTCCCACCCTCCAGAAGAAGCATGTTCTTTTCTATTTTCTTTTTTGGATTGCTTTTCTTTTTTGCGTTGCTCTCTTTTCTTTTCTCGTTCTTTCTTGTTAAATGTTTCCGCCATAATTATTTGTGTATTAATAATTTAATATTTGTACTAAAAAGCCATATCGCAATATTACGATATGTAAATTGCGTATTTAAAAAGTAGAAAAATGTCTTATCTGTTTTGCCATTCATTGATAAATACATTCTGTCGATGAGATAAAACAAACAATTGTTCTAAATAAATAGAAACAATAAAAGAAATCTCAAATTAAAATGATATAAAAAAGGAAAGATAAGCGGAACCGCTTTGACTAAACTATATTACAACACCTACTTCAACAGAATCTAACTTTATAGCTACAAAAGTAACCATTTATTTTAACTTTATTTAATTTTAGCGTGAAGAAAATGCTTATCTTTGCAGAAACAAGCTTTATTGGTAGGCAACTATTGATGAACAAATAAACCAGCAAAGAAATACCTGCCGGAAGTTGTTATTGAAATTAAGAATATATATCAGGCACTCCACCTGACATGAAAACAAACGAATTTGAACGTGTCCTTCTATTCGTTTCTAACAAAAGAAGAAAAACTCTTTTCTCTTTTTCACAACAGATTTTCGGAATTTTATACAAAACGATACAATGAATTATCGTTCACTCAGATGCTGAATAAATTCAGTTTTCTGCATAGATATAGTTTGGGAAAATCCCTTGCTATCAATAAATGAATTATCTTAAAGAGATAGAAAACAAAAAATATGCAACGAAATAGAAAAGCAAACAAACCCGTTAATAAACAAGGAAATAATACCATTATTTTTAGTCAACCTAAGAAAAATAAAAAGAAATCAACGCTAAATCCCAATTTGCTCATACAAAAAGCAGAGGTTTTATTAGAAAGAGCTCCTCAAGTAGAAACACGATTTGATGACTTGAACTTGCATCAACAACTAAAGGAAAACATTCGTAAAATGGGGTTTATCACTCCTACTGAAATACAAGACAAAACATTTGATCAATTGGTAAATGGATCGAATTTAATTGGAATTGCCAACACCGGAACCGGTAAAACAGGTGCGTTTTTGATACCTATACTTGAAAATTTAATGCGCAATAACGATGCTAAATTTCAATCGATAATCATTGTACCAACAAGAGAACTTGCGTTACAAGTTTATGATGAATTTAAAAAATTGGCCGAAAATTTAAAGTTAAGAGCGGCATGCTATATTGGTGGAACAAATGTTGAAAAGGATATTCGAAGTTTATCGAATTATTTCGATTTGATCATTGGGACTCCAGGGCGCTTATTGGATTTAAAAAATCGTGGGTATTTAAAAATGAGTCGTTTTGAAGTATTGGTACTTGATGAATTTGACAAAATGCTCGATATGGGGTTTATTCGCGATATTCGAGAATTGATTAATGGGATGAAACAACGTAAACAAACGTTATTGTTTTCTGCAACCAAAGATCCAAAACAACAATCCATTATTAATGAAATAGTTAGCAATCCTTTAATTGTTGAGATACATTCTGGAGATCAAAGCTCGAAGAATGTGGAACAAGATATTATCAAAGTACCACAAGGACAAGATAAATTCAAAATGCTGTTAAACCTTCTTTCAAACACCGATTACGACAAAGTTATTTTATTTACAGAAACCAAACATTTGGCAAATCGTTTAGCTAAAAAACTCAATGAATCGGGTATAAAATCGGATCAAATTCATGGAAATAAATCGCAGAATTATAGAGTCAACGCGCTTGATAAGTTTAAAAAGGGAACAATCCGAATATTGGTAGCAACCGATGTTGCGGCTCGTGGAATTGACGTAAACAATGTTTCGTTGGTGGTAAACTACCAAGTTCCAAATGATTTTGATACATACATTCACCGAATAGGAAGAACTGGACGAGCAGGAAAAACAGGAACTGCTTTTACGTTTGTTGATTGAACAAACAGAAATTTATAACTAAGAACGAGGCAGATAAATTAATGCCTCGTTTTTTTTGCTGAACTACTTCTATTTTCATGGATTTTGAAACATTTGGGCATAAAAAAACCTCCTGATTGTGGACAAGAGGCAACCCAAATGTTTTCACAACGGAATAATCCTTATTGTGATTTGCTTTCAATATTCAAATATAGAAATTATTTTGATACTAAACACATTTTTTAAAAATTTCTTATTATATTCAAATTCTTAAATGAAGCTGATCATTTACATACAATAATTGAAACTATGGAAAACACAAATAAAACAATACTTGGATTGGATTTGGGAACGAATTCGATAGGATGGGCACTTGTTCAACAAGACTTTGAAAATAAACAAGGCGAGATACTCGGCATGGGAAGTCGAATTATTCCGATGGATGCGGCGATTATGGGCGACTTTGACAAAGGAAATTCAGTTTCTCAAACAGCAGAACGTACTGGGTACAGAGGTACTCGTAGATTAAGAGAACGCCATTTATTGAGAAGAGAGCGTTTGCACAGAGTATTACATTTGTTAGGTTTTTTGCCAGAACATTATGATACTCAAATTGATTTTGACAAACGCTTTGGAAAATTTATTCCTGAAACAGAACCTAAATTAGCTTATTCCCAAAATGGATTTTTGTTTCAATCTTCTTTTTATGAAATGTTGGAAGATTTTAAGGAATATCAACCTGAATTTCTGAAAGATAAAAATGGCAATGATTGTTTAATTCCTCACGATTGGACGATTTACTATTTACGTAAAAAAGCATTGACTCAAAAAATTGAAAAAGAAGAATTGGCGTGGATTATTCTGAATTTTAATCAGAAACGTGGTTATTATCAATTGCGTGGAGAGGAGGAAGAAGAAAACCCGAACAAATTAGTAGAATTTCATTCTTTGAAAGTGGTTGAAGTTGTTGCGGATGAAACTAAAAATAATAAAGGAGAGACTTGGTATTCAATGCATTTGGAAAACGGTTGGATTTACCGTCGTTCAAGTAAAACGGAGTTGTTTGATTGGAAAGATAAAGTCAAAGAATTTATTGTTACGACCGATTTGAATGATGACGGAACGGAGAAATTAGACAAAGAAGGAAGCGTAAAAAGAAGTTTTCGAGCACCAAGTGCTGATGATTGGACTTTGTTGAAAAAGAAATCAGAAAAAGATATTAGCAACTCTAATAAAACAGTCGGGACATACATTTTCGACAACCTTTTATTAAATCCAAAACAAAAAATAAAAGGAAAATTGGTTCGTACGATTGAACGTAAATTTTACAAAGACGAACTCTTTAAAATTCTTACCAAACAAAAAGAATTTCATTCGGAATTGCAAGATGAAAATTTGTTAATGGATTGCGTTCGAGAATTGTATCGAAACAATGAACAACACCAGCAATTGCTTTCTGCGAAAGATTTTGTGCATTTGTTTTTGAATGACATTATCTTTTATCAGCGACCTTTGCGTAGCCAAAAATCTTCCATTTCAAATTGTTCCTTAGAGAGTAGAAAATCAAAAGAGGGTATTGTTTTTCCTATAAAAGTTGTTTCAAAATCAAATCCTTATTATCAGGAATTTAGGTTATTGCAATGGATGCAAAATCTCGCTATTTACCGAAAAGATGATGATGTAAATGTTACCAATGAATTTTTGCCGAATCAAAATGATTGGGAGGAATTATTGCATTTTTTGAATACTAAAAAAGAAATTGACCAAAAGCAATTAATCGAATTTTTGCTCAAAAGAAAATTAGAAATCAAGAAAGTTCCGAAAGCGGAAACCGAAAAATACCGCTGGAATTATGTGGAAGATAAAACCTATCCGTGCAACGAAACGAGATATTTAATTCAATCAAGATTGGATAAAACCGAGAATGTTCCTGCGGATTTCTTGACTTTTGATAAAGAAATGGCATTGTGGCATATTATCTATTCTGTAAATGATAAAATTGAATACGAAAAAGCATTAAAGAAATTTGCAGAAAAAAATCAACTGAATGTAGATTCTTTCTTTGATAATTTCAAGAAATTTCCACCTTTCAAAAGTGATTACGGCAGTTTTTCAGAAAAAGCAATTAAGAAATTGTTACCCTTGATGCGTTTCGGGAAATCTTGGGATTGGAATGAAATTCACACAAGCTCAAAAGACCGAATTGGGAAAATCATCACAGGCGAATACGATGAAAACATCAAAAATAAAATCCGTGAAAAAGCAGAAAAGTATCATCTGAAATCTGAAAATGATTTCCAAGGATTGCCGTTGTGGTTGGCTCAATACATTGTTTACGGTCGTCATTCCGAAGCATCTGTTTCAGGCAAATGGAATTCAGTTAAGGATTTGGAAGATTTTTTAAATGAGTTCAAACAACACTCTTTACGAAACCCAATTGTGGAGCAAGTAATCACAGAAACATTACGTGTAGTAAAGGATATTTGGATCAAATATGGCAACGGAGCTAAAGATTTCTTCTCTGAAATTCATATTGAATTAGGTCGTGAAATGAAAAATACGGCTGATGAACGAAAAAGGTTAACCAACATGGTTACCGAAAACGAAAATACCAATTTGCGCATTAAAGCTTTGTTAGCAGAAATGGCTCTAGATAGTAATGTGGAAAATGTTCGTCCATACTCGCCAATGCAACAAGAAATTTTGAAAATTTATGAAGACGGTGCATTGAGTTCCGAAGCCGAAATTGATGAGGATATTCTTAAAATCAGCAAAACGGCACAACCTTCAAGTGCTGATTTAAAACGCTACAAACTTTGGTTAGAACAAAAATACAAATCACCTTATACAGGGCAAATCATTCCATTAAATAAGCTCTTTACGCACGAATATGAGATTGAACATATCATTCCACAAAGTCGATTTTTTGATGATGGATTTAACAATAAAGTGATTTGTGAAGCTGAAGTTAACAAACTGAAAGATAGACAGCTTGGTTTTGAATTCATCAAAAATCATCACGGAGAAAAAGTTACCATTGGAAACAAAGCTGTTCAGATACTTGAAATAGCGGATTACGAAGAATTTGTAAAAGAACATTATGCTAAAAATCGTGCGAAACGAAACAAATTATTGATGGAAGAAATTCCTGAAAAAATGGTTGAGCGTCAAATGAACGATACACGTTACATCAGCAAATATGTTTCAAACTTGTTGTCAAATATTGTGCGTGATGATAAAGACGGAAGCAACGATGATGGGTACAATTCTAAAAATTTACTTCCTGGAAATGGGAAAATCACCACACGTTTAAAACTAGACTGGGGATTAGAAGCAGTTTGGAACGAATTGATTTTACCACGTTTTGAACGAATGAATCAATTAACCAATTCAACTGATTTTACAACTTGGAACGAAAAATACCAGAAGTTTTTACCGACTGTTCCGCTTGAATTGTCAAAAGGTTTTTCAAAGAAAAGAATTGACCATCGCCATCATGCAATGGACGCTCTGGTGATTGCGTGCGCTACTCGTGACCACATTAATTTGTTGAATAACGAATCTGCAAAATCTGATTTGAAACGCTACGATTTACAACATAAATTGAGAATACAAGAAACGTATCGAGATAAAGACGGAAAAGAAAAAACAGCGTTTAAAGACTTTTTAAAACCTTGGAACAACTTTACTGTCGATGCCAAAAAGGCTTTGGAAAGTATCGTGGTAAGTTTCAAACAAAATACTCGTGTCATCAACAAAGCAACCAATTATTACGAAAAATATGTCGAGAAAAACGGCGAAAAAGTAAAAGGAATTGTAAAACAAGAAGGAACAAATTGGGCGATTAGGAAACCGTTGCATAAAGAAACCGTTTCGGGAAAAGTGCAATTAGACAGAATAAAAGTTGCCAAAGGGAAAATTCTAACCGCAACAAGAAAAAGTTTAGATAGTTCTTTCAACGAAAAATTAATTTCTTCGATTACCGACACTGGAATTCAGAAAATTTTATTGAATTATTTAAAAGTAAAAGGTGGTAATCCTGAAATCGCATTTTCACCCGAAGGAATCGAAGAAATGAACCAAAGCATCACTTTGTATAACGACGGAAAACAACATCAGCCGATTCTGAAAGTGAGGGTTTTTGAACAAGGAAGTAAGTTTGCATTAGGAGAAACAGGCAACAAAACAGAAAAATATGTAGAGGCGGCAAAAGGCACGAATCTGTTTTTCGGAATCTACGCCGACAAAGACGGAAAACGCAGTTATGACACCATTCCTTTGAATGTGGTTATCGAACGACAAAAACAAGGTTTGACATCTGTTCCTGAGTTGAATGAAAAAGGTCATCGTTTGTTGTTCAGCCTTTCGCCGAATGATTTGGTGTATGTGCCAAGTGGGAATGATGCTGAAATAGGTATTAAGAATATTTATAAAGTTGTGAGTTTTACGGGAGGACGATTATATGGCATTCCACAATCAGTTTCTACAGCTATTGTGAATAAAACAGAATTTACTCAATTGAATAAGATTGAATTTACTTCAGAAAAAGAAATTTGCATCAAACTCAAAGTTGATAGATTAGGCAACATCTCAAGAGCATAATTAATGAACAAAATCATCATCTACCAGACTTCCGACAATCAAACTCAAATTAATATGAAATTTGATAATGAAACCTTTTGGTTAACCCAACAACAAATTGCAGATTTATTTCAGCGAGATAGAACTTTGATTACCAAACATATAAATAACATTTTCAAAACGGAAGAATTAGAAGAAAAAGTGGTATGTGCAAAAAATGCACATACCACTCAACATGGTGCTATACAGAGGAAAACACAAACTAAACAGGTTGAATACTACAATTTAGATGCTATATTATCAGTCAGCTACCGAGTAAACTAAGACTTATGCAAAAAAGAGGAAAAGAAATAAAAATATATAAAACTCAAACGGGAACAGAAATTCAAGTGAATTTAGATAGAGAAACGATTTGGCTCACTCAAAAGCAGATGGCAGAGTTATTCGATAAAGACACAGATACTATAAGCTTGCATCTAAAAAATATATATAGAGAAGAAGAGTTAGAAGAAAATGCAACTACCGAGTATTCCTCGTTAGTTCAAAAAGAAGGAAAACGCATAGTAAACAGAAAGGTAAAATTGTACAATTTAGACGCCATCTTATCTGTTGGCTATCGAATTAACTCAAAACGAGGTACTCAATTTCGTCAATGGGCAACTCAAAAACTAAAAGATGTTTTAGTACAAGGTTATTCTATCAATCAAAAACGATTAGACGAACTCCAACAAACTGTTCAACTCATTAAAAATCAATAAGAAAACGTAACCTTTTCATTTAATACCGGTAAAATAGTTTACAAACGTTAAACTATTTACAATGGTAAAACGCACTCTTCACTTCAGCAATCCTGCTCATCTGAGCGTTCAAAACAACCAACTTATAGTAGAACTCAAAGATGATAGCAGAACCAAACATTCCGTTCCTATCATGGATTTGGGAATGGTTGTTTTGGAAAATCCACAAATCACACTAACTACGGCTGTTTTAGAAGCTTTTATGAGTGAAAACATCGCATTGGTTTCATGTGATAAAAACTACATGCCAAGCGGTCTATTTCTTCCTTTTGATGCAAATACATTACAAACCAAAGTAATGAAAACGCAAGTGGAAGCAAGTGCGCCACTCAAAAAGCAACTGTGGCAACAAACTGTCAAAGCTAAAATTCACAATCAAGCTTTACTATTGGACAAATTAAACCTCAACAGTCAGCGTTTGTATGTGTTGAGAGAACAGGTTCTCAGTGATGACAGCACTAATTGTGAGGGACAAGCGGCAGGGCATTACTGGAATCAACTGTATGGAACAGATTTTATACGATCACAAGAACGAAACACACCCAATTCGCAACTCAATTATGGTTATGCCATATTGCGATCTATTGTTGCTCGCGCTTTGACAGCATCGGGCTTACATCCATCATTTGGGCTTTTTCACAAAAATCAATACAACGCATTTTGTTTAGCCGATGATATTATGGAACCGTATCGTCCTTTTGTTGATTGGATTGTTTTTCAAATGATTCAAAAGGAAAAAACAGACGAATTAACAAAAGAGCAAAAAATAGAACTTTTAAAACTTCCGCAATTGGATGTCAATATAGGTAAAATGACACGCCCCTTGTTTCATGCTGTAAGTTCAACAACAGCAGGATTGAACCGTTGTTTTTCCCAAGAAGTTCGCAAAATTCCTTATCCTATATTTGAATAACACGTTTATGGATAATTCACGATTTAACGCATACAGAACAATGTGGGTATTTGTATTATTTGATTTACCGACCGAAACAAAGAAAGAACGCAAAGAAGCCTCTCAGTTTCGGAAAAAATTACTAGAAAGTGGTTTTATGATGTTTCAGTTTTCCATTTACATGCGATTTTGCCAGAGTGTGGAAAATGCAGACGTACACAAAAAATATGTCAAGCGGATATTGCCTGATAAAGGAAAAGTTGGTGTTTTTTCGATTACAGACAAACAATTTGGCAACATGGAAATTTTTTACGGAAAAAAACCCGAAGCAACCACTCCTCCACCTCAACAATTGACCTTGTTTTGAATTTGATTTTTGTACAATTACAGTTCTAAAAAAAGAAAAGAGTTCTATTTTTCGTTTTCTGAACAATAGAACTCAATCTCTTATAAACACTGACTTACAACCACCTGACGTTGTTTATGACTGTAAATTTAAAGAACTTTTTAAATTATTGAAAGCAAATCACAACAATTCTTTTGACATTTTCTTTATTTTTAAGGTTGTTTATGACTGTAAATTTAAAGAACTTTTTAAATTATTGAAAGCAAATCACAACGTAGCCAACGAAAACGAAGTGCAAAAGGAAGTTGTTTATGACTGTAAATTTAAAGAACTTTTTAAATTATTGAAAGCAAATCACAACCATTTTGCCATTGATGAATAAATGAACAGGTTGTTTATGACTGTAAATTTAAAGAACTTTTTAAATTATTGAAAGCAAATCACAACTGCTTCGGCTTGCAATCGTGCCATTTCTATGTTGTTTATGACTGTAAATTTAAAGAACTTTTTAAATTATTGAAAGCAAATCACAACAGGCGAAAGAAAGGATTATCCATTCGATGCGTTGTTTATGACTGTAAATTTAAAGAACTTTTTAAATTATTGAAAGCAAATCACAACAAGGAACTGCCATGCTATAACAGTTCCTTTAGTTGTTTATGACTGTAAATTTAAAGAACTTTTTAAATTATTGAAAGCAAATCACAACACTAGCTATAAATAAAATAGCAAAGGATATGTTGTTTATGACTGTAAATTTAAAGAACTTTTTAAATTATTGAAAGCAAATCACAACACAAAGAGTTACGTCACACGGTTACGATTAGTTGTTTATGACTGTAAATTTAAAGAACTTTTTAAATTATTGAAAGCAAATCACAACACTAAATCTGAAAACAAAGGCGTTGAAAATGTTGTTTATGACTGTAAATTTAAAGAACTTTTTAAATTATTGAAAGCAAATCACAACAGTTTTTAATGTACTTGAAAAAAGGAGGAGGTTGTTTATGACTGTAAATTTAAAGAACTTTTTAAATTATTGAAAGCAAATCACAACACCTGTCGGTTAGGGGTTGATTGAAAGCCAGTTGTTTATGACTGTAAATTTAAAGAACTTTTTAAATTATTGAAAGCAAATCACAACATCGTAAAGGTGTGAAAGTAAGTTATTATTGTTGTTTATGACTGTAAATTTAAAGAACTTTTTAAATTATTGAAAGCAAATCACAACAAACTCAAACCAATCGTCTTGATAGAATTTGTTGTTTATGACTGTAAATTTAAAGAACTTTTTAAATTATTGAAAGCAAATCACAACTGCTTCATCTCACGAAAAGCAATCATTGAAGTTGTTTATGACTGTAAATTTAAAGAACTTTTTAAATTATTGAAAGCAAATCACAACGTAGTTGTCTGTTGTGTCATTTACAAACAGTTGTTTATGACTGTAAATTTAAAGAACTTTTTAAATTATTGAAAGCAAATCACAACTGATTTTAAGCCCATTTTTTCGCGCAAATCGTTGTTTATGACTGTAAATTTAAAGAACTTTTTAAATTATTGAAAGCAAATCACAACGTAGGCTCATTATACGAACATCTTTATAATGTTGTTTATGACTGTAAATTTAAAGAACTTTTTAAATTATTGAAAGCAAATCACAACTGGTGTTTGTTCGCAAGCTGAAATTAACGCGTTGTTTATGACTGTAAATTTAAAGAACTTTTTAAATTATTGAAAGCAAATCACAACACAGTATGCCATGAATCACCACAAACAAACGTTGTTTATGACTGTAAATTTAAAGAACTTTTTAAATTATTGAAAGCAAATCACAACAAAATGTAGTTGTGAAGATGCTGAATATATGTTGTTTATGACTGTAAATTTAAAGAACTTTTTAAATTATTGAACAAGCGAAGCGATCTCTTTCATTCCTTTAAAAAACAAAGCATGAAAAAAGCAAATCACAACTCAAATGAGAAATTGGAACAAGATGAAAAAGTTGTTTATGACTGTAAATTTAAAGAACTTTTTAAATTATTGAAAGCAAATCACAACCCATTTTCGTAAACAAATACAACAGCAGACGTTGTTTATGACTGTAAATTTAAAGAACTTTTTAAATTATTGAAAGCAAATCACAACGTAAATGGCAAACTACAAGGAATTGATCCAGTTGTTTATGACTGTAAATTTAAAGAACTTTTTAAATTATTGAAAGCAAATCACAACGTAGGATTAAAGAGTTTAAAAAATTTAACTGTTGTTTATGACTGTAAATTTAAAGAACTTTTTAAATTATTGAACAAGCGAAGCGATCTCTTTCATTCCTTTAAAAAACAAAGCATGAAAAAAGCAAATCAACTAAGAATATTTCAGTTCGTGAAACACCAAGGCCGCAGCTCCTAAAAGCGCTACATTTTTATCGTGTAAATCAGAAACTAAAACTTTTGCTTTGCCTTTATAAATATTTAAAGCCGCATCATTCATGTATTTTTCTACATTTTCGGCGAAACTTGTTCCAATTTTTGCCAAACCTCCAAACAATACAAAAGCTTTGGGGTTGGAAAAACACATAAAATCTGCTAAAGATTCTCCTAATGTTTTTGCTGTGAAATCCAATATTTCTGTTGCAAACTTATCGCCATCCTTAGCTGCATTTACAACATCTAAACTAGTTGGATGAGCAATTGTTTGTAAGATAGAACTTGCTTGGTTTTTTGAGTCATGCTCACGAATACTTCTCACTACACCTGTTGCAGAAACATAGGTTTCTAAGCACCCTTTTCTACCACAACCGCATACTCGTCCCTCCTTCTCTACTCGAATATGTCCGTACTCACCTGCAAAGCCATTTTCTCCATATACCACTCTTCCATCAACAACTATTCCACTTCCCAATCCTGTACCTAATGTAATGGTAACGAAATTTTTTAACCCTCTGGCCACTCCAAATTTCATTTCTCCTAAAGCAGCAATATTGGCATCATTATCTACTTTACAGCTTTTATTAAACTTTTTTTCAATGATTGAAGCCAAGGGTATTATTCCTTTCCAAGGTAAATTTGGTGCAAACTCAATATTTCCATTAAAAGGATTCCCATTGGGAGCTCCAACACCTATTCCAATAATATTTTGAAGCAATGAGTTTTTTTGTAACTGGTTGTATATTTCATTCACCAAATCCTCTGGTTGCTTAAAATCTTTCGTTTTAATCGATTTTTCGAAATGAATGTTTCCTTCACTATCTACAATAGCAAATACTGTATTAGTACCGCCAATATCTATTCCCAAAGCTAGTTCTCTATCCAACATAATTAATACTTACACTCCCACTCTTCATAAAAATGAGAAAGGAATTCTTTCATAAAATTGGTTCTTTCTTTAGCTATTAACTTAGCTGAGTTTGTATGCATTTTATCTCCCAAAAGTAATAATTTTTCATAAAAATGATTAATAGAAGTTGATTTTGCATTTTTATACTTATCAAAACTATCGTGTAATTGGTAATGAATAGTTGGATCGTAAATTGGACTTCCTTTGGAGCCTCCATAAGCAAATGTTCTTGCTATACCAATTGCTCCAAGCGCATCTAATCGGTCGGCATCTTGCACAATTTTAGCTTCTAAGGAAGTGGTTGTATCGGCAACGTTGGCTCCTTTGTAAGATATGCTATTTACAATTTCTTTAATCAATGTTGCTAATTCTTCTGATCCACCACAATCTATAACAGCGTTGTAGGATACGTCTCCACCAAGGTATTCGTCTCCACCATTGAATTTGTAATCGGATATGTCATGCAATAAGGCGGCTATTTCGATGATGGTTTTGTTACCGCCTTCGATTGATTGGAGGTGTAGTGCATTGTTTTTCACACGATTAATGTGATACCACTCATGTCCAGATGCGATATCGCAATATTGCGATTTAACAAAAGAAGTTATTTTCTGTATAAGTAATGAGCTATCCATCGTGGCGTAAACTTATTAAAAATTACATTACAAAAAACAACTCCCCAAAAAACACTTGCGATTTGCCAAAAGACAGACTATTTACTTTGCATGTGCTCATCTTCCTCTTTATCTGGAGGAAACAACTTAGGCAAATCATCTTTTCCTTGTATATGATCAATCATATTTTCAAGTTGAGAAATAGAAATTTGCTTTGCGATGATGTTTTTATCCTTATCCAATACAAATATTCTCGGTGTTGAATAAATATCGTAGGTCAAATGAATATTCATCGATTCTAATGTTGTAAATCGTGGTATTAATTGACGTGCATCCTCTCTACCTATTTTCAAAATAGTTTCAGTTACAGCAACATTGATAAAATTTAATTTATTATTCCTTATGTAATCTTTCCACTTTTTGTATTCATCTCCAGAAGCTTTACCAATAGCATAAACCTCTACGTTTCTGGCTTTAAACTTCTTGTCATACAGTTCGGATAATTTAGGCGTAACTTTCTTACAGTGCCCACACTCTGGATCCCAAAAATACAAGATCGTATAATCAGATTTTAATTTATGTAAATTAACCCAATTCAACTGATCCCAAGGCTTATCCAATGTGTCTGGCAAGATGATATTCGGTGCTTTCACTCCCATTACAAGGTGTTTTTGCACATCAATCTTTTCACAAAGTTCATCAAGTTTATCCTTTGTCATCCAATATGCCGGTGATTTTCCTTCTGAATTTTTAGAACAATAATACTTATCAGCCATCATTACATAAACCTTATCCATTCCCATTTGATTGCTCTTACCAAATGTGCTTGTAACATAAGAAACAATATACTCAAACGCTTTCGATTTTGGATTTAATGGGTCAATTAAATTATAGGCATATTTCAAAATGGTATCCCAATGCTGAATAAGCATCTTATTGCTAAAATAGTATTCAATTTTATTTCCAAAAATAGGTGTATTCACTAATCCATCTACTGAAAAATCAATATTATCAAAATAATGATCTCTAAAATAGTGATACCTAAAATTAGAATCGATAATATTTCCCTTACTATCAACTGGTGGTTCTGGAATTTCCATATCAATGGTCATCTTTACCATTTTACCAATCAACATATTTGAATAGATTTTTGATAAATTATTTTGATAGGCATATACTTCCTTCGTGATTGCATCAATTTGGTTTTGTAATTCTTTTGCTTTATCACTATTTTTATCTAAATTACTTTTTTCATCAGCAAGCTTTTGAGCTTCTCCTCTTTTACTGGTAATGAATTTAACATATTCATTGAAAACTTTATTTTCCTCTGACTTTTTAATTTTCATTGTTTCAGCAAAATTTGGACCTTTTGCTTCGATATTAACTTCTTCATTGTTATAGATAAACTCAAGAAGTTGCTGACCAGGAAACAAAACTCCCAACATACCAGGGCTTTGCTTTGCTCCGTCAAATTCAACATATCCTCCTTTTATTACAGCTGTATCAGCATAAAAAAGCTTTGCTCCATTGTATTTCACTAAATGGACAATCGTATCCTTTTGATCTAAAATTTTAAATCGTAGTTTTTGCCCAAATGACAATGACTCTACAATAACCAGTATAAAAGATAAAACAAATTTCATATTACATTAATTTTGAAAGTGAATTTAATTTATTGACGCAATTATCGTTCCAAAGTTAACAATATTAACATTTATTTAACCTCTGAATCTATGTGCTAAAAAAAGTTTTCAATGGTGTATTCTCTTTATATCGAGAAAAAACATTATACAATACATGAAGTTTTTTAGCATCTACATCAAACCTTATTACAAGATAATCAAGACATTGTTCTAGCATTTTCAAAGCTTCAATATTGAGTCCATAGCTTAAAATTGTTCTGTTATTTCGCTGCTTCATCATTCTGGAATTAATAATACCGGCATTGTGCAATACCTTCAAATGCACAGATATTGTGGATTGAGATAGTTGAATTGCTTCCAAAATTTCACTGGTAGAAACTTCTTTCTCTTTACTTTCTGAAATCATCTGAACAATTTGTAGTCTTGCAGGATGAGAAATTGCTTTTAATAAATCAACAGCATCAATAAGTTCTGTTGGATATACTTCGTATTTTGTTGCACCCATGTTGTAAATAATTTAAGGTAGGTTTAAAATTTCTTATTGAAGTTAATAAAAAAGATTCGCTTAAAAAAAATATTTTATCATTTTTTTGTCATATCGCAATATTACGATATGTAGATAATTATCGAAAAAATTAAAAAAAACTAAACATTCTATATCTTTGCATAAAAAAACAATCTCATGAAATTTTTTATCGACACAGCAAATTTAGAAGAAATTAAAGAAGCCTATGATTTAGGTATTCTTGATGGTGTTACCACAAACCCTTCATTAATGGCAAAAGAAGGTATTACGGGCAAGAAAAACATTTTAAACCACTATGTGAAAATTTGTAAAATTGTTGACGGACCCGTTTCTGCAGAGGTTATTTCCACTGACTTTAAAGAAATGATTAAGGAAGGTGAGGAATTAGCTAAACTTCACAAAAATATAGTAATCAAAATACCTATGATTACTGAAGGCATTAAAGCGATTAAATATTTTTCTTCAAAAGGAATTAAAACAAATTGTACACTTGTGTTTTCTGCTGGTCAAGCTTTATTGGCTGCAAAAGCTGGGGCAACATATATATCTCCATTCTTAGGGCGTTTAGATGACATCTCTTATGATGGAATTGACCTTATCCAGCAAATTCGTGTAATTTTTGATAACTACATGTTCGAAACAGAAATTTTAGCAGCTTCTGTTCGTTACCCTATGCATATAATTCATTGTGCAGAAATTGGTGCTGATGTGGCAACTTGCCCATTAAAAGCAATCAAAGCTTTAGCCAATCATCCATTAACAGATAAAGGGTTAGAGCAATTTTTAGCTGATTTCGAAAAAGGAAATAAATAAAACACAATAAAAGCATTAATAATCGTTATTAATACAATTGGTTCAGTTGTTAACAATCTATATTTGAAATATAATTTTTACCATCTTATTTCTAAATTCAATATAGTGTAATTTTAACGTGAAAAATTTATAAAAATGAAAATAAAATTTAAATCAGTAGCTTTAATCATTGCACTATTTGCAATTGGAATTGCATTCTCTCAAGAAGATTCAGGAATTACGACGGCAGCTGTTGAAACAACTACTCATAAAGTCAAAGAAATTTCAGCTTTAGACTTCTTAATGATGGGAGGAGTTTGGATTATTCCAATCGCTCTATTATTGTTTTATACAATTTCCGTAGGAATTGAAAAGTTTCTTTACATTAGAAAAGCAACAAAATTTGATGCCTCTTTGCTTAATGATATGCAGAATAGTTTGGTGCAAGGAAATGTTGAGAGCGCTTTGAGTACTGTTTCTCGTGATAAAACAGCCTTTGGAAATGTGATTAAAGAAGGGATTTTAACAATTGGAAGACCAGTTTCCGAAATTGAATCAAACATGGAAAAAGCAACAAATATCGAAATAGGTAAAATGGAAAAAAATCTTGGCCGTATTGGTATGATTGCTGGGGTTGCTCCAACACTTGGATTTATCGGTACAATTGCTGGGGTTATTAAAATCTTCTATAGTATCTCTGTAACAGAGAATGTAAGTATCGGTAATATCTCTGCTGGTTTGTACGAAAAAATGATCGCCAGTGGTGCTGGTCTTGCTGTAGGTATTATCGCCTTTACAACTTATCACCTTCTTAATGGTGCAATTGATGCATATGTCTTAAATATTCAAAAAGTGAATATGGATTTTATTAATATTATTCAACGACCAAATGGCGATAAGACGAAATAAACGATTCGAAATTGAAATAGCAAGAGAAGCTCTTAGTGACATCATGTTCTTCTTGTTGCTTTTTTTCTTGATTATCTCAACTTTGGCAAACCCTAACGTAATAAAAATGGATTTGCCCAAGGCAGATGCTCCTGAAAAAACATCTCAAAAGCATCTAACATTATCTGTAACAAAAGATGAAGGCTTTTTTGTTGACAAAGAACCTGTTGCTTTTGAGGATATTGAATCTGTACTTTTAGCAAAAACAACTGAATTGGGAAATAATACGGTTGTTGTACGTATAGCTTACGACATGGAAGTTCAACGATTGATTGATGTCTTGCAGATTGGCACTAAAAACGATTTGAAATTTGTAATTGCTGCAGATATTACTAAGTAATCAATATAAATTTAAAATTCATAGAAGAAGTTATCCATTAAGGGTAGCTTCTTTTTTTTATGCTATCCTCCCCCAATTAGGCTTTGCTTTTAATATTTTAGTCAGCAATTCTCTTATAATAAAATTTTCGGGCTTTTCAACAGATGGATCATCTGCCAAAAGCGCCCTTGCCTCATCTCTTGCTAAAACAACCGTCTGTGAATCTTTAGCTAAATCGGCAATCCTTAAGTTCAACTCACCACTTTGTTGCGTTCCCATAATATCTCCCGGGCCTCTCAATTGCAAATCAACTTCAGCTATTTCAAACCCATCATTTGTTCGAACCATGGTATCCAATCGTTTTTTTGTTTCTTTCGACAGTTTATCTCCCGTCATTAAAATGCAGTAAGACTTTTCTGCACCTCTACCAACCCTCCCTCGTAATTGATGTAATTGTGACAATCCAAAACGCTCAGCACTCTCAATAATCATCACAGAGGCATTTGGCACATTCACTCCAACTTCTATAACTGTAGTTGCAACCATTATTTGCGTTTCTCCATTTACAAATCGTTGCATTTCAAAATCTTTCTCCTCTGGCTTCATTTTACCATGAACCATACTCACTTTATACTTAGGGAGCGGAAAAGAACGAGAAATAGCTTCATAACCATCCATTAGATTGTTAAAATCCAATGTCTCTGATTCATGAATCAATGGATAAACAATATAAATCTGCCTTCCTTTTTCAATTTCTTCGCGTATAAACCCAAAAACAGTCAAACGGTTTTGCTCCTTTTTATGTACCGTTGTAATGGGTTTTCTTCCAGGAGGCAGTTCATCTATCACAGAAACATCTAAATCACCATAAAATGTCATTGCTAGCGTTCTTGGAATTGGCGTTGCTGTCATAACTAACACGTGAGGTGGCGTTGTGTTTTTTGACCTCATTTTTGCTCGTTGCGCAACACCAAAACGGTGCTGTTCATCAATGACAACAATGCCTAAATTATTAAATTGTACTGAATCTTCCAACAATGCATGTGTTCCTATCAACAAATGAATATCTCCATTCAATAATCTCTCATGCAATTCTCGGCGATCTTTTGTTTTAGTAGAACCTGTCAACAAAGCAACTTCAACAGGAAAGTCTTTCAACATTTCCTTAATAGTTTCAAAATGTTGAATTGCCAATATTTCTGTTGGCGCAATAATTGCAGCTTGATAATTATTTCCAATACCGATTAACGTTGTCAATAGCGCCACCAATGTTTTGCCTGCCCCAACATCTCCTTGCAGCAAACGATTCATGTGGTGTCCTTTCAAAAAATCTTTACGAATTTCCTTAATAACTCTTTTCTGGGCACCCGTCAAATCAAACGGGAGCCCTCTTTTGTAAAAATCATTAAATAACTCTCCTACTTCTTCAAAAATAAACCCCTTCGTTTTTTGAACACTTATTTGTTTTCTAACCAACAATTCCATCTGCAAATAAAAGAGTTCTTCAAATTTGAATCTATTTCTTGCTCTATTAGCAAATTCTTCCGTTTTTGGTTGATGAATTTGCTTATAAGCGGTTGTTCTGTCCAATAAATTGAGTTTTACTAACAACTGTTTGGATAACGATTCATTTAAAGTAGGCAACTGATCTACCAAAGTTTTTATAAGCTTCTCTATTCCTTTAGAGTGCAAACCTGAATTGGTCAACTTTTCTGTTGTAGAATAGACTGGTTGAAGTCCAACATCATCTTTCACTTTCGAAAATTCAATAATTTCTGGGTGCGGCATATTCCATTTAGGTCCATATTGCTTGGGTTTTCCATAAACCTGCATTTCTACACCCTTTTTTAAGGTTGGTAATATCCATTTGATTCCTTGAAACCAAATTAATTCAATCATACCTGTTTGGTCTTGAAATTTGGCAGTTAGTTTACGCTTTCTTCCAACACCAGATTCATTGATTTCGATGATATAGCCTTTTAGTTGAATCGCCATATCGCAATATTGCGATTCGGCAATAGTATGATACTGAGAGCGATCAACATAACGAAAAGGAAAATGATTCAACAAATCCTCAAACGTATAAATTCCTAACTCACTTTTAAGTAATTCAGCTCGTTGTGGGCCAACTCCCTTTAGAAATTCAATTGATGTTTGTAAAAATGTACTCACAAGGTAAAATTATAATTTTTTTACTTGTTTTCAAATAGGTATCAATACAAGAAATTATTATAGGGATACCGTTCTTGAAAAATACGCTTCACTTCTTGATAAAGAATTTCTTTAAATTCTTCAACATTCAACTTTTCATAAGCAGATATAAAAACACATTTACTATTGGCTTTAGCCATCCATGTTTTTTTCAACTCTTCTATTGTATAGTTTTGTGGTGTTTTTGGCGACAGATCATCTTCCTCTTTCGGCTGATAATGAAATTGATCGATTTTATTAAAAACAATAATGGTTGGTTTTTCTTTATTATCAATTTCAGCTAATGTTTCATTAACAACCTTGTAATGATCCTCAAAATTTGGATGGGCTAAATCCAATACATGCACCAATAAATCAGCTTCTCTCACCTCATCAAGAGTTGATTTAAAGGACTCTACCAATTGATGTGGCAACTTCCTTATAAATCCAACAGTATCCGTTAAAAGAAAAGGTAAATTATCAATTACAACCTTACGAACAGTTGTGTCAAGTGTTGCAAAAAGTTTATTTTCTGCAAAAACATCTGATTTTGATAACAAATTCATAATGGTGCTCTTGCCAACATTGGTATAGCCAACAAGTGAAACTCTTACCAATTGTCCTCTATTACCACGCTGAGTAGCCATTTGCTTATCGATTTCAGCTAATCGAGTCTTTAGCAAAGCTATTTTCTGTCCAATAATACGGCGGTCTGTTTCAATTTGGGTTTCACCTGGACCTCTCATACCAATCCCCCCTTTTTGTCTTTCTAAGTGGGTCCACATTCTTGTTAATCGAGGTAGCAAATATTGTAATTGAGCAAGTTCTACCTGTACCTTAGCATGTGAAGTACGGGCTCTTGAGGCAAAAATATCCAGAATTAAATTATTTCGGTCTAAAATTTTAATTTGCAACTCACGCTCGATATTTCTTAATTGTGATGGGCTTAACTCATCATCAAAAATACACAGCTCTATTTCATTTTCAATTACAAAACCTTTGATTTCCTCTAATTTTCCAGAACCAACAAAAGTCCTGGGATTTGGAAATGGTACTTTCTGTAAAAATCGTCCGTGGGTAATTGCTCCAGCTGTTTCTGCTAAAAATTCTAATTCATCCAAATATTCATTTGCAATTTCCTCTGAAATATCAGCTGTAATTACTCCTACTAAAATACATTTTTCCTCTACAGCATCAATTAAAACGTGGCCATTATCCATTAATGTCGTTTAAGTGTTAGTACGTATTGAGTAACTGATTCTAACTCAGGAATTGTAAACGTTTCTTTAAAACGAGGCATTCCTCCTATCGTTCCTGATTCAATCGTTTTTCTAACAGTCAATAAATCCAATGTGGATTTTGACAAATCTTTAGCACCTCCAACTCCAAGAGAACCATCTAAGCCGTGGCAAGTAGCGCAATGTGTATTGAACAATGCAATTCCATCTGGCACTACAACTGATTGTTCATCCTTTGGAGTTGCTGAATCGGTTGTATTAAGCTCACATGATAGTAACAGAAGGCTAATAGAAAACAGGTATGTAATTCTTCTTAAAACCATGTTCCTCCTAATGCTTCTCTAAATGGCCACGGAATACCTGCCAATATCAACACCAATGCAATCGTATAAAATACAGCAATTGTTTTATTCGGTGTTGCTGATTTTTTTGACTTTGAATGACCTATTGTTATCAAAATGAAAGCAATAACCATCATCAAAACATGTTCCATTCCAAAGAATCTAAAAATATCAATTTTCATCCAACCTTGATCATGATTAACTTTTACTGATGTGAAATAAAGAGCTATACCAATCAAAAATTGAATGTGATAAGTAACCATTGCGAATAAATTAATTTTCTTATCACCATTAGATTGACTTGTCGCTTTTATTTTCGAAAAAGCATTAAATACAGCTAATATTAATAAAATTAACACCAACCAACGTAATCCTGAATGTGCGTGTATCATATCTTTTTTTAGACAAAAATAAGTAATTAATTGATGAGCGATTGTAGTTAAGTAGAATTATTTACAAATATGATAGGTATTTATATTTTTTGCAGCTAAAAATGTCATATCGCAATATTACGATATGACGATATACCAGAATATTTATATCGACATATTTCGATATTGCTAAAAATCAATAACTATTCAAAATGTCTTAACCTACTATCCTTTATTTTCATTATTTTTGTACTTCATTTTAAAATACAAAAAGTGGGGACACCTGTAAAACCATACGGTTCAGAAGACAAATCGAAAAAACAAGAAGTTGCCGAAATGTTCAACAATATTTCTAAAAAATATGATTTCTTAAATCATTTTTTATCGGTTGGCATAGACAAAAGATGGCGAAAAAAAGCTGTTGCCCAATTAAAGGATATTCATCCAGAAAAATTATTAGATTTAGCGACTGGTACTGGTGACTTTGCTTTAGCATTGCTGAAGTTAAAACCAAAAGAAATTGTTGGAATGGATATTTCTGATGGCATGTTGGATGTAGGAAGGCAAAAAATGAAACTAAAAGGAGTTGATCATATCATTTCTATGAAATTGGGAGATTCTGAAAACCTTCCTTTTGAAGATAATTATTTTGATGGCTTAACAGTTGGGTTTGGTGTTAGAAACTACGAAAACTTAGAAAAAGGTTTATCTGAAATGCTTCGGGTGATTCGAACAGGTGGTAAAGTTGTTATTTTAGAATTTTCGAAACCTAAAAAATTTCCAGTAAAACAATATTACTCGTTCCACTCCAAATACATTATTCCGTTTTTTGGTAAACTATTTTCAAAAGATAACAGAGCATACACTTATCTACCCGACTCTATCAAAGCGTTCCCAGAAGGAAAGGATTTTGAAAATATTCTTACAAATGTTGGGTATAAAAACATTCGTTCTATTCTTGTATCTGGTGGAATTGCTACAATTTATGTTGGAGATAAATAATTGATATCCAAAGAATAACAGACATTTAAAAAGGGTTGATTCAATGAATCAACCCTTTTTTGATACTATTTTTAAGTATTATTTAATAATACCTTCTTTGTGCTTAGTAAAGTCAATCAATATTGGAGTTGCAATAAAGAATGTTGTATAAACACCCACTATAACACCAATCAACTGAGCAAAGATAAATCCTCTAATTGGCAAACCTCCAAAAATCAACATCAATAACAATACTGCGATAATTGACACACTGGTATTAATTGTTCTAGACAATGTATCATTAATTGCTAAGTTTATACCTGCATTATCAATTTTAGATCGGCCTAAGTGAATATTCTCACGAATACGGTCAAAGACCACCACGGTGTCATTGATATCATACCCAATTACCGTCAAAATTGCTGCAATAAATGCTTGATCAATATCCATATTAAATGGTAAGATACCGTTAAACATAGAGAATACTCCTAAGATAACCAATACGGTATATGCCAATGCCGCAACTGCACCCAAAGAATATTGCCATTTACCGAATCGAATAAAGATATAAGCAAACATCATTACCAAAGAAATCAATACCGCCCATAAAGATGAATTTACCAACTCTTTTGATACTGTTGGAGACACCGTTCTAGATTCTACAATCTTATATCCACCCCACTCACTAGCTCCAGACTTGAATGCACCTTCTAACTTTTCAATTACTACACTATTTGCTGATTCATTACCCAACAAATAGTTCGTTATAATCTCTAAATTATAAGAGTTTGATTTCGTTTTTAATACAATAGAAGCATCTGGATGGTCTGAAAAAGCATCTCTAATATCTTTTTCCATTAAATTCAATTTACCATCTAATGATTTATCAAATTTCACTACATACGTTCTACCTCCAGAGAATTCAACACTAGAGTTCAATCCTTTTGTAACTATTGAAATAAAACAAACAATCCCAACAACAATAGATATAACATAGAATAACTTACGCTTACCTGCAAAATCAAGTTTTGTGTTTTTAAACGCATTTCTTGTTAATTTAATATCAAATGTAATGTGTTTTTTTCTTGCCAATTGGTATTCAAAAATCAATCGAGTGATTACAAACGCAGCAAATAATTGCATTAATAAACCAATGATCAAGGTAATTGCAAACGATTCAATTGGTCCAGAACCTAATACTTTCAAGACAATAGCCGTTAATAATGACGTTACGTTAGAGTCAATGATTGGGTTATAAGATCTGTGGAATCCTTCTCGAATTGCCGTTGCCATATCTTTCCCCTCGGCCAGCTCTTCCCGGACACGTTCATAAATCAAGATATTGGCATCAATCGCCATCGCAAACGACAGTACAATACCGGCAATACCCGCTAATGTTAAAACTGCGCCAAACGAAGCTAAGGTTCCGAAGATAAACACAATGTTTGCAATCAAGGCAATACTAGCAACTCTACCTGCTTTCCCGTAATAGAAAATCATATATAGCAATACCAATATCAATGAGATAACAAATGAGAACACACTGGCTCTTGCATTGTCTGCTCCAATTGTTGGACCAACTTTTACTTGTTCTTTAATAACACTCGGTGCTGGTAAAGCTCCACCGTTCAACAATCCTGCAAAACGATTCGCTTCTTCAAAAGAGAAGTTACCAGTAATTTCTGTATTACCTTGTGAAATAACGTTTTGAACAATTGGTGCACTATACACAATGTTATCCATTGTAATAGCGACTGCCTTTCCTACGTTTTCACCAGTCATCAAAGCCCATTTCTCAGCTCCATCTGTTGTCATACGTAAGTTAACTGTTCTTTGACCTCTTTCGTTAACATCAGCCATTGCTTTTTCAATGTCTTTACCTCCTACTCGAGCTTTTCCATTAGCTGGAATTTTAACAGCATACAATACATATCCTACTTTTTTGTCAATTTTTTCAGGATCAGATGACCACATGAATTTTAAATCTTCAGGAAATGATTGTAAGATATCTTTACGTGCCAATAATTGGTCAACCATTGTTCTATCATCAATCGTTGAAAACGCCATAAATGGATTATCCCCAATTGGAACAACTAAATCTCCTAATCCTTTTGTCTTAGTATTGCTTAAATCTCCTAAATCATCCAAAGATACTACCTCAGTTGTGTCTTCCTCATCTTTCTGAGCTGCTTCTGCATGCGTAGATAAAGTTACAGCATTTTGCCATCCCATAGCAATTTCTTGACCTGTATAAACTTCAAAAAATTGTAAGTTAGCAGTAGATTGCAACTGATCTGCAACAGTTTTCTCATCTTGTACACCTGGTAACTCAACATACAAACGGTTGTTTTGTTCATCTTTTTGAATGTTTGGCTGAGATACTCCAAATTGATTTACACGACGATTGATAATTTCCTCAATACCGTTCATTGATGCTTTTTCTCTAGCATATAGAAAATTTATCACATCTTGGTCAGTAGATTTTACGTTTAATTCATCAATCTCTACCAATGAAAATAATGAAATCAACTTACCATCTTTATTTAATTGTTTGTTTTTATCAACAAAAATTTTAATAAAGTCACCACCTGTTTTAGTGTATTCTGCAAAGGCTGCATCATACACTTTTCTAAATTTAGGATCTCTTTCTTTTGCAAAAGATTTAACCATTTCTGGAATATTGATTTCCATTGTCACAGACATCCCTCCAACTAAGTCAAGACCAAATGCCAATGAACGTTGTTTTGCAACTGAAAAAGATGATCCAATGATTGGATAAACGGGTGTATCACCTAATTCTTTAAGTTTTTTACTTACTAATGCTACTTTAGCATTTTCCTCTCCTTCTGGTTTTCTAAAATCAATTAAAATTCCATCAATAACAATCGTATCACCTGTCTTTTTCGCTAAATCTCTATAATTAACTAATTCATTATCTACTTCCTTGTTTACTCGTTTTTCTACAGAGTTTGACACAAAAGTAAATGATACTTGATAGATAGAAACTACTACTAGTAGTATTGTAATGAACCAAAAAAATCCTCTATTACGCATGTTAGTTTATTTCGTTATTTTTATTTACAAAGTCGCAAATATAGAACATACAAATGTGTTAACGTTAAACAAATCAAAAAAAAATTTATTTTTCTTTAAAAATTAATGAAATTGTTAATAACTATAGTCTTTATTTAAGCCAAATTTTGATTGTTCTTTTGGACTTTGATTTAAGATTAAAAAAAACAAATTATTTATTTAAATCATTTTAAAAATAGAAATTCTATCTTTGTTCTTTGTTTGAGTTCAAAATATAAAATTATGGGATTACCTCAAAAATTAAAAAATTTCATTTTTACAAAGAAGTTCATAGTAAATGTTGGTTTAATTATCATCGCTTATATTTGTGTGTTCTTTATTGTAAACATCTATTTGAGCTCTTATACAAATCACGGAGAAAAAATTGAAGTTCCCAATTTAGTTGGTAACAATGAAAAAGAAGTTAAAGCTATCTTAGATAAAATTGGCTTGAATTATGAAGTTTCTGAAACAGTTTATGACCCTTCCAAACCAGAAGGTTCTGTATTGTCTCAAGACCCATTGCCAAGTGCCAATTCAAAAATTTTCATCAAAGAAGGTCGTGTCATAAAAATTAAAATCTCAAAAAAATCGCAATTAATTGAAATGCCCAACTGCATCGATAAATCTCAACGATTTGCAGAAAGTGTATTGAAAAATAGCGGGCTTAAATACATCATATCTTATACACCTTCTGTTGAATCTGCTGGTGCTGTTGTTGAACAATTGTATAAAGGGAAATCTGTTCATGCCAAAGATAAAATTCCAATCGGTTCTACAATCACGTTAATTGTTGGTAAAAAATCTTCTGATGAAACACAAATGATACCTGATTTGATGGGTCTTACAATATGTGATGTAAAAAATCGTTTATCTACTGATATCAATGTTAGTTTGGTTGTAATCTGTGATGGATGTGTCACAAGTGCAGATACTTGTTCTGCCAAAGTATATTCTCAAAGTCCAGAATATATTGAAGGCGCCACATTCTCAAGTGGATCAACCATTACTGTACATGCAAATAAATAATAAAATGTCAATGAAGCTTAAACTAACAACTTTATTACTTAGTATCATTTCAATTAATCTATCTTTTTCACAAGAAGTAGGTGAAGGTGTTATACCTATCACACACAATGTTGAATTAATCAATAAAAAAGGAACGTTCTTCCAAGAAAAGGGTGGTTCTAGTTCAATTGACAGTACGTTTATTTATTCGGTTGACACGCTTTCTTTACCATTGTTTGACGATTTCTCTAAAAATAGAATTCAACAATACAATGCCGATTTTTCTGATCCTGGTGTAACATCTACATTGTATTATAAATTAACAGATTTGAGCAACAATCCTTTGTCAAAAGACACTACATACACTACACAACAAACATTTAGAAAAACGTTTGATATCAATACTTCTACAGCAACCATTACAAATTTTCCTGGCAAGTCAATAAAGGTAGGTGATTTATCTAATTACCCTGTTGATTATCAAAGTACTACTGTTTACCCTGCTTACTTTATTTTTGATACCGTTGGTGTTACTGACACTCCTGATACAATATGGGTTGTCGGACCAGATATAGTGCAAGATTCTGCTCGAGTATTTTTTGCTCATGTTATGGATCCTTCTAAATATTGGATAGATGATGATGCTTATCACAATTATCGTTTTGCAAAAGACCCTTGGTCTATTGGAGTTATGACCTTTGATGGTATTGACAGTAAAGGATATCCGTATCAAATGGGAACAGCTCTATCTGGATTTGCAGATTATTTAACATCTAAACCGATTGATTTATCTGGAAATTTACCTGCTGATAGTTTATACATAACATTTTTATACCAAAAACAAGGATTGGGTGATGCTCCTGAATCTACCGACTCTCTTATATTGGAATTTTACGATGTTACCGCTCAAGAATGGCGTTGGCAATGGAGTACTAACGGTGGTGCTGTTAGTGAATTCAAAGTAGCGCAAGTTCCAATAAACAACATGGCTTATTTTACAAATGCCTTTCAGTTCCGATTCAAAAATTATGGTGGGCTCTCAGGTGCATTGGATCATTTTCATTTAGATTATGTCAAAGTAAGAACCTTCTCCGGGTATCAAGATACGTTAATTGAAGATTTTGCCATGTCGTACCCAATAATTTCACTATTAAAAGATTATACTTCTGTTCCGTGGGATCATTACAAAAACAATCCTTCTGGAAAAATGTCAACAGAAGTGCCTTTGACTGTTAGAAATAGTTACTTAAACGGTGGTGCTAACATCACTTCTGCAGGTGGTGGGAAAATTGAAATAAAATACAATGGTGCATTAGAAGGAGCGGTCAATTTAAACGGACAAGTAATCGCAAATTACAATCCACCAACACAAACAATTCCAGATTATCAACCTCGTACAACATATTACTCAAAACACGATGTTTCTTCTTATCAGTTTGACCCAACTAAAGCTGGAACGCAACAAACTTTTGATATTATAACAAGTGTTTCTGTCCCAGTGGGTTCTAATTATTTACCAAATGACACAACCTACTCTACTCAATATTTTGGAAATTATTATGCGTATGACGATGGTAGTGCCGAATTGGCTTATGGTCCTCAAGGAACACAATCACAATTAGCAATTCGTTACACACCTTATGAAGCAGACTCTATTATTGGCGCCTACATTCATTTTGTTCCAACTGTAAATGATGTTACTAACAAATTGTTTCAGTTGACAATTTGGGCAGACAATGGAGGTAAGCCCGGAACGATTTTATACCAAGATAATCCGCTTTTCTTACGCCAACCTTCTTATGGATATGGCATGAATTCATTTGTTTCTTATTTCACTAAAGATACGGTAAAAGTCCCTGTTTCGGGTACGTTTTACATCGGTTGGAAACAAATTGATGCTTTGCGATTAGGTGTTGGACTGGATCAAAATACAGATAAACATCAAAACACTTATTTTAGCGTTGACAATGGTGCAACTTGGGAACAATCTCAAATAAAAGGTTCTGTAATGATTCGACCTATATTTTCTACAGCTTTAGATGCAGAATTAGGTATTCAATCAACAATTGCAGCATCAACACCATTGGTTATTTATCCCAATCCTTCAACTGGCAAGTTTTACATTCAGACAAATGAAAATCAACCAATTGGAGATATTTTCGTTTATTCAATGATGGGAGAGTTATTGCTAACAACATCTACAAATGAAATAGACTTATCCAATCATCCGGATGGTATCTATTTTGTTAAAACTTCTACCAATTTATCCAAAACCTATAAAGTTGTGAAGTCGAAATGAAAATCAATATAGACGAAAAAGAAAAGCAACAATTAGAATTAGGAGAAGAGGAAGAATTATACGAGCATCACCGAGTAGTTGTTGATCCTGGTCAGTTCATGATTCGCATTGACAAATATTTAATGGATCGTTTGCCCAATACCTCACGAAATCGTATTCAAAATTCGGCCAAAAACGGTTTTATATTTGTAAATGGCACTAAAGTCAAGCAAAACTATCGAGTGAAACCCAATGATGTCATTACCTTAGTATTGCCATTCCCTGTTCAAGAATTGGATTTAATTCCAGAAAATATTCCTTTGGAAATTCCATACGAAGACGATGATTTATTGGTGGTTAATAAGCCATCTAACATGGTTGTTCACCCAGGATTGGGAAATTACAGAGGAACATTGGTCAATGCCTTGGTTTACCACATTGACAACTTACCTCATCGAACACAAGATTATTATGGTCGGCCTGGCCTGGTGCATCGTTTAGACAAGCACACTACTGGTTTATTAGTCGTGGCAAAAACCGAATATGCGTTAAATCACCTCGCTAAACAGTTTTTTGATAGAACTGTAGAACGCAGGTATTGGGCGTTGGTTTGGGGAGATGTAAAAGAAGACGGAACCGTAACAGGGCATATTGGTCGTTCATTGAAGAATAGAAAAGTTTTTATGGTTTATCCAGAGGGAGATCATGGAAAACATGCTGTGACTCATTACAAAGTTTTAGAACGTTTTGAATTGGTAACATTGGTTGAATGCAAATTGGAAACTGGAAGAACACACCAAATTCGTGTTCACATGAAACACATTGGTCACACCCTATTCAATGACTTAGAATACGGTGGAGATAAAATTTTAAAAGGAACAACCAATAATAAATACAGTCAGTTTGTTCAAAATTGTTTTGATTTAATAGATGGACAAGCTTTGCACGCTAAAACAATTAGTTTTATGCATCCTACTAAAAATGAATTTATTGAGTTTAACTCAGAACTACCAACTGGATATCAGCAAATATTGGATAAATGGAGGAATTACACGAAGAATGAAGAATTGGATAGCTGATTTATTTATTGAGCGCTTCGTACTATTCGTATTCAATATTTAAAATAAACTTTATATTATTTTTACATCTAAAAAAAAAGATGTACTTTAGCAGAAAGAGACTACTCAATGAGAATTTATTTACATCTTTTCTTATATATTTTATCCTTTACAAGTGTTGCACAAGAAATTCAGCACAACCATTCTATTCACCATGCTTTTATCGAAAACAAAGGTCAGTGGGATGAACAAGTACTGTTTAAATCAAGCTTTCAAGGAGGAAACATGTGGGTGCAACAACACAAGTTTATCTTTCACATGCAAGATTATAGCGCCACAGAAGAAGCACATTTGGGAAAGTCAACCAAGCTAAATACAAACAATAAGCAACAAGTTGTTCACTTTAATTTTTTACATTCTAACACAGTTACTTCTATCGAAAAAAGTGGTAAAACAACTGCTTATTACAACTATTTTATTGGAAATGACCAATCAAAATGGGCTAACGATGTTAGAGGATATACAGAAGCTGTTCTAGGAAATTTGTATGATGGCATTGACTTAAAGTTAATTGAGCAAGAAACGCAGTTAAAATACGAGTTTCATCTTCGCCCCAATGTTGACCCCAATCAAATTAAAATTGAGTTAGCCGGACACGATAAGTCTTTTATTGACCAAAAAGGAAAACTGAATGTACACACCATTGCTGGACAAATCATCGAGGAAAAACCGTATGCCTATCAAATTAAAAATGGTAAAATCATCGAAATACCTTGTGAATTTGTATTAAAAGGAAATCAATTATCCTTCAAATTAGGTAAATACGACCCCACTGTTCAATTGGTGATTGACCCAACTTTAATTTTTGCAACTTATAGCGGTTCGGTAACTGATAATTTCGGAATGACGGCAACCTATGCACACGATGGAAGTGCTTTTTCAGGTGGTACAATTTATGGAAACAGTTACCCAACACCAGATGCCAACGCCTTTGATGTTAGCTCTAATTTCACAGTTCCCTCAGGTGCAGGTTACGGAATTACAGACGTGTTTATTTCTAAATATTCAGCCGATGGAACAACGATGCTTTGGACAACCTTTCTTGGAGGTGGTAATAACAATAACGGAACAGAAACAGTGCACAGCTTAATCGCGGACAAAAACGATAATCTTTATTTATTCGGAGTTACATCAAGTACGGATTTCCCAATAGTTAACGGGTATCAACCTTCACATGGTGGTGGTACTGCAAATTCAAATTTTTACTATAACGGAGTATATTACACAGGGACAGGTACTGATTTATACGTTGCAAAATTATCCACAAACGGACACAATCTACTTGGTTCAACCTATTTCGGAGGCTCAGCCAATGATGGTTTAAATTACAAGTTAAGTTCTGGAAATTATGGCTCATTTGCTTCGTATGATTCACTAACAAACAATTACGGCGACCAATTTAGAGGAGAAGTAATGCTTGATCAATTTGACAATTGTATCGTAGCATCTTGTACACGTTCAACCGATTTTCCCACATTAAATGCATTCCAACCGACTTTAGCAGGAGGGCAAGATGGTGTCGTATTCAAATTAAGTTCCGATTTATCATCTTTACTTTGGTCATCTTACTATGGTGGATCTGACAACGACGCTTGTTACTCAGTTAAAATAGATTCATCATACAATGTTGTAGTTGGAGGAGGAACAAGTTCTACAAATATTCCTGGCACGACAGGAGGTTGGCAAAGCAGTTATAATGGAGGAAAAACAGATGGGTTTGTTTTCAAATTGACTCCAAACGGTCAGTCCATCATACAAGCAACATACGTTGGAACACCTAATCTCGATCAAGTGTTTTTTATTGAAATTGATAGAAATGATAAAGTATTTGTGTTGGGACAAAGTGCTGGAGGTGGATTTCCTGTTATTAATTCTGCGTATTCCAATCCAGGTAGTTCTCAATTTATTGCAAAATTAAACGAAACATTAACAGGTATTGAACACTCTACCGTATTTGGAAACGGTTCTTCTACCATCAATATTTCTCCATCAGCCTTTATGGTTGATATTTGTGGAAACATCTACACCAGTGGATGGGGAGCAAACATTTTACAATCATCTGCCCTATCCGGAATGCCAGTTACTTCAGACGCTTTTCAAGCCAATTCACCCAATGGGTTTGACTTTTATCTTTTTGTACTAAAACGAGATTTCTCTGATGTACTGTATGCCAGTTATCTTGGAGGAAATTTATCCAAAGAACACGTAGATGGCGGAACTTCACGATTTGATAAGAATGGGATTGTTTATCAATCTGTATGTGGCGGTTGTCCTGGAAATTCTGACTTCCCAACGACTCCAGGCGCACATTCCAACTATAATTTAAGTACAAATTGCAACAATATTTTATTCAAATTTGATTTTAACTTGATGCCCAACGCTGAATTTACAACAAATCAAACGTTAGGTTGCGCATCTTACAGTGTCACATTAAACAACTTTTCTTCGGCATCTGATTCTTATTTATGGGATTTTGGCAACGGTACTACTTCAAGCACTATTTTTGAGCCAACTATAACCTATAACTCTCCAGGTATTTATACAGTAAAACTTTATGTAACAGATAGTATTTGTTTAATGACAGATAGTGCCGAAATTACTATTACGGTTACAGATTCTTTACAATTAAACACAAGCCCAAATCAAGTATTGTGTGTACCTACTTCCATTACATTAACAGCCTATACCAATGGAACTGGTTCCAACTTTGAGTGGAGTACAAACCCGACATTCAGCCCTGTTCTAAATATTGATTTAACCGATTCAAATTTTGTTGTTACACCTACCGACCCTACAGTTTATTACGTTAAAGCTTCTAACCCTGGTTGTTCAAAAATAGATAGTATCATAGTCGATTTTATAGGTTCCAGTATTCAATTATTTGGAGATGATACGCTTTGTTTGGGAGAACTATCAAATCTTACAGCAATTAGCACAAATCCAAGCATCAATTTCGCCTATACATGGAGTGCTAACGATGGTATTTTGAGTGGTCAAGGAACCAATCAAGTAACAGTTAAACCTCAACAATCGCAATATGTTTATGTTACCGCAACTGCTACCAATGGTTGTGTTGCCAATGATTCCATTTGGATTGCTGTTGGAGACATTCCTGACTCACTTATTCATGCTTGGGCAACTCCTAATGTAGTTCCTACTGGAGGACAAACAACGCTCAATGTAAAACCCAATGGATACAACTACCTATGGTTACCACCAACAAATATAGATTATCCAACACATCAAACAACAACGGCATCTGTAGATGAAACAACCGTCTATACAGTAATTATTACAGATGGTGTTTGTCAGAAAAAAGACACCGTTTGGGTAAAAGCATATCCATTTGTTTGTGCGGAACCATTTGTTTTTATCCCCAATGCATTTTCTCCAAACAACGATGGTGAAAACGATGTTATACGTGTGTATGGAGCTATGCTAAGCAGTATTTTATTTAGAATTTATGACCGCTGGGGTGAACTTGTTTTTGAAACAACTGACAGAAATGGTAGTTGGGATGGAACTTTTAGAGGAAAATTACTCGATCCAGATGTTTACGATTACTACTTAGAGGTTGATTGTATTGATGGTGGACATAATATTATAAAAGGAAATATCACCTTAATGAGGTAGTAGATTTGTTCATTTTTTTAAGGTTAAACCATTTGTTTTAACTAATTTTGCAGTCAGAAAATGGAACCTCAAGATGATTGAAACAGATATTATAATTATTGGTGCTGGTCCGGTTGGACTATTTACAGTTTTTGAAGCTGGTTTATTAAAACTCAGATGTCATTTAATTGATTCTCTTCCACAACCTGGAGGACAATGTTCGGAAATTTATCCTAAAAAACCAATTTATGACATACCTGGATATCCTTCTATTTTAGCAGGAGATTTAACCACTAATTTAATGGAACAAGCAGCTCCATTCAAGCCTGGTTTTACATTAGGTGAAGCAGCAGTATCAATCGATAAAGCTGATGATGATAAATTTATTGTCACAACTATAAAAGGAACCCAACACATTGCTCCTGTTGTCATGATTGCAGGTGGATTAGGTGTTTTTGAGCCAAGAAAACCACCAATTGAAAATATCGTTGATTTTGAAGATAAAGGAGTAGAATACATCATAAAAGACCCTGAATTTTATAGAGGAAAACGCTGTGTGATTGCTGGAGGAGGCGACTCTGCATTGGATTGGGCAATCTACTTAGCTGATAAAAAAATTGCGAGTGAAGTGGCTCTTGTTCACCGCTCTGCTTCTTTTAGAGGACATTTAGATTCTGTTCAAAAAGTTATCAATTTAGCAGAAGCTGGAGCTATCAAACTAATTACAGAAGCAGAAGTAGTTGGTTTAAACGGAGGTGAAAAGCTTGAAAATGTTGTTATAAAACATAACAGCGGAGATCAAGTAACAAAAGAAACTGATCATTTTATCCCTTTATTTGGTTTAAAACCGTCTTTAGGACCAATTGCAAACTGGGGATTGGATATTGAAAATGGAGCCATTAAGGTGAATACAGAAGATTATTCAACCAATATTCCTGGTATTTATGCTATTGGTGACATTAACACTTACAAAAACAAATTAAAACTGATACTTTGTGGATTCCATGAAGGTACGCTTGCTGTTCAATCTGCTTTTGCTCGTATTTATCCTGACAAGAAAAATATTTTAAAATACACAACTGTAAACGGCGTTCAAGGATTTTAATTTTTTTGCAAATAACTAATTATTTTATTGTTTAGATTAATTCTAAATAATACATTTGTAAAAAAGATATATATGGAAGCCGAGGTTCAAGATCTGGAAAAAGCACAGAGTCATTATCTATTAGCCAAAATTGGCAAACGAGTGCTTCGTCCGGGTGGTAAAGAAATGACAAAACAACTCATCGAAAACTTAGAAATAAGTTCTGAAGATAAGATTGCAGAGTTTGCCCCAGGACTTGGATTTACAGCTTCTTTCGTTATCCAAAAACACCCAAAATCATACGTAGGTATTGAAGCCGACAAAGATCATGTGCAAAACCTTAGACGCAAATTAACCTCTACCAAAGAAACATTTATTGAATTTATTCAAGGTGATGCCGAAAGTACAGGTCTAGCAGATGGAAGTATTGACAAGTTATTTGGAGAAGCAATGCTTAGCATGCATGCCAATCAACGAAAGTCGAGAATCATTAAAGAAGCAAGTAGAATTGTAAAAAAAGGAGGTTTATATGCCATTCACGAATTGGAATTAAGCTTATCTGAATCCGAATTAAAAAAAGAAGGTACAATTCAACGAGACTTAGCTGTTGTATCAAACGTAAATGCTCGCCCTCTTACTGTTGCAGAGTGGATTGAACTACTCGAAAATGAAGGATTTAAAGTTAAATCGATTAATCGACGCCCACTTCGTGTATTAGAACCTTCTCGAATTCTTGATGATGAAGGATTGTTAAACACTTTAAGAATAGCTTTTAACATTATTCGAATGCCTAAAGCTAGAAAGCGTATTTTCGAAATGCGAAAAACGTTTAAGCAACACAGCAAGCACTTAATAGCAATTTCAATCATAGCAGAAAGAGTTTAGTTGATTTTTTGACCGAACATTAACGCTTGATTCAATAAACATTTTTATTTTTGTAAAATAATATCATCGCTGTGTTATTTGATTTTTTTAAAGATATACATCCAGTCCTTGCTGCATTAATAGCCACTATTTTTACGTGGTTACTGACGGCATTAGGTGCTACCTTAGTCTTCTTTTTCAAAAGAGAAAACAGAGGCTTACTAGACGCCATGCTTGGATTCACTGGTGGTGTTATGATTGCCGCCAGCTTTTGGTCGCTACTAAGTCCTTCCATTGAATTAGCAGGAAAAAGTTTTGCCGAATCGTGGAAATGGGTTCCAGCCGCAGTTGGTTTTATTACCGGGGCTTTATTTGTATTTGTTTTAGACAAAAAAATGCCTCATTTGCATATCAATTTTGATATTAAAGACAAAGAAGGTATAAAAACAGATTTACACCACACAACACTTTTAATTTTAGCAATTACATTGCACAATATACCAGAAGGTTTAGCAGTAGGTGTTTTGTTTGGCGCAACTGCTTATGGTGGTGAAGAAATGTTGATTCCTGCAATAACATTAGCAATTGGAATTGGTATTCAAAATTTCCCTGAAGGGTTTGCTGTTGCAATGCCATTACGTAGAGCTGGTGTTTCTAGATTCAAAAGCTTTTGGTTCGGTCAACTTTCTGCCATTGTTGAACCAATAGCTGGTGTAATAGGAGCAGCTTTAGTAATATATATTGAACCTATGTTACCGTATGCTTTAGCTTTTGCTGCTGGTGCAATGGTGTATGTAGTTGTTGAAGAAGTAATCCCTGAAACTCAAAGAGATAAATATACCGACATTGCTGTACTTGGCTTTATCGCCGGATTTGTAGTAATGATGGCATTAGACGTTGGCTTGGGCTAAAATTGAAAAAACATGAAAAATTATTTATTATTGATAGTTGTTGCTGTACTAACAAATGCTTGCAAAGAGCAATTACCAATACCTAAGCCACCACTCTATTTACGTTCTGATTTACCTAAACATGAATACGTTAAATACACTGACAATTGTCCGTATGACTTTGAAGTTTCTAAATTGTACAAAGTAAATGCAGTAATTGAAAATGGTACAACGACTTGTCACAAAGAAATTGATTTAGGTCCGCTAAATGGCCTCATCAGTTTCTCATACATTGATATGAAAGAGCCTTTGTCGGTCTATGTGAATTATTCCAATGACAAAGTTGGAGAACACAAAATCAAAGCAACAGGAATAGAAAGTGAAAACTACATCAGTAAAGAGAAGAAAGTTTATGGTACTTTTTTCAAACTACAAGGAGATGTCGCAACACCTTTTCAATTTTACTTAACGGATTCGGTAAAAAACTTTGTAAACGGAGTGGTTTACTTTAATAGTCGCCCAAATTACGACTCTCTTCGACCATCATTGGATTACCTTGAACAAGATTTAATCCACATGATTAATACATTTGAATGGAAGAACTAATCCATACTGTTTACTTATCATTAGGCTCTAATTTAGGAAATCGATTCGGTTATTTAAATAAAGCCATAGAATTGATTAATCACCATTGTACGATCATAAAGAAGAGCTCCATTTATGAAACGGTATCGTGGGGTTATGATTCACAAAACAAGTATTTAAATTGCTGCATTTTAGTTCACACTACACAAGCGCCGCATGAGTTACTGGAGACTTTAAAGGAAATTGAACGAACAATGGGGCGTGTTAAAACGAAGGTTTATAGTGATCGATATATCGATATCGACATATTGCGATATGACGATTTGGTGCTTAATGAAGTTGATTTAACCCTACCTCACCCACATCTTTTCAAAAGAGATTTTGTACTCTACCCTCTTGGTGAAATCGTTGATGATATAGAATTAAAAAACAAAATCAATTATTTCAAATCTCAACTACCCTACACATCGATTGCAAAATACACCGAATAAAATTTTATTTCCTTATTCAATCGAATAACAAATTTCTATCTTTACAAAATGAAAGAATCAACTACAAAAAATTCACTTGCTCTTATTACTGGAGGTTCTTCGGGTATTGGTTTAGCTATGGCCACTGAATTAGCTAAAAGAGGGTATAATTTATTACTCGTTAGCAACCAAGAAGAGCAATTGAATGATGTTAAACAATCTATTGAACAAAAATTTTCAATAAAATGCTTTGTACTTTGTAGTGATTTATCAATCCCACAAGCCGCACAAGCAGTTTTTAACTATTGCTCGAATGAAAATTTGCAAGTAGATATCTTAATCAACAATGCAGGAATGTTGATTTTTTCAGAAGTAGTAGCCACAGACAATAATCGTGTGAATACGATTTTACAATTACACATGTGCACACCCACTTTGTTGTGTCGCTTCTTTGGTGAAGATATGAAAAAAAGAAACAATGGTTACATCTTAAATGTTTCTTCAATTTCTTCCGTAATGCCCTATCCTGGTATTTCATTGTATGGACCAAGTAAAACTTATATGCGTTACTTTACACGTGCATTTCGACATGAAATGAAAATTTATGGTGTAAATGTTACCTGTTTATTACCCGGAGCAACAGAAACTGGACTATACGACCCAAACAAAGTAAATTTAAAATTAGCTCGTAGAACCGGAATTATGCAATCATCCGATTATGTTGCTAAAAAAGCAATAAATGCCTTACTAAAAAATAAGGCTGAATGCAAACCAGGTATAATCAACAAATTAACAGTGTGGTTCTTACCACTTGTACCTTCTTGGGTTATTTATTTAATTCACAAAAAAACAAATTTGATTAAAAAGGGAAACGAAGCCTTGGATTGATGTGCAATTACAACATCAAAATCCATTTATCCCAGCATCTACAACTGTTATAAGTTGAGATTTCATCATTTCAATATCCTGATGATCTTTGAAATTATGCATTTGACCATTTTCTCGCACTTGTTTGGTTAACCCTAAATCAATCTCTTGGATAACCCATCCTGCTTTTTGAGGCACACCTGTTATCAAAACACCATCTTCTGGTAAATCACCATCTGGAGTTGTATAAACACCTGCAAAACCATAATTAATCGGTAAAATCGGTAACCAATTGGCATCATTGATAATTTGCGCTACAACCGAATAAAATTGCTGTTCTACTGCTCTTGCTCTTGCCGAAATATGCACTCTTGAAGCCCCACGAATTGATTGTGTGCAACTTGGAATAATTAATAAATCAATGCCCTGTTTTGCCAATAGATCTGAGCCAATAGCAAATTCACTATCGTAACACATTTGGATTCCAAACTTTCCCCAATCGGCTTTAAATACAACCAAACGTTGAGGAGCGTCTATTAAATGCCATTCTTCCTTTTCCGTACGGGTCAAAAACAATTTATCTTGGTAATCAATGCCTCCGTTGGCACCAAAAACATATACTCTATTGCAAAACGAATTATTGTGACGTTGAATAAAACTTGGTGCAATTATAATTTTCTTGTATTTTACAACCAAAGTTTGAAATGTTCTTAGAAATGTCGGAAAGAGCTGCTGAAAATCAATAAATAATTGCTGTGAATTATTTTGCACATCTTCTGGGAATAAGCAAGCTAACTCCAAACTCCCATATTCAGGGAAAACAAGAACATCTGCATTTTTAGCAACAGCATCTTGCACCCATTCATCCATTTTTTGTTGCCATTCATTGATGGATTTTACCTTTTGAAAAGGGTATTGAGCTGCTGCAATTGTAATTTTCATAAAGGATAATTAAAACAAACGCCATTTGCTTTTCAAAGTAGAACTTCTGTAATCATCTAACAATTCTGTCCCTCCTTTATCCATAAACTTCTTAAAAAATTTAAACACACCTTTTTCTTGTTTCATATCCATTTCATCTTCAAAAATCGGTATGATAGTTAAAAAATGAATGGTTTTATCTGCAACTTTTAATGGTTTAAGCTCATTTTCCAATAAAATTGGGTCAGCAAGAATTAAATAATTTTGCTTCATTGTTTGAGAAAAAGGAGGAAGATCTTTTCCACTGGGAATAGTATGCCCATGACCAAACCAGGTCTCTTTTTCTACAACGTATTTAGCTAATTTTTGTATCCATGGGAAAATCCAATTCATTGTTGGATTATCAACATCTTCCCATTCCCAATAACTTGGTAAACAAAAACACAATTCATTAAATGCTCTATCGTTTATTTTTTCAGGTACTGGCATTTTGTAATCAGACAAGCCATTTGTCAGAATCACTGTCACTTGTGATCTGGATTCTAAATCCAAAGCCAAAAGAGGCATTTCTCCTTCAGATGTTGGTACTTCCATCACACGATGTTCACCAAATCTAATTTCTAAAGCTTTTTTTAAATCTGACATGTCAACTTTATTTTTTTAAGTATTCTGAAGATTATTCTGCCATAACCTTATTCAAAGATAACCAAAACTCTTCAACTGAAGGCACACATCCTTGTTCTAAAAGAAGATGCACTTCTTCTCCGCGTGATTTTGTGTGCTTTTTATTTTGCGTAAACATTAAAATATCCCTTGCATGTTGTATCAATGCATTGTGAATGGATTCAATGGTTGATAAATCAGCTATTGAATTTTCTTTTACCTGCAATGAAATCAAATCCGAATTATCCTCATTAATTTTAAAAACAAGGCACATTTTAGGTGATCTAAATTCAAGAAATTGGATTTTAGAATATACCTTTTCAAGCACACTATCAGAGAAAAGTTCAACTAATCGAACTGCTTTTTCGGGAGATTGTTTGTTTATCTTTTCCCATTCTGTTCCATCAACACCATTAACGATTAAGAAAGCTTTCAATTCATCTTCTAAAGAAGAAAGCTCATCATCGGTCAATAAGCGATATTTCATAATAAATTATTTTAAAACCCAGCCAGAATAACCATTTGCTGTAGCTTTACTAATCAGTTGATTTAAATCGTCTTGTGTATTTACTGCGCCAATAGACACTCTCGATAATCCTTTTGATACATCTTTAACAAAAGCATTAAAACCTTTCGATTGCAGTTCTTTCACTAAATTCTCAGCATTTACTGCATCTGCAAAACAACCAACAATGTAATTCAGGGAATTTGAAGCCATTGCCAACTGATTGGATTCAATAACTACTGCTGTGCCATTTGTTGTTTCAACATCTTGTTTTGATTGTGTATTTACCAAAATATAGGTGTCATCTGTTAATTTTAACGAAAATGTTTGCTCACTTGACTCAACACTTTTTAATTGCTCCTCCAAGGTTGGTTCATCTGAGCTATTCACATGCAATGCTTTGTTAAGAGGTTTCATTTCATAAGAAGACTTATCTTGCTTGTGAAAAGGATTGAAATCTTGAAAAGAAATTAATTTAGATTCCAACACATTTGTTTTCATCGGAATCCAAAAAGAATAAAATAGAACAGGAATTAGACAAGCTGCTGCAACATATTTCCAAACGGCTACCTTTTTACTAGCATTCGTTCCAATTACAAGAGCATCAGCTTGAGTTGTTGTTTCCACTTGAGGAATTGGTTCTGATTTTATTTCTTCTTTATTCTCAATTGTAAAAACAGGCTCTAATGGTTGCGTTGTTGCTTCTACCTTTTCAAGTATTTCCGCTTTACGCTGTGCAATAGCAACATCTGTTTCTGTCAAGAAATGAACATTTCCAAGTCCATAAGATGAAAGCAACAAATTGAAATAACGATCTTGTTCAAAACAGATATTGCGTTCTGAATCGTAAAATAAAATTCCAACTTTGTCAATTGAAATTCGTTGACCTGCACTTAAAGTTGCATTCCATTGCTGAATGATTTGACTTATTTCGTTGTGAGCAACTTCATAAGAGACTTCGTTTCTCTGTGCCAATTCTGCAATCAACAAACCATCATTATTTATCAATTGTCGATTAAACAATAATGATTTAGATGGAGGTGACATCACACCTGTTTTGTAATCAATTTTTGCAGAAGTGCGTTGCGTAACAAATCCACCAAACGTAGGAATGATAACGCAATTATGGCGAATCAATAAATCTCCAATTATTTCTTCTACTTTCATCATCTATTACAAAAATAACAAAATGCTAATTTAAATACAATTATTCACCCGAATTTCACAATTACTTTTTGTAAAAAGGTGCTTTTACAACTTTAGCTTTTAATTCTTTATCTCTTACTTTAATAAATATTTCAGAATCCAATGGAGCGTATTGAGTAGGTACGTAGCCCAATCCAATTCCAAGTTTTAAACTTGGTGACATTGTTCCAGAAGTTACCTTCCCGATTACATTTCCATTTCCATCAGTGATTTCATAATCATGGCGAGGAATACCTCTATCGATTAACTCAAAAGCAACCAATTTTTTGCTTACACCATTTTCTTTTTGTGATTTTAAGAAGTCGGCATTCACAAAATCCTTTGTAAACTTCGTAACCCAACCTAAACCAGCTTCATACGGTGAAGTTGTATCATCAATATCATTTCCATACAAGCAGAATCCCATTTCTAAACGCAATGTATCACGAGCAGCCAAACCGATAGGTTTAATACCAAAAGAAGCACCCGCTTCAAATACTTTATCCCAAATTTGTTCTACTTCTTCATTTTTACAATAAACTTCAAAACCACCACTTCCTGTGTATCCAGTAGCAGAAATAATTACATGCTCAATTCCGGCAAAATCTCCTACAACAAAATTGTAATAAGGAATACTTGACAAATTTACCGACGTTAGTGATTGCATTGCTTCAGCTGCTTTTGGTCCTTGAATAGCCAACAATGAATAATCGTCAGAAAGGTTTTTCATTTCTGCGCCAATTTCTTTGTTGTATTTGCTAATCCAAGCCCAGTCTTTATCAATATTTGATGCGTTTACAACCAATAAATATTTTTCTGCATTGAAACGATAGATAATTAAATCATCTACAATTCCACCATTTTCATTTGGCAAATACGCATATTGTGCTTTTCCATCTGTTAACGTTGAAATATCATTTGAAACCACTTTTTGAATCAAAGCAACAGCTTGTGTTCCTGTAATTAAAAATTCACCCATGTGAGAAACGTCAAACACACCTACTCCACTTCTTACAGTTTCATGTTCGGCGTTCACTCCCTCGTATTGAACAGGCATGTTAAACCCTGCAAAATCAACCATTTTTGCTCCTAAAGCAACGTGTTTATCGTTTAATGTAATGTATTTCATGCTCTAAATTTTGTTTGCGAAGATAGTAAGAATATTGATATTTTAAACAATCTTAACCGGTCTCTTTTCAGAATCGACAGCAACAAAAGTAAAATCGCCACTGATAGCTTTTTCTCGTTTATTCTCATACATCTGTTCGATGTAGATATCTACTCTAATTTTTAAGCTTGTATTGCCAAGATAGGTTACTTTTCCAACCAATTCAATAATTGTACCAGAAGGAATAGGCATTTTAAAATCAATCCGATCACTGCTAACCGTTACCATTCGTTGACGACTAAAACGCGTTGCTGTAATAAACGCCACTTCGTCCATCAATTGCATTGCTGTCCCTCCAAACAAAGTATCGTAATGATTCGTTGTATTTGGGAAAACCGCTTTAAATATTCTTGTTTCTGATTGTTTGATTCGTTCTTGCAAGTCCATGTTTTTTTCTACAAAAATAAAAAAGGGAACCGAATTGATTCCCTTTCATGTAGTTTTAATTTTAATTATTTTACAGCATCATAACGCTCCTTGTACTCTTTGGCTTTATCCGAGTTACCCAAGTTTTGGTTAATTTGAAATAAAATCAACAATACGTTTGCATCTTTTGGTTGCTTTGCAATGTATTTTTCTAATGGTGCAATAGCTTTAGCAAACAAATCTCTACTTTGAGCTAAAAGCACATCATAATTAAAATCGTTTTGATTTAATGTATTTGCTTTATCTCTCAATGCTGTAGCCCAAGTAACATAATGTGCTCCCAAGTTATATTGAGCGTCCAAGTAATTAGGATCAACTTCCAAGGCTTTCAACAATGCTTGTTCTGCTTTTTCATTTTCACCTAATTCTGTATAAATTGTACCGATGATAAAATACAATTGTTTGTTTTTAGGATCTGCAGCAATCGCATCTGACAAAGACTTTTCAGCCGCTTGATTATCGCCTTTAGCCATATCAACACGAACCAACTCTAATAAAATAGCTTTATCGTTACCGTATTTAGCTTTTCCTTTTAAAAGAATCTCTTTAGCTTTGTCGTAATCTTTTAACTTTGTGTACATATTAGCAGCATAGGCATACCCTTCACCTCTTTTATAACCAATTTCAGCTAATTCAGAATAAGTTTCAGCGGCTTCTTTAACCATTTCCCCTTTTTCTAAACATACTGCTGCGTTATATAGATTTGTTGTATCGTACACGTTTTTTGCTGTAGTAATTTTATACATATAATAAAAGGCAGCTCCAGCTTCTTTGAACTTTCCTTCATCATAAAATTTACTTGCCATTGGTCCGATCATAGAAACTTGCATGTTCACAGAATTATCAATATCTGGGCGAAACTTGTTACTTATCCTATAGCTTTCTTGTAAAGAGCTAATAGAAACTTCCATAGCATCCTTACCAAAATTATTCATTAAGAATGTTGTATCACCAGTTGCCGAAGCGATTTGAACAGCACCTCCATAAATTTCACCTTTATAATACAATGTTTTAGCATCACCTTTTGTATCGGGATGTTCCATTGCTAAATCAATGTACTTTTTAGCATTTAACAAAGCTTCTTTCGCATCATCAACTTTACCCATCATTAAAGCTGGCTGGAATTTTTGCTTAAATTCAACTGCTGCACTTGTTACATTTGTTTTTTGTGCAAAACTCATGGCAGAAATCAACAAACTTCCTGCTATAATTGTAATTTTATTTGTTCTCATCATAATAAATTTAACTATTCTTCTGTATCCCCTTCAATAGTCGTGCCATTTTCTTCAGACGCATCATTTAAAGGTGTTTCATTTTCATCAAATTCACCTTCTTCATCCTCATCATCGCTTCTTGGAACACGTGCCACAGCAGCAATTTCAGCAGTTCCTTTCAAGTTAATCAATCGAACTCCTTGAGCAGCTCTACCCATTGTTCGGATTGAATCAATGTGCATACGAATTGTTGTACCAGATTTAGTAATAATCATTAAATCTTCTTCATCTGTTACATTTTTGATTGAAAGTAAAGCACCTGTTTTATCCGTTATGTTTAATGTTTTAACACCTTTACCACCACGGTTTGTAATACGATAAATTGGTTCGTGATCTTCTGGATCGTTTAAGTAAGTACGTTTACCGTAACCTTTTTCAGAAACAACCATTACTGTAGAATAAACATCTTCTACACAAATCATTCCTATTACTGCATCAGTTTTACTTGTTAAGGTAACACCTCTCACCCCTGATGCATTTCTACCCATTGGGCGAACAGTTTGTTCATTGAAACGAATTGCACGACCTTCACGTGTAGCCAACACAATCTCATTCACTCCGTTTGTCAATTTAGCTTCCAATAGTTCATCACCATCACGAACAGTAATAGCATTGATACCGTTTGCTCTTGGTCGAGAATAAGCTTCTAATGATGTTTTCTTAATCACACCATTTTTAGTACACATGATGATAAAGTTGTTATCAACATATTCTTTATCTGTCAAATCTTGAACTTTTACATAAGCTTTAATCTTATCATCTTGTTCAATATTTATTAGATTTTGTACAGCTCTACCTTTTGATGTTTTATTTCCTTCTGGAATTTCAAATACACGCATCCAGAAACATTTACCTTTTTCGGTAAATATTAATAAGTAATTGTGGTTGGTTGCAACGAACAATTCTTCTAAGAAATCTTTGTCTCTTGTTGCAGTTCCTTTGGATCCCATACCACCTCTATTTTGCACCTTGTATTCAGATAAGCTTGTACGTTTGATATATCCTGCATGAGAAATAGTTACAACCACTTCTTCATCTGGGATCAAATCTTCAATACGCATTTCACTTGCTGAATATTCGATTTCAGAGCGGCGAACATCACCGTATTTTTCTTTCACGTAAATCAATTCATCTTTGATAATTTGCATTCTACGCTCTCTTTTTTCCAAAATATCTTTTAAATCAGCAATCAATGCCATTAAATCAGCAAATTCAGCTCTTAATTTATCTTGCTCAAGTCCGGTCAACTGACGCAAACGCATGTCAACAATTGCTTTTGCTTGAATTTCTGAAAGATTAAATCGAGCAATCAATTGTTCAATAGCTGCTTGTGGACTTTCAGCACCACGGATAATCTTAATTACTTCATCGATATTATCAGAAGCAATGATTAATCCTTCTAAGATATGCGCTCTTTCTTCTGCTTTCTTTAAATCAAATTGTGTTCTACGTACGATAACATCGTGACGGAAATCCACAAAATGCATTAAAATATCTTTCACATTCAATAATTGAGGGCGACCATCCACCAAACAAATATTGTTTACAGAAAAAGAAGTTTGAAGTGCTGTGTATTTAAACAACTTGTTTAACACAACATTTGGAATAGCATCTCGTTTCAATTCATAAACGATACGCATCCCGTTTCTATCCGATTCATCACGAATATCAGAAATGCCTTCAATTTTCTTATCGTTTACCAATTCAGCAGTACGCTTAATCATTTCTGCTTTATTGACTTGGTAAGGAATTTCCGTTACAATGATTTGTTCGTGACCGTGATATTCTTCAATCTCTGCTTTGGCACGCATTACTACACGACCTCTACCTGTCAACAACGCCTCTTTAACTCCTTCGTATCCATAAATAATACCACCCGTGGGGAAATCTGGTGCTTTGATATAATGCAACAATTCCTCACCTGTAATATCATTGTTATCAATGTAAGCAATAGCTCCATCAACTACCTCACTTAAATTGTGAGGTGCCATATTTGTTGCCATCCCTACCGCAATACCAGAAGCACCATTCACCAATAAATTTGGAATTTTTGTTGGTAAAACAGTTGGCTCTGATAAACTCTCATCAAAGTTAGGAGAGAAATCTACTGTATCTTTCTCTAAATCATCCAACATTTCTTCGGCGATCTTGTCTAATCTTGCTTCTGTATAACGCATAGCTGCGGGACTATCCCCGTCCACAGAACCAAAGTTACCTTGACCATCAACCAAAGGATAACGTAAGGACCAACTTTGAGCCATACGCACCATTGTATCATATACTGAAGAATCTCCATGCGGGTGATATTTACCCAACACTTCCCCTACAATTCTCGCTGATTTTTTATGAGGTCGATTGGAATACACTCCCAATTCCTGCATTCCGAACAACACCCTTCTGTGAACAGGTTTAAAACCATCACGAACATCAGGTAATGCACGAGATACAATAACCGACATTGAGTAATCAATGTAGGCCGACTTCATCATGTTTTCAATGTTAATCTGGATTATTCTTTCTCCGTCTGCCATCTTGTCATATTTTTAATTATTGCACGTTATTTGTATGCTTTTTAATAGGTGTCGAAATTAGTCATTTTACACATATAAAAAAGTATTAAAATTGGTTAATTACTAACATAATTACTAACAAAAAAATGTGGAAAATGTTCTTTTTTGACGAGTTATTAACAATTTATATTTTTTAGTTTTGTATTATTGGATAAATACGCAAATTTATACACGCAAACAACGCAAATTATGGAAGCAAAATTTTCACCAAGGGTAAAAGACGTCATCGGCTACAGTCGAGAGGAGGCTTTGCGATTAGGAAATGACTTTATTGGAGTTGAACACATATTATTGGGATTAATTCGCGAAGGCGATGGAACTGCAATTAAAATTATGCAAGAATTTCACATTGATCTTCGTCAAATTCGCAATGAAGTAGAAGCTGGCTTAAATAAGACGAGCACTAAAAACTTCGATAACTCAGGACAAATTCCTCTAACAAAGCAAGCTGAAAAGGTTCTAAAAAGAACCTATTTGGAGTCTAAAGTGTTTAAAAGTCAAATGATAGGCACTGAACATTTATTGCTATCCATCTTAAAAGATGAAGAAAGCGTTGGATGTAGAGTGCTCAATAAATACGGTATTCTTTATGATAATGTAAAAGATGAACTATTAAATATGATGAACGAACAACAAGACGAGACATTCAACACATTTCCTCGTGCTGAATTCCCTACTGGTGGAGAAGATGAGGAGCAAGACTTTAGTGCTCAACGAAAGCCAACTGACCCAAAATCTAAAACTCCAGTATTGGATAACTTTGGACGTGACTTAACACGCATGGCTGAATCTGGGCGTTTAGACCCTATCGTTGGTCGTGAAAAGGAAATTGAACGCGTGAGTCAAATTTTATCAAGAAGAAAGAAAAACAATCCTATTTTGATTGGTGAACCTGGTGTTGGTAAAAGTGCTATTGCAGAAGGTTTGGCTTTGCGAATTGTTCAACGTAAAGTTTCGCGTGTTTTATTTAACAAGCGTGTTATTTCTTTGGATTTAACTTCGTTAGTTGCAGGAACAAAATACCGTGGTCAGTTTGAAGAACGCATGAAAGCAGTCATGCAAGAAATTGAAAGAAACCCTGATGTTATTCTATTTATAGATGAAATTCACACAATCATCGGTGCTGGAGGTGCTTCTGGTTCGTTGGATGCTTCCAATATGTTTAAACCTGCATTGGCTCGTGGAGAAATGCAAGTTATTGGAGCAACAACTCTTGATGAATACAGACAGTACATCGAAAAAGATGGTGCTTTGGAACGTCGTTTCCAAAAAGTAATCATCGAACCAACATCTATCGATGAAACAATTCAAATTTTAAACAATATCAAGGAAAGATATGAAGAGCATCACTCTGTAACTTATACAAAAGAAGCTATTGATGCTTGTGCTAAATTAACAGAACGTTACATCACTGATCGTTTCTTGCCAGATAAAGCAATAGACGCATTGGACGAAGTAGGTTCTCGTGTACACATCACAAATATCAATGTACCTAAGGAAATTATTGACATTGAACAGCAAATAGAAAATCTAAAAGATGAAAAAAATGCTGTCATTAAGTCACAACAATATGAAAAGGCTGCCGAGATTAGAGACAAGGAACGTAAACTGCAAGAACAATTAGAAACAGCTAAGCAAAAATGGGAAGAAGAATCTAAAAACAATCGTGTCACCATTACTGAGGAACACGTTGCAGAAGTTGTTTCAATGATGTCTGGCGTACCTGTTACACGAATTTCTGAATCAGAAACGAAGAAATTGGCCAATATGGCTAATGAATTAAAAGGTAGTGTTATTGGTCAAGATGAAGCCGTTGCTAAAGTTGTTAAAGCAATTCAAAGAAACAGAGCTGGATTAAAAGACCCAAACAAACCAATCGGTTCATTCTTCTTTTTAGGACCAACTGGAGTTGGAAAAACACAATTAGCCAAAGTATTGGCTAAATATTTGTTTGACTCTACAGAAGCATTGATTCGTATTGACATGTCAGAATACATGGAGAAATTCTCTATCTCTCGATTAGTTGGAGCGCCTCCGGGATATGTTGGTTATGAGGAAGGAGGGCAATTAACCGAAAAAGTAAGAAGAAAACCATATTCTATCATACTTTTAGATGAAATTGAAAAAGCACATCCAGATGTGTTCAATTTACTATTGCAAGCATTAGATGATGGTCACATGACCGATGGTTTGGGTAGAAAAATCGATTTCAAAAACTCCATTTTAATTATGACATCTAATATTGGTGCTCGTCAATTGGCAGATTTTGGAACCGGGGTAGGATTTGGCACAAAAGCACAAGCCGAGGCTAAAGACGATAACGCTCAAGCTGTTATTCAAAATGCCTTAAGAAAAGCTTTCTCACCTGAATTCTTAAATCGTATTGATGACATTATCATGTTTAATTCATTAAAGCGTGAGGATATTTTCCAAATCATCGACTTGGAATTGGCAAAATTATACCAACGTTTACACAACCTTGGTTATACTATTGAATTAACAGATAAAGCAAAAGATTTCATTGTGGAAAAAGGTTACGATGAAAAATTTGGTGCGCGTCCGTTAAAACGTGCCATCCAAAAATTTGTTGAAGACCCATTGGCTGAGGAAATCATCAATTCTGAATTAAAAGAAGGTGATACAATTACAATGGATTTGAACGAAACCAAAGATGGATTAATTACCGTAAAAGAAAAAGGCAAAGGCAAAGCAGCTAAAGCCAAAAGTTAATACACTCAACATTACAAGTAAAGGCTGCAAAAAGTTGTAGCCTTTACTTTTTTAATAGAAACTCTATGTCTTATTGCGACTATTGTGAAAACCTCCCAAAGGACAACTTACACCGTATCTATCATGATTCGATGTATGGTTTCCCTATAGAAAGTGATAATGAACTGTTTGGTCGGTTCTTGTTAGAAATAAATCAAGCGGGATTATCGTGGGATACCATATTAAAGAAAGAAGTTGCATTTCGCAAGGCATTTGATAATTTTGACATCAGCAAAGTGGCAAAATACAACGAAAAAGATATAGAACGATTGTTGAATGATGCTGGAATTATTCGCAACCGATTAAAAATAAATGCTGCCATACACAATGCAAGTGCAATTCTTGCGTTACAAGAAAAACATGGTTCTTTTAAAACATGGCTAGAACAACAAAACTTGAGTGATTTAAGCGATTGGGTTAAGTTATTCAAAAAGCACTTTAAATTTGTTGGAAATGAAATTGTCAACGAGTTTTTAATGAGTTCTGGCTATTTAAAAGGAGCACATAATGAAAATTGTATTATTTTTGATAAGATTATTAAAAGCAAACCACAATGGCTAAAATAGTAAAACAAGTATTTTTATTCAGTTTCTTATTCAGTTCTTTCTCTTCATTGGCACAATTTAGTGTCGGTGGTGGTTTAACTACTTTATTGGAATTTGGAAATAAAAAACCACACTACGGGTTGAATTTCATCATGGAATTTCCCCGAAATAATGAAGTAGTTTTTTATGCAAGAGCAACTTATTTATTTGATCAAAAGAAAAGAGATAATTTGGGTGATTTAGGGGCTTATGCATTGGATGCTGCTACCAGTCCGCAATCTGTATATGTACCTGTTTATAGCGCAACATCTGTTAATTACATTATGGTTGATGGAGGTATGCGTTATTATTTTTTAAATGGGTACGACGAAGGGTTTGCGTTTTATGGGGGAACCAACTTAGCGTTAATCGTCAATTTTGTGAAATTTGGTTATCAGATTGATAAATATGACGCAACTAAATACTTTTTAGACACACAAGGCATTACTGAAGCACGAGATAAAGGAACTGTTATCCGATTAGCACTCGGGCTATTAGGTGGTATGAAATATACATTCCCTGGTAGAGGAACTATATTTTTTGATCTGAATCCACAACTTACTTTGTTTGGTATTCCTAGCAATCAAAACATTCCAAATACTGTCTATAAACCAGTATCTTTTGGTTTTAGTCTTGGCTACAGAAAAGAAATTTATTAAGATAGTTTAACAAAATGATTATTAAGGCGTAGCAATAATAATTGTTACGCCTTCGTTTTTATAAAAAAAGAAATATGCAAACAAGAATTCTTTGGGCAGATGATGAAATAGAGCTTTTAAAGCCACACATTCTTTTCCTTGAATCAAAAGGATACGCTGTAACCCCTGTAAATAGCGGGTTAGATGCTGTAGAAAAAAGTGCTAATGAGGAATTTGACGTCATCTTCCTTGACGAAAACATGCCCGGAATAACAGGTTTAGAAGCCTTGAGTCAAATCAAAGAGCAGAAACCTTATGTTCCTGTGGTAATGATCACAAAAAGTGAAGAAGAATACATCATGGAAGAAGCTATTGGAAGCAAAATAGCTGATTACCTCATCAAACCTGTTAACCCAAATCAGATTTTACTTAGTTTAAAAAAGATATTGGACCAAACAAAATTGGTTTCACAAAAAACATCCTCCAGTTACCAACAAGAATTCCGTCAGCTTGGAATGCAGTTGGGCGGTCGATTAAATGCCGAAGAATGGGCTGATTTATACAAGAAGATTGTGTATTGGGAATTGGAATTACAAACTACCAAGGATAACCGAATGTTAGAAATTCTCAACATGCAAAAAAAAGAGGCCAACTCGTTATTTGCTAAATTTATCGAGCGAAACTACATTGATTGGTTACATGGAGATAGTGATGCTCCACAAATGATTCATACCTTATTTAACAAGAAAATTGCACCAATAACAGACCAAGAAAAAACATACGTGCTCGTTATCGACAATTTGCGATATGACCAATGGAAAATGTTGCAACCAATGATAACCAATTACTTTTCTGTTGAAAGTGACGACATCATCTACTCTATTTTACCTACAGCTACACATTATGCAAGAAATGCTTTTTTTGCAGGATTGATGCCTTTGGAAATAGAGCGAAAATTTCCAAATTTATGGGCTACCGAAGAAGATGAAGGTGGGAAAAACCTCCATGAAGCAGACTTTCTTGAAGCAAATCTAAAACGACTTGGAAAAAATTACAAATGGAGCTACAATAAGATCACCACATTGAATGCAGGTAAAAAACTTGTTGATAATTTCAATCAATTGAAAGACAATCAACTCAATGTGATTGTTTACAATTTCGTTGACATGCTATCTCATGCACGAACAGAAATGGAGGTAATCAAAGAATTGGCCGACAACGAAGCTGCCTACCGTTCATTGACGCTCTCATGGTTTGAGCATTCACCTTTACAAGACATGATGAAAAAGATAGCGAGTCAAAAAGCTAAATTAGTCATCACTACCGATCATGGTACAGTAAAAGTTACCAATCCAGTTAAAATCATTGGAGAGCGAGCTACCAATACAAACTTACGTTACAAGACTGGGCGGAATTTATCGTACAACGAAAAGGAAGTATTTCGTATTGCTAAACCAGAGGAAGCTTTTTTGCCTAAAAGTTCTGTTTCATCTGAATTTGTATTTACAAAAGAATCCGATTTTTTTATCTATCAGAACAATTACAACAAGTTTGTCAACTTCTACGCCAACACATTTCAGCACGGTGGTGTATCATTAGAAGAATTGTTGATACCTTATATTGTTTTAAAAGCGAAATAGAAAAACATACTTCAAAAATACAAAAGCCTGAGAAAAACTCTCAGGCTAACGTTACCAATTTGTT
>JAMLHA010000019.1 GCA_023957475.1 Crocinitomicaceae bacterium | reverse complement strand
GAGTTTACTATTTTTTTAACACGGTCAACCTATCCTTTAAATTGGAATAATCCCTCTACATTGTATAAAACGATTAAAAAATCTTTTTTCAGAACAACATTTCATAAAAAAGGGAAACGTTTTATGGGGCATGCTTCATTTAATTTGAAGTCAAGTATCATAAATAACGATACTTTATGGATGGGAATAGCCCCAAATGTGCTCAAGGACATATCAAAAATTCTGTTTAAAGAAAAAATAGGTTTGGGGATTATTGGTATTCCATTCCAATCAAAGATAGAAAATAGAGAAGATATTGTTAATAGTTTAACGTTTAATGATCGTCATACTGAAACTAGTTTTATCAAATTTCTAATAAGTAAAGAGAGTGCTGTTCAAATAGTGGAGTTTATAAACTGTTTTAAAGAGAATTTTAAAGAAATATACCCATCTCCAAGTAGTTTTTATGGGGGTGCTTTTTGGCCTCTTTATAAAGGAGAAGGAGCTGGTTGTACTGCTTTATGTTTAGCAAGTCTTGAAAGTGGAGGCATAATTCCAGAAGATTCCATTAAAAATGAGTGGCAAATAAAAGTTAAATTGCCAATGGATTTAATTGGTGGTAGGTTTAATAATTCTATAAAAGTTCCTTTTAAGAAGATTAAAAAGACGAAACAATGGTATAACGATAATGGTCAAAAAAACATTGATTATATTGATTTTGAAATATATGATCCCAATTATATGATGAATTGGGTGAATAAACAAATGGGAAGTTCAACAGTACACACCTACAAATTATCAGATAAGGTTACAATTAAAGGTTTAACTTTTGATTATAGGAATTCAAAACCTAAAGCATCTTTAGAAGAAATAATGATAGATAGACCAGAACCTTGTCCCTTTGTAAAACAGTATATGGAAGATTTGGAAATTTTAAAGCAAAAATAAACAATCTATTAGTTTATAATTAATCCTTTATTGTGAAATTCATCAGCAATTTTTCTATCATTAGATAATCTTGGTACTTTGTTTTGTCCACCTAACTTTCCTTGAGATTTCATATAGTTGTTAAAACCATTTTGCTTCACTTTTGTTATAATTAATCTTCTGAGGATATTACCTGAGATTAAATCATTATAGTAAACATTTAATGCTCTTAAGTTAAAATCTAATTCTTCCGCAAAGAGGTTTAAATCATCAGGCTCTTTTGCAAACTCTATAAACCATTCATGATAGGGAAGCCCAGTTTTAGGATTAACTTGAGGAGCTAGCGTGAATTCGGAAATTTGTGCAGGAAATTTGAGTAATGTTTTCTGCATTGCTTGTTCCACTTCATGAGCAATTACATGTTCACCAAATGCTGATGTAAAGTGTTTGATACGCCCAGTGACAAAAATTTTGTAAGGCTTTGTGTTTGTAAAACGTACAGTATCTCCAATGTTATATCCCCATAGTCCTGAATAGGTATTTAAAATTAAAACGTAATCAACACCTACTTGCACATCTTTAAGGGAATTTCTAGTTGGATTATCGTTATAAAATTCATTTACGGGAATAAATTCATAAAAAACCCCATGATTTGCTTGAAGTAGTAAATCATCAGAATTGATGTCGTTTTGATAAGCAATAAACCCTTCAGAGGCTGGATACGTCTGAATAACATCGATTTCTTTTCCAAGTAATTCAATGATTTTTTCTTTGTAAGGCTTGTAATTAACACCTCCTGTTACCATTAATTGAAGATTAGGGAAAATATCTTTGATGACTTTTTTACCAGACTTTTCAATTAGTTTTTCATAGTACATGACTAACCACGGAGGTATTCCACTTATTAAAGTCATATTTTCATGAATAGTTTCTTCAACAATTTTTTCTACTTTTTCCTCCCAGTCTTCAATACAATTGGTTGCCCAAGATGGCATACTATTCTTTTGTAAGTATTTTGGGACGTAATGAGCCGAAATACCAGACAAACGTCCTGTTTTTATTCCGTTTATGTTATCTAGTGTAGGGCTTCCTTGAAGAAATATTACTTTCCCAGAAACAAAATTAGAGTTGCTTGTTTTGTGAATATAATCTAATAGTGCGTTTCTTGCTGATAATATATGATAAGGAATAGACTCATTACTAATTGGGATATATTTAGCACCAGAAGTAGTTCCAGATGTCTTTGCAAGATAGAGTGGTTTACCTTTCCATAATATATCTTTTTCTCCTGCTACTACTTGGTCTATATATGATTTAATTTCTTCATAATCTCTAATTGGAACATGTTTCTTAAAATCATCATACGTCTTTATATTACCAAAATGATGATCTTTCCCAAATAGAGTGTGAGAACCAACTTCGATTAACTTTTGAAAAATTTTATCTTGATAGTCAATAGGGTTGTTTACCCACTTAGATTCTTTCTTAGAGCTAATTGAAGCAAATATTTTTGAGAAAAACGATTTCATAATTATATAAAATAGCTATACAATATACGAAAATAATGATAAGATAATTTACGTATCAAGATTAAACAAAAAAAAGCCGTCATTTAGACGGCTTTTAAATATTTAGAAAATCAAACATTATTTAAGTTGATCTTTATTTTCTTCTGCTTGTTTATTAAATTTCTTTTGAAGACTCAACCAATATAAAATTGCTAAAAACCACCAATAATTACAGTTGTATTGAAAACCGTAGTAATCATATTCTTCTCGTCATAAATCAATGCAAGGACAGAATCAATGCAATCTCCAACTCCCCACCAAAAATTTGTTGCGTTCATATTCTTATTTTCTTGTCAAAATAAATAATATTTTTTGTATTGAAGTAAAATTTACTTGTTTTTTTTGAAAAAATAATTGTTAATAGTGATTCTAAATAAAAGTTAATATTTTGTTTTAATTCCTATCACATTGGGTAAACGCCAAAATTCAGTATTGGTATCTACAGGATATGTTCTTGATACATAACTCCCTAATTTTTCGATTCGATCATTTTTGGTGTCAACAAATAAACTTGTTTGTGGTCCACCTTCCATATAAATAGCATTTCGTAATGGTCGATCTAACTTTGCCATGAATTGTATCATTTCATTATGTGAATATGGTGAACGAGTGAAAACAAAATAAATTTGTTGATAATCGTCTTTTGCTACAATTAATTGGCTACACCATTGTGGGTTTTTATTCCAACTCATAGGCGAACCATTGCAATCTATCATCCTAAGACCTTGTGCAATTGATGCATAATTTTGCTTTACTGTAGCCAGGTCGCTGCATTTTAGAACGTTAATTGGTGCTACTTACCCAGCTGAGGCTGCTGAAGGTACTATTCGTAAGTATTATGCAGAATCTAAAGGTAGAAACGCTGTTCATGGTTCTGATTCTGATGAAAATGCAGAAATTGAAGGGAAATTCCATTTCTCAGCAGCTGAAATTTTTTAATTCTTGCTTAGCAAGATAAAAATTTAATAAAAAAAGTAGGGTGTCTAACAAAATTAGACACCCTACTTTTTTGTTTTATTGTGTCCCGTCCTAACATAGCGTTACACTAAAAAAGTAATGTTATGGAAAGTTTTGAGAACAAGTACGTTAAACGTACACAGAGGGATTACAGCATGCCCTTTAAGTTAGCTGTTATTAAAGAAGTTCAATCAGGAGAGATTGGCATTAACGCTGCTATGCGTAAGTATGGTATTCAAGGTCGTGATACTATTCGTACTTGGATAAGAAAATATAGTATATTTGATGATGATAACACATCAAAGTTAAATTCTATGAAGACTCCGCAACAACGCATAAAAGAGCTTGAGCAACAAGTACGTCGTTTAAAGCATGAGAAAGAGTTTTTAGAGGGGAAGCTTACTGAGACAGAAGACAAAGCCGCCATCCTAGACAAGGTAATTGAGTTAGCTGAAAAAGAATATTTAATTCCAATAAGAAAAAACTCCTTACCCGATCAGTCCAAAAAATTAGCAAAGAAAGGGAAAAACCAATAAATTATCTTTGTGGATTGGTCGGGATAAACAGACAGTATTATTACCGTAGTTTTTGGATTAAAAAAGAAAAACAGCAGAAAGTAAACCAAGTTATATCGCTTACTAATGACGTTCGCAGTAAGATGCCTCGCATAGGAACTCGCAAGCTTTACTTCCTATTAAGAGAGCCTTTACAAGAGATGCACATCGGTAGAGATAAGCTGTTTAAAATTCTAAAAGCAAACAACATGCTTATACAACCAAAAAGAAGTTATCGAATAACAACAAACTCGCATCATCGTTTTTATAAACACAAGAACTTAGTTGAAGACCTTGTTATAAAACGACCTGAGCAAGTCTGGGTATCTGATATAACTTACCTTGGGGGGCGGGATAAAAACTGTTACTTAGCATTGATAACAGATGCTTACTCTAAGAAGATAATGGGATATGATGTCTCTAATAGTCTTGCAACCACTGGTACGTTAAGAGCTTTAAAAATGGCTGTTAAAAACAGAATGTATAAAGATAAACTAATACACCATTCTGATAGGGGAATACAATATTGTAGTGATAACTATCAAGAAGCTTTAAGTAAAGCAAATATAACACCCAGTATGACTGAGAAGTACGATCCTTATGCGAATGCGGTTGCTGAACGAATAAACGGTATTCTAAAGCAAGAGTTTTTTCTTGAAGAATACAATATAGACTTGTCTATGATGAAGAAGGTGGTTAAAGATGCAGTGAGTATTTATAATGATTATAGACCTCATTATTCATGTCATATGAACACACCAAATAAGATGCATAGACAAAGAAAAATAAATATGAGAACGTATAAAAAAATTAAGCTGGAGGAACTAGTTCCTCCAGCTTAATAAAAATGTTTAAATTTGTAGTATAAACTTGTAACGCTTATTTAGGACTACACATTGATATTAATTCAATCCTTTGGCTTTCAACATCGCATCAATAGCTGGTTGTTTTCCTCGCCAATCTACGTACATTTTTTCCAATTCAATCGTGTTTCCTCTTGAAAGTACCATGTCTCTAAATCGTTGACCATTTTCAAGCGTTAGACCTCCATTTTCGTTGAACCATTGGTAGGCATCGTGGTCAAGCATTTCTGTCCAGATATAGGCATAGTAACCAGCGGCGTATCCACCACTAAAAATATGTGAAAAATAGGTGGAACGGTATCTTGGACGAATAGCATTTACGGCATCCAATCCAAATTTGTGCAACGCTTCATTTTCAAACGCATCAATATCTGTGATTTTATCGTTTACACCGATACTGTGCCAAATTAAGTCGTTATTAGCTGCTGCAATGGTTTCTGTAGCACTGTATCCCTCATTAAATGTGGATGCTGCTTTAATTTTATCAAGCAATGTTTGCGGAATAACTTTTCCTGTTTTGTAATGTTTTGCGTAATTTTTGATAATAACAGGGTGTGTTGCCCAGTTTTCGTTGAATTGTGATGGAAATTCTACAAAATCTCGAGCCACTGCTGTCCCTGATAAACTTGGGTATTGTTGATCAGCAAAGAAACCGTGCAAAGCATGTCCAAATTCATGGAAGAGTGTAATAACATTGTCAAAACTTACTAAACAAGCTTCTCCTTTTGCTGGTTTAGGGATGTTTAACACATTGTAAATAACTGGTTTTTTCTTATGCAATTTAGATTGTGTCACAAAGTTATCCATCCATGCACCACCATTTTTTGAGGGGCGAGCGTATAAATCGGCGTAAAACAACCCCAACTGTGAACCATCTTTGTTGAACAATTCATACACCAACACATCTTCGTGATACACAGGAATGTCCGTTCTTTTCTTAAATGTGATGCCGTATAATTTAGTTGCAGCAAAGAAAACACCGTCTTCCAAAACGTTCATTACCTCAAAATAAGGTTTTGTTTCGTTTTCATCTACATCGTATTTTTGCTTGCGTACTTTTTCTGAATACAAACTCCAATCCCAAGGTTCTAATTTCCCTTTTTCACCCAATTTGTTCATCGTTGCTTCAATTTCGTTCGATTCTTCTTGTGCTTTTTTGACTGCAGCTGGAATCAATTGGTCAAAAAATGTGCGGATGTTTTCGGGGTTTTTTACCATTGAATGTTGTAGCGACCAAGAGGCATAATTAGGAAACCCAAGAATTGCCGCTTTTTGTGCTCTTAAATCAACCAATTCTGCAATGATGGAGCGTGTGTCATTTTTGTTGCCATCAACTCTTGTCCACGAAGCATTGAATAGTTTTTCACGAGCACCTCTATTTACCATGTTTTGTAAATCGGGCTGTTGTGTAGTGTTGACCAATGAAATAAAGTATTTACCATCTTCTGTTTTAATCGATTTCAAATACGATTCTTCCAAACCTTTTAGTTCTTCAGCTGTATCAAAGGTAACCCCTCCATCAGTCATTGAAGCTAAAATTTTCTTATTAAACTCAGTTGTTAGAGATGCTTCACGAGCATTTAATTTCTTCAATTGTTTTTTATCGCTGCTGGATAAATTTGCGCCTGCCATGACAAATCCATCGTAATACATTTCAACCAATTTAAGTGATTCATTGTCCAAATCCAAAGAGTTTCGTTTTTCATAAACTTCTTTTACGCGCTTAAACAATTTGTCGTTTAAATAAATAGCATCCGAATGTTCGGATAATTTGGGAGCCATTTCTTCTTCTAAGTTTTGCAATGTTTCGTTGGTATTGGAACCAGCTAAAGCAAAAAACACGCTGTTTACTTTTGAGAGTACGTAACCGCTTTCTTCCAATGCTAAAATGGTGTTTTCAAAACTGGGCGCATCGTTGGATGAAATAATTTTATCAATAGCCTCTGTTTGCATTCTCATCCCTTCTTCCATTGCAGGTTTGAAGTGTTCGTCTTTGATTTTAGAAAAATCAGGTGCAGAATACGGCAATGTGCTTTCTACAAGTAATGGGTTTTCAGAGTGTTTTGTTTCTACTTCGGATTTACTTTTACAAGCTGTCATAGATAGCGCTAATACGATTATTAAAAAACTATTTTTTTTCATTCGATTGATTTTGGTTCATAAAATTAAAATTAATTTGCCACGTTCAACTGAAAAAATCATTTAATCTTACATTTCCATCGTTTAAAATTTTGGAATAGTTTTTGAAGTACATTAAATGTGAAATGGATTTTTGCAATAGGAGTTTTAGTGTTGAACGGTAGTTTTTACAACTATGGTCAGGGTATTCGCTTTGCAAAACCCAACGCAGGAATTCAAGTAGGAATCGTGTTGGATGTTGGTACACATGATTTTGGTATTGGTGTTCAATTGAAAAGTTTTATTGGTTTTGATTATGCTCAGTTGAATGTTGGTAATACTTTTATGTGGAAAGTGTATGGTTTGGGCAATCGTACCAATTACTTTGAAAATCGCTTTTATGCTGGAGGAGCGTTGATGATAGGTAAGAAAAAATCGTATGTGGACTTTGAATTGGACGGTTTGGCGCATCAAACACAACGTAATTTTGCAGTTTCGTATAACTTTTTGATTTATTCGGACAATGCAGGCACATCACAGTTATCGGGTGCTTTTGGTATGTACATTCAGAATGTGTCTATAAAATTTGAGAATGATGTATTTAGCGGACAAGCAAAAGATCGATTTAGAACAGGTATTTTTGATATTAGTTACCGCACGGATAAGTTTAAACTAAATACTGGTTTTTATATTTGGACAGGTGAAACAGCCAATTCTTTTTGGGATAAATCGGTTAGGACTAAGAAAATGCCGAGTGGTTATCGTTCATTGGAAGATTTACCGTATGGAAAAACGAGTCACGGCAATGTGTATGGTGGTGTGAAATTTTTAATTCCTTATGGCAATATTGCTCATGTTAGAATAGGAGTGGATAGTGAGCATTTTCGTCATGCCGTTCAAAACCGATTGATTCACGATTTATGTTTCTTACCAGATAAAGTAAAGCGAAACACGCCACATTACCCACGATTGAACGAAGATGGTTGCCCCGTTTTTGAAAAAAAACTGGTTAGAAAAGATCAATTGTATTTGCAGTTTGGATTGAATAATTAAGGGGATTTATAGCATAGGTTTATAAACCATTGTCCATACTGCTGAAAACAAGAGTATCAAATCAATAGAGATAAGCAGAATAAATTTAGAAATTAAACTTTTTATTGCTTTTTTTATTTAACAATAATATGTATATTTGCTTTTTAAAAAGAGCAAAATGGAAAATCTATTATTGGAATTTCAAATAAAAGTGACGCGTGTATCGATGGATATACAACGGTATTTGGTGAAACAAATTGACTTTAAAAATCGATTGATAGCAATAAAAGGAGCAAGAGGGTCAGGGAAAACCACTTTGCTTTTGCAGATAGCAAAACTTCATTTACCTTTAAAATCGACACTTTATGTGAGCTTGGATCACGTTTATTTCTATGAACACAAACTCTATGATTTAGCTAAACAATTTACCCAATTCGGTGGTACACATCTATTGTTAGATGAAGTTCATAAATACCCGAATTGGTCGAGAGAAATTAAATTGATTTACGACAATTTCCCTGAATTATCCATCATTTTTACTTCTTCTTCTATGCTCGAGATTTACAAAGCAGAATCCGATTTAAGTCGTAGAGCAGTTAGTTATTTTTTAAAAGAATTATCCTTTCGAGAGTTTATTCATTTTGAAACTCAACAACAACTTAATTCATATTCATTTTTAGAAATTTTGGAAAACCATCAAGAAATAGCTAGCATGCTATCTTCAAAAATGAAAATCTTGCCATTATTTGAAAAGTATTTAAAATCAGGGGTATATCCATATTACAAAGAAAATGAAGTTGCTTATATTCAAAAATTGCAGAATACAATTAATCTAATTATTGAAATTGACATTAATGCTGTAGAAGATGTACAATACGACACCTTGGTGAAATTGAAAAGACTCTTAATTACAATTGCTTCTAGTGTGCCATTTACTCCGAATATAACCAAATTGAGTGAAAAAATAGGTGTTTCAAGAAATATGTTGGTTCAAAGTATTAAAATTTTAGAGCGCGCTGGTCTGGTAAATGAACTGTATAAGGATAACTCCGGTATCGGTGTTTTAACCAAGCCTGAAAAGCTTTATTTGAACAATAGCAATTTGATGTATGCTTTAGCAAAAGAAAATGTGAATATTGGGAACATAAGAGAAACTTTTTTCATTAACCAGTTTAGAGGTTTGCATGAAATTAATCTATCTCCTACAGCAGATTTCTTAATTGATAAAACTTACACCTTTGAAATAGGTGGAAAAAACAAAACCAAAAAACAAATAGTAAATACAGAAAATGCTTTTATTGCCAAAGATCATATAGAAATTGGTTTTGGGAATATTATTCCTGTGTGGTTGTTTGGGTTTATGTTTTAATCCAACAAAAAAGCCCACATCTCTGCGGGCTCCTATTTCATTTTTGTTATTTCTTATAAGTGAATCACTTCACCGTATGCAGCAGCGGCAGCTTCCATAACTGCTTCAGACATTGTAGGGTGAGGGTGAACTGTTTTAATCAATGCTTCACCTGTTGTTTCTAAGTTACGGATGGCAACGATTTCGGCAATCATTTCAGTAACATTTGCACCAATCATGTGCCCACCTAGCAATTCTCCGTATTTTGCATCGAAAATTAATTTTACGAAACCATCTTTAGCTCCAGCCGCACTTGCTTTACCAGATGCAGAGAATGGGAATTTTCCAACTTTGATTTCGTAACCAGCATCTTTGGCCGCTTTTTCGGTCATGCCAACCGATGCAACTTCTGGTGTGCAGTAAGTACATCCTGGAATATTACCATAGTTCAACGGCTCTGGGTTGTGACCCGCAATTTTCTCTACACAAATAATACCTTCTGCAGAAGCTACGTGCGCCAATGCAGCTGTAGGAATCACGTCACCAATAGCGTAGAAACCAGGGATGTTTGTTTCATAAAAATCGTTTACAAGGATACGACCTCTATCTGTAACGATGCCTACTTCTTCCAATCCAAGGTTTTCAATATTTGCTTGAATACCAACTGCAGAAAGCACAACGTCAGCTTCAATTGTTTCTTCTCCTTTTGCTGTTTTAACAGTAACTAAACATCCTTTTCCAGATGTATCTACTTTTTCAACAGAAGCATTTGTCATGATTTTAACACCTGCCTTTTTGAATGATTTTTCCAATTGTTTTGAAACTTCTTCGTCTTCAATAGGAACGATGTTTGGTAAGTATTCAACAACCGTAACTTCTGTTCCGATAGCATTGTAGAAATAAGCAAACTCAACACCGATAGCACCAGAACCAACAACAACCATTTTTTTAGGTTGCGCTTTTAAAGTCATCGCTTGACGGTATCCAATAATTTTTTCACCATCTTGTTTTAAATTAGGTAACTCACGAGAACGAGCACCTGTAGCGATGATAACACCTTTATCTGCTGAATATTCAGTTTGTTTACCTTCTTCATCGGTAACAACTACTTTTTTTCCTGCTTTTACAACTCCAGTTCCTTTGATAACGTCAATTTTGTTCTTTTTCATTAAGAATTGAATACCTTGACTCATGCCACTGGCAACACCACGACTTCTTTCAACGATTGCACTAAAGTCAATTTTAGCATCTTTTACTTGTATTCCGTAATCAGACGCATGATTCAAATAATCAAATACGTTTGCACTTTTAATCAATGCTTTTGTTGGAATACATCCCCAATTTAGGCAAATTCCACCTAAATTATCACGTTCTACAACTGCTGTTTTTAATCCCAATTGTGAAGCTCTAATTGCTGTTACATATCCTCCAGGACCTGAACCAATAACAATAATATCGTAATTCATATTTTATCTATTATTTTAATAAAAATTTCGTTTTGCGAATTTAGTGATTTATTTGTGGAAAAATAGTGATTGTCAGAATAAAATTCATTCATTTGCTAAAATCAATAAATTAAGCGCCAATTAAACGTTTTAAATCATTGATGTGTTGCTCCCACAAAGCTTTTGCTTCATTTTCTTCACCTTCATCAGCAGAACCACTTACGGTTAATATAACAGCATTTGTTAAAGGATCTGTTTGAAATTTGAATCCAAAATGCGTGTCATAGCCTTCTTCTTCATCTTCTATCCATTGCCATCGGATATGATGCCCAGGTTTATTACTCAATAATCGAGCTTCTTCGATGTATCCATCCCAATCAAAGGAATAAATATCCTCTTTCACATTGACATCATCACAAAACCAATCTGCCAATCCACTTGGGGTAAAAAGGGCGTTGTTCAATACCTTTGGAGAGGTTTGTAAGATGAATTCTAATTCAAAATTTATTTTTCCTGCCATAGTTGTTGTTATTTATTTTTAACTTCGCAACTAAATATTTTTTTGCAATATACATATTTCTTTACAAATGGCATTAGTACATTCTTTTGAATCAAGTGGAAATAAACTGTTTAGATACAGAGGACAAATCCCTGTTGTCTTGTTTTTATTGGCAATTCCGGTTGTTTATTTCACTAATTATGAATTTATTAACAATAATGATAATTTATTCTATATCTTGTTAATAACCTGCTCTTTGATCTCTCTTAGTGGTCAGATTATCAGATCTATAGCTATCGGTACGTCCAATAAAAATACTTCTGGTAGAAATACAAAGGAGGGACAAGTAGCAGAAGCATTGAATACAAAAGGGATTTATTCAACTTTGCGTCATCCGTTGTATTTGGGAAATTATTTGATGTGGATTGGTATTGTGGCTTTTACTTTTAATATCTATTTTATCATTATTGTGTCATTATTGTTTTGGATTTACTATGAAAGAATAATGTATGCAGAAGAACGTTTTTTGGAGCGCAAATTTGGTGATGATTATGTAAATTGGTCAATGAAAGTTCCTGCTTTTATTCCAAGTTGCAAAAATAAAGTAAAATCGGACATCCCTTTTTCATTAAAAACCACGTTGAGAAGAGAATATTCTGGAATAACCGCAACTATTTTAGGGTTTTTATTTGTAGATTTTCTTAGAGATTGGTTTACTTCGGGTGAAGTACAATGGAAGAAATCACATTTAATTGTTTTAATAGTAGCATTGGGTATTTCGTTGGTTTTTCGTTCTCTGAAACATTATACGTCTTTATTAAGCGAATCTGACCGCTCATAAAAAAAGGATGTCCAAAAATTGAACATCCTCTTTCATATAGTTTTGTACCGAACGTTGGTTATTTTATAACCTCTATTCTTTTTGTGATTACACCATTTGTTGTTTCAATCGTTAAATTGTAAATTCCATTTTCAACAACAGATACATCCAATGATTTGATAGTGTTGTTGATATTGTCAATTTTAGAAACGATTTGCCCTGTTATTGTTGTCAATGTTACCGAATTGATCAAATCGTTTGATTCAATTGTCACTTGATTTTCTGAAGGATTTGGGTGAATTTTAAAATTAGTTGTTTCAATGCCTTCAAGTCCGCTTAATGTACAAGTAACATTTTGTGATTTGTTGGTATTGCCACATTCGTTTGTTAGCGTAACAACGTTGTAAGTGTCACTTGAAGTGTAAGCATGTGAAGGTGTTGCACTTGTTGAGTTAGCACTTCCATCACCAAAATTCCAAGAATAAGAATCGATGTTTTGACCATTTACAACATTGAAATCATACGAACAAGTACTTGTGTTGATGAATTGAATACCGTTAGCTGTTGGTGTTGTTTTTTCAATTATAGTAATGGATTCTGTTGTTGAACAAGCTCCATCTGTTACCGTTACAGTATACCTACCAGCTTGATTGACTGTGATTGTTGAATCAGTTGTCCTGTGTTCCAAGAATGACTTAAACCAGGGTTTCCTGCATCCAGTACTAAGGTGGAATCAGTACAAAGTGTTGTAATACTGCCTAAGCTAACAACTGGGTCCATACAACCAGAACCACTAACGATGTCCACTAAGTAGTCTTCTGCATCCAAATTAAAACTTTCATCACATGGTCCATAAGAAGAGTTAGGTCCTGATGCAAAACATAATCTCATGCGTGTTGTAACTGTTTGTGCTGTTGCAGGAACTGTAAATGTTGTTGATAGTGATGTACTACTAATTGCGCTAAAGATTAAAATTTCCTTTGTTGTCCCCACTTCAAAAACACCATTGTTGTTGTAATCAATCCACCCCATTAATTTAGTAGTTACGTTGAAATTACTGATGTTGATAGAAATGGTATAAGTTTGACCAATTGTCAAATCTGGTTTTGTAGCAGAAGAAAAAAAGTATATTCACCACAAGTCGATGAATTGTTTAATGTTGCACTTTCTCCTGCAAGATTTACAGAACTAATTTGGTAAGCACATCCATATTCAGATGAAGGTGTACAATAAGTTTGTGCATTTAATCCTGCTGAAAATGCAAGGATGAATGCACCGATACTAAAGATTCGAGTATTCAATTTTTTCATATTTTTAGTTTAAAATTCAAACAAATTTAAGACTATTAGTAAACCGATTTACTAAAGTAGTTTATTTAAAACACAATCTAAACAATCTGTGAAAAAATGAAACAATAGCCCAAATGATAGAACACGTAGCCATTTGTTTTTTGAGAAAATAAATATGCTTGCATAAACTACAAGGGCATAATACGAATGCAAAGGATGAAAACCGATGCTACATCTATTGGGATCAAAAATAGGAGTGGCTAAAAGATGGTCTAAATCGATGAGCATTGTTGCGATATAAATCAACCAAACTCTTTTCCAATCAGTTGGATAGAATTTCCACGCAATTAGTCCTGGAACAATGAAATGAAGAGAATAATGAATACTATTTTGGATTATTTTAATCGTAAAAGCATCCATATTGTTGCTTAAAATAGTTTTTGCAAGTCTTCTTTTAATGCTTTAACTGTGATATCCGATGGAAGTTCACCTATTTCTGCAACAATTTCAAAGATTTTAGCCGCCAAATCTGTACTCATGGAGGTTACAGACATTTGCTTTCCAGCAATATTGATGATTTTAATGGTTTCTTCTTTTGAATTTTTAACCATTTCCCATAATCCTGTGGAAATGAATAATTGTTGTGCAACATTATGATCATACTCTTCTCGTATCGTTTTTAAAAGTTCTGTTTGATAAACTGCAGAAGGTAAACCAGGATTGATTGTTCGCATGATTAAACTGTTTGGATGAATACGTTCCATGAACAAAACTGCTCGTTGGTAGGCTTCAACACGGTTGGGTAAAAAATATTCTTGACGTTGCTTTTTTAACTCAGCTTGCATTAAACGAATGTCATGTCCGCTCTCCTTTTCTGCATTTCTTTTTAAAAAGAATACGGTTGTCATTAAAACGGCTCCAGCAGGTAAGGTGATAAGAGCAACGTAAAATAAAATATCTTCCCAATTCATAGTTATATGTGTTAATCTGAAGCGAAAATAGAATTTTATAATGAAATAGTGATCAATTCTTCAGAAAACTATCAATCATTTTTGTATTTTCACACCCAAATAATACGTATGACACCATTTTATATTGTTTCTATTTTAACTATTTACTTCCTTGTATTGATTGTTATTTCTTTTGTAACATCAAAAGGTGCCGATACAGAAACATTTTTTACTGGTCACCGTCAAAACAAATGGTATTTGGTGGCTTTTGGAATGATTGGAGCTTCTCTTTCGGGTGTCACTTTTATTTCTGTTCCTGGAACAATGATAAATGATGGAATGGGATATTATCAGGTGGTGTTAGGATATGTTTTTGGGTATGCCGTTATTGCTCAAGTGCTGATGCCATTGTATTATAAAATGCAAGTTACGTCCATTTATGAATACTTGAGCGACCGTTTTGGCGTTGTGAGTTACAAAACAGGTGCAAGTTATTTTATGTTGTCACGTACGTTGGGTTCGGCCATTCGTTTGTTTTTAGCAACAGAGGTTTTACACTTGTTTTTATTTGGCCCGATGAATGTTCAGTATTGGATAACAGCAGTTATAACGTTGTTGTTAATCTGGGTTTATACTTACAAAGGAGGAATCAAAACAATTGTCATTACAGATACTTTTCAAACAACGTTTTTGATAAGTGCTGTAATCATTTGTACAATCGTTATTGCCAAAGTATTGCATGTTGATTTTATAGAATTGTACCATAGGATTTCGGCTACAACGACCAATAATGGGCATTCAATGGCTAAAATTTTGTTTTTTGACGACCCCAACTCTAAATTGTATTTTCCAAAACAATTTTTTGGTGGTATGTTTATTGCAATAGCTATGACAGGATTGGATCAAGATATGATGCAAAAGAACTTATCATGTAAAAGCCTTAAAGATGCACAGAAAAACATGTATTCGTTTACAACAATTCTTGTGATTACCAATTTCTTGTTCTTGCTATTGGGAGGAGCTTTGTACGTATATACTTTTGAAACTGGTACGGCTTTACCTATGAAAGACGGAAAAATTATTACCGATTACGTGTTTCCATCATTGGCGTTAAATAATTTTGGATTGTTGGCTGGAACGTTTTTTATACTTGGTATAACAGCTTCTTCGTATGCTTCTGCTGATAGCGCGTTGACAGCTTTAACAACTGGTTTTTGTATTGATTTCTTAAATTTTAAAAATAGAGAAGAAAAACAACGACAACGATTAAAATTGATTGTTCACATTGGCTTTTCTTTACTTTTCTTAGTAATTATTTTAGGAACAAGATGGTATGTGCAAAATCATCCTGGAACTGATTTAATTGGTTTGATTTTGACATTGGCTGGTTATACCTACGGGCCACTCTTAGGGCTATTCTTCTTTGGTATTTTGACAAAAAGAAAAATGAAAGAAGTATTGGTGCCTGTTGTTTGTGTGCTCATTCCAGTTCTTTGTTACATCTTAGATAAAAACTCAATCAATTGGCTAAATGGTTACCGTTTTGGTTATGAACTATTAATATTGAATGGATTACTTACATTTGCAGGATTGTATTTGATTTCTTATCAACCTAAAAAGATAGAAGCACAATGAAATTAGTTTTATCAGACAATGGATTACACAAACGTTTTGCACCATTAACGTTGACTCGCCCAGTTGGTGATTTGCGCATTGGAATTTTGACCAATACAGAACGTTGGAAAAAGCTTTCGAATGCAACTATTTTTTATGAAACGGAAACTTATTTACAAGGCAAGTTCCCTGCTACAGAACAAGCAGATGTGGTTGTGAACGGTGCTGTGATTCCTACAAAAGAATTGGCGCAAGTTATTTTATCGCTTCCTACAAATAGTGTTTTGAAATACAAAGACGTTGAATTGGCTCGCAAAGGTAATGGAGAAGAAGCGGTGCAATGGTTAGGTGATGTACCCATAATTCTTTCTCAACGTTGGCATTTGTATCAATACAATGATCGTGCGTTGGAACAAGATTTTGAGTTGCTTACAGCTGGTAAAATGAGTCAGTCGCTATCTAAGTCAAATACCATCATAGGTGATGCTTCGCAAATATTTTTAGAAGAAGGTGCTGTAGTTGAAGCAAGTATTTTAAATACGAAGTCGGGACCAATTTACGTTGGAAAAGATGCCGAAATTATGGAAGGATGTATTGTTCGAGGTGGATTGGCAATGGGGGAGCACAGTGCCTTAAAAATGGGGGCAAAGGTGTATGGAGCAGTAACGCTTGGGCCACATTGCAAGGTTGGTGGAGAGGTGAACAATGTGATTTTTCAGGCTTATTCCAATAAGGGACACGATGGGTTTTTAGGAAACGCCTTGATTGGAGAATGGTGCAACTTAGGTGCAGATACCAATACTTCCAATTTGAAAAACAATTATGGAAATGTTTCGACTTATTCATACGAAACAAAAAGTGAAGTCAAAACGGATATGCAATTCATGGGAGTTTGTATGGGTGACCACTCCAAATGTGGTATCAATACCATGTTTAATACAGCAACAGTTGTAGGAGTGTCCTGTAATATTTTTGGAGGAGATTTTCCTCAAAAATTCATTCCTTCTTTTTCGTGGGGCGGACAATCATTTGTGCCGTTTAAGTTTGAAAAAGCTGTTGAATATGCCAATAACATGATGCGTCGCAGAGGATTGCAATTGACAGATGCAGAAATTTCTATTTTGAAATTTTTGAATGAAGAATAAGATGAATTATCATCCCCACAATCTCCATTTTCTTTCTTCAATTCCTTCCAAATCTTCAATCATTTCTTTTGAATTCTTATATCTTTCCGAAAATGATTGATTTAAGAAGGAGAAGACTTCTTCATCAGTCATTCTATTGGGAGCTGTGCGCCATTTTGGTTTGGCACAAACTTTGTTTAACCATTGATATAGCTTCTTGGGTAATGCATCGTGTTCGGGTAGAGGGTGAGCTAATTGCAAATTGGTAAAAACACTTGGATTGGGGTGTGCAAGCGGTAATTCGCCTGTCCATAATTGATAAATGGTGATGCCTAAAGCAAAATAATCGGTTGTGTGATTGATTAATTGAGTTTTATTGAGAATCAGTTCGGGAGCAGCGAAACCGAGAGGAAAAATCAATTTTCGTTCGGTTAAATTATTTTTGTCAACAGCCATTCCAAAATCGATGAGGTGAACCGAAAAGTTGTTTTCATCTCCTTGAATGATAAAATTCCCTGGTTTGATGTCACAATGATAAATCTGTTGTTGGTGAATAACATCCAATAATTCAGCAATTTTAGCAACCAATTGTTTGGTGACGTTCAATCTGTTTTTTCGTTTGATGGTCTTCCAAAACTCCGTTAGATTTTTTCCTTCTTTGTACGTTAATAAAAATGAAAAAGCCTCGTCTGTTTCATCTGTACTAACCACTTGAGGTAAGCCAAAGTGGTTGAATGAAAAGGAACACTCCTTTTTTAATTGATGCAAGGCACGGTCAGATAATTCATGAATTTTTGCCATTTTCAGAATAAATTTTTCACCCGTTTCATTTTCGAGCAAAAAAACACTTCCAAACTTTCGTTTTTTATTCTCTCCAAGAGGAGTGCTATTTATAACGTTAAGATTCATTGATTCAAAAGTAATGATTAAATGATAATCTTTTTAGATTTGTGGTTACTCAAAATCATTATTTCCAAAATGACAAAGTTAAAAAGAGTAATAGGAGAGAGTGGAGGCACAAAGACCGATTGGTTGTTGATTGATGAAAATAATCAACAAAAGGAGTTTACAACAGTGTCCTATCACCCGATTTATGTAAATGATAAATTTATTTCTGAACAACGAGAGTTTTGGGGAGATTATGATTTATCCAATTGTATTTTGGATTTTTATGGTTCCGGATGTTTAAAAGAGGAAAAGCAGGAATTGATGAAAAATGCTTTTTGTCAGATTGGATTTGGATCAGCAATCGATGTAAAATCGGATATTCATGCGGCATATTTGGCTGTTAATGATGAGGAAGGCATGATAGCAATTTGTGGAACAGGAAGTGTGCTGTTTAAAATTGAAAATCAACAACTGGTGGAAATAAGAGGTGGATTAGGTTGGGAAAAAGGGGATGAAGGAAGTGGCTTTTACTTTGGTAAATTGATTGTACAAGCTATAAAACAGGAAAGAAAATATCCCGAAATAGTGGAGGCAATTGAAAAGTGGATGCCGTTGGAAGAATTGTTTTCGATAGAACATTTAGAAGCTTCCAAGTCAATTTATTCGCAATTACCAAAAGTTTTAAGTTCTTTTGAAAACCATCCATTCGTTGTTTCTACTCATTTAAAAAATGTGCAGTTGTTTTTGGATAACTATGCAAAAGGAGTAACAAAAATTAGTTTTGTAGGAGGTTATGCCCATCATTTTCAGACGTTTTTTCGGTTAGCTTGCAACGAAAGAAACATTGAAATAGGTGTTTTTGTAAAACGACCAATGGATGCTTTAGTTAAATAGTTGAATTTGTGATGATTGTGTTAAATAATAAAAATAGTTTAACATTTTTTTTAAAATTTTCTTTGAATATTGAAAAATAAACCCCAATTTTATCTTTTCTATCACTAGTAAAATGGAACAATTAAAATTGGAGTCTTCTCCTTCAACTCCTTTAATCTCCTTCGATCCAGTTTCTGGAGAGATGTATATTGAAGGGAGGGCTATACCCGAGGATCCTGACGCATTTTGGATGCCTGTCATTAGCTGGTTTGAGTCGTATATGCACAAACCTGCAGCTAATACTGTCTTTAAAGTGAAATTGGAGTACTTTAACACTTCTTCTTCTAAACGAATTCTTTTCCTATTGCATAAACTGAATGCATTAGTAAAAGAACAGAACTTTGCAAGTGTTGAATGGTACTACCGTCAAGAGGATGAAGAAATGTTTGAAATAGGCAATGATTATGCTTACATGGTAAAAGTGCCATTTGAGTTCATTGTTTTTGATGCAGAAATAGCTTAATACAAGAAACAATGAGACTATTTTTTGGATACTTATTAACCCCAGTTTTTTACATCTTTTTGGGAATTTTCTTGTTGGTTTTTCACCCAATTCAGTGGTTGAGTTATAAGCTTTTTGGTTATCGGATGCACAAAACAAGTGTGGATGTACTCAATTTCTTTTTGACTTATTCATCGTTGACCTTGTTTAATATTCCACGAGTTAAAAATAATTTTCAATTGCCCAAAGATCGGCCGATTATTTTTGTTTCCAATCATCAAAGTACGTATGATATTCCTGGATTGATTTTTTTCTTTAGAAAATACCACGGTAAATTCATTTCTAAAATTGAATTGGCAAAATCAAAAATTCCAAGTATTGCGTTTAATTTGAAACATGGAGGAGGTGCCAATATAGATAGAAAGGATTCCAAACAATCTAAATCAGAAATAAGTATGTTAGCCGAACGGATGAAAAAATTTAAATGGGCAGCATTTATATTTCCTGAAGGAACACGGTCAAAAAATGGCAGGATAAAAGAATTTAAATCAGGGGGAATTATAACAATTGCTTCAATTTGTCCCGAAGCTTTAATCGTTCCAATAGCTATTAAAGGTTCGTATGAAATGGTAAAAAAAGGCGCTTTCCCATTGATGCCATTCAACAAAATGACATGGGAAGTTTTGTCGCCAATTGAAATCAATGGCAGGGATATTAATGAGGTGGTGCTTGAAGCAGAAAACTCTATTCGCAAAGTTGTAGAAGGTTAATTATTTCTTTAATTCATTATTATTTGTTATTTCTCTTGTATCTTAATTGATTCTTGTCATTCTTTTATTAAATTTGTTGCTCTTAATCAAAATTGTTATGGCAGTATCTAAAAAAGAATTAGAAATCAATATCAACGACGATGATCTACGTTTGAAAATTAGTAATTTGGAAAGAACTCTTGCTAAGATATACGAAGGTGGAGGAAAAAAGAGAATCGATAAATTACACGAACAAGGAAAGTTAACAGCAAGAGAGCGCATTGATTTATTACTTGACCCAAATACTGACCGTTTTGAAGTAGGAGCTTTGGCTGGTTATGAAATGTACCCAGAACACGGTGGATGTCCATCTGGTGGTGTGGTTATTGTGATTGGATATGTGAAAGGTAAACAATGTATTGTTGTTGCAAACGATGCTACTGTGAAAGCAGGTGCTTGGTTTCCAATTACAGGTAAGAAAAACCTTCGCGCACAAGAAATTTCAATGGAAAACCGTTTGCCAATCATCTATTTAGTGGATAGTGCAGGTGTTTATTTGCCTATGCAAGATGAAATTTTCCCAGATAAAGAACATTTTGGACGTATTTTTAGAAACAATGCAGTGATGAGTTCAATGGGAATTGTTCAAATTTCTGCTGTAATGGGAAGTTGTGTTGCTGGCGGAGCTTATTTACCGATTATGTCAGATGAATCGTTGATTGTGAATGGTACAGGTACGATTTTCTTGGCTGGAAGCTATTTAGTAAAAGCGGCAATTGGAGAAAATATCGACAATGAAACGTTGGGTGGAGCTACCACACATACTTCTATTTCGGGAGTTTGTGATTACAAAGCTGAAAACGATCAAGAATGCATCAAAATGATTCGTGACTTGATGGATAAAATCGGTCAACCTGAAAATGCTGGGTTTGATCGAAAAGAAGCTATTGCCCCAAAATTTGAGCCTAAATCAGTGTATGGTGTTATTCCAACCGATCGCTCTAAGCCGTATAACATGAAAGAAGTAATCGAACGTTTGGTCGATGACTCAGATTATACCGAATACAAAGCAGATTATGGTAAAACAATTGTTTGTTGCTATGCACGTATTGATGGGTGGAGTGTGGGAATTGTAGCCAATCAACGTGAAGTGATAAGAACTGCAAAAGGTGAAATGCAATTGGGAGGTGTGATTTATTCCGACTCAGCCGATAAAGCAGCTCGTTTTATTATGAATTGTAACCAAAAAAATATTCCGTTGGTTTTCTTGCAAGATGTAACTGGTTTTATGGTGGGTTCTAAAAGCGAACATGGTGGTATCATCAAAGATGGTGCTAAAATGGTGAACGCAATGGCAAACTCAGTTGTACCTAAATTTACAGTTGTTGTAGGAAACTCTTACGGTGCAGGAAACTATGCAATGTGCGGAAAAGCGTATGATCCTCGTTTAATTGTTGCTTGGCCAACAGCTGAATTAGCAGTTATGGGAGGCGCTTCTGCTGCAAAAGTATTGTTACAAATTGAAGTCGCTTCTATGAAAGCAAAAGGTGAAGAAATTACACCAGAAAGAGAGGCTGAATTGTTCAATACTATTAAATCTCGTTACGATAAGCAAATCTCACCTTATTATGCAGCGAGCAGAATTTGGGTGGATGCAATAATAGATCCTAAGGAAACTCGTAAAGTTATTTCGATGGGTATTGAGATGGCAAATCATAAAAAAGCAGAGAAACAATACAACGTTGGAGTTATTCAAGTTTGATAATAATCGATTATGCGCTTAGTTAGAATTATACCGCATGAAAAATATAAAATTCAAATTTTTCAATTTAGCGGAGAATATATTTTAAAGATTGAGTTGGGGCAGTTTGAACAAACGTATCGTGTGAAAGAAACTGCAGTTGAAGGTGTGGAAGGTGTACAAAAATTGTTGAAACAAGAACTATTAATTGGAGCGTTGCATCGTTTTATTGAAATGCGCAGTGATTGGGCAAATGCTTTTAAAGTAAAAAACACATTGTAAGGTGGATTTAATTAAAGAAGAAGATAAAGACCAATATAAAGTTCAAATATATCTTTACAACGGAAAATACATTCTAAAAGTTGTGAAAGATGGTTTTGAACAAACGTTTAAAATTGGCGAAACAGATGTTTTTGGCGTAGAAGATTTAGAAAAAATGATTACACCAGAATTGATTGAACATTCGTTGAAACGTTTTGAAAGCATGAAAAATGATTGGGAATTAGTATTAACTGAAAATAAAATAGAACACTAAATGAAAAAAATTCTTTTTGTAGGATTATTAGCAACGTTAGTAGTTGCTTGTAAAGGAAAAAATACACCAACTACAAACACGACAGCTCCTTCGAATGCAGCTGCAGCAACTATTGAAAACGGCGTGAAAATTGCGTTTTACGTATTGGATACCGTTGCAGAAAAATTTGATGTTTATAAAGAAGAGTCAGGAAAATTTGAAAAAGAAGGTGCTAAATTGCAAGAACAATTGGCTTCTATGCAACGAGAATATGAGCGTGTTTATACAGAATATGAAAGTGGTGCTAAAAAACAAATTTTAACTCCTAATCAAATGGCAGGGTATGAACAAAAGTTGGGATTGTTGCAACAACAAATGCAAGAATTTCAAAGTTCTAAAATGACATCGTTTCAACAAAGACAGTTGGATGCTACAACAGCAATTCAAAACAAGATTATTAAATACAGTGAAGATTTTTCTAAGGAAAATAATATCGATTTATTCTTGATAAGTGGAGCGGGAGGTCAAGTGGCTTATGGTAACCCATCAATGGACGTTACTGATAAATTTGTTGCATTTATGAATGAAAAAGAAAAATCTGTAGGAAAATAACTCATGCTCATAGCTCAACAAAAATACGAAGAAAACATTGCAGAGTACATTTTGTATATGTACCAAATAGAAGATGTGATTCGTGCCTATAATTTTGATTTGGATTTACTTGTGGAACAGTTTATCAAACCTCAAGTAAAAGATGAATCTACTTTGATTGAATACCGTAAATGGTACCGCAAGTTGATAAATGATATGAAAGATCAACGGATTGAAAAAACGGGACATCTACTGGATTTGAATGAAACATTGATAGAGTTAAGTTACTTGCACAATGCTTTGTTAGGTCAAGCAAACGATACTTCCTATATCCAAATGAACGAAAAAGCACAATCGTTTATCAATGAATTTAAAGATAAATCGAATTTAAAGGAAAAAAACGATGTTGAATTAATTTTTGGAGCAATGTACATGAAATTGTTATTAAGACTCCAAAAAAAGAATATCTCTTCAGAAACAGAAACTGCCTTTGAAGCAATGCGTGCTGTTTTAGCTTATTTGGCCAAATCATACCATAAAATGAAAAAAGGTGATTTGGATTTTTTAAAAAATTAATACATCTGTTTTTTTTATTTTTTGGCAAGAAATTTGTTAACATTACTATAAAATGATTGGTATGAGAAAAATGGCTTATATCGCTTATTTATTGATTGCGGTAGCTGTAGTTGCAAGTTGTGATTCTTCTAAAAATAGAACCATGGAAACGGCTGATTTGGGTGCTGAAATGCACAAACCTGATAGTTGGGAAAGAGGAGAAGCAACTGCTTTTTATGTGAATAAAAGTTCTTCGGATACTACTAAAGCAGCTATTTATTATACAATAGCTAAGCCTGATTCACCATTGAAGTCGGTAACAGACTCTATCATCGGTGTGTTTTTGGGAAATGAAGTAAAAATGCCTATTTCTAAAGAATCTTTAACAGCTTATGCGACTGGTTTTGTTAATGAGTACAAAGATTTGGTAGAAAAGGGCGACGAAAATATGTTTGTTTGGGAATTAAACGTTTCGCTTAATTTTGATACTGTTAATGCTAATTATTTGAAAGCAGAGTTTGTTAACTACGGATTTACAGGTGGTGCGCATGGTAACACCAATTTGAATTTTTATATGATTGATATTGAAAAAGCAAAATTATTGAAGTTAAGTGACATTTGCTCCAATATCAAAGAGTTGGAAAAAAGAGCCGAAGTTTATTTTAGAAAGGAATATGTTGTTGATAGCAATTCTGATTTGGAAGAGGCTGGATTTTGGTTTGACAACAACAAGTTTCAGTTGAATAAAAACTTTTATTTTGAAAAGGATAAGCTTGTGTTTGTTTACAATCAGTATGAAATAGCGGCTTATTCAATGGGACAAATATTCTTAGAAATTCCTTTAAAGGATATCAAAGATATTTTGAAAATAAATCTGTGATTTGAGAATAGTTAGTACTATAAGCAAGTTAGTAAATATTTAGGAAAACACAACTTAAAGATATAATATATGACCACTTATAATTTCAATAATGTTAATTCGATAACAAAAGTTCAATTTTTAAATGACACAAGTGGTTATCTATTAGACCAAAATGGAGGACTATTTAAATTTCAAGGAAATGAAGCTTTTTTAGTGAAAACTCCACAAAAGATTAAAATAGTTGACTTTGAGTTTATTACGGAGCAAGAAGGAGCAATTATCGGAAACAACACAACAATTTTAAAACAATCTTCTTTTTCAACGAATGGGCTTTTAGTCTTAGCCATTCTTCTGCTTCTATTCATCTTTCAAAAAAGAAATAAATTACAAAACCCTGCAAAAAAGCATGCTATTCCTTTAGTATTGGTAATATCACTAATCTTAACAATTTCATGTAGTAGTAATGATTGGAAAGAATTTGTTGAACAAGATCCAAATTCACCATTTACTACAATAATTAAAAAAAGCTCTTTAAGTAATGGTTTTCATACTTTTGGTGGCAATATTGGCAAGAAAGCATATTTCTTTCAAACTAAAAATGGAGGGAATGATTGGAGCGAAAATTTAATTCCAACAAATTTTAATGTTACATCAATAATATCAGTAGGGAAAAATTATTTTATTGGGACATACGCTGATAAAAAACATACCGATGGCGATATTTGGATATATGGTAACGATAGTACGTTTTGCAATTTCCTGTCTAAAAACAATAATAAAGACCCATTTTCCTTTACTGCAAATAGAGGTATTAACGGTTTGAAATATAATGAATTTGACAGTACAATTATTGCTTTCGGAAGTGGATTAATTTCAAAAAATCCAAAGAACCAAAATAATTCAACTGAGGGTTTTATTACAGAGCTAAAAACGGATATATTCTCAAATTACAAAATCTTAAATATTCCAGAGTATCAAAAGACAAACGTAATTTCTTATACAAAAACAAAAAAAGGAGATATTTATTCTATATTAGATGATTACACTCTTTTAAGAACTAATGGTGCAAAATGGGATGATGTTGAAATCAATAATATTACAGAATTTAAACAACTAGAATTTATACCTAATACGGATATTGGTTATATTCTGACAACAAATGGAATACTTTTAAAGACTCTTGATTCGGGCAAAACTTGGGGGAAAATTGAGACAGAACCTATTGACAAATTGGAATTAAGTTTTAATAAAATCATTTTGATTCGAAATAACACTTTGATTATTGAACAATAGATTATAATGAAACGTTTGCTAATAAATTATCTGTCACCAGCATGAAGAAATATCTTCGCATCAGTATTTACGAAATAAGAAAATTGTAACGTTTTAGTTTTACTTAAAATTGAGCTGAGTGTCAGATTGTCAAACCGTTATTCTTAATACTACCAAAAAACTTTAATGATTACTTTTTATTCGCTTTAGCGTCTTTAAGGCATTTTTTCACCTTTTTCTCGTGCTTAGCTCGTTGTTCTGGAGTAGCGCTGGCATCCATACCTAAAAAGGCTTGACATTTATTGGAAACGTATTCAAAACGCTCTAATAATTTTTCTGCTTCAGGTGTTTCAAAGTCCTTTAAATTTTTTACCGCTTTATCAATAGAGTCATTTGCTACAACACATTCACAAAATCCCCATTGTTCGCCGTATTTCTTTTCAATGGCCTTAAGATTTTCTTGATGTTCTTTAATCTCGTGTGCTTTTTTGGTAGAATCAGCTAAAAGCATCGGATCGATAGCTTCATTTTCGATAGTTTCAATAGCATCTTCTTCTGTTTCTTCATTATTTTGAGGCGCTGATTTGCACGCTACCATTGAGATAACAGAAAAAAATAGAGCAATATATGTAATTCTTTTCATTTTTGGCAATAACTTTGATGTATTAAAATATCAAAGTGTAAATATATAAAAAAAAATGAAAAAGTTTTTAATCGCTTTAATATTTAGTGGGATTTATTTTTTTAATAGTTATTCCCAGGTTGCAGATTCAACTGTTTATTACAAACAATTGGACGAAGTTGTGGTCAGTAAATTCTTTCAAACCAACTACAATAGGGAGTTGGCTCGTGTCCGAAAAATTTATCCCATGGCCTTGAAAGCAAAGGCTATAATGAATGAATTTGAACAAGAAATAGAAAAAATGGACAAAAAAAGAGAACAAAAAAAATATTCTCGTAAAATGGTCAAATTTCTAAAAGAAGAATTTACGTATTCTATTCGCGACTTATACACGAGTGAAGGTCGCTTGTTGATGCAACTTGTTCATCGTGAAACAGGAAAGACTGTAAATCAGATAATTGCAGAATATACCGGTGATTTCCAAGCGTTTATTTACCGCAATTTGGCAAAAATGTTCGACCAAGATTTGAACATGAAATACAATCCAGAACGGGAGAATTACTATACCGAAATAGTGATCAATGACATTCTAATGGGTACAGTTGAGTTTGATGCACACATGGATCGAATGACTAAGGAAGAATTTAAAGTATCGCAAAAAGAATACAAAGATGGTGTAAAAAAAATGCGCGCTGAAAATAAGGAAATTCGGAAGAACAAAAAAAAGGAAGAAAAAGCAAAGAAATAAATTACTGATTTTTCCATTTATTGGCCAAATCTTTTCGCACCCTACTCAATCCTTCTGGAGTGATGCCAAGATAGGATGCTACCATCCATTGCGGTACGCGTAACAAAATATCAGGATAGATTTCAATAAAATCTAAATAGCGCTCTTCGGCTGTTGCGGATAGTAACAACGTAATTCTTTTCTGCAATTGTCGGATATGGCTGTGAAGTAAATGCTCATTAAATTCAAAAAAGTTCGATGACTCATCAAAGATTTTTGGAAAAAAGTTTTTCTCTAATTTAACGATGGTACTATCTTCCAAAGCTTCTGTAAAATAATTTGTTGGTTGATTAAAATAAATGCTATCTCTGTCTGAAATAAACCATCCTTCGGGTGCAAAATGAAGAATGTGTTCTTTGCCTCTTGTGTCAATGGAGTAGTAACGAAGCAAACCTTCTTCTACAAAAAATGTATGTTGACACAATTCTCCTTGATGCATGATGATTTCGCCCTTTTTTACCTTTATGCGGTTAAAATTTGTTTGATTCTCATACAGCAATTGGTGTATTTTCTGTTCGTCAATTTTTAAGTTCTTTGCAAAATATTCTTCTATGGTGGTTGTTTTCATCGTAGTTAATTGACATAGGTGTAGGTTATCGTTCCTTCTTGAGAGGAAGAAGCATTTGATGAGTAGTTGAACCGTGATTTTTTTGCAAAACTTAAAGCATAGGAAGTCATGCAATCATCAGATGACGAGCTGGAATTTACCTTTGCTTCAATTACATTTCCTGCTTGATCCACTTTGACGTTGACAATTACTTTTCCAGTTGTTCCTTGCGGACACATATAACCAGGTGCAGGCACATATTGCCCTTTTCTGTCTTTTAAATTATAACTCACCAAAACAGTGCCTTTTTGTGCATCACCCACACTGTTTTGTGCAGTTGAACTGGCTTTGTTTGAATTGTTATTGGACTTATTTTTTTCTTCTTGTTCTTTTTTGCGTTTGTCCATATCGCTTTGGATTTGCTCTCTACTTTGTGCACCTCCACTCTCGTTGAATAAACTTTTTTCTAAATCATAGACACTGTTTTCAACATCTTTTAATGATTTTGCATTTTTGTAATAACTTTCTTGCTGGTAATCGTCATTTCCACCACTGAAATTGGATTTACCGTTACTATTTTCATCATTAACAGCATTTTTAACTTCACCTGTAGCGTTTATTCGTTGCTCTACCATTTCTGGTGGCTCAAGTCTTAATTCGATAATTTCTTCGGTATTTTGTTGGAGTAAATCGCTTAAATCTGGTCGTTCAACAAACCCATATTGAATCCGAATACTGGTCGAAATGATATAAAATATAAGCATGACAGAAATGCCATATTTATATTTGTCCAATTTCGTTATTAAATTATTCATTTTCAATGGGTTTGATGATTAGTTTTTTGGTGCAGTCAAAATAACTAATGCCATCTTTATCAGTTAAAATTAATAAATTTTCATCAAAAATCCGAATTGTTCTGTAAATCATTGGAACGACTTCTTCTCCTTTTTGAGAAACAACACCAAATAACGCGCCATTATTGATAATTAAAAAGCCATTTTTGGTTAGTTCAATGTTGTTGTATCCCGTTTCTACTAATTTCGTTCCTTTTTTATTAATAACGCCCATTAACGATGCTTCTTGTACGATGGCGATGGATTCTTTAAAACTTTCTGCATAACTATAAGTAGGCTGAATCATGATTTGATTGGCTCTGTTTAAATATCCCCATTTGTCTTTCTTTTTAAAGGCAATTAAATCAGCGAATTCCCCAATTTCATCGTATTTGAACGGAATAATCTCTTTGTTGCTGGTATTGATGACTCCAAATAAATTGTTTTTGGAAACAACAGCACTTCCGTTCTTAAATTGACATCGAACAAGGAAATTAGGCACCGCATCGTATTGAATTTTAATAACTTCTTCACCTCTTTGGTTGATGTAACCGATTTTACCATCCAATTCCACAATGGCAAGTCCTTCGGAAAGTTGCCCAATTCGATCGTATTTATTTGGAACAACTATCTGACAAGAGCGTTTCATCAATCCATACGCATCGTTGTTTCCAAAAATTAGCAACGAATCTGTAAAAAAATCAATTTCTTCAAAAGCAGGATACACAACGTAGTTTCCTTTTTTATCGATGTATGCTTGAAGTCCATTTTCTTCTACTTTTGCCATGCCGTTTGAGAACGAATAAGCATCAGAAAAGCGTTCAGGAATCAGTTGATCACCCATGTTGTTGTAATAGGCGTACAAACTATCTTTGAGACCATACATTAAGTCTTCAGAAAAATTACCCAATTCTTTAAATTCAGGTTTAAACAATATTGTTCCTGTTCGGTCAATCATTCCGTATAAGTCGTTTTTTTCAACTATTGCTCTACCTTGTTCAAAATCATTACCACTATCATACAACAAGTCGATAACAAGTTTTCCTGTTTTGTCAATGTAGCCGTATTTATTCTTTTTACTTACGAGCGCAAGACCTTCTTTGAAAGGGTTAACTGTTGAAAACGTAGCTGGAATGATAATTTTCCCAATCGAATCCATGTAGCCAAATAATCCATTGTTTTCGTAAGGATAAAGTGAGTAGTTGATGAATTGTAAATCCGACTGTATCTTTTCGGCATACGGAAAGGCAGGATATTTCTCGATAAATTGTTTAATCGCTTCTTCGGAGTAATTATAGACACTCAATTGATACAATCTCTCCCAAGCTAAATTACGCAGGTGGTTGGTTGGATAACGGTTTAAAAACAATTCAAGTGATTCAACTGTATTTGGTCGTGTTATTATTTCATAAATTCTATTTTCGGCTTGTTCTTTGTTAATGTTGGTTGGGAATGCTTGTAGAAACAGTTCGTAACTTTCCAATGATTTTGGAGCTGTTGTTTCGTTGTATTGAGCATTCATTAATAGCGTTGTTGCTTGATCCAAATATTCAGTGGTTGGATATTTCTTTAAAAAACTGGCATACGCTGTTGAATTGTCTTCTTTTTGAGCATCATCAAAGGCAATGCTATCACGTAAATGAACAGCCAAAGCAATTTCTTTCGCCCAAATGTGTTTTGAAATAAATTCTTGGTAGCTTTCTATGGTGTTTGCTTGTTGTGCAAGAATAAAGAATTTAGAGCTTATCAACCCTCTTAAACTATCAATTTTGGATTCGTTTACCAATGAAATATACCGTTGTTGTGCATTTTTTTTAATCAGAGGATAGGTATTGTACGCTCTGTTGATATAGATATATGCAGAATCCATTGAATGAAAAGGATTGTCATTTCTATAAAAAATAGTAGCTAATCCAAAAGCACAAACAGATTCTTGTGATTTTATTCCTTTTGTATAAAGTTTTTTGGCTTTGAAATAGTCATAAATACGCAATGCTTCAAAAGCATTCTCTATTCTACCAGCATGGGTAAAAGGAGAATAGAAGGCTAAAAATGTTAATATTAAAAAAAACTTTGTCATAATTGTTGCAAATTTAAGAATTAGCCTCAATAAGTGTGAAAAATTAATCAATAAATAGTGTAATTAAAATTAAATAATTAAATTTGAATTAACCAATATTATTTAAAACAAATTAGAGGACTTTGGCTACTATAATTGATAATCGTTTTATAACTGAAGATGTAAAGCTGTACCTGAATGAATTAAAGGTCAAGTTGGCATTGAGAATGTCAATCATGTTTTTGATTGTGTTTGCTATTTTATCGTATGCATACTACTTTGATTCATTTGAAAGTTTTGTTACTATGGGCTTTGGGTTTTTTCTTAGTCTTTTTTGTACACTCACCATGATTTATAAAAAGAATTACAATCTTGTTTTTCTTCTTTATAGTATTTTGGGGGTTGTTGTTACTTCCTATGCTTTGATATTCTTTCATGAAACCATTCATTTGGTGGATGTGTTATGGATGTTAGCTGCTGTTTCATTGGCCTTTTTTGGTGTTGGTAGAAAATTGGGAATAATTCTCTTAACATATTCACTGATAGCAATAGGTGTTTTTATTTTCTATTCACTTAATATTCATATTGCAACGGTTAAACCAAGATCTGATTTTCAGAAACTATCACTAGTAGCAGAAATGATTTCTGGTTTTTCGTTGAATTTTTATTTATTTTATTTGTTTACAAATGTTAGTAAATACTCTGCTCAAAAGCTAAAAGAGGTTAACACTCAATTGGTAGAGCAAAACGTGAAAATTAAGGCACAAAACGAAGAAAAATCAATGTTGGTCAAAGAAGTACACCACCGAGTGAAAAATAATTTGCAAATTATTATTAGTTTACTTCGATTGCAAAGTATGGAGATTGAAAATGTACAGATGAAGACTCATTTTGAAGAATCCATTCAACGAATCATGGCTATGTCATTGATTCACCAAAAATTATATCAAAACGAGAGTTTGTCGCAAATTAAATTTGCAGAGTATGCTTCTGAGTTGATTACGACTATTATTAAAACAGATGCAACAGGTAGAGATATTGCGTTTTCAATTGATTCTGAAATAGAAAAAGTAGGTTTAAAATCCCTTATTCCAATTGGTTTAATTCTTAATGAATTAACCCTGAATTCATTAAAACATGCGTTTAATGGTAAATCTTTCTGTTATATTGATTTAAAACTAACAAGAGGAGAGTCTGACCAGTGGATAAACTTGGAATACAAAGACAATGGGCAATGGAAAGAGCGAGAAGGAGAGCAACAAGGTTTTGGTCTGATGCTTGTAGATACTTTAGTAGAACAACTTGATGGTACAATTGAAATACTAAAATCAGAAGATAATACAACCTTTAAATTGCACATTCAAAATATTATTGAACCAGATATAAAAGCTTAATTTTTGACAGCAAATAGAAAAAATAGCACAAAAAGTTCAGTAGAAAATTACCACATTATTCTGAAAGAACGCCTAGCATATCGCATGTCTCTTGTGCTTGCTGTTATATTTTCTATTCTTTCTACTGTGTTCTTTTTTGAATCCTGGAAAAGTTTTTCATTAATGTCATTTATCCTTTTAGTGTGCCTCTATTGCTTGTTAATACTCCGCTTAAAAAAAGATGTTAGACAGGTTTTCTACATATATGGAACAGGAGGTGTATCTGCTATTGCTATATCTTTATTTTTTATTCCAGAAACAAGCCACTTAGTTGATGCAATTTGGTTATTGGCAACTTCCTTTCTGGTTACTTTTGGAATTGGTAAAAAAGCTGGTATATTTTATTTTATGGCAAGTTTGTCAGTACTTGTATTAACCATTTTCTTTTCATTAAATAAGCACTTGACAGTTCAACAACCTGCTGTGCTTTCTCAACAAATAGCCATTGTAGTAGAAGTTATAGCTTCCTTTGTTATTATCTTCTACCTATATTACTTATTCACTTCAATGAATCGATTCTCCATCCAAAAAATGCGCTCTGTGAATTTACAGTTAACTCAACAAAATGAGAAAATAAGACTTCAAAACGAGGAGAAGTCACTGTTGATTCGTGAAATCTACCATCGTGTAAAAAATAATCTGCAAATAATCATCGGTTTGTTACGATTACAAAGTTCTGAAACAAAAGATGAACAAGTGAAACAGCAATTGGATGACTCAATTCAACGAATTATGGCAATGTCACTCATTCACGAAAAGTTGTACAAAGATGATAGTATTTCTCAAATTAAATTCAATGAATATGTCAATGAACTCTTTGAAACAATACTCAAAACGGATATAAGAGCTACAAATGTACAGTACAAAATAACATCGAATATAGAAAAATTAGGATTAAAATCACTGATACCTATTGGTTTAATGCTGAATGAGTTGGTTTCAAATTCATTGAAGCATGCTTTTGACGAAAAGGATGGGGGAATGATTGAACTCATGGTGTGTCAATTGGGTGATATCAATGAAATTGAATTAATCTATAAAGATAATGGTACATGGAAAGTATCCGCAGGTGAAGAAAATCAGGGCTTTGGTCTGCAACTTATCAATGCATTGGTGGATCAGTTGGATGGGAAGATGCAAATTGAAAAATGCGACAATGAATCTGTCTTTACTATTGTTGTTAAAAATTTAATGGATAAGCAATTGGCAGAATAGCAATCTATTCAAACAGCGGACAACGAGAGGTGGATCTGTTCTCTGGTTTACAAGTTAAAAAACTAATTCCTATTTCATGTGTGCCTGAACTTGCTTTTCTCAAGCCTGAAACTGTCAAATCAAATGAATAATTTAACGAAAATTGTTGATTGATTTTAAACCCTGCCATAAATATGACTGCATCTTGTGTTCTAAACCCAACCCCCAAATTAACGATGTTTTGAATGTCAAAATTGATGTTGATATCTGCATTTACAGGTCCAATAACTGGAAACCGAACCATAGATGAAGTAATCAATCCTAAATTGTCATTGATAATAAATCGATAACCACCATTTAAGGCAAAATGAAATCTAAATCTTGAATCTTCGCCGATGTTCCACTTTGTGGGAATCAACTGATTGGCCATTAATCCAATGTAGTAATTTTTACCATTCCACCATGCGCCAAAATGTGCATCTGGACGAATGATACTCGTTTCTCGCATAACAGCTGGATCAGGGGTTACTGTAGTTGATGTGGAATGGTTGTAGCCAAATTGAACAATTCCTGCGTAAAGCCCCAACGACAAGCGGTTGTCTTTATTGAAGTTGAAATGCCCAGCATAAGCCAAATTAAATCGATTGGTATTGAATTGCCCAATCTTGTCGGCCTCAAATTTGATACCCATTCCATGACGGGCGCTTAAAAACTTCTTTCGTTTACTATTTAACGGAATACTGGCTGTTGTAAAACCACTTAATGGAGCACCTTTAATACCAACCCACTGTGCTCGAAATACGCCATGAATGTCAATACATTTTTTAATACCTGCATGTGCAGGGTTCATAGCAAATTGATGAAACAACCATTGAGAGTATTGTGGTATTTGTTGAGCAAAACTAACTGCTCCAAGACAAAAAACGAAATATGTAATGAATACGATTCTCACAATTTACCTGATAACTGTAATACTTCCTTTCAATTCTTGTTTCTCACTATCTAAAAGCTGTATTTTATAGAAATACACACTTTCATTCAATAAACGCCCCGATTTTCCTTTGCCATTCCAAGCTTTTTCTTTGTTGTAGCCCACTGCCTCATAGACTATTTGTCCCCAACGATCGAAAATAGAGACATAACAATCTGGATAATTTTCTATTCCGATAATCTCCCATGTATCATTTTCTCCATCTCCATTTGGCGAAAAAGTCGTTGGTATGAACAACCCATCATCTACGGTAATAGTCACATAATCAAAGGCTGTGCAACCTGTGGCGGTGTCCTTAACAGTCAGCATATAAGTTGTGGTTGTAAAAGGATTGGCGATTGGAAATGTTATGGAATCGTTTGAAAGAGCATAACTAGGTAGCCAGTTAACCTCGGAGCCAATACTAACTGTACCATTTAATTGAATGGATTCACCTGGACGAATTGTTGCGTCTTCTCCTGCATCGGCAATAACGCTATAAACAGTAATTGGAGCGAGTGTTTGATGAACGGTGTAGGGACAAGTAGTAAAACAATCCGATTCAACACGAATAACATCGCCATCTTTTAGTTTGTCGGTGAAATAAAGAGAATCTGACGTTGTAGCAGTCAATTCACCATTCACATACCATCGAAAATCACTGGCATCGTCGCAATTGATTCGATCAGTCATTACAGCAACCAAGGTGTTTTCACAAACGGTGTCTTGAATACCAATATTGAGATAGGGGACAGGTCTATCAATAGCAGTTCCCGAAATAGTGGTGGTGACTGTAAATTCGGCAGGTAAAGTAATACCTGCTCCTGATTTTTCGCCACTTAGTACAATGTAAAAAGTAGTGTTTGCAGCCAAACTTGCTGCATTGATAGTTTGATTCCCTGTTGCAGCGCTAATGCAATTACCTATTTGTGTATAGCTTGCAGAGTTGCACGGAACTGTAGCCTGTATCAATGTTGCATTGTATCGGTTGTCTTGCCCAGCTTGATTTTGAAAGATTAAGTTGGAAAAATTAATCTGAATAGCTCCCCCAGTGGCATTGGTGGTAAATTTTAACCAAATACTGTTCTGAGGTGTTAAACAAAATGTGAAATCATCTTCGCAACCCGGACAAAATGTTTTGTTAGCTCCGATGTTGTTGACGGTACTACTAATGTTGGGACATAATTCCAATGCATTGTTACAATTATTGTATGCTTCTTGCGACACACAATAAGAATAAGAAAATACAAGAAAAAAGAGTACTTTTAATTTCATTCGTACAAATTTAATGCTTTGCTTGTGATTTTAGCACAGTTTTTGCTACTATTAACGTAAAAAATAATAAATGATTGTTATTCGATATATTTCTTTTTAATTTTGAACCATGGGAGCAATAGGTGTATTTGATTCTGGTTATGGCGGTTTGACGATTCTGAAATCATTGATAAAAGAATTGCCCGAACACGATTTTATCTATTACGGAGATAATCATCGTGCTCCTTATGGCACTCGTTCCTTTGATGAAGTTTATGAATTTACCTTAGAAGCGGTGATTAAACTATTTGAAATGGGGTGTCCGCTTGTTATATTAGCATGCAATACGGCATCGGCAAAAGCGTTAAGAACCATTCAGCAGAAATACCTCCCAATTCATTATCCTGATAGGAGAGTACTTGGTGTTATTCGTCCTAGTGCAGAAGTTGTAGGAGAATTATCCACCTCACATCACATTGGTTTGTTGGCAACTGAAGGTACTGTTCGTTCAGAATCGTATCGTTTGGAGCTAGAAAAATTTTCACCCCATATTGAATTGTTTCAACATGCTTGCCCAAATTGGGTAACATTGATTGAGAGTGGGCAGCAAGCAACGGAACTAGGAAAGGAAAATATTCAGAAAGATGTGGCAGAGTTATTGAGTTTGTCGCCTCAAATTGATACGATTATTTTGGCTTGTACACATTATCCCATTATTGCAGATTACATTGCTTCAATTGTGCCTCCACATGTTAAAATTATAGCACAAGGCGACATTGTAGCGAGAAGTTTAAAAGATTATTTGCAACGGCACCATGAAATGGAACTTCGATTAACAAAACAAGGAACAGTTCGCTATTTTACTTCTGGAGATCCTCAATTGTTTAATCAGCAAGCTGCTGCAATTATTCATTTAGATACAGACGCTCAGTTAATAGAATAGAAAAAGGCTAACCGAAAAGGTTAGCCTCTCTGTATTTTTGCTTAGCAAAAGATTATAAAGTACCTCTTAGTTCTTGTTCTCTTTCGATAGATTCAAACAATGCTTTGAAGTTTCCTGCTCCAAATCCTCTTGCACCCATACGTTGGATGATTTCGTAAAATAGAGTAGGGCGGTCTTCTACTGGTTTTGTAAAAATCTGTAACAAATATCCTTCATCGTCAGCATCAATCATGATCCCCAAGCTTTGCAATCTTTTTACATCTTCTTGTAGTTTGTGATTAAATTTTGCTAAACGATCTGGAGCCATGTCGTAATATGCTTGTGGCGGAGCTGATAAAAACTCAACACCTCTTGCACGCATTTCTGTTACAGTTTTGATAATGTCATCAGTGGCAACAGCAATGTGTTGTACTCCTTCACCTTCATAGAAATCTAAATATTCTTCAATTTGAGATTTTTTCTTACCTTCAGCAGGTTCGTTAATTGGAAATTTAATACGCCCATTTCCGTTTGCCATTACTTTTGACATTAAAGCAGAATATTCTGTTGTAATTTGTTTGTCGTCAAAAGACAAGAAGTTAACAAATCCCATTACATCTTCAAACCATTTTACCCAAGTGTTCATTTGGTTCCAACCAACGTTTCCTACCATGTGGTCAACGTATTTTAACCCTACAGATGTTGGATTGTAGTCAGATGTCCATTTTTTATATCCTGGTAAAAAGATACCGTTGTAATTTTTTCTTTCTACAAAGATGAAAACGGTTTCACCATAAGCATAGATACCAGAACGAACAACTTCTCCGTTATCGTCTTTTTCTACTACAGGTTCCATAAAAGATTTAGCCCCTCTTTTGATGGTTTCTTCGTATGAATAACGAGCATCTTCTACCCAAAGTGCAATTACTTTTACACCATCACCATGTTTTTTAACATGTTCACCAATAGGTGAGTTAGAATTTAAAGCTGTTGTTAAAACGATGCGGATTTTATCTTGTTTTACAACATAAGAAGTTCTATCTCTCAAACCTGTTTCAAGACCAGCATAAGCTTCTGATTGAAATCCAAAGGCAGTTTTGTAATAATGAGCTGCTTGTTTTGCATTTCCAACATAGAACTCTACATAGTCAGTTCCCATAATTGGAAGGAAATCTTGCGCTCCTTCAAAAATTTTTTCAAGACCAAAAGATGTTGGCTTTAATGTATCACTCATGTTTTTATTTTTTAAATTTATGTTTATTTATTTTTCTAACCATGTTTTATAGTAATCAGGATCGGCAATTTTAATAGCTTCTTCTGTAACCATTAACGGAGCAAAAGTATCCACCATAACGGCATATTCTTTTGTCTCTTTTTTACCAATACTAGCTTCAGCTGCACCTGGTTGAGGGCCGTGTGTGAATCCAGCAGGGTGCAATGTGATGTTTCCAGGTTTTACGTGTGGACGTGACATAAATTCACCATCAACGTAATACAATAACTCATCAGAATCAATGTTGGAGTGATTGTAAGGTGCTGGAATTGCTTGTGGGTGGTAATCGAATAAACGAGGCACAAACGAACAAATTACAGAAGATGCCGATTCAAAATTTTGGTGAATTGTTGGTGGCATGTGAATTCTTCCTGTAATTGGTTCAAAATCTTTGATATTGAAAGCATAAGGGAAATTGTAACCATCGTATCCGATAACACCAAAAGGATGTGCTGCAAATACTGCTTCAATGATTTCGTCATTTTTCTTTGTTTTCATCAAGAAACTTCCCAATTCATCATGAGATTCCAATTCTTGAGGCAAACGCATATCTCTTTCGCAGAATGGTGAATGTTCCAATAATTGACCAAAGTTGTTTCTATATCGTTTTGGTGTGAAAAATGGATCTCTGGATTCTACAATAAACAATCTGTTTTCTTCTGAATCAAATTCTATTTGATAGATAGTACCTCTAGGAACAACAAGATAATCGCCCGGACCAAATTCCAAATTACCTAAAAATGTTCTTAATTTTCCAGTACCTTTATGAATAAAGATCAATTCATCTGCTTCTGTGTTTTTGTAGAAGTAGTCCATGGTTTTACCCGTTGGAGCTGCCAAAATAACATACGTCGTCGCATTTGCAAAAACAATTTTACGCGATTCTAAATAATCTTTTGTAGGAGGAACTTGGAAACCTTCCAATAAAAATGGTTTTACATTGTTTTTGTCAACAATTTTTGGAGCTACAGAATACACTTTTCCATATTCTTTAATCATTGTTGGGCGGTGAATGTGGTACATGTTTGTGTACATTCCTGCAAAACCTGCTGTACAAAATAGCTCTTCATAGTAAAGATTTCCATCATCTTTTCTAAATTGAATGTGTCTTTTGGGTGGAATTTTACCCAATCTGTGATATATTGGCATTATACTTATATTTTTAGTTACGGTATTTTAATTGTTTGTTTTTAAACTTCGATTTAATTGTCGTTTAGTTTAAACAAATATATATAAAATATTAACCAAGTCAGCATGGTTTGTTTGTTTATTAACAAATGATTTGTGATTTGTGAAATTTATTTCGATAATTGTGAATTTAGAATTTGAAAAAATTGTCAATTTAAAAGTTAGTATTTGTGTTTTGCATTTTATAAAATAGTTGAGTTCTATCACTTTGCTAGAAATCTTTAAATTTTTGTTGGTCAATTGTGAAAAAAACTATATCTTAGCCTTTTAATAGCAACTAATATGAAATTTAAATTATTTATTGTCGGTGCGTTGGTTTTAGCTTCATGTAGTCCAAAAACAACTTCGGATACCAAAGAAACTTCTATGTCATTTCCTAATACTCAAGTAGAAGAAGGATACAATTTACATGCTCAAAACTGTGCAAAATGTCACAAACTAAAAACCATTAATAAATATACACGTGAACAGTGGGACAAAATTCTTCCATCAATGGCACGTAAAGCAAGAATCTCAGCAGAGCAAGAAGCCTCAATTAATGAATATGTTAATTGGGAATTATCGAAAAAATAATTCGAAATTTATTTAAATTAAAGAGGCTTTATCAGCCTCTTTTTTTATAATTTTATCTAATGGATTTTAAAAAAATACGTGTAATAGACGCATCTTCTGTTCTTGCTGGACCATCAGTGGGAATGTTCTTTGCAGAATTAGGTGCTGAGGTTGTAAAAATAGAACATCCTACTATTGGTGATGTTACTCGAAACTGGAAGTTGCCATCTGAAGATAAAAATACCAACGTTTCTGCTTATTTTTCATCAGTAAATTATAAGAAAAACTACATTCGTTTGGATTATACCAACGAAACTGATTACCAAAAATTCATTGATTTAATTTCAAATGCCGATGTTTTAATCACCAATTTTAAAAAAGGTGATGCCCGTAAATTTAACCTGACAGATGAAATTTTGAGCCAGATTAATCCGAAGTTGATTCACGGAAAAATTTCTGGATTTGGACAAACTTCCGATCGTGTTGCCTACGATTTAATCATTCAGGCAGAAAGCGGTTTTATGAGCATGAACGGCACTCCAGAAAACGGTCCGGTTAAAATGCCGGTTGCACTCGTGGATGTGTTAACCGCTCACCAATTAAAAGAAGGAATTTTAATTGCGTTGATAAATCGTTTGGCAAATGGAAAAGGATCTCGTGTAGAGGTATCGCTCTACGATGCAGCTGTGGCAAGTTTAATCAACCAAGCAACCAATTATTTGAACGTTGGTCACGTAGCGCAACGCATAGGAAGTCTTCACCCCAACATCGCTCCGTATGGAGAATTGTTTCAAACAAAAGATAAAGCATACATAACCTTTGCAATCGGAAGCAATACACATTTTACTAAATTGTGTGATTTTTTGGGTTTACAGCAGTTGCAGGCAGATCAACGTTTTGCTGACAATCAAAATAGAGTGAAAAATCGCCAAATTTTAAAAGAAGTATTGCAAGAAAAAATAGCTCAAATCAATTGCTCGGAGCTCATGGGAGCTATGCAACAAGCATTTGTTCCAATTGGAAAAATCAAACAATTGGATGAGGTGTTGGACGATGCATCCAATCAACATTTGATTGTAGAAGATACCATCGAAGGTGTTTTGACAAAACGGGTAAAGTCTGTCGTGTTTCAATTAAAAGAATATGGAAATTAGACCACCATTTACAGAAAAAGAATGGAGCGATTATTATGATTTACGCTACCGTTTACTTCGTGAACCGTGGAATCAACCAAGAGGTAGTGAACGCAATGAAGGCGATGTAACTGCTACTCATTTTGCCTTGTTTGATACGCAACAAATCAGTGCTGTTGCACGTTTGGATAAATTAAATAATGAATTGTTTCAAGTGCGTTTTGTTGCTGTTGACTCATCAAAACAAAAAAAAGGATACGGCAAATTAATCATGGAAGAAGTAGAAAAAGCAGTTGTTCAACAAAAAGGTAGAGAAATCATTTTGCATGCACGTGAAAATGCAGTTTCGTTTTATTTGCGTTTGGGATATCAAATTCAGTCAAAATCTCATGTTTTATTTGATGAAATTCATCATTATTTGATGATGAAGAGGGTTAAATAGAGAGATATCAAACTTTTCAAGATACGGTGGCTGAGCAGAAGCCCCGTTCTTTCATTTAAAAAATATTTTTCTCCATTTATAAATCATTTCATTAAATTTGTAGAAAATCATTTATATGTCAGTACGTAATTTAGAACCTAAAGTTTTGTGGAATCATTTTGCAGCTATTAATGCTGTGCCACGACCATCAAAAAGAGAAGAAAAAATTGTTCAATACATGATTGATTTCGGTCACTCACTTGGATTGGAAACAACAACGGATGCGATACAGAATGTAATCATCAAAAAACCGGCGACTCCTGGAATGGAAGATAGAAAAACGGTGATTCTTCAATCTCACTTGGATATGGTGCATCAAAAAAATGCAGATACAGTTTTTGATTTTGAAACTCAAGGTATCGATATGTATGTTGACGGTGACTGGGTGAAAGCAAGAGGAACTACCTTGGGTGCTGATAACGGTATCGGTGTTGCATCAATCATGTCTATCTTGTCTTCTAAAGATATTCCTCATCCAGCAATTGAAGCTTTGTTTACCATTGACGAAGAAACTGGAATGACAGGAGCTTTAAAATTGGATGGCTCTCATTTTAAAGGAGAAATTTTATTGAATTTAGACTCCGAAGACGATGATGAATTGGCTATCGGATGTGCTGGTGGAATTGATACCAATACCAAGTATTATTACCAGGAAGAATCGGTAAAACCAGATAGCGTTTTCCTAACAATTTCCATTAGAGGATTATTAGGTGGTCACTCTGGAATGGATATTGATAAAGGACGAGGAAATTCAAATAAATTAATGAATCGTATTTTATACCATTTGATTTCGTTGCATGAATTTCAGTTGATTACAATTGATGGTGGTAGTTTAAGAAACGCCATTCCAAGAGAGTCAACAACGGTGATTGCAATAAATAAAAGCATTTTAGCGGATGTAAAAGAAGCGATTGGCACAATTGTTGCTACGTTATTACATGAGTTTAAGTCAATAGAAAAAGATTTGACGATAACGGTTGAAGAAAAGGGCGAAGGCGAAAAAGCGGTTGTGCATGAAGATATTTTAAAGATTTTAAACGTGATTTATGCGATGCCGAACGGTGTTTTTAGAATGAGCCCAGATATTGAAGGGTTGGTAGAAACTTCTTCTAGTTTGGCGCGTGTGATTGTAAACGATGGAACGTTTATTACACAATCATTGCAACGCAGTAGCGTGGAATCAACCAAAACGGATATTGCAAATGCTATTCGCTCAGGATTTGAATTGGCTAATATGTCCGTCGTTCAAAACGGAGATTATCCAGGATGGCAACCCAATCCAAATTCACCAATTTTAAAAATCATGCACAAAATGTATGTTGAGCGTTTTAAAGAAGAGCCTCATGTGAGAGCTTGTCACGCTGGATTGGAATGTGGTATTTTAGGTATTCACTTGCCAGGGGTGGATATGATTTCATTTGGACCAAACATTCGTGCGCCTCACTCACCAGACGAACGTGTGCAAATTTCCTCTGTACAAAAATTTTGGGGATTTTTATTAGAAGTATTGAAACAAACTCCAGTACGTGGTTAAAATTAAAAGGATGAAGATTTATAACAATATACTTGAAACAATTGGAAATACGCCAATTGTGCGTTTAAATAAAGTAACAAAAGACGTTAAAGCAACTGTTTTAGCAAAAGTAGAAACAACAAATCCGGGTAACTCTGTAAAAGATAGAATGGCGCTCAAAATGATTGAAGATGCCGAAAAAGCAGGGTTGATTAAACCAGGTGGGACGATTATTGAAGGTACTTCTGGAAATACAGGCATGGGACTTGCCTTGGGTTGTATCATCAAAGGCTATAAACTAATTTGTGTGTTGAATGACAAGCAATCCAAAGAAAAAATGGATATTCTTCGTGCAGTTGGTGCAGAAGTTGTGGTTTGTCCTACAGCTGTTGAACCTTCCGATCCTCGTTCGTACTATTCAGTATCCAGAAGACTGGCACAAGAAACACCCAATTCATGGTATGTGAATCAATACGATAATTTATCGAACAGACAAGCGCATTATGAATCTACTGGACCAGAGATTTGGGAACAAACCGAAGGAAAAATCACTCATTTTGTAGTTGGAGTAGGGACAGGTGGAACAATTTCGGGAATTGGAAAATATTTAAAAGAAAAAAATCCAAACATCAAAATTTGGGGTATTGATACCTATGGTTCTGTATTTAAAAAGTACAAGGAAACTGGAATTTTTGATGAAAGTGAAGTTTATCCGTACATCACAGAAGGAATTGGAGAAGATATTTTACCAAAAAACGTTGATTTTGATGTGATTGACCGTTTTGAAAAAGTTACCGATAAAGATGCTGCAATTTATACACGTAAATTGGCAAAAGAAGAAGGTATTTTTGTAGGCAATTCAGCTGGATCTGCAGTAAAAGGTATTCTTCAACTAAAAGATGAATTAAAAGAAGACGATGTGGTGGTGGTTTTATTCCACGATCATGGTTCACGTTATGTTGGTAAAATTTTTAACGACGATTGGATGCGTGAGCAAGGCTTCTTAGAAGAAAAAATTGAAACTGCTGGAGATATTGTGGCTAAAAACGAAGGTCAAAAAGTAAAAATGTTGTACTCTTCCGAATTGGTTGGTCATGCTGTAGCAAGTATCAGAAAATTGGGCTATTCGCAATTTCCTGTTGTGAAAGAAGGACAAATAGTTGGTTCTGTAGATGAAGATTTGGTTTTTGATATTTTAACCAACAACCCAAAACAATGCAACACTGCGTTGGAAGCAATTATGAAATCACCGTTCCCAGTTGTTAAAGAATCAACTTCGATAGGAGAAGTTTCAAAATTAATCACTCCAACAAACAAAGCCGTATTGGTTGAAAAGAAAGATGGAAGTTATCATTTAATTTCAAGATACGATATTATCGAGGCATTGAGCTAAAAACAATGTTAGAATTTAAAGATCAAATGAATACTGTAATCCGATTGGAAAAATACCCCAGTCGGATTATTTCGTTAGTGCCTTCTCAAACCGAATTGCTCTACGATTTAGGGTTGGATGAAGAAGTTGTAGGAATTACCAAATTTTGCATTTTCCCAGAGAATTGGTTTACAACTAAAACTAGAGTTGGTGGACCAAAAAGTGTTGATTTTGAAAAAATTAAAGCACTTCAACCTGATTTGATTATTGCCAATAAAGAAGAGAATCTTAAAGAAGAAATAGAACAATTGCGTCAAATTGCACCAGTTTGGATAAGTAATATTGAAACGTTGGAGCAGTCCATCGAAATGATTTTAGGTATAGGAAAGTTAACCAATAAGATTCAAGAAAGCATTCAAATAACAAATGCTATTAAATTGAATTTTAGTAAGTTGGAAAATTTAAAAAAATATTCGTGCTTGTATTTTATGTGGAAAGACCCGTACATGGTTGCAGGAAAAGACACATTTATCAACGAAATGATGAATTACTTTGGAGGGATTAATTTGCAAAAAAAAAACCGTTACCCAATTTGGGATTTCCCGAGTGATAAAACACCTGAATTGGTATTGCTTAGTTCGGAGCCCTATCCATTTGCAGAAAAACATGTGCCATTTTTTAAGGAAAAATACCCAACTGCCAAGATTGTTTTGGTAGAAGGAGAATATTTTTGTTGGTATGGATCACGCTTACGAGATGTGCCCAACTATTTTGAAAAAATCAGAAAAGAGATCGATGAAAATTAACCAACAACAATTTTCATTTGACACGAAATCAATTCATTGCTGTTTTTATTGTAAACTTTTCCTTCAATTAAATGAATGGTGTCAAATGTGCTGATTACTTCCACTTTTGTGGTGAGTGCATCTAATTCTTTGGCAACATCTTTCACTTCAACGCGAGATACAGAACCAATAAAACCAAGTTTTCCAGCTTCGTCACCCTTTAAACTGTTGACATAGCCAAAGCCAGCAGCACATGTTTGAGCGATGTTTTCAATCAAAGCAGATTCTGAAAGTAGTCCATTTTTCAAAAATAGATTCGATTTATCAACAATAAATTGAGATTCAAAATGCGTTTCATTGGCTGTGATTAATTCATCCACCATTATGAATGGTGCTCGTTGTGGTATGTATTTGGAAATAGATGATTTGTCAATAAGCATAAAATAATTCTCTAAAAATGTTGTACAAAGATATAATTTGTAGATAATTATTGAAAACTTGTTAATCACTTTTTAAAATAGGCGTTTAAAAAAAGAAATCTTTTATTTATCTTTACCAACTATTAATTAACTTATGAATATGAAAAAAGTTATTACGCTCTTAATTACTGTTTTGAGTTTTAGCTCATTTTCGCAGGAAATCACTATTTATTCAGATAATTTTGAAGGTGTTTCCTCTTTTGCTTACCAATACTATCCTGTAACGTCTGTGAATCAATGGACTATTGCAGAATGTGCAGGCAATGCTGGATCAACTGGTTCAAAAGCAATGTATGTTACCAATGGTGTGAATGACATCGCTTGTGGTGATAAATACGAATATGCAGCGGCTCCACCAAGTACACAACAAAAAGTTGTGGCATATTTAAGTGTAGATGGAAGATGTTCCAATACACATACCATTTCATTTGATTATAAGTTGGATTTAAACAATACAAGCAATGTGGCAGAAATCGTTTATAGTTTGAACGGTTCTTTTTGGTTTGTAATTGATACCCTTGATAATGCAACGAATTGGACGTCTGCAACTTTTAACGTAGGTCCTGCTGTTAATAATGCTAATTTTTTCATAGGTTTTAGACTTACTTATAATAGTACAGCCGATGCAGGCACACCTTTGGCAATTGATAATTTTGTATTGAAGGGTAAAACATCTACTGCAAATATAGAAGATGATGAAATTGCCGTTTGTAGTCAAACCACTATTTTGGTAAATGCAGACATCAATGCTGGAACAGGAACTTGGACGATTGAAAGTAGCCCATCACCTTTAACATCGTTAACACAAACAAATAGCAACAATACAGCGCTGAACAATTTGGGTTATGGTACAACTATTTTAGCATGGACGGTTGTTTCACCTGATTGCGGCAATACATCAGATACTATTCGCATTATTAATTCACAAATGCCATCTGTGGCAAATGTGCAAGATACTGTCTATGCTTGTGCTGCCAACCAATTGAATCTTACTACCGCAATTCCATACTCAGGTACAGGAACGTGGTCTTCTTCAAATGGCATTGTATTTGATGATATTAATTCAGCAATAGCAACAGCAACTTCTATACCAAATGGATGGAGTAAAATTATTTGGACGGTATCTTCAGTTGGATGTCCGTCAAACGCAGACACAATGAACGTATTCAAAACTGGTGATCAGTCAATCTATACAAAAGATACGACTATTTGTTTTGGTAATGACATTTCTGTTTTGGTTACTACAACTCCTGTTGATTCCATGCAAACAGTTAATTGGATTTTTGCAGAAGGAACAGCTTTATCTACGGTTGTTGGACAAGATTCACTTGAATTAACTGGTTTATCAATGGGTAAAACAACATTGATTTACGAAGTGAAACACAGTTTGTGTCCAAAAGAAACAGATACATTAAGAATTGTGATTACTCCTTGCGAAGATTTTGAACCAGTTTTTCCAACGGTTATAACGCCTAATGGAGATGGTAAAAACGATTTGTTTGTTGTTCAAAATCTTGAAATAATATATCCAAATTGTCAAATGACCATCTTTAACCGATACGGAAGTGTTGTTTTTGAATCAACAGGATATACTTCCGCTTGGGATGGCACATTTAAAGGTGAGAAGTTGCCAATGGGTGCTTATTTCTTTAAATTAGAATTGAATGATGGCTCAGGGAAAGTGTATTCTGGACCAATAAGCTTAATCCATTAACCTACTAAAGAAATTGAACATGAAAAATATACTATACATATTCGCAATTATCTTTGTTTCAAGTGCATTTGCTCAGCAAGAAATGCAATTTGCATCTTCGTTTCAAAATCCTTATTTATACAACCCAGCAGCTGGTGGACTTTCAAATGTAACACAAATTGATTTGACAACTAGATTGCAGTGGATGGGAATTAATGGCCCTGTTTCTGTTAATTTAAGCGGACACTCCGTTGTTGGTGCAAAAAACAGTGGTGTACTATCTGAATTAGAAGGGGGGAATAAATTTTTACAACCTCGTCCAAAATATTCAGTTGGAGCTTTGAAACACATTGTTGGTGGTAAAATTATTAGCGACCAAATTGGGGTGTTTAGCCGAATGGGGGTTTATGGAAGTTATGCCATTCATTTGCCTGTAACAAATGATTTCAATATTGGTGTTGGTCTTGGATTAGGATGGGGGAATTACCGCATTAATCCAAATCGTGTAACATTATATGATGAAATAGACGATACTTATGCAATGGCATTGGGAAAATCATCACAGCAAAGCATTTTTGATGCAACGGCTGGTATTGTTTTCTATGGAAAAGGCTTGTTTTTTGGATTTAGTACAACCAATATGTTTAAAAACAAAGCCAAATTTAGTTCTGTTGACACAAAAAGTTTTTATGCCAGACATTACAACATCACTTTGTCGTATGGTATAAAAATGGGTAGCAGTGTTTTGGAACCAGCAATTATTGGAAAATTTGCAGCTCATGCTCCTGTTAATTTTGATTTTGGTGCACGATTCTTGTACAAAAATGCAATTTGGCTTGGTGTATATGGAAGAACAAGCAACAACGTTGTATTCCAATTTGGTACAACTTTGGTGCAGAATATCTATGTTAGCTATGCGTATGAATTGAGTGTTGGAAAAATCAGAAATGCAGCTGGAGGAACACATGAAATCCAGTTGGGAATTTACATCGGAAAACACAAGCAAAAAGCAGCGAAAGACGATAGCAAAGGAAAAGTTGAAGTAAAAGATTCAAACGATAAACCTGCAGAATAAATTCATTTACACATCTAATTTCTAAGCCATTCGTTTGATGGAGTGAAATTGGTGTGTGTGGTATTCACCAGAATAGTGAATGATACCTTGTTCGTCGTATTTGTCAATTCGTACTTGTCCGCTTGCATGAATGATTTCACTGTCTGACAAACAAATGCCAACATGAATAACTTTTCCTGCATCATTGCTGAAAAACACTACATCGCCAGCTAATCTGTCCGAAAAATCAATAGCAGCACCATGTTCTACTTGTTGCGAAGCATCTCTTGGTAAGTTAATACCAATGAGCCTAAAGCAAACTTGTGTAAATCCAGAGCAATCAATACCAAAGGGCGTTTTTCCTCCCCATAAATAGGGTGTGTTTAAGTATTCTTTGGCAATTTCGGTTACACTTGAATAATTTGTGTTAGAGAATGGAGTAGTAATACCAAAGTGATCATTTCCAATAGCGAAACTTGTTTCACTGTCATGAGAGATAAAAGAACCTCTCACAATGCGTTGTGGGCCAAAAGTTGTTTCAATTGTCGTAACTAAATCGTTTAAGTAGGAAAGACCATTGAGCCATCTTCCAACTTCTTTTTTGGATAATTTCTTAACTTGCTTAGGATCAACCCATCCTTCGTAATTATCAAAATAGGAACGTATTTTCCACCATTTTGGTGTTTCTTCTATAATGTCAACGATTTCTCCAAAAAGGAGTTGAGTAACCATTTCACTACTATCTTGAGGTTGACTTCTAACAGGTGAAATGGAAACGGTACAATAAGCAGAAACATCCATTATTGAGGGAATTTGGTGTTGTTACGTAGATTTATTGCTTGCTGGATGTGTCGCTGATTGTGGTAAATTACATACAAAAAAGCATCGCCAATTCTAAATTTGATAACATTGTTGTAAGCTAATTTTATTTTAGCTTTACGCACATTGATCTTTTTAGCTCGTTCTAAAATATGCAACAATTCTTTTTGACTGTTTAAGAAATCAGCAACAACCGTGTCTGTAACGATAGAGGTAACAATGGTTGGATTGTACAATTTATGAGCTTTCATTTTTCTTTTCACATTCTTGGCATTTCCCAATTTCATGGCTTTCCACATACTTTTGCCCAATGGTGAAGAAGTAAAAGCTTCAGAAGGCTCGTTGAATCGTGTTGTGTCAATTTTTTTTGAAAAAGCAGAATGATAGTACTTTGCAAATTCATACAAGTGAGCAAAAATTTCGCGAATGTTCCAATTGTCAGAGCGAGGTTTCCAATTCAGTTGTTCGTCTGTTAAGTTGGAAAAATTTGATTCAATAGAAAGAATATTTTCAGTTGTAATTTTTTCTAATTCATTGAATAATCCACTTGTTGTCATAACATTTTATTTTTTGCCTTATAAAAGTATAAAAATCATTTGTAATAAGTATGAAAACCATAAAAATGATGAAAATTTTTAACATTAAGTGTTGATTTGATAGCTGTTTTTATTATTCGACCACCTACGGGGTGGTGAACGAGAGGGGATTGTTTTTTTATAGACATGTCACCCATACTGGGTGAATCTTCCGTTGTTATGCTGCATACTCGGTACGGGTGACATGTGTATAACAGTATGGATACATGACAAATACAGGATTAACCTTCCGCTTTATAGTACTCACCCAGTATGGGTGACATGTCTATAACAGAGGAATACTTGACCTATACCTCCGACCACGTTGGTGGTCGAGCAAAGAAATTTAAAATCAATGGTTACTTTACTATCGTTTACTTCCTTATACTAAATCAGAATAAATGTAAAAAGAGTTGATATAGTAGTTTTTTAACTAATTATTGAAGAATTATAAGAATAAGTTGCAAGATAGATTGAACAATTCTGCATAAAATGTTTATCTTTGCTTAAAAGTAATAGAATGATGATTTTAAGTGCAACAGGAGCTTTTCGTACTATCTTGATTGTTATCGGTGCAATTGTTGTATTGCGTTTTATCGGACAATTACTCAATGCCAAGCGTAACATGGAAGAGGATAGAAAACTCAACCAACAAGCGCGAAAATTTGAAGAAGATCGTGCCAAAGCATTTAAAAATTTTGGAAAAACCCGTATTATCAAAGATAAGAAAAAAATAGATAATGTACAAGATGTGCATTATGAAGAAGTGGAGTAGTGTGGTGTTAAACGTCCAACGCAGTTTACCATTCTTGGTTTTTCTTTTGCTTCTACATTTCAAAAAGAAAAAAATCAGCTAGTAGTGAGCGGGATATGTATCAATGTTGGAAATGTACGGAGAACTTAACCCA
>JAMLHA010000018.1 GCA_023957475.1 Crocinitomicaceae bacterium | reverse complement strand
TAAGATTTTTTTTGAAAAAAATATAAAAAATATAATTTATTGATTATCAATACAAGTGCAACTAATTAAACTATTATATTTTTATGATTTTTCGAACTTCAATAGTATTCAAATACTGCAATTCAATAAAATAAATTCCACTTTCTAATGATTGAACATCTATTTTGTCTTCATTCGTTGATAAAATTACCTTCCCATTAACATCTTTTATAACCTTATTTAAACCAGAAACGTCAGAGTAAACAACTAAGTAATCTGTTGCTGGGTTTGGAAATACAGAAAGATTTAAAATTGATTTTTCTAAAACAGATGCAGGATCTTCTTTTTCAACTAAAATATCATCAATATACAATTTAAATCCATCATAAGTTCTCAAAACAAAGGCTATATATACAACTTCTCCATCGTGACCTAATTCAGACAAATCCACGGTATGACTCACCCACTCTATATCTTCATAAAAAACAGCTGCAACTGTATCTTTAAAACTATCGATTACATTAGCCGTTTTTGATAACAACACATAATAACTGTCAGAATAGCTTGCATCATGTGATTTTCCTTTCCATGACAATGAATTACCATAACCTCCAAGAGTTATCGCAGGTGTAACCAACCATCTATTTGCACTACCCACTGGTGAGAAATAAGAAGTTGATGATGCTACTTTATTTGTTGCATCTGCAGGATCTTCTTTAGAAATCCATGCATTTGTATATTCTGAAACTTGAGCGTTTGGAGTCAAACCATCTTTATTATACAAAGTAAAAGTTGCCGGTATGCCAGCATTAAAATTCTCTTGAAAAGCAATTGACTGAGAAAAAATCATGTTGGCTAAAAACAATGAACCAACTACAGCTAATAAAATTTGTTTCATGTTGCAAAAATATTGATTTGTTTTGTCAATTACTCATTAATTTAATAAATTTAACAAGATATCGTTGTATTCTTGATAAAATTCATCAAAAGCAATCAATTTATTTTTCAAAAAATCATACATTTTAGCAACATCTTCTTTATTATAATAATTCAGCTCTGGTTGCTCCCATCGTATTCTAGAAATGGTAAACCCTTCTGGCATGGTATAATTTTCTATCCAATCACCTTCATCTTCCATAATTTCAGAAAGCACAACTTTCAACTCATTCATTTGCTCCCACACAACTTCACGCACGCCATCATCTTTACATTGAATATCAAAATTCAACGAGCATGACCGACTATCAGCTTGTAATCGAACAAACAACTCTTTTGAGCCGGTAGGATAACTCAACCAATTAATTCGCTTGTTACAACAAGAATTAACTTTTTTAAATTGAGCCTTAAATCCACCCCAAAAAGCAATGTTTTTTTCGCGTAACTCTTCTTTTGAAAGCATGAATTTAATTTATTACTTGCGTTGCAACACTCAATAATTGATCGGGAGTTACATATCCTAAACTTTGCTTTATCAACTCTCCTTTACCGTTAACGTACAACATTGTAGGATAAGCTCTCACTCGGAACATTCGTGCTAAATTGGGTCCATCCGCATCTTTTTCCATCTCAATTTTTATATTGATAAAATTCTTATTAAAAAAATTGCCTACATTGGAATCTGTAAATGTATTTTTTGACAACATTTTACATGGTCCGCACCATTCTGTATAGCAATCAATAAAAATAGGCTTCCCTGTTTGGGCCGAAAGCTTTATAGCTTCATCATAAGTTAAATTCATAAATTTAATTCCTTCATCGTCATTTTTTTGAATAAAACGACTGGAATCATCATTAATTCCATTGTTAAAGGTAAATGCCATTGTGAAAATAACAGCTCCAATAATTGCAGATAATCTTAATAAGTTATTCATGGTATGTTTTTTTTAATATTTTTGTTAATTATTCAAATATCGTTCCAAAAATTGCAAATGAACTTAAAATTTATTACAAATAACGAAAAATTAAAAGAACAAGTTGCCTCCTTTATAACAATTTTGAAGGATAAAGTTACAACTTTTACTTCACAAACCTCAGGTTCTACTGGCAAACCAAAGACAATTACGATAAATAAAGAGTATGCAAAAAAATCTGCAAATGCCACATTGAATTTTTTATCAATTACTAAAAACGACACTGCTTTATTGTGTTTAAGCATCGATACAATAGGCGGAAAAATGATGGTTGTTCGAGCAATGGAAAGAAATTTGCAATTATTAATTACCACTCCTTCATCAAATCCTTTAAAATCAATCAATGAAACAATTGATTTTATCGCATTGGCTCCAATACAACTTCATACGATATTAAATGAATCTCCAGAAAAATTAAAATCAATACGTTCGATTATTGTTGGTGGCGGTAATATATCAGATTCAACCATTACTTTACTAAACAAATATCAAATAACTGTATTTCAAACATTTGGAATGACAGAAACTATTTCTCATATTGCTTTGAGAAAAGTAGGTTTTGAACAAGAAGAGTGCTATACAACACTTGAAGGAATTACCATTTCAGAGAACAAAAATCAATTGTGTATTCATGCTCCACAATTGGGCATTCCTACATTGCTTACAAATGATTTAATCGAACTGAAAAATGAAAAACAATTCAAATGGATTGGTAGAGCTGACTACGTGATTAACAGTGGAGGAATTAAAATTCAAATAGAAGAATTGGAAAAAGAATTGAGTCAAAAAATTAACCGTCCTTTTTTTATCACGTCCAATAAAGATGATAAATTAGGGCAAAAAGTGGTTATTGTTTTTGAAGGCAAGCCAGATAATCAACTGAATTTAAAAACATTTTATTCGTTTTTAAAAAACAACTATCACATTCCAAAGGAAATTGTATTTGCAGAAGAGTTTTTTTATACAAATAGTGCTAAAATAAATAGAATTGCAACTTTAGTAACATTAAAAAGTGAAGACTTTAAGCCATTACTATAGCGTCCTTGGTCTTTCTGAATCTGCAACTCAGGCAGAAATCAAAAAAAGATACCGTCATTTAGCGATGAAATACCATCCTGATAAAATGGGCGGCGATCAACAAAAATTTCAAGAAATACTGGAGGCTTATGAGTATTTAAGCGGGCAAAAGAAACTGGACAAATCAACTATACATACAACGACTAGAAGTAGAAGTAATAGTTCAGCTCGTAACCAACCAGTTGAAGAACGAATCAAACGAGCCAAACAGCAGTACAAAGAAAATCTTTATAAAGAGTATGTGGATAAGGAACACTATTTTTCTAAACTTACCAGTGGATTAAAATGGAAAATAATTAAAATTGCTTCTGTCATTGGTGTTTTTATCACTTTTGTATTGTTATTAGAATTACTACTTCCCTACCGATTTGAAAACGATCGTATCAATGGAGCTAATTACATAACAATGTCTGGTTTAACTTCTGTAAATGAAGTCCGACAATATTATTTAGAATCGGGCAAATCTATTTATTTTGATGATATCCCACGTTATCTATATTCTACACCTGAATTAATTATTTGCAAATCATTTATCTTTCACAACAATCGAAAAGTAAAATTTATTTTCAGTAAAGACAAGGAGGAATACGCTACTCAATATGATTTGGGCTCGCATACCTATCTATTAATTCCATTTTTTTTGGCTCCATTTGGTGTTTATCTATTTCAAAGAAGAACCTACTCTTATGTTTTCTTCTTTTATTTGAGTCTTTATTGTTCTACCGCCATTAGTATTATTTATCTACTCTCAAATAACCGAATTCTTCATTTATTTACACTTGGTTGGTTCTAATCACAATAAGCTATAAGCTCTATAAAGCTTCAAATCTTCGTATGTTACATCATCTTTCACCATTTCTTTCATTTCTGACATGGTTAAGTTTTGTTTCCCGATTGTTCGTACCAAATAAGACAACAACTCAGCATCCATAACTTGTTCTATAACAATTTTTTCATTTTTAATCAAATCTGCTAAATGGCTATTGATTGTATTATAAGTTAGCTGTCGTTGTGCTGCAATTTGCTCAATGGAAAGACCGGATTCAAACAATTCCAAGGTTATTTCTGACGTGGGTTTTTTCTTTTCTATTGAAGCAGACTTCTTTTTACTTGTTTCTTTTTTGGAAAATATACTATCCTCTTCATCATCTTGATTTGATGCTATAAATAATTCATTATTACTTATGAGTGATTGTTTTGCTTTGGCTACTCTTTTTATTCTATAATTTTTAATATCGTCTCCAAAACACGTGTTTTTATCAATTTTTCGACCTTCAGCAGTGTATTGAACAACAATAACCGTTTTTTTAAGTGATAAAATAACTTCCAAAAGAGTTTCTTCTAGCTCTTGTAATTCTTCAAGTAAAGCCTTCGTTTTTTTAACACGACCAACTTCTATCATTTTTTTTACCAAAGAAAAATAGACATTGTCAAGAATGGGTAAAAAATAATTAACAGAAGCATGAATTCGCTCCACAACTTTTTCCATTGAATAATTAAGATCTAAAAACAAATTGTCTAACTGATTTCTAAATTTCCTAGCTGGTTCTAATGTGTTTTGAATGGTAAAATTCTGAGCTTTTGCCCAACTACACAACTCACCTTTCAATGATTTTTTAGATTGCAAGAAACAATCTTTCTCAAAACTTGCCCAATTAGAAGCCATCTCTAACCAATCATAGGTTTTTATCAGCTGATTGTATAAATTATTTTTGATTGCTTTTGGAAGAAAATCTTGTAACTGATGGATAGTTGGTTCATTTTGTGCATATTGAATAACAGATTCATCGGTGTTTATACCGTTAATTCTCAAAGGATTCATCATTACCAACCCGTTTAACGAACGTAAACGAGAAAGTGCAACATAAGCTTGACCAGGAGCAAAAACATCTCCCACATCTAAAATTGCTTTTTCAAATGTTAATCCTTGACTTTTGTGAATCGTAATTGCCCAAGCTAATTTTAATGGATATTGAACAAACGTTCCAATCACTTCTTCTTTGATTTCACCTGTGTTTTCATCCGTTTTATACCGAATATTTTCCCATTCATGTTTGGCAACTTCTATCCGTTTTTTATCTTCCAAACACTCAACAACTACATCAAAATCATTGATTTCAATAATTTTCGCCATTTTCCCATTGTAATATTGTTTATCAAAAGACACATCGTTTTTAACAAACATAACTTGAGCATCTTTCTTTAATTGCAACGATGGTTCAATTGGGTAAATATGCTGTGGAAAATCTCCTGTAATTTCTGCTGTAAAACGATACGACTTCTGTTTCAACAAATCCAATTCTCGTTGATTTATAATATCTGCTTTGTGATTGTGGGTTGTCAAAGTTATATATCCTTCATAATCAGCAGGATTAAATTTTTGAATTACTTTTTTGTTGATTGTTGCCAATCCAACTTCATCCATTTGATTATTTCTTAATTTATTTAAAGCACCAATAAACTCATCGTCTTGTTGACGGTAAATCTTCTTTAATTCAATGTACAAAGGGGGTTGTTCTTGCAATGCCAGTGAGTTAAAAAAATAAGCACCATTGTAATATTTACTTAAATAGCGCCATTCTTCTGGCTTAACAATAGGTGGTAACTGATGTAAATCGCCAATAAATAAAATTTGAACTCCACCAAATGGAATATTTATTTTTCGAATATTTCTCAATACCCAATCGATAGCATCCAAAATATCTGCACGCAACATGCTGACTTCGTCAATAATTAGTAATTCTAACGAGCGAATCAATTGTTGACGTTTTTTATTGTGACGAAAATGACGCATCAATGTAGATTTGCTTTCAAGTTTCGTAGCTCCATCTACTGTTATATCGTTCAAGAAATCGGGAATAAATCCTGCAAATGGCAATTGAAAAAATGAATGAATGGTGACTCCTCCAGCATTCAAGGCAGCAATACCTGTAGGAGCAACAATAGCTGTTTGTTTGTGAGTTGATTGAACAATATTTTTTAAGAAAGTTGTTTTTCCTGTACCCGCTTTACCGGTAAGAAAAATGGATTGATTGGTGTAATTAATAAATTGTTCCGCAAAGTCTTGTGGTTGCATATAATAAATTTAATTATTTTGAACTGTTTTCTATCTAAGTTAGTGAAAAAATTGATTTTTTTACATCATTTTTTTCAATTGCAACAAAAAAGTTTTAATCTTGGTCAAATTCGTAAGCTCCTCGTGGGTTTGTTATTTTGTAACTTGTAAAATCTTGCTTTGCTTTAAAACTTGTTCCATACGCTTTTCCTTTTGGAGAAATAAGTCGCACATTTTGATCAGTGTAAATTAAACTATCCGTTTGATTCCAATAAAGAACACTTGTGTACATCGTACGTTTATCCGAGTAATTAACCAATTTAACGGAATCACGGACAAACATTTGACCTGTATCGTGATTTACCTCTCCGTATTTTGCAGTTAAACTGGATGTAATCGTACCATCATCATCATAAAAATCAACTTTTAAACTATCTTTTATATAGGTAATGTGTGGAGAATTGTATGTTTCTGCATGTGCAGCAAAGATATTCACCTTGGCATAACCTTCGTCAGCGTAATAAATATTGAGATTAATGGATACTTCGTTGGGCGACTTTGGATCGTAAGTAATCTTTTTGATACTATTCAAATCATTGGTGCATGCCGTTACAAAAAGTACAATAACACTACTTATTTGCAACCAATTGACATTGAATTTCATAATTTTAATCCACCTTACGTTTAATAAACCATCTATCGTTAATACTTGGAGCAATAAACAAACCAATATTTATAGTTACAAATGTTTCGTTAAGAGAACCTGTAGTCATTGCACCTCTTTTACCAACACCTATTCCTAATTGAACAGAAGAATCCAAACGTTTATCAACAAGCACCGGTAAACCAAATCCACAAGTCACAGCCCATTCTTTCAACTGACTTCCAAGATATAAATTAGGCAATGTAGAATAATAAAAACCTAAACGATAGCTTGAACGTTCAAACAATTTAGGAATTGCACTACCAACAATTTGTGTTTCTGGAACAAATTGGACACCAAATTGATAATTGGATGCATTTTTATAGCCATAAGAGAAGGTTGTATCACTGTAAATCTCTCTATATTTAGAATAATCTGTTCCATTATAACCAAATGAAAACATAATTTGAGGTTTTCTTTCTGTTCCATCCTTTTTATGAGCAATAAAATTTCGTGTATAGGAAGCTCCAACAGTATAAGAAGTTGCAAAAATTATTTTACCCTTAATTTCTCCTGTTTCTTTTAATAAATAATAGGTATTAGGGTTTGTAACATCCGAAGCAGAATAAGACAATTGTCTATCATAAACCGATTTAATATTCTGAATAGGTTCTACCACTGCACCTAAAGTTAACTTGTTGTATTTTTTAAATTGGTACTGTACCAATGTTCCTATTTCATAATGAAAAGATTTTACTTGTTGTCTTTTTGTTTCATTCCCTCCTGCCATATTTAAAGGATTCACAATATAGCTTCTTCGTTCATCTGTAATACCTCCAAATAAAACACCCACATTACCACCTATTGACCATTTCAGTGAATCATAATTCAAAATATTAGCAGAAAAACCAATAAAAGCATTGTTTAAAGCACCTTTTCCTTCATATTCGTAACGCACAGAGTCACTCATCAATGGAAATTGTTCTGCAAAAGAATAGTTCTTTTTATACATAGGTTTAAATCCAAATGCCAAACCAAAACGTTTTGCAAAAGACATTCCAAATGCTATTTCAGAAATATTTGTTGCATTATTGAATTCTTTTGTTGTACCATCATTATTAAAAGATAATCGATTGGATATTCCTAATGAAAAAATTGGGAATTGGTAACGAACAAATGAATAGGAAGCTGGATTTGAAGTATTTAATACTGATGGGTTGTCATAAGATACATGGTGATTCCCCATTCCAGAAAACACAGAATGAAGGGAATTCGTTCGCTCTCCAACACCATAAGATGAGAATGGAGAGTTTAACTGAGCATTTGCCACTATTGAAAAGCAGACAAATAATATTAGTGCAATTTTATTTCGCATTGAGTAAAAATGTTTCGTATAAACCATACAAGGTTAAATTTTCGTTTGCAAAGATGTTATTTTTTGTTGCGATATCAAAGTATTTTGCATCTCCACCAGTCACAAAAATAGTTAATGAATTATATTTTTCTTCATATTCTTGAATTAAACGCAAAATTTCTGCATTTATTCCATTTATAACACCCGAATGCATAGAATCTTTTGTAGATTTTCCAATTAAATTAATTTGACCCATTTCGTTAAGTAACGGTAAATTTGCGGTATAATCATTCATTGATTGGTATCTAAGGCGAATACCAGGACTAATTGAACCACCTTGATATACACCAGTTGCATCTACAAAATCAAATTTTATACAAGTACCAATATCAACCGATAAACTATCATTGTTTTGATTGAGTTTCCATGTAGCAATTGCATTACATAGTCTATCATTACCCAACGTTTCAGGGGTATGATAATTCAACTGAATTGGTAATTGCAACTGATTATTAAAATGAATAAATTTTGGAAAACGTTCTCTTATCAATTGATTTTGCTCAATAGACAACACAGATGAAAAAATTCCATTTGAATAATTGTAAGTGCTCAATAGTTTCTCATCACCAACAAAATTATCAAATGAAACACACTCCACACCTTCGAGTTTACCATTTGTAAAAACACCAATTTTCACAAAAGTATTTCCTGCATCAATTACAATAATTTGATTGTTATTCATTGGTGTAAAGGTAAGAATAATATGGTGAACTATTCAATTTTTTAGTATGTCACAAAATTAAGGGCTATTTTTTAAAACACAAAACAATTTAACTATTTAATAATTAAATACTTATATTTTTTGCATTGTGATTTTCCACAAGGCACACCAGTTCTAGCCCCTAAAAGCGGAACGGTTAAAAATGTTTATTCCAACACACAAGGAGGCAATCAATTAATTATAGACCATACACAAGGTTTTAGAACAGGATATGCGCACTTATCAAAATCAGTCGTTTCAATAGGTCAAAAAATTAGAAAAGGACAGGTTATTGCATACAGCGGTAATACAGGGCACTCTACTGGTCCACATTTACATTTAACGTTGCGCAAAAATGGCGAACTGGTAAACCCTGAGGATTATTTTCGCTTCCGTGCATTTCGTACGGCTTTTTTATCCCCACACCACTTTACTAGCTGCATTCGCCAAATCTTTTTCCGTTTTCTTTAAATACCCCATTGTTGTTTCAATCTTTGAGTGCCCTGCAATCATTTGCACATTATCCACACTTAAACCATAATCATTTATCAAAACAGAAATACACGTGTGTCGTGCCAAATGCGAATGCAATGGTTGTTTTATTCCTGCAAATCGTTGCAACTCTTTTAACTGCTCATTGTGTTTTTGATTCGTTATTTTGGTGAAGCTTCTAAAATCGCCCTGGTATTTATGAATTAATGAATCAATTTTTCCAGCCCAAAAATCCGAAACAATCCAAGAAATCAATTTTCCACTTGATTTCATTGTTTTATGAGGTACATATTTTAGGCGTATTTTTCCATTTTCCAAAAAATCAAAGTTGTCAATTGTCAAGCGGTTAAAATCTCCATATCTCAAACCAGTATAACAACAGAATAAAAAACGATCCTTGCATTTCACCAGTTCCGGGCGTGTAATTAAATCCACGTTTTCCAAAATAGTTAGCTCTGTTAAATCCAACGCTTTTTTGATAGTAGGAATTTCACGAACAGCAAAGCCTTTTACAAATGGATTTTGAGCATATTCTAAATAATCTAATTTTACAGCAATCGAAATGCAACGTTTTAATTTCGTGGTTAATTGATGTCGTGTGTTTTGGCACAATTTACGCTCATTTACCAGCCATGCATTAAATAGTTCACAATAGGCAACGTTTATTTCATCAATATTTATTCCTTTTGGATGAAATTGTTTTAAATATTTAGACAAACGACGGTAAATTTTTTGAGTACCTTCCGACAATTCAAGATTTGACACTTTTATTACATAGTTGTCAATGAAATCGTACAAATCAATCTTTTTACGGACTTCTACCCTATCCCTGGACCCTGTTTTTAAAAACTCATTTAGGTAATAGTTTTCTAACTCATTTTTTTTCAAATGAAGTTCCGCATTGAGTTTGTCAGCATCTTTAAAGGTTTTTTTGATGCATTTTTTTGAATCATCCCAATGAACTGGGGCAATATAAATGCCAGTTGACTTCGTTGGCCGTTTTGTCCTGGTCAAATAAATTTGAAATTCTATCAATCCATCGCCATTAGCATTTAATTGCTTGCGACGGTTAAACACGATCTTCACAATCATGGTGTATCACATTTTAGTATCACAACTGTATCACAAAACAATGTAACCACTCAAAGTTTATGGAAAAAAAATTGTGTACTCACGACCTAACCACACCAATATTTTCAATAGGTTGAGCGTGTTTGATACAATTTGAAAAAACACGCTACAACCTATAAAAGTGATTCCGACAGGATTCGAACCTGTGGCCTACTGCTTAGAAGGCAGTTGCTCTATCCAGCTGAGCTACGGAACCATTTTTATTATTTCAACTCTTTCACTTGAAGGATAATTTATCCAAATAAGCTACGGAACTTGTACCTACTACGTAGGAAAATAAAAAAGGGAGATGCGAAACATCTCCCTAGTCGGGGCGGCAGGATTCGAACCTGCGACCTCCTGGTCCCAAACCAGGCGCGATGACCGGACTACGCTACGCCCCGAAACCTTGGAATAGACTTCCAATAAGTTCTTTTTATTTCAATCATATTGAGATCGTTTTCTCAAAAGCGAGTGCAAAATTACATTGAATCTATTTATTTTGCAACTTTTAACTTATTTTTTTTCAAAAATAATTTTGCGGTGGGAGCGAGATTCGAACTCGCGGTACAGTTACCCGTACGACAGTTTAGCAAACTGTTGGTTTCAGCCACTCACCCATCCCACCAATGTTCAATGAACGGACGGCAAAAATAGTAATTTGATTTATAAATACAAGCGATTTATTGAAAATATTAAAATTTTATTTTTTTTGTATTGAAAATCAATACATAGTAGTAAAAAAAAAAAGACCCCGTACAAAACGAGGTCTTTAAAACTATATGAAAAGAAAATTATTTTTTAATCAATTTTTCTCTCTTTTTATCTAATTTAACTTGTGACTCATCCAATTTTGCATGTTTCAAATCGAGTCCTGCCATTTTAGTTTGAATTTTAGCAGCATCACCTTTTCCTTTATCCAACTGTTTTTGCAACTTATCTTGTTGGCTATTCAATTTTTTTCTTGATTCATCAATTTTAACTTGTTGGGCATCTAGTTTTTCAATATTGGCTTGCAATTTTTCAGCTGCTTTCTTTGCTTTTTCTGCTTCTTTAGCTTCTTTTTCTGCTGCCTTAGCTGCCTTTTCTGCTTCTTTTTTTGCCTTTTCTGCTGCTTTTTGATCTTTTGCGGCTTCTTTTTTAGCTTGCTCTGCAGCCTTTTGGTCTTTTGCAGCTTGATCTGCTGCTGCTTTTTGCGTTTTAGCTTGTTCTTGTGCTGCTTTTAATTTTTCTTCTTGCTCTTTTTGTTCTTGCTTAGCGTCTTTTGCAGTCAATTTTGCCTCTTTGGACACATCTTCAACTTTGTTTTGTTCTGCTTGTTGACGACGAGCCTCAGCTGCTTCTTGTTGTTTTTTAGCAGCTTCTTCTCTAGCTAATTTTTCTGCTGCCAAACGCTCCTCTGTCTCTTTACGTTGTTTTTCTGCTGCTTCTTGCTGTGCTTTGGCTTCTGCTGATTTTTGATCTGCGGCAGCTTTAGTCGCTTCTGCTTCTTGTTTTGCTTTCTCTGTTTGTTGCTTTATTTCTTCTTTTTGCTTGTTTGTTTCTTCTGCTGCTTTACGTGCTGCTTCTTCTCTAGCTGCATGCTCTGCTTCTCTAGCCGCCACTTCATCTACAGATTCTGTTTTAGCTTTTAAAACAAATGCTATCGTACTTCCATTTTCTATGACAACATCTGATTTATTTTCATTCTTATACATCGAATGTGTCACTTCAATTTTAACTAATTGACGGTTGTATGAAGCTATTGTAATAGATGCATTACCATTTGCGTCAGTTGTACCAACACCAATAGCCTTGCCATCAAGTGTAACTTTTACCAATGCACCAGCAACAACCCCTTTGTTACTTGTTACATTAACAGTAAAAACAATTCCATCCTTAGTTATCTCTTGTTTAGTCGTGGGTACATTATTTGTTGTCGCTGCAAAAGCTCCTGATGTAGCGATAAATAATGCCAAAATCAATGTTTGTTTTTTCATTTTTTTTAATTTAATTACAATAAAGTTATGCAAATTTATTAACATTCATGTAATTTTAGCAAAAACTATACCACAAATAATTAATTTTACTTCATGCAATTTTCAAAAGTAGTCGGACAGCAACATTTAAAGCAACTATTAATACAGGAAATTAATAGTGAAAAAATCAGTCATGCCAAACTTTTTTTGGGTAAAGAGGGTTATGGTACACTCCCATTAGTATTGGCTTATATTCAATATTTATACTGCAAAAATCGTCAGGAAAATGATAGTTGTGGGGTTTGTGATTCTTGTTTAAAAATTCAAGATTTACAACATCCCGATGTTCATTTTATTTATCCCTTTATTTTGGGAGATAATGATTCTCCAAAAGAAATTTATTCAAAATGGAGAGAAAAAATTCTTGACAATCCTTATTTCACATCTGAAGAATGGAGTAAATACATCGACCCAGAAAAAGGAAGAACCCCAATCATTGGAAAAGATACAAGTACAGAAATCATTAAAAACCTTTCATTAACGGCTTATGAAGGTCGCCATAAAGTTATGGTTATCTGGATGGCTGACGAATTACACCCAATAACAGCTAATAAACTTTTAAAATCAATAGAAGAACCACCCAACAAAACTTTATTTATCTTAATTGGTCGTCAACAGGGAAACTTTTTACAAACGATTTTATCCCGTACTCAACTCTTTCGTGTACCCAAAATAGAAACAGATGCATTAAGTGTTTACCTTAGAGAAAATCATGGATTAAATATTTCTAAGTCAGACTCTATTACACTACGTTCTGAGGGTGATTTGATTGAATCGGTAAAGATTTTATCTGAAAACAATGAAAAAAATGATGAACGTGATTTATTTATAGATCTCATGCGTTCTTGTTATAAGAAAGATGTCAATGAAATGTTGGACTGGTGTGATAAAATTTCAAACGAAACAAGGGAATACCAAAAAAACTTTATTCAATATTCATTGCACATGTTTCGCCAGAGTTTATTAAAAAACTATACAGAAGATGTACTGTTAAGAGTTTCTAACGAAGAAGCTGAGTTCTTACAAAAGTTTGCTCGTTTTATAACAGGCAATAACATTATTGACTTTAATAATACATTCAACGATGCTTATTATCACTTGGAACGCAATGCTAGTCCCAAAATTATTTTTACCAATATTTGCTTTAATGTAATGCGATACATTCATGCTGCATAAAAAAACAGGTATGTATAGTTAATTTATTAATCAAATGACTACTTTTGTGTTAAATTAATCTAAAATGAAGTCAATATTAGTACTCGGTGCTGGTCTATCCTCCTCCTCGCTTATACGCTACTTGCTTAAACAGTCTGAAATCTATGATTGGAAAATTAGAATCACCGATCAAGATATTGACAAAGTAAAAGCAAAAATCAATAACCACCCAAATGGTATTGCATTAAATTTTGATGCGTTATCAAGTAGTGAAAGACGTCCAGAAATTGAACATGCTGATTTGGTAATTTCAATGCTCCCTGCTAATTTCCACGTTGAAGTAGCTAAAGATTGTATTGAATTTAAAACAAATTTAGTAACACCTTCTTATGTTTCTCCAGAAATGAAAGCATTGGACGAAGCTGCTAAAAATGCTGGCATCATTATTATGAATGAGGTTGGTGTTGATCCAGGAATAGATCACATGAGTGCGATGAAGATCATTGATTCAATAAAAGATAAAAATGGACAAATCGATTGCTTTAAATCTTTTTGCGGTGGTTTAATTGCTCCTGAATCAGATGACAATCCATGGAATTATAAATTTACTTGGAATCCTCGAAATGTTGTTTTAGCAGGCTCTGGCGGTGCTGCTAAGTTCATACGAAACGGTCAATACAAATACATTCCTTATCATCAATTGTTTTCTCGTTTAGATTATCTTTCTGTTGAAGGATACGGTGATTTCACTGGTTATGCAAATAGAGATTCTTTATCGTATAGAAGTATTTACGGTTTGGAAGATATTCCGACCATTTATCGTGGCACACTTCGTCGCCCTGATTTTTGTGAAGCTTGGAATGTTTTTGTTCAACTTGGAATGACAGATGATTCTTACACGCTGTCTAATATGGAAAGATGTTCTCCAAGAGATTTTTTAAATACGTATCTTCCTTACCACCCAACACAACTTGTAGAAGATAAATTCAAACAATTTTTGGGTGAAGACAACATGCATTTATACTCCAAATTTGAATGGCTTGGATTGTTTGATAGCGATGAAAATTTGGAAGTAACATCTCCAACTCCGGCTAAATTATTACAAGTAATTTTGGAACGTAAATGGGATTTACACAAAAATGATAAAGATATGCTTGTAATGATTCACGAGTTTGAATACACTTTAAACGGTAGATCACATACAATTACTTCAAGTATGGTAAATATCGGTGAAGATCAAGTTTATACCTCCATGTCCAACACTGTTGGTTTACCTGTTGGGATGAGTGCCAAATTGATCATGAACAATCAAATTAGTAATCGTGGCGTGCTTCTTCCTATCAAAAAGGAAATTTATGAACCAATATTAGCCGAATTAGCTGAATATCACATTGAATTTATTGAAAAACATTCATAAACATTCAATTTAATTCTTTTTTGGCTTTTATCCAGTATTTATCCATTTCATCGATGGATAAATCACTTATTTGTTGTTTGTCTTCGATTATTAATTCTTCTAATCGTTTAAAACGTTTGATAAATTTCTTATTGGTCTTTTCCAAAGAGTTTTCGGGGTTTACATCAATAAAACGGGCAAAATTTATTAACGAAAAGAGTAAATCACCAAATTCATCTTCAATTTTATTTGATTTATTGTCGATTTCAACTTTCAATTCGTCCAATTCTTCTTTAACTTTTTCCCATACTTGCTCTTTGTTGTCCCAATCAAAACCTACTCCTTTCACTTTTTCTTGAATACGAGCGGCTTTAACCATTGCAGGTAATGAGTTTGGAACACCTTCCAACACAGACTTCTTTCCTTCTTTCAATTTTAACTTTTCCCAATTTGCCTTTACCTGGTCTTCCGTTTCGGCTTTTGTATCGCTGTAAATATGAGGATGCCTAAAAACAAGTTTATCACAAATTCGATTTAAAACAGAAGTAACATCAAACGCTCCGACTTCACTACCTAATTTACTATAAAACACCAGATGCAAAAAAACATCACCAATTTCTCCTTCAAGCTCGTTCAAATTTTTATCTAAAATGGCATCTGCTAATTCATACGTTTCTTCAATTGTCAGGTGTCTTAAACTTTCAAATGTTTGCTTTTTATCCCATGGACACTGTTCTCTGAGGTCGTCCATGATATCCAATAATCGCTTAAAAGCTAATAATCGTTCGTCCATTTTTTTTCTTTTGATGTAAATTTAGTAAATTTCGCCTCCGAAACGAAGATTTTTAAAAGTATGCGTTTATTTCTAATCAATTGCCTAGTATGTATCAGTTACTTTTCTTTTACACAAGAGAAGATAAACTGGGGTATTGAAGCACGTTTGAAATATGGCTTTTTAATAGGTCATCGTGTTGTCATGGGACACATTGTTCAAAATCACACATACGCTACTGAATTGGCATTTGTCTATCGACCAAACGGTGAAAAAGCTTGGCACAAGTACTATAAATATCCCGATTTATCCATCAATCTTTATTATGGCAATGTAGGAAATGCTAAATTATTGGGTAATTATTTTGGTATTTACGGATCTTTAGGCATTCCTTTTGTTGCAAAAGAGAAATTTCGTTTAAGTGGTAAATTAGGTTGTGGCATTGGTTATACAAACAAAACGTACGATGAAGTATTAAACAAGAAAAATTCTGCAATATCAACACACATCAATGCCTTAGTCAATTTAGGAATTGATGCAAGAACGTATTTTAAAAACAATTGGATTTTAGTTGGAATTGATTTGACTCACTTTTCAAATGGGGGCACAAAAGTGCCTAATTTGGGTTTAAACATTCCACAATTGTCTATTGGATATGGTCGTTTCTTCAATTACAACAAGGAACACTCCACCATTGAAAAACCTACTTATGTTCCACAACGAAAACTAATTTTTGGAGTTACTGCTGTTGGATCTGCCAAACAAATTTTCCCAACAAATGGCAAAACTTACCCTGTTTTTGCTTTAAACCTTCACATGCGTATGTTTATGAAGCCTCGTGTAGGTTGGGAGGTTGCTTTTGATGCCATGTCCAATCAATCCATAATGAATTATCGTCCAGAAGTTAGAAAAACACAGTGGAAAATCATGCAATTTGGAGTTTATGCAGGCTATTTATTACCGTTAAATAATTTTCACTTCGTTTTGGGAATGGGAGCTTATGTCCGTGATTTTTACAAACCCGAAGAACTATTTTATCACCGAGTTGGTATGCGTTATTACTTAAAAAGTGGCGTTCATTTTCAATTGGTGTTAAAATCACATTGGGGGAAAGCAGATTATATAGAATGGGGTGTTGGCTACTCTTTCTTTAATAACCACAAAAAGAATTCAAAATGAGAATAGTTGTATTTTTACTTGTCCTAATTTCTTTTGTTTCTTGTAAAAAAGCAGAAGATAGAAATTGTTGGAAATCAGTGGGGGAAGAAACATCATTAGAATTGTCATTGCCTGAATTTTCAAAACTGCGTATCGGGCCTAAAATGGCTGTTGTTTTGGTGCAAGACACTGTTAACAAGATGATTGTTAGTGGCGGAAAGAAATTGATCAACTTTATTTCTGCTGATTTTAACGAAGAAGGTTTTTTGACTATCAAAAATTCTAATAAATGTGATTTTTTACGCTCCTACAAGAAAAGTTTAATCACGATTGAAATACATTTAAAACAACTTGATGATATATTCTTTGAAGGCACTCATGACTTGACCACTAAAGGAGTTTTAATCGGAGATAAATTAAATTTAAACATTCAAGACAGTGGAGCAACTGCTTATTTAAACGTTCAATACAATGAAGTTAACGCAAGTCAGGGTCATGGGTATGGAAATTTTGTTTTGACAGGCACGTGTAATGATGCACGATTACACATTATCAGCAATGGATTTGGTGATTCAAGAGGATTAAACGTTTCCAATAAATTGGTTGTTGTTTCAAACACACCAGTCAACACGTTTATCAATGCTGATAATGCGCAAACAACTATTGAAATAGATGGAACAGGTGACGTAATTTACGTCGGGACTCCCTCTTCTTTAAATGTTATTCAATACGGAAAAGGCAATGTAATTAATGGAAATTAATGAACCTGAATTCGATATAAAATTTCATTCAGGTTCATTATTGATGTACTTTTAATACACCATACATATCAATCAATTGAAAATCATTGACTGTATTTCCATAAATTAAGAATTTATAATTAAACGATTTATTCGATTGCACGCTGTAAAATGTAGAAAGTGATTTAAGTGTCGTGTTATCAATTTCACAAAAAACGATGCTTTTTTTATCATCTTTTTGGTAAGGAATGGCATATTTTCCAACTACTAACCCAACATAATCTCCATCTGTTAGATGACATTCAACCTGTTCACCCTTTTTTAATTCATGGTAAAAGGGTTTATTGGTAGAAGTATTTTGAAATACAATTAATTGCACATCGTAATCTGCATCATTCATAAACACAGCTATTTTTCCATCTTTTTTAGCTGTCAACGCTAAGAAATTATCTGGTAAATTTTTTTGATTGATTTTTTTAGTCAATTGTTTACACGTTCCTTGCGACAGTGTTGTATCTTGAGAAAGATAACTATACCAATGTTTATAAAAATCGTTGACACCATTATTTTTGAAAACTTTTGTGTTTTCTACAAACAATTCTTCCCATCCCTCTGTTGAAGATGGTTCTGATATATAAACCGGTGTTGGCTCAGATTGTATAAGTCGTATTAACGAATCAATGTGTTTTCTTTCTTCAACTGTAAATGAAGTATATGAGGAAGTTTCTTTTAATTTATCCAAATCATCACCATTTTTAGAAAATGGTTTGAAAAAAACTATCCACCCAACGAATGCTAATACAAAAACAACAGAGGTATTTATAAGTAGTTGTTTTAATGGCGTTTTTATTGTCTTTTTTCCACTATCCAATTGAAATCCACCTGTTTTAATTGCTGTTTTTAATTGATCCAGTTGTTCTTGATGTGTTGGATTAAGCGTTAATTGCTGCAATTGTTTCACCATCCAATTAGCCAATCGCAACGAACAACCTTTGGAATTTAAAATTTTAAAACAATGTTCAACGTAACCAACCAACAACACATACGATTGCTTAGAAAGTGCTTGAATAATAACAATAATATCATCATTTATAACCAACTGAACAGCATCAATTAATTGAGTTTCATTGGGTGATTCTTGTAATTGCAACGCGTCAACTGCTTGAAATTTTTCTTCTATTCTCAAATAAATAGACGATTCTAACCTTGTTCTTTCATCACCTGTTGCTAATTTGATAAAAACAAGATTTTTATTCAATTCATTATCTTCCAATAATTTAGACAAAGAACAAATAAGTAACGGTGTTAAAAACTGTTGGAAAGAATGAAACAATTGATGCTTTTCGATTTTCAAAAAATCAGTGTATGCTTGAATTGATTTACTCCTGTTTAAGATGTTGGCCAACTCGTTCCAATTTTCTATCCAACCAACAAAAAGTGCTGCATTGGGTTGTTTCAAATGCACCAAGTAATTGTGAATATCGCTATCTATAATAGTTGTCAAATAAGTATCTATCTTTTCAAACTGGAAAGATTCTCCAAGAATAGAGCTTAATTGATTGAGCGAATAAAATTTCATTTACAAATGACGCAAAGCTTCTTTAACTTCTTTATCTTCCAAACTCATAACGGAGTAATATCCGTCTTCTGTCCAAATTTGTCGTGCAATTTCTGCTTTTAGCAATAGTTTAATCAGTGACTTACTCACAGTTAAGCTCTTTTGATTGATTGCAATTCCAAATTCAGTTTCAGCATATTTTAGGTATTGATTCAACAAAGCGTCTGAAATTTGAAATGATTGAGCATATTCTTGCGGATTATTCCATTGATTGTACTTCCCATGTGCAAAGTCAAAAGCAAACGATTGAAATGTTAATGCATAACGCAATTGGGTCAAATACCAACTGCCACCTGTTGTATCCAACGCCACAAAAACATCTGGCATGATACCTCCACCACCATATACCACTTTTCCTTTCGGTGTTGTAAATTTCAAAGAATCAACAAACAATGAGGAATCAGGGTGAAACAATTCACCTTTATCATATCGATCCATTTCTTCGTGGTAATACTCTTCAATATTTCCATTGTAAGGTTTTTGAATACTTCTACCAGTAGGCGTGTAATAGCGTGCCACAGTTAAACGCAAACTACTGTTATCACGGAGCAACATATCTTCTTGCACCAATCCTTTTCCAAAACTTCTTCTACCCACAATTGTTGCTCTGTCATTGTCTTGCAACGCACCAGCCACAATTTCACTTGCAGATGCAGAATTTTCATTAATTAGCACTACAACATCAATTTTTTCGAGGATTCCGTTACTTGTTGCTCTATAAATTTGCTCTTTTAAATGCTTCCCTTTTGTTGAAACAATAACTTTGTTTGCTGGTAAGAACTCATCCACAATAGTTGTTGCACTTTGCATTACACCACCCGTATTATTGCGCAAATCGAGAATCATTTTTTTCATTCCTTTTGCGAGTAATTGTTTTGATGCATTTCTAAATTCATCGGCTGTTGTTACTGAAAACTGATCTATTTTCACAAATCCGGTTTCATTGTTCAACATGAAGGCAGAAGAAACAGAATAAATTGGAATTGTTCCTCTCGTAATGGTTTTCACTACTTCTTTTCCATCTCTCAAAAATGTAACGTTTACCTTTGTATTTGCAGGGCCTTTAAGTCGTGACATGATGTCATCGTTCTTAATTTTAATGCCTGCAACTTTTTTTCCATCAACTTTCACAATTTTATCGCCTGCTTTCACTCCAACAAAGTCGGATGGTGAGTTTTTCACAACATTTGTAACACAAACAGTATCACGAATAATAAAAAATCGAATTCCAACACCCGAAAACTCGCCTTTCATCTGTTCTTTTGCCAATTGTAAATCTTTAGCAGAAATATAATTCGAGTGAGGATCTAATTGGTGCAACATATCACTGATTGTTTTCTCAAACAATTCTTGACTATTCACACTATCCACATAGTAATTATCAATGATATCAATTACATCTTGAATCTTTTGATAGTTGGTGTTTGAATTTTGTTTCACACCAAACATGAGATTACCTGGAGTTGCCATTTTCCTTCCAAAGAAAATTCCAATAGCCAGTGTTGCACCTATCAAAATAGGCGTCCAAATTCTCAAATTATTATTATTTTCCATTAAATCAAATTAATTTGCACCACGTCAATGCCTGCTTCTTTTAAAAACTCTACGCCCGAAGTATCTTTATACACATCCGAAAAAACCACTCTTTTTATTCCAGCTTGTAAAATTAATTTACTGCAATCTTTGCATGGCGATAATGTTAGATACAACGTAGCATCTTTACTATTATTTGTTGATTTTGAAACTTTTAATATGGCATTTGCTTCTGCATGCAAAACATACCACAAGGTATTTCCATCTTCACCTTCGCAACAATTATCAAAACCAGAAGGAGTACCGTTGTAACCATCTGAAATAATCATATCATCTTTAACGATGATAGCCCCCACCTTTTTGCGGGTACAATGAGACAATTCGGACCAACTTTTAGCCATTTTTAAATAGGCTAAATCATATTTTAATTGTTTATCTATTTTCTTATTCATACGATTACAAAAATAATGATAATTGCACAACCTACAACAATAAAAAAGGTCGATGAAACCACCGACCTTCAATTTTATGAAAAATTATATTTTAGTAATAAATATTTCTTCTCACTTTAGCGATGTACTTCGCCAAACGGATTACTTGTTTGGTATATCCAAACTCATTGTCATACCAAGTATAAAGCACAACGCTCTTACCATCTGGAGAAACAATTGTTGCATTTGAATCATACACAGAACAACAAGTATTCCCAATGATATCACTTGATACCATTTCAGGGTCATACGAATAGAAAATTTGGTTAACCAAATCCCCTTCTAAAGATGCTTTTCTAACGATTGCATTTACATCTTCAATAGTTGCTCCTTTTTTCAATTCTAAGTTCAACATTGCCAAAGAACCATTTGGAGTTGGTACACGAACTGCGTTTGCTGTCAATTTGTCTTTCAATTCTGGAATAACTTTAGTTACTGCATTACCAGCTCCTGTAGAAGTGATTACCATATTGATAGCTGCAGAACGACCTCTTCTTGGTTTCTTGTGCATGTTATCCAATAAGTTTTGGTCATTTGTATAAGCATGGATTGTTTCGATGTGTCCTCTTTCAATACCATATTTATCGTTGATAACTTTCAAAATTGGAGAAATGGCATTTGTAGTACAAGATGCTGCTGAATAAATGGTTTCATTTTCAACATCCAATGTACCTTGATTGATACCATAAACAATATTTGGAATTTCTTTTCCTGGTGCAGTTAAGATAACTTTTGAAGCACCTTTTGCTTTTAAATGACGGCTCAATGCTTCACGGTTTGTGAACACACCTGTATTGTCAATGATTAATGCATTGTTGATTCCATAAGCTGTATAATCGACATCTTCTGGATTGTTAGTGCTAATCATTCGAACAATTTGTCCGTTGATAATGATTGATTTATTTTCCAAATCTACGCTTACAGTACCTTTATATGCACCGTGTACAGAGTCATTTCTCAACAAAGAAGCTCTTTTAATGATATCTTGATCAGAATCACCACGAGTAACAATTGCACGCAATCTCAATTGTTGTCCTTTACCAGCTTGTTTGATTAATTCACGAGCAGCCAAACGACCAATACGACCAAAACCGTACAATACAACATCTCTTGGCTCGATATTGTTACTACTATTTGTTTCAAATCCAGCTAATTTAGCTTTTAAGAAAGCCAATTTAGATGCATAATTGTCTTGTTCTTCTAACCATTCACTAGCTAGTTTCCCAATATCTAATTTTGCTGGAGCTAAGTCCATTTTTAATAATTCTTCTGCCAATTCAGAAGTTGTAAACACATCAATAGCTTTGTTGACAACATTTCTTGCATACTCATGCAAATTTAGTATTTCAGAAAGGGTAACATCTGTTAAATGATTTCTGAATAGAACCAATTCAACTCCTTTATCGTAAAGAAGTTCACCAATTTTACTAACTAATTTTACAGCAGCACGTTCTCTTTCGACGTGTGACTTCAACTCGGTTTCGTATCCCAAAGAAGCTTCCATTTTTGATTTTACGTTTTAAAAAATTATTATTTCAATTACTATATAAAAGTCAAAAAGGTACCCACACAAGCAGGTACCTTTTTTTTATCCTAAATAAGATTTCAGCAATTTGTTTCTTGAAGTGTGTCTCAATCTTCGTATTGCTTTTTCTTTAATTTGTCGAACCCTTTCACGAGTTAGATTAAACTTAGAACCGATTTCTTCCAATGTCAAACCGTGATTCATGCCTATTCCGAAGAATAATCGGATAATCTCACGTTCTTTATCGGTTAAAGTACTCAACGAACGTTCAATTTCCTTTTGCAAAGATTCTGTCATTAACTTGTGGTCTGCTTTTGGAGAATCAGTATTTGCCATTACATCCATTAATGTACCACCATCTTCTGACGTTGACAAAGGAGCGTCCAAAACGTTTGGCGACCAGAAACATTTAACGATTCTTTAATTTTGTCTTCTGGAACTTCCAATGCTTCGGCCAACTCTTCAGCTGACGGCGGACGTTCATATTCTTGCTCTAAGCGCGAAAATGCTTTGTTGATTTTGTTTAATGAACCAACTTGATTTAAAGGTAATCTTACAATTCTAGCTTGTTCAGCCAAAGCTTGTAAAATTGATTGGCGAATCCACCACACGGCATAAGAAATAAACTTAAATCCACGAGTTTCATCAAATTTTTGTGCGGCTTTAATTAGTCCCAAGTTTCCCTCGTTTATTAGGTCGGGCAATGTCAAACCTTGATTTTGATACTGTTTAGCAACTGATACAACGAATCGAAGATTGGCTTTTGTTAATTTTTCAAGTGCTCTTTGGTCTCCTTGCTTGATGCGTCTAGCCAATTCCACTTCTTCTTCTGCTGTAATCAATTCCTCCTTACCAATGTCTTGCAAGTACTTATCTAACGATTGTGACTCACGATTGGTGATTGATTTGGTGATTTTAAGTTGTCTCATTTAACTTTTCCTTTTTTATGAGATGTAACAAAATTGGGTGCAAAGATAGGGCGAAAATACCTAACAATCAAAATATTGTTAATAAATAATTTCCACCCTAAATGCTATCAAAAATTGTACCTAAATTTGTTAAATTCCGAATCCGATGTATTCTTTACGACCATTTTCGGTCAAAATCTCTAATAATACACCTGTATTTCCTTTGTTTAACTTTTCGGTCAATTGTTCTATACTCTTTACTGGCTCGTTATTAATCTTCGTAATTACCATACCTTCTGACAATCCCAAAGATTTTAATTTACCACTTGTAATTGATTTAATTTTTACGCCATAATCTGTTTTTAATTCTTTTTTATCTTTTGAAGACAATTCTTCAAATGTTGCTCCTAAAGCCACATTCTTTTTAATTTCCTCTTTTGATACTAATTTCGTTTCTCCTTCTTTATTACGTAAAACAACATTTAAAGTTTCTTCATCACCTTTTTTTCTTCGAATTGTTACCGGAATTTTATCTCCAGGTCTTCCCTTCCCTACTTCTTCTTGCAATTTTGCTGATGAATTAACTTCCACAGAACCAATTTTTAAAATAACATCACCTTTTTTGATTCCGGCTTTTTCGGCACTTCCGCCATCAACAACTTCGGCAATGTAAACACCTTTCAAATTCGGTAAATCATTCTTTTCTTTCAATTCTTGTGTTATATCTGCTATTTGAACACCTAAGAATCCTCGTTGAACAATACCGTAATCAATCAAATCACTCATTACTTTTCTAACCAAGTTAACTGGCACAGCAAATGAATAACCGGAGTAACTACCTGTTTCGGAAGCTATAGCCGTATTAATGCCCACCAATTCGCCTTTTGTATTTACCAATGCTCCTCCACTATTACCCGGATTTACAGCAGCATCTGTTTGAATGAATGATTCAATCGGCACAACATCTCCTTTTGTTCGAGAAGACAACAAATTGATATTTCTTGCCTTTGCTGAAATAATACCTGCTGTTACAGTCGAAGTTAAATTAAACGGATTTCCAACTGCTAACACCCACTCTCCAACACGCACATCATCACTATTTCCCAATAAAATTGGCGATAAGTTGGATGCTTCTATTTTTAACACGGCAATATCTGTCGAAGGGTCTGTACCAACAATTTTAGCACTGTATTTAGAGTTGTCATTTAAAACAACTTCAATTTCACTAGCATTGTCAACCACGTGATTATTGGTAACAATATAACCATCTTTGGTAACAATCACGCCCGAACCAGAGCCAGATCCGTATCGTTTAAATTCACGACCACCAGCACCAGGTCCATAGAAAAACTCTTGAAAAAAATCACGTTGAAAAGTTGTTTGTTCAACTTTCGTTGTAACGTGCACAACCGAATTGATCGAGTTTTCCGACGCATCAACAAAATCAGCTGGTGTAGAAGCCCCTATATAGCTCACCTGATGTATTGGTGCTTCATTAAACAAACTGGTTTGTTCATGATTTTTAATGGATTGACTATTGATCAACAATAATGCTCCGATAGGAAGAAGCCCTCCTAAAAATCCTAATCCTACTATTTTCAAATTCTTATTCATGACTATTTGGTTTAATTAATTATAAAAGCATATACAATTATAACGCCAATCTTATCAAAAACACATTTTGTCAGTGTTAAAGATTGTTAAGCAAATAAAAAACAAAATAAATTCATTTCTATGATTATTAACACAAAAACTGTAATTTCGTTACATCGATTTAATTTGTATTATGGAAAATGAAAAACAAATAGGGCATAAAATATCATTTTGGAGTAAAGTGAAAATTGTTTTCGCAACACTTTTAACAGTATTTATTATTTTAATCATTATCAAAAATTGGTACTCTGTAGAGGTTAATTTGGTTTTCAAAGCCTATTCATTTCCACTTACCATCATCATTGCTCTTTCTATAGTTACGGGATACATCTGGGGCAACTTAGCTGCAAATAGAAAAAATAGAAAAAAAGAAAAAATGACCAATCAAGCGAATTAAAGATGCTTCCAAAAAAGAATGTTTTTATTTTTTCTACCCTTATTTTTTTAGCACTCCTTTTTGTTGGTTACCGGTATTTTTACAAAGCTCGCTTATACAATATTATGACACAATCAATTGATATTGATTTGGGTACTAAAAACAAGGTCTATTTGATTGAAAAACACAAAGAACAAGGTAAGGTCTATCAATTAGAACTGACATTTTCTGGAAAATTATCTGACAATATTACCGTTTATTTAAGCAATGACGGTGTTTCGGGTACACAATCCATTCGTATCAAAAATGGCAAAGTCAATACGAGCTTTGCATCCAGATGGGATAAAAATCAGGCATACTTATTGATAGAGAATCCATATAATTCAACGAGCAAATTGGCGTTAGAATATCAATTTGTAACTGAATAAATGCGTATATTTGCACGTTAAATAATAAATCGACATTAACTGTTTAATTTTTGAACAATGAAAAACCTCCTTCTAATCTTTAGTTTATTCATCAGCTTTGGTGTTTCTTCTCAAATAAGGAAAAATAAATTTGATACTACCTTAAAGTTAGAAAGGGTTGATAATTCAATCAAAGATTATACAAAATACCGATACATTTTAGATTTAGTCAATCCGTTTATTGGAACAGGCGGACATGGACATACTTATCCAGGTGCTTCTGCTCCTTTCGGGATGATGCAATTAAGTCCAGACACTCGTTACAACGGTTGGGATGGCTGCTCTGGCTACCATTATTCTGATTCGATTATCTGGGGTTTTAGTCACACGCATTTAAGTGGCACAGGTGTTGAAGATTATTGCGATTTATTAATTGTGCCACAAATAGGAAAACCTCGTACAACACCTGGTTATAAAGACCCTAAAGAAGGCTATGGTGCTACATTTTCGCACAACAATGAAAAAGCCAGTCCTGGTTATTATTCAGTAAAACTTGACAATGGAATTTTTGCTGAATTTACAGTATCTAAACGTGCTGGTATTCATCACTATACATTTCCTCAAAACGGCGAAAAAAGATACCTATTGATTGATTTAACTCACCGAGATCAATTAACGAAGTTTTATCTGAAAAAAGATGGTAAAATGATTCTTGGGGTACGAAATTCATCATCATGGGCAAAGGATCAACGTTTATTTTTCTACATCATGGCAAATGTAGAAGAAGAAAAATACGAATTACTCGAAGATGGAACAAAATTATTGTTGCAATTTCCTGCGTCTGTAAATGACATTGAATTGCGTGTTGGATTGTCTGCTGTGGACGAAAAAGGTGCCATTACAAATGCAGAAAAAGAATTAAGAGGAAAAGATTTTGCAACTGTTAAAGCGGATGTTGAAAACGAATGGTTGAAAGAATTAACCTCTGTAATTGTTGACCGCTCAAACAATAATCAAGCAACAGTTTTCTATACAGCTCTCTATCATTCTTATTTGGCTCCTAATATTTTTAGCGATATAGATAGGCGTTATCTTGGGCAAGACAAGAAAATACACAGTTTAGATGGCAACGATCAATATACTGTTTTTTCATTATGGGACACTTATAGAGCTACACACCCATGGTACACCATGTTTCAACAAAAGAAAACACTTGATTTTATTGTTAGTTTTGGAAATATGTTCAATCAAGGTGGAAATTTACCGGTTTGGGAACTAGCTGGAAATGAAACCTATTGCATGATTGGTTACCACTCTGCTTCGGTTATAGCCGATGCTTATGTCAAAGGAATTAAGAAATTTAACGTGCCATTTTTTATTAAAGCGTTGCAAAAAACAGCTGAAATAGATCATTTGGGTAAATTAAATTTCAATAACCAAGGTTTTATTGATTACAAAGTGGAACCAGAATCTGTTTCAAAAACATTGGAATATGCTTATGATTCCTATTGTATTTACACCTTTTTAGAAGAAGCAAAAAAAGACAATCAAGATGTAAGTGACAGTTTGATTGAAGTTTTTAAAAATCGTGCTTTTAATTTTGTCAACATTTTTGATCCTCAAACTGGTTTTATGCGTGCCCGCAACGGTGGTATTTGGTTTTCACCATTCAAGCCAGAAGAAGTGAATTTTAATTTTACAGAAGCAAACAGTTGGCAATATTCTTTATACGCTCCTCATGCCATTCCAGTATTGGCTGAATTATTGGGTGGAACTGATGCGTTAGAAAAATGGCTCAATGCACTATTTGCGGCAGATTCAAAATTAGCAGGAAACAATCAGGTGGATATTACAGGATTAATCGGTCAATATGCACATGGCAACGAGCCTTCTCACCACATGGCTTATTTGTACAATTACACCAATTCTCCAGAAAAAACAGCTATCATTGTTGATTCAATTTTAAATCACTATTACCACAATGCACCTGATGGATTATCGGGCAATGAAGATTGTGGACAAATGTCGTCATGGTACACGTTTAGTGCACTTGGTTTTTACCCTGTAGCTCCAGGAAGCGCCATATATGACTTTGGTCGCCCATTATTCAACACAGCCACTTTACGTTATGAAAATGGTAGAATGACCAATATTATAGTAAAGAACAATTCTGCAAAAAATAAATTTATACAAGAAATACGTATCAACAACGAAGTTTACAAAAAACGGTACATCACACACCAAGATTTGATGAATGCAAATGTCATTGAGTTTACAATGGGACCTCTTCCCTCTCCTGAATACAGAACGTATGAAGTGGCTCCAAGTATCCAATCATTACCTACATCTTTTGTAGCTGTTCCTTATTTTAAAAATGTATCCAATGCGTTTACAAAATCAACTTCTGTTGAAATTTCTAGTCCATACAAAAACTTAGAATATTATTACACATTGGATGATTCAACACCAACAAATAAATCCAAAAAATACAAAAAGCCGTTTAGGATTAAGAAATCAACTGTGGTAAAAGTTGTTTCGTACAATCCACAAACAAAGAAATACAGCAATGTCATTGAAAATGAATTCAAATTGAAACCTGTTGGTGTAGAATTGCAATTAAATTCCGCTTACGCCAAACAATATTCTGCTTCAGGCGACGATGCACTAATTGATGGTATGTATGCTTCCCATGACTTTAGAAGTGGTGACTGGCAAGGTTTTTACAACAATGATGTGAATGGTATTGTGTCGTTTAGCAAACCAAAAACACTAACAACCATTGGATTATCCGCATTGCAAAGTACTCGTTCATGGATATTTCCACCAAAGAGCGTTACCTTTAAAGTAAACTATGCGGACAATACCTCCGAAACAGTGCAATTGGAATTAAAAAGACATCCTTCTGCGGAATGGAGTCCTGAAGAACCTGTTAAATTTGAAATCACACCAAAAAACAAAGCCGTTAAATCAATTGAATTTACAGCTTACAATTATGGTGTCAATCCAGATTGGCATTTGAGTCCGGGATATGCAACATTTATTTTTATGGATGAGGTTTATTTTAAATAAAAAGAAAGATTCAAGATAAAATTAGGATTAATCGTCCTATATAAATTTATAGTCCTCATTTTATTTCAAATACTATTTATCCCTCTCCCATTCCAACGGATTATTTTGAATATAATTCACTGTGTTTTCAAATTGCGTCCAGGATTTGATAATTGAATCGTGATAACGTCCATGCCATTTGAAATCTGGATTAATTTTCCTAATTTCAAAGGAGCTTCGTCCTTTGAACCATCGAATGATGGTGGAAAGAGAAAAATGATTCATAGGATTATGAGCGCCTGTGGCGCCTCCATATATGATTGATCCATCTTCCATTTCCGCACCCTCCTCTCCTTTTCCCGTACTGACGCGATTAATCGCGTCAGTACAATTAATCGCGACCGTACAATTAATCGAGCCCCTCTCATTTTTTGGATTTGGAATTCCAAATCCAATCAATCCATGCAAATGATTCGGCATAATAATAAATTCATAAATCTGAATATTGGGAAATTTTTCGGGAATCATTTTCCAAATTGCTTCTGCAATTTCTCCCTCTGGAGAAAGTTGTATTTCTCCATTTTTAATCTTTCCAAAAAAGCATTGCATTTCATTTGTACAAATGGAAATATGATAATCAGCAATATTGCTATAACCCTACCACTGTGCACGTGGTGATTTTCGGGTTCTTAAATTCATTCAATAGGTTTTGTTATAATTTGTTAGTTGAATTTAAGAAAAAATAAGTTTTAAAAGAATAGAGAAATATTTTTTCTCATCACTCATGGTGATAAGGCTCACCTTTTATAATCGTGAAAGCGCGGTACAATTGTTCAAAGAAAATCATGCGGATCATTTGATGGGAAAACGTCATGGTGGAAAGGCTAATTTTGCCATTTGCTCGTGCATAAACCTCATCGGAGAAACCATAAGCACCTCCTACCAAGAAAGTAACGCCTTTGATACCACTGATGTTCTTTTTATCAATAAACTTTGAAAAATCAATGGATGAATAGTGTTTTCCGCGTTCATCCAACAAGATAAGTTCGTCTCCTGGAGGTATTTTGCTCAAAAATAAAGTTCCTTCTTCTTTTTTGATTTGTTCTAAAGTCAATTTACGTGCATTTTTCAGGTCAGGCAGTTCTATTCGTTCAATTTTTGTGTAATTTTTCAAACGATTTAGGTATTCCTGCTCTCCTTCTTCCAAGAACTTTTTACTAGTTTTACCGATGCAAATAAATGTAATTTTCATTGTTGCAAAGAAACAAAAATTCTTGCTACATTTGTTCTAAGATGAAAATGAAATCCATTCTACCATTTTTTGCACTGGCAATAGTGCTTGTATCTTGCACTTTAAATGCGGAGCAAGAAACGTCATTGAATCAACATTTGGGCAAGTATATAAAAGCAAAAAACAATTGTATGCTTGTTGGTATTATCGGTTTTACTTATCCACAATACGTTAGAGAATTAAAAGAGCAAGGTGATAGTATTTTCTTGCAAACTATTGATTGTACGCAGGACAATAAAAACAAACAACTTTACGATCCAATCATTCGTTCAAGTGCAAAAGATGGAAACAACATTCATGTGTATTGTGAACTGAAAATTGAGGCAACAAAAAACGAAAAATCGACTGAAGAATTATACAAAACAATCGCTATTTCTGAAGACAAGGGGAAAACGTGGTACTTTATTCCATTTGAAGTTTATCAAGACAAACAACACTGCAAAGCAATGAAACGACTCATCAATTTTTAGGTTTTTCTTCTTTTTGAGGCACAGGGTCGTGTCCATGTCCGCCCCAAGGATGGCAACGTGAAAAGCGTTTTATACCCAACCATGTACCTTTAAAAGGTCCCCAAACATTGATTGCTTCTAGCATATAAGCAGAACACGTAGGTGAATACCGGCAACTTTGAGGTGTTAACGGGCTGATAACCCATTGATAAATGCGCACTAAAACGATTAAAGGGAAACTAAGAATTTTTGAAAAAATTTTCATGATTCAAAGTTTCTTACCTCAATAATTAAACGTTCCGTGTTGCGATTGGATGGTTAACTTTTTCGTATCAGAAGCTTCCACTCTACCAACAATTTGTGCATCTACATTAAATGATTTTGAAATATCAATAATTGCTTGTGCATGTTCGGGTGAGCAATAAATTTCCATACGGTGTCCCATATTGAAAACTTTATACATTTCTTGCCAATCAGTACCCGATTCTTCTTGAATGATTCTGAACAACAATGGTGTATCAAATAAATTATCTTTAATGATGTGTACGTTATCAACGAAATGCAACACTTTTGTTTGAGCACCACCAGAGCAATGCACCATTCCATGAATTTGAGAACGGTATTTTTCCATTATTTTACTGATAATTGGTGCATACGTTCTTGTTGGAGAAAGCACTAATTTCCCTACAGAAATCGGATAATCACCAGGCCAGTCTGTCAAATTGTAAGAACCAGAATAAACCAATTCTGAAGGTACTGCTGCATCGTAAGTTTCAGGATATTTTTCGGCAACAGATTTATTAAACACATCGTGACGTGCAGAAGTCAACCCATTACTTCCCATTCCTCCATTGTATTCTGTTTCGTAAGAAGCTTGACCAAAAGAAGCCAACCCAATAATAACATCACCAGGTTGAATGGTATGGTTAGAAATCACATCTTCGCGTTTCATTCTACACACAACTGTAGAGTCAACAATAATTGTGCGCACCAAATCACCTACATCGGCAGTTTCTCCACCTGTAGAATGAATACCAATGCCTTGATTTCTTAATTCTTCTAACAATATTTCGGTACCATTAATGATTTCAGAAATAACTTCGCCCGGTACTAAATTTTTGTTTCTACCAATGGTTGAAGAAAGCAGAATATTGTTTGTTGCACCCACGCATAATAAATCATCGATATTCATGATCAATGCATCTTGAGCAATTCCTTTCCACACAGATAAATCACCTGTTTCTTTCCAATAAGCATACGCCAAAGAAGACTTCGTTCCAGCACCATCGGCGTGCATTACGACGCAATAATTGTCATCGTTTGCTAAAAAATCTGGAACAATTTTACAAAACGCCTTTGGGTACAATCCTTTGTCAACATTTTTTATTGCATTATGCACATCTTCTTTACCTGCGGAAACTCCTCTAAGATTATAGCGATTATCAGACATATTTTCTTTTAAATTTACTACAAAAGTAATGAAAAAAACAAGAGGATATTACCAAAAAAGAGAATCGATCAAAAAATCTACTTAATCAGAATTTCTACCCGTCGATTAGCTTGTTCTTCACTGGCACTTTTAGGATAAACATAAATCGGTCGTGTATTTCCATAACCTACTGCAGTCATGCGCTTTTTATCAATCCCGTTATCTACTAAATATTTCATCACACGTTTTGCACGCGCTTCCGACATTTTTTGTCCCGCCAAAGAATTTTCCTCCCCAGGTTGATACACGTGCCCTTGAATTTCGAAATTCAACGATGAATTGAGCGCTAAGAAATCACGCAAACGTCTCAATTTAGGTTTAGAAATTTCCAATATCTGACTGGTTCCTGGTTCAAATTCAAGTTCTTCAATTTGCACAGATTTTCCTGAACGAACAGGATCCATTTCAATGAGTAATAATTTATCTTCGCTACCTGTTAACGAAATTCCAACAGAATCATTTTGAAAATAACCATCATGTTCACAATAAAACTCAAGTTTACCAGATCTAATGGCATCAAATGTTATTTCACTAGCACGATAATAACCTTCGTAACGTTTTGGACCTTTCAAAACAAGCGATGAAATCAATGGTTCTTTCGTTTCTTTATCTATAATTTTAATTTTGAAAGTAGGTGCCGTTCTATCACGTTTAAAATCCATTTCTTTTGTTTCTACCGTATAGTTCTCATCTGCAATCTCAAATTTAAAATCCAATGAAGCACTAATGCGTTTATCATTATCGGCTATAATTACAAAGTACAAAAGGTGACCTTTGTATATTTCAACTGGATACATGTAATTATCAGTCACATTATAATTCAAACCAATTTTATGTCCTTCTTTTGGTGTTAGCATCCTGATAATTTCGGCATTTCCTGTTTTAATTTGTTGACAAACGTCTTCTCTGTTCAACGTGTCAAAAACAAGCAATGATAAATTAGCATCTTTTGATTCAATATCTAAGGAAATCAACCCATCAGCAGGAGCTATGAATGAAAACCAAATTTGATTTCCTGATGTTATTTTTTCCAATGCTGGGTATTCTGAAAAAGTGGTAGAAGCACCTTTATTTCCTAAAAATTGAATATCGAATTTTTGTGTTCTAAAGATATTCAACATACCGTCACACACGGAGTAATCACCCTCATCTTTTTGTGTAAAAGAAAAGAATGAAATCAGTATAAATAGAACATATATAGGCTTTATATTTCGCATAATAGCACTGCTAAAATAATGATTTTTAATAATTAAATCTCATTTTAAAAAAACTATTTCAAAAAGCGTGCCTTTTTTCAATTATTCATCATCTTCATCTTTTGGAACAGGGGTTTGTTCTTTTTTTCTGCGAATAGGATAGCGTTTATTTTCTTTTTTTCTAAAGATATCAAAGAATTTTTGAAGCAATTTAAAGTCCTTAACTGAGTTAAAGTTTTCTTTGTAATAGATACCCACACCTTGTTTAAACGGTCCTTTATCGTTGTTAATTTGTAAGTTTCTATTATCATTTGATTCATTAAAAACATTGATTCTAAATGTTCCTTCTTTGTTCAATTTATATTCCAATTCAATATCACCAATGAATGACGATTGTGTTTGATTTCCTTTGGTTTCATTGCGTGCTCCAAATTGTCCAGAAATGACTAATTTATCATCCAAAAATCCTTTTTCAATACCAAAAGCATATTCACTTCTCCCTTGATCATCAGCATTCATGTCAACATTTAACTTGTAGTCTTGTGAAACTTGTGAAAGCAAAGAATTAATTTGATTGGTTGCTAAATCCAATGCTGCTCCGCCACTTGCACGTGTACTTCCTTTAGTTGGCTGAAATTTTTTCCACAATAACAATGAAAAGAATTGACGACTCAATTCATCTTTGTCCGAAGTTAACTGCGACAACAATGACCGATCTGTATCAGGTGCTTTTGGTGCTTTAATATCAAATTCAATAGCTGGTTTCATCAATGCTTCAGACAAATTGATTAAACAGTTAATCTCTTGAGTGCCGCTCACCAACAACTCTGGTGATAAATCACCTAAATTGGCTCTTAATTTGTATATCGCATTCAAATCAAGTGTGGCTCCATAAGGGTTTCCTGTCCATGTAATAGTTCCTCCATCTGCAATGTAAAATGTTTCTTTAATTGGCCCAAGCACAAAATTGTATTTACTTCCTTCAACTGTGGAATAAGAACCATCGAGTGACAATTGTCCAAGGTTATCCATTTTTAGGTTTATTTTTCCATTTCCAAAGGCGGTAATTTGGTCATTTGTTTGTTCATTAAAAATCATTTTTACCTGTGCATCTGGATTCACATCAAAATTTAGATTTAGTGAAACACCTGAGAAATCAATTCTTTTTTCCACTACTTGTTGAGTTGTGTCAATGGATACAAACTCTATAAAATTGTCTTCTTTCACATCGGTTTGTCTAAACAATGATAAATCCACCCATGTACCTCGTTGTGATTTTAGATTCACATTTATATCTAAGTTTTTCAAGTAACCAAAAATACCTACTGTACCTGTTGCATACGCTTTCCCATAATACAAATCGCCATTTTTACCATCGGTATCCATGACTAAGAATCTGTTTAGTGGAAGTTTTACCCAACTCATATTCGGGTCTCTTTTGTAGTAATCTTCTTCCAAATCTATTGATACATCAAAGTTCCAATCCTTATAATTATTGTGGTAGATTGAACCAGTTAATGACCCTGTATTTCCATCAATATCTGAGACAGGAATGTAGTCAATATAGAAACCATCTTTATCAGCTTTCACAACGCCATTTAAATTATAGGTTGTTCCAAGTAACACCACTTTAACAGAACCTTCGTCCAATTTCACCTCACCATTTAATTCAGGGCGAGAAAGAGAACCTGTTACATCAATTGTACCATTAACACGGCCTTTTATATCACCAATCACCAATGGTTCTAAAAATGCATTTGCAAAAGAAATATCGGTATTGTTAAACAACAGTTTAAAATCTAAATTATCCGTTTTCTTATTAATGTCATACGATCCATGAAATTGAAAGGTTGGAATTTTTCTAAACAATAAATCACCAGCTAAATCAATCACATTGTTTTCCTTATCCCATTGTGAAAGCACATAAACATCTCCCACATCCTCGTTATTTACCTTTAAACCAAGCACTTTCAAATCTCCCATGTAAAATAGATTGACATAAGGATTAGAAATTGAACCCCAACCGTTTAATTTTCCTTCAAGGGTTTTATTGAGACCAATCATTGAACTCAATTTTTTGAGGTCAATTTCATACAATTCAAACTTCAACTTATCGTTGTCATTTTTTGAAACTTTACCATTAGCAAGAATGTATTGCTCCCCACTCGATAATTTCAATCCTTTCACAACAATCGACGAAGAGTCAATCTGAACGTTTGTTTCTTTAGAAATATCCCAATGTTGTTTATTAATAGAGAAATAAGACGGTTCAAATGAAAAATTAAATTTATTCTTCGATAATATTTGTGTATTCCAACGTATATCTGATGCATTTTCAGTTGTTGGATTCCAAGTCAAGTTGGAGATTAAATTTTGTCCATTTCCAGCGCTTGTGAAATTAAAATCCGCTAAGACAATGGAGTCGTTCAATTTAAGCGATTTGAAATCTACTGAAGCTGTTATGGTATTCTCATTTGCAAATTGATTTAAAACAATGCCTTTTGCAACAATATCATTGTAAGCAATCTCAGAAGAATTTAAATCAAACTTAAAATAGCGGTTATTGACATCGTAGTCACCATCGATAACTGTACCACGAGCAACTTTTAACTGTGGTTGGAAAATCGTTAAAATCGAATTGATGTCAATTAAATTCAAGTGAAAAGTCAAACAATCATCCGAATTAATGAAATCACTTGCTTTATGATTCTTTTTCGTGTTTTTAATTGAAAAAACACCAGGGAATATTTGCTCTATTTGATCCCTCAATACATAGTTCATTGCATTGAAATCCATTTTCCCGTCAAAATCGGCATTTACCAAAGAACTTCGTATCGATAAATGATCAGAAGTAGCGCCTCGTTCAATGTCAAAATTCAGATTAGGAATGTGAATAATTTTATTTCCTTCAACATACAAAATTTCATTTATTTCACCAGAACCACTCATTGTATTAGGGTTCACTCCATTTGTATTGATATTGATATTCGCAATAAGATTGGAAGATTCATCTGAACGATAGTTCAATTTTCCTAAAAGAGCCTTACGAACATCAATATTCATATTCATTTTAGGCTCTCCGTTCAAATCAATTGTTCCTGCATAATTCAATTGAAGATTTTTATCTTCCACATCAACTTCTGCATACAATACCTTATCTACCAAAGAAGCATTTTTTACCAAAATATTTGAGTAGGCATATCCGTCTAAATCAAAACGATTTACATTTCCTTCAATTTTATCAAAATGAATATCGGTAAAAGAAAAAGCCTCTCCACTTAGCAATAAAGAACCATCCACCTCTCCAAACGTAGGCTTATTTAAAAACTTACCAAGATTGAATTTATTTACTTTTACATCATACTCACTAATTTCTGAATGTGAGAAAAAGAAAGAATTGTTGATTGGATTGTGTGTAAACATCACTCCATTATCCATGTTTACAGATCCAATAGAAGTGGTAACTTGATCTGCAGCTAACACAAATTGCGAAAAAATACCATCAAGACGCACGTTGGTTGCCTCAAAATGGTCAAATCGTTGCACATTCTCATTCAAAGCAATATACTGTTTTCCTGTTCTTTCGGGTAATTTAATTTGTTGTAAATCAGCTAAGTCAACGTACGCATAATCCAATCGTTCTTGGTAAAAAGCATTTTTCAGGTCTCTAAAATCGGGTAAATTGATTGTCCCTTCCAATCTTGATTTTACACCCGTTTTTAGAATAAAATCTTCTACCTTTAAATTTTTAATAAACTTTGTTACTTTCCCCTCAACTTCCACTTTTTGATTCATTCCCTTCAACTGTGGAGCAAAAAATGCAATGTCTGTAAAAGATGTTTTACTTGGATTTAACACGGCATCAAAAGCCACACTATCTACAAATGTTCTAAATTGAGGATAGCGTTGGTACACCATTTTGTAGTCCTCACTTCGAATATCTGAATAAGGCGTCTTAATAACAACATCTTTTAATTCAACACCATGATCTGAAACAATGAGGTAATTGGCAGTAAAATTATCCAATCGAAACCCACATTTTTCATTGGCAGAAAGTTGATCAACAATTCCCGTAATAACACCGCTTCTAATTTTTATATCGTGTGCTTTTAAATCTATTTCACTGATGTACAAATGTTGATAATCCATTCCACCATCCTTTCTGTATGGTATGTTGTAATTATCAAACTGAAAGCGAATATTTTTTAAGTGTGCTTCGTCAAAAGTAAATGGAATATGCCCTCTTTTCTTTTTCTTATTTTTACTAAAATAATCAATTACAAATCTTAAGTTAATAAATTCAGCTCCAACTGGCCTATCAATTTTACATACAGCATCTTCCAACAATACCGATTTAAAATGCAATTGTTTCTGAAATGATGCTATTCCATTCAAATGAACCAACAAACTTTTTGCGCTAACAATTGTATCACTTTGCCCCTCATTCATCAATAAAATGCCTTTTAAATCGATTTTATCGAAAAAAACAATGTCGATTTTTTCGATGGCAATTTTGGTATTTAATTCTTTTGAAAGAAAGGTTGTGGCGTAATCTGCTAACTTCGTTTGTACAGGACTTGTTCGGAGAGCAAAGACTATGACAATTAACAACAACACAATAATCTCCATGAGAACATGTAGCGACCGTGCAAATATTTTCAGTATTTTTGTCATATTATTTGTACAAAATTAATCATCTTGAAACAAAAAGAAACAATTATTTTAGGAATTGAATCATCTTGTGACGATACTTCAGCTTCTATCATCAAAAATACTGCCATTTTATCAAATATTATCGCAAGTCAAAAAATTCATGAAGAATATGGTGGTGTAGTTCCCGAATTGGCCAGTAGAGCACACCAACAAAACATTATCCCTGTTGTTGATGCTGCAATAAAAAAAGCAGGAATAAAAAAAGAAGAAATTGATGCTATCGCTTTTACCAATGGACCAGGTTTAATGGGGTCTCTATTGGTTGGAACATCCTTTGCAAAAGCATTTTCATTGGCACTAAATTGCCCAATGATTAATGTAAATCACATGAAAGGACATGTTTTAGCACATTTCATTGACGATGAAGGAAAATCAAAACCCAAATTTCCATTTCTTTGTTTAACCGTTTCTGGCGGACATACGCAAATTGTTTTGGTAAAAGACTATTTAGACATGGAAATCATTGGTTCAACAATTGATGATGCTGCTGGAGAAGCTTTTGATAAATCGGCAAAATTATTGGGTTTTCCCTATCCGGGCGGTCCGTTAATTGACAAACATGCACAAAATGGAAATCCTTTGCGATTTGAATTCAATAAACCATTGATGAAAAATTACGATTTTAGTTTCAGCGGCTTGAAAACATCTATTTTATATTTTTTACAGAAACAAGAAAAGGCAAATCCTCACTTCATTCAAGAAAATTTGGATGATTTGTGTGCATCTATTCAACATACCATCATTGAAATTTTACTCAAAAAATTGGTAAAAGCATCAACCGATTTGAATATCAAAGAAATAGCAATAGCTGGTGGTGTGAGTGCCAACAAGGGATTGAGAAAAGCAATTGAGGACAATGCTGAAAAATTAAATTGGAATACCTACATCCCCAAATTTGAATACTGTACAGATAATGCTGCAATGATTGCAATAACAGGGAAGTTTATGTTTGAAAAAAATCTATTTGCCGATCAAACAATTACAGCGAAAGCCAGAATTGAAATGTAATTCATACGTTAATAAACGTATTTTTAATGAATCTTTTCATCAAAATGATAAAACGCTTTTAACTTTTACATTAATTTACTAATTTTGCATTTTTAATTGATACTTCGTTGAAATATTTAACTTCTACATTGGAAATACCTATTCGCTTTAGTGAAACTGACGCAATGGGTGTGGTATGGCACGGAAATTATTTAAAGTTTTTTGAAGATGCTCGCGAACATTTTGGGAAAATTTATGGTTTAGACAATCTTAAAATTCACGACAAAGGTTTTTTTATTCCAATTGTACATTCAGAAATTAATCACAAAGCATCTTTGCACTATGGCGAAATAGCTGTTGTTCATTCGAAATTAATCTACAAAGAATCGGCAAAAATTATTTTTGAATTTGAAGTAATCAATAAATCAACTGAGCAAATTGCTGCTACTGGTAGTACAACACAGGTTTATTTAGATGCAGAAACACGGCTATTGGAACTGACAAAACCCGAATTTATCATTGAATGGGAAAACAAACAAAATTGGAATGATGAAAAATAACGTTTACTTTTCATACGGAACATTTGTTTCTCCTATTGGTATTGGCGTTGACCAAAATTTTGAAGCGCTAAAAGAAGGGAATTCAGGTATTCAAGCACATCCATCATCTGGTTTTAACAACGAAAATTGGTTTTTTGCTCAACTAAACAACTTAGAAGGCAATCGTTATGATTCTCTCCTTAAAACAGCATTAAATGATTTAAAAGTGAACTATTCATCATCTATTTTGAGTAGCTCAAAAACATTGTTTATTCTTAGTTCAACTAAAGGAAATATTTATAACTTGCCTGAAGATGTATTTGCATCCTCTCGTATAATTATTCAACAAGAAACAGGTAATTCAAATGAATTAATCATTGTCTCAAACGCTTGTATTTCAGGTGTCATTGCATTAAATACAGCTACCGATTTTCTTCGTTACTCTGACTATGAAACAGTGATCGTTATTGGCATAGATGTAATTTCAGATTTTGTTTTATATGGTTTTCAATCGCTTTATGCACTAAGTGATCAACCCGTTCAACCATTTGACAAAGATCGAAAGGGGATTTCTTTGGGCGAAGCATGTGGCATTATTGTGGCAACCAAAGAAAAACCAACTTCTTTTTCTGTCGAATACTTAGGAGGAGCTTCTTCTAACGATGCCAATCACATTTCTGGTCCATCACGCACAGGAGAAGGATTGTATCGAGCTATCAACAAAACCATTGAACGAGCTGCTATTGATAAATCATCTATTGATTTTATTTCCGCGCACGGCACAGGAACGTTGTACAACGATGAAATGGAATCAATAGCCTTTAATCGCTGTGATTTACAATCAATTCCCATCAATAGTTTAAAGGGATTTTATGGACACACACTTGGTGCCGCAGGAATTATTGAAACAATCGTATCAATGTTGTCTATAGAACATCAGTTACTCATTGAAAATAAGGGATTTAATGAGTTAGGAACAACCCACTCACTTAATATTGTAACCAAAACGCAACAGCAGCCTGTAAAAACAGTTTTAAAAACTGCATCAGGTTTTGGTGGAGGAAATGCCGTTTTATTAATTCAAGCTGCCGTATGAAAGTCTTAGCAAGTTGTTTTTTATCACCTTTTGCTGCAGTTTTAAACGGAACTGTAAAATTTCAATTTCAAGATGACAATTGGTTGAAAGAATGTTACCATAAATTGATGTTGGATTACCCCAAATTTTACAAAATGGATGATTTATCCAAAATGGCTATTCTTTCTGTTGAATTATTGAAAGAAAATGCTTATTTGAATAACTTCAACAAAGATGAATTGGAGTTAATTTTCGCTAATTCAAATGCAAGTCAGCACACCGATGTAAAATTTATCGATTCCTACACCAACATCGGAAACCCAAGTCCATCATTGTTTGTCTATACCCTACCCAATATTTTGACAGGAGAATTGGCTATCAAACACAAATGGTATGGCGAAAATACATTTTTAATTGCGTCAAAATTTGATACACAATTATTTGAAAACAAGTTAAAACACGCACAAATGAAGGGTGCAAAACACTGTTTATGTGGTTGGGTTGATTCAAAAGTTGAAAAGAATGGCACACTAACTCAAGAATCTTTTCTATTTTTAGTGGCTTTAAATGAAGAAAATTCAACTATTTCAGAAGAATTAGAAGCATTATTTAAAAAATACAAATACCTTAGTACAGAGAAAGTTTAAATAAAAATTAATTATGAGCGAATTAAAAGAAACATTAAAAGCACAAATCATTAATCAACTTTCATTAGAAGATTTGACACCAGCAGCTATTGCCGATGATATGCCTTTGTTTTCTGAAGAAGGATTGGGTTTGGATTCTATCGACGCATTGGAATTTATCGTTCTATTGGAATCGAACTATGCATTAAAAATTGCTGATCCAAGTCAAGGTAGAGAAATCTTCCATTCAGTGAATACATTAGCTGATTTCATTGAAAAAAACAGATAATTTCAAATGAAAATTTTTATCACTGGTATAGGAGCAATTAGTTGCATTGGAAACAATGTTGAAGATCATTACAATGCACTAGTTTCCGAAAAATCGGGGATTAAAAAAGGAAAACAATCGTTTTCTGAACGTTATCTTGTTGGCGAAGTTCCATTATCCGATGAAGCATTGATTCAACAATTCAACCTAAAAACAGCAGGTTCTCGAACGGCTTTATTGGGATGTATTGCTGCCAAAGAAGCTTTTGCTAATCATCGTGTTGATACCGGTATTCGCACAGGGGTTATTTCTGGTACTTCTGTCGGTGGAATGGATTACAGTGAAGTTCAATACAGAAGCTACATCGAGCATCAAACACACGATTTAACAAAGTACAACGAACATTCTAGTGGAAATTCGAGCGAATACATCGCAAAAGAGTTGGGAGTGTATGATTTTATCACAACGATTTCTACCGCTTGTTCGTCAGCTGCAAACGCCATTATGATGGGAGCACGTATGATTCAAGCTGGTTTATTAGACCGAGCAATTGTTGGTGGTACGGATGCACTAACAGAGTTCACAATTAGCGGATTTCGCTCACTCATGATTTTTGACGAAGAATGGTGTCGCCCTTTTGATGAAAGTCGTAAAGGCTTAAATTTAGGAGAAGGTGCGGGTTATATTGTAATTGAATCTGAGGCAAGTATGAAAAAATCTGGAAGTAAAAGTTTGGCACAATTGAAAGGTTGGAGTAACGCTTCAGACGCTTACCACCAAACAGCTTCATCTCCAGAAGGATACGGCGCAACACTTTCCATTTCGGAAGCGTTAAAAACGGCTCAGTTAAAACCCGAAGATATTGACTACATCAATGCGCATGGCACTGCCACTCCTAACAATGATTTATCGGAATCAAAAGCAATTCTAACTGTTTTTGGTGATACAATTCCACCAGTGAGTTCAACCAAGGCTTTTACTGGCCACACGCTTGCTGCTGCTGGAGGTTTGGAAGCGGTGTTTAGTGTTTTAGCCATTCAAAATGCGTGTTTGTTTGCCAATTTGAACTATAAAAACGCCATAGAGGAAACGAAAATAGTGCCAGTGACAAAAACAACCAAAGTCAACAAGATTAGAAACGTGTTATCCAATTCTTTTGGATTTGGAGGAAATAATTCTACCATCATAATTGGGGAAATATGAAAGCAAAAATCCAATATATCACATCAATTGGGCATCAACAATCATTTTTAGAAGAAAATTGTTGGAAAAATCTGGTACCACTTACACAAGATACGGAATTAAAATCACCAGATTACAAATCGTATATTCCAGCAGCATCCTTAAGAAGATTTAGCCCTATTTTGAGAATGGCTTTAACAGTGGCGCAGGTTTGTCAAGAAAAAAACAACCACCCATTTGACGCCATTTCTGTTGGCACATCATTGGGATGTTTACGCGATACCGAAAAATTTTTACAAACATTTATTACTGCAACTGGAGAAACACTCTCTCCTACTGCATTCATACAATCAACGCACAACACCATTGCTGGTGCTATTTCGATGGCACTCAACAATCACTCGTACAACATGACACATACACAAAACAGTCTTTCTTTTGAAACGGCTTTGATTGATGGATTGTTGTGTATTACTGAAGGCAAAAAAAATGTATTGGTGGGAGCTGCTGATGAAGCGATTGATTTTCTCGATTTACTCAACCCAACTATCATTCAATCAGGCTTACCTTTCACCTCTGGAGCTACGTTTTTAGCCTTGCATCCAGCTGATAGTAAAACCGTTGGAAAAACCATCGTTGATTGTGCTGTGTTTTTCAATGATGAAATAGAGAAGAACATTGAAACGTTTTTGGCTACCAATCACGTTGATGCTTCGCTCATTGAATTGGTGTTGTTTTCGGGAGAAATTCCAGCTAATATTGGACAAAAGAGAGTTCATTACGAGCAATACACAGGTTTGTATTATTCTTCATCTTCCTTTGCGATGCATTTGGCAAACGATTACAAAACCGAAAAAACGCCTTACATTTTAATCATTAACCATCAAACAAGTGGAAGATTGGGCTTGACCCTAATAAAAGAATGACAAGACATCACTTTAATATTATAGGGTTTATCATCAATTGTACCTGGATTGCCTTGTTCATCAAAAATCCAGCTATGATGTGGATTTTATTGGGGTTGGCTGGCCTCCTATTTCTTACCTTTTTAACGATTGGCGTGGTAACCCCGAGTAATAATTATTTTTTAAAGCAAACCACAAAATTAACCACAGATAAAGTTTTGTTAACCTTTGATGATGGTCCAGATGAAACACTAACACCCGAGATACTTTCTATCTTAAAAAAATACGACATTGGTGCTTTATTTTTTGTCATTGGCAAAAAAGCAGAAAAAAATCCACAAATCATTCAACAACTAATTGAAGAAAAGCATAAAATAGGCAATCACACATATAATCACCCCAATCTTTTTGCTCTCTACCGTCAAGATAAAGTAGAAAAAGAAATTGGTTTATGTGACAATGTTTTAATTGAACAAACGATTCATCCAGGCAATTATTTTAGACCACCAATTGGTTACACCAATCCACGAATAGCAAGAGCACTTAAAAAATTCAATAAAAAATCAATTGGCTGGAGTTTAAGATCTTACGACACATTACTTAAAGAAGAAGATAAACTACTTTACCGCTTAACAAGTAGAATAAAACCAGGTGATATCGTATTACTTCATGACAATCTTTCACTAACTGCCACCGTTTTAGAATCATTTATTACGATAAGTCAAAAAAATGGTATAAATTTTGTAACAACTAAAGAATTAAACACCATATTGCCATGAGACATTTAATGCTATTTTGTCTATTTTTGATACCAACACTTGTGTTTTCACAGGAGTTTAAAAGCGTTTCCAATTCGAGTGCTATTAAATCTTCTATTGAAAAAAAACACAAAGAAACAACAAGTATTCGTGCCGATTTTAGTGAAAAAGTAATTTCAGACATGTTTAAAGATCCACAAACGGGTTATGGAAATTTCTTGTTTAAGAAAGAAAACAAAGTTCGATGGGATAAAACAAGTGCTCAGCAACTGATTTTGATTAATGGCGACAACGTTAAAATGTACGAAAAAGGAAAAGCGCTAAACAATCCGACAAGTCAGCGAGTTGCTCAGCAAATACAAGGAATGATGATATCCATGCTTTCTGGGAATTTTTTGAATGAAAAAGATTTTTCTATTAACTATGAAGAAAATAGCAAATTTTACAAATTAAATTTAACTCCCAAAAGTCCTCGTTTGTCCAAATACATGTCAAAAATAGAGCTATTGTTTAGTCGCACCAGCCTATTAATGGAAGAAATGACGATGACAGAGAAAGGAAATCAAAAAATTATTTATACCTTTAAGAATGTACAAACGAATCAACCCATTGACGATTCAAAATTTACCACAAAATAATGCTATTAAAAGACAAATTATACTCGATTACTCAGCTTCAATTTGATGAAAATCAATTAGTAGCCACATTAAAATTAAATGCAGAAGATGCGATTTATAAAGGGCATTTTCCAGGTAATCCCATTACACCTGGCGTAGCTCAATTGGAAATGATTAAAGAATTATTATCCACACATTACAATCGTTCTATTCAATTAAAAAGTATCTCCAATTGCAAATACTTAGCCATTTTAAATCCAATTGGAACACCCGAAATAACAGTTAAACTCACAATTGGAGAACATGAAGGTGATTTAAAAGTAAATGCTGTATTTAGTTTTGAAGAAAAGATTTTCACTAAAAGTCAAGGTATTTATTCATAAAATGAATAATCATTAAAACGGATAACCATAATAAAATCGGTTTTAACATCTCGAATAATCACTGCGGTCATTAGTTTAGACTTCTCGTTGTAAACAATTTGCGTATCGGTTATAAACTGACCGTCTTTGTACAAATGTTTTTCCATTAAATTACCAAAAGAATCATAAGAAAACTTTATTTCTTCAATAGGTGTATCCGTTCCTTTTTGATACGTTGTAATAGTTGTCAATAGCCCTTTATCGTTGTAAGCATAAAGTTTTTTAATAAAATTGGATGTACGAATATAGCGTTCTTCTGTTTCCAATAAATAACCATTTTCGTCAAAAAAAGACATTTCTGTACGGTACGACAAACCATAACTATTGGCTATGGTCTTTTTAAATTGCAAACCATAATCTTGATATGTCATTTTTTCTGAATTGATAAGCAACATCAGTTTATGACCGTTCGAATCAATGGATTCGGTTGAATAATCTTCTGAAATGATTCTGTTTTTTTCGTCGTATTGATACGCAACACCCGATTTTGATTGACTGGTTCCTTGCTTGTATTCTATTAAATTACCTAAATCATTGTAAATAAAAATATTCCAAGTGGTATCAACTGTTCCATCGTCCTTTCGTGTTTCATAGGTGCTTTCCAATTGTCCATTGGTATTAAAATTGTACACATAATAATAATTGGTTGTGTACATCGCCTTGCCCGATTTTTTATAATTAAACTGACCTTTTATCGATTTAATTTTATTGCTTTTTATAAAAGATTGATTAAAAAAAGGTTTGTTTTCAAAAGCTTCGCCCTTTGAATTATCCAATACTTGAGCAACAAGACCACTCCAGCACAAACAAAAACCGATTATTAGACTACTTTTCACGTTACAAAATTGCAAATTCATTGAATACTATCAAAAATGATGCAAATATTTTAATAACAGTTGTTTTTTAATAAAAAAACGGGGTAACGTTGAGTTCTTCTATAAATTTAGGACACAGTCATCCAATCAACAAATCATCAAATCATCAAATCATCAAATCAACAAGTTACCTTTATTTTTTTACAGCTTTTTTAAAATTTCGTCGAAATAAACAATCAATTGGTCAAATAAAAAGCTTATTTATCTCATTTTATTGATATTTAAAACTTAATATTTTTATTTTTGCGTACCAAAATAAAATTTAGAACTGTTATGAATAAAATTAAAATCTATTTTCTAACATTTATTGTTAGTTTTTCATTTTTGTATTCCCGTGCAGACGAAGGTATGTTATTACCTCTTTTATTAGGAAGAAGTTACGATCAAATGAAAAAATACGGTTTAAACTTAACTGCCGAAGAAATCTATTCCATCAACAATTCATCCATCAAAGATGCAATCATTTCTTTCAATGGGTATTGTACAGGAGAGGTAATCTCAAAAAATGGTTTGATTTTAACCAATCACCATTGTGGTTATGAAGCAATTGCAGAAGCTTCTACACCAGAACACAATTACTTAGACAATGGTTTTTGGGCAAAAAATTACCAAGAAGAAATCAAAACAAATTTATTTGTAACATTTATCATTCGTATTGAAGATGTTACTGAAAAAGTAAAAGCTGTTTTAAACGATAACATGTCTGAAACGGAAAGAGCTAAAAAAGCACAAGAAATTGGAGTTGTTTTAGCAAAAGAAGCAACAAATGGCACAAATTACGAAGCATTTGTTAGAGATTTCTACGATGGCAATGAATTTTATTTATTTGTTACAGAAAAATTTACCGATATTCGATTTGTAGGAACTCCTCCTCAATCAGCGGGCAAGTTTGGTGGAGACACGGATAACTGGATGTGGCCTCGTCACACAGCAGATTTTTCTATCTTTAGAATTTATGCAGGAACAGACAATAAACCAGCTCCTTATTCTGCTAGCAATATTCCTTATTCCCCAAAACACCACTTACCTATTTCTATTAAAGGTGTTAAAGAAAATGATTTTGCGATGGTTATGGGATTCCCTGGAAGAACCGATCGTTACCTTTCTTCATGGGGAATTGAGCAAACAGTTAGCTTAGAAAAACCAAAAAGAGTTGAATTAAGAGCTATTAAAATGGATGTCATGAAACGTTATATGAACGCAGACGTGGCTGTTCGTTTAAAGTATTCTTCTAATTATGCTTCTACAGCAAATTACTGGAAAAACTTCCAAGGAGAAATCTTACAAGTAAAAAACAACAAGGTAATTGCAAAAAAACAAGCCATTGAACAACAATTTGCCGATTATGCAAAACAACATTCAGAATACAGCAATGTTCTATCTTCTTTTGCAAGTAGCTTTAAAACATTAGAAAGCGTTGTAAATATCAAAGCTTATCAATCTGAATTTGTTTATACGGTTGATGCTGCTGTTTTGGCTTATCGTTACAAATTGTACAAAGACGCGTTTAATGCTGGAAATACAGAAAGAGCCAATATGATTCTTGCTTTCACAAACAACATTGCAAGCGAGTATTTTGTCAATTCCAGTATGGGTATTGAATCGGATATTGTTAGCGAAATTTTCAAATTGTATGTGAAAGACATTCCTGCTTCACAACAAGGAGAATTGACGAAAAAAATTAGCGCTAAAGGTGAAAAAGGTATCAATAAATACATGGCAACAGTTAAATCAAAATCGATTTTCTTCAACAAAGCGTTGTTTGACAAATTTGTTACTGCACCAAGCATTAAAGCTTTAGACAAAGATCCTTTATTCAAATTAATTGAAGATGTAGCAAATGCGTATGACAGAGCGATGAGTGCTCCTGAAATTCAAAAAGCAACAGACGATTTAAAGAAAGCAAATAGAGATTTCACAAGAGGATTGCGTTTGATGATGCCGAATAAAGAATTTTATCCAAACGCCAATTCGACAATCCGTTTGACGTATGGTCAAGTATTGCCCTATTCGCCTAAAGACGCTGTTTATTACGATTACGTAACTAGTTTGGATGGCATGATTCAAAAAGAAGATCCTACAAATCCAGAGTTCAACATTGACCCTAAAATCAAAGAAGTATATGCTAAAAAAGATTGGGGGCAATATGCAGACAAAGAGAGAGGTTATGTAGTATGCAACTTCTTATCAAACAATGATATTACAGGTGGTAACTCTGGTTCTCCTGTCATCAATGGCGACGGTCATCTAATTGGAACAGCTTTTGATGGTAACTGGGAAGCTATGTCAGGAAATATTTTCTTTGAAGACAAAGTTCAACGTACTATTTCATGTGACATTCGCTATGTATTGTGGTTGATTGACCGTGTATATGGTGCGCAAAACTTAATCGATGAAATGACATTGGTAAAATAATACCAACCTTATTTTTTAAAAAACTGCATTGAGAAATTGATGCAGTTTTTTTTGTGTTTGTATGATATTTTAGAAATTGTTGTAAACAAAAAAAATCGCTACCCTTTCAACTAGCGATTTTTTATTTCAAACAGTTCTTTTACACCAATTGATTCAACAAGCTTTTTAAGCTTACTTTTTCATCAATTTTTTGATGCAATTCAGAAATTTTCACACGTTCTTGCAACATGGTATCTCTATCTCTAATCGTTACGGTAGCATCTTCCAATGTTTGGTGGTCCACCATGATTGAATATGGAGTTCCTATTGCATCTTGTCGTCTATAACGTTTCCCTGGTGAGTCTTTTTCATCGTATTGACAATTGAAATCTAAACGCAATCTATTATAAATTTCCGTTGCTTTTTCTGGCAAACCATCTTTTTTTGTCAAAGGCATTACCGCAACTTTATAAGGAGCCAATGCAGGTGGCAATGACAACACAACGCGTTCAGAGCCATCTTCCAACACTTCATTTTTCAAAGAATTGCTTAAAATAGCAAGGAATAAGCGGTCTAGACCTACTGATGTTTCTACCACATAAGGTACATAATTTTGATTCAATTCAGGGTCAAAGTATTGTAATTTTTTTCCTGAGTAGTGTTCATGCTGTTTTAAATCGAAATCTGTACGTGAGTGAATTCCTTCCAATTCTTTGAATCCCATTGGGAAATTAAACTCAATATCCGTTGCAGCATTCGCATAATGAGCAAGCTTAATGTGGTCGTGAAAACGGTAGTTTTCTGTTCCAAGTCCAAGTGCTAAATGCCATTTTTTACGTGTATCTTTCCAATAATTGTACCAAGTCATTTCATCTCCAGGGCGTACAAAAAATTGCATTTCCATTTGTTCAAATTCACGCATACGAAAAATAAATTGACGTGCAATGATTTCATTTCTAAATGCTTTTCCTATTTGAGCAATTCCAAAAGGAATTTTCATTCTACCCGATTTTTGAACATTTAAGAAGTTGACAAAAATACCTTGTGCTGTTTCTGGACGAAGATAAATTTTTGAAGCATCACCTGCAACAGAACCCAATTCAGTAGAAAACATCAAATTAAATTGACGTACCTCTGTCCAGTTTGCAGTACCTGAAATTGGGCAAACAATTCCAAGGTCAACAATTAAATTGTAAACTCCTTCCAAGTCATTGTTTTCCAATGTTTCACGCATTCTATCTTCAATTTCTTGAATTTTAGCCGTGTTGCGTACAACATTTGGATTTGTTGCTACAAATTGATCTTCGTTGAAAGTATCTCCAAATTTCTTTTTCGCTTTTTCTATTTCTTTTTGATTCTTTTGTACGTATTTTTCAATGTGTTCTTCCAACAACACATCTGCTCTATATCGTTTTTTAGAATCTTTGTTGTCAATTAATGGGTCGTTAAACGCATCAACGTGACCAGAAGCTTTCCAAGTAGTTGGGTGCATAAAAATAGCTGCATCAATACCAACAATATTTTCGTGCAATTGCACCATTGATTTCCACCAATATTGCTTGATATTATTCTTTAATTCGGATCCTAATTGGCCATAATCATAAGCTGCTGCTAATCCATCATATATTTCAGATGATGGGAAAATATATCCGTACTCTTTTGCGTGTGAAATAACTTCTTTTAATTTATCTTCTCTTTGTTCCATGGTAAAATCAACGAATTTTAAGGTGCAAATATACAGAATTTAACTATTACTACTTTTCTTTTTTAACACAAAAAAAGGAGACCCAATTGGATCTCCTTTATAATTATATAATTTGTCCCGTCCTAACATAGCGTTACACTAAAAAAGTAATGTTATGGAAAGTTTTGAGAACAAGTACGTTAAACGTACACAGAGGGATTACAGCATGCCCTTTAAGTTAGCTGTTATTAAAGAAGTTCAATCAGGAGAGATTGGCATTAACGCTGCTATGCGTAAGTATGGTATTCAAGGTCGTGATACTATTCGTACTTGGATAAGAAAATATAGTATATTTGATGATGATAACACATCAAAGTTAAATTCTATGAAGACTCCGCAACAACGCATAAAAGAGCTTGAGCAACAAGTACGTCGTTTAAAGCATGAGAAAGAGTTTTTAGAGGGGAAGCTTACTGAGACAGAAGACAAAGCCGCCATCCTAGACAAGGTAATTGAGTTAGCTGAAAAAGAATATTTAATTCCAATAAGAAAAAACTCCTTACCCGATCAGTCCAAAAAATTAGCAAAGAAAGGGAAAAACCAATAAATTATCTTTGTGGATTGGTCGGGATAAACAGACAGTATTATTACCGTAGTTTTTGGATTAAAAAAGAAAAACAGCAGAAAGTAAACCAAGTTATATCGCTTACTAATGACGTTCGCAGTAAGATGCCTCGCATAGGAACTCGCAAGCTTTACTTCCTATTAAGAGAGCCTTTACAAGAGATGCACATCGGTAGAGATAAGCTGTTTAAAATTCTAAAAGCAAACAACATGCTTATACAACCAAAAAGAAGTTATCGAATAACAACAAACTCGCATCATCGTTTTTATAAACACAAGAACTTAGTTGAAGACCTTGTTATAAAACGACCTGAGCAAGTCTGGGTATCTGATATAACTTACCTTGGGGGGCGGGATAAAAACTGTTACTTAGCATTGATAACAGATGCTTACTCTAAGAAGATAATGGGATATGATGTCTCTAATAGTCTTGCAACCACTGGTACGTTAAGAGCTTTAAAAATGGCTGTTAAAAACAGAATGTATAAAGATAAACTAATACACCATTCTGATAGGGGAATACAATATTGTAGTGATAACTATCAAGAAGCTTTAAGTAAAGCAAATATAACACCCAGTATGACTGAGAAGTACGATCCTTATGCGAATGCGGTTGCTGAACGAATAAACGGTATTCTAAAGCAAGAGTTTTTTCTTGAAGAATACAATATAGACTTGTCTATGATGAAGAAGGTGGTTAAAGATGCAGTGAGTATTTATAATGATTATAGACCTCATTATTCATGTCATATGAACACACCAAATAAGATGCATAGACAAAGAAAAATAAATATGAGAACGTATAAAAAAATTAAGCTGGAGGAACTAGTTCCTCCAGCTTAATAAAAATGTTTAAATTTGTAGTATAAACTTGTAACGCTTATTTAGGACTACACAATTAATTGATTACTTCTTCACAACTTTTGTGATTCCGTTAATTGTTTCTGATTGGATTTTAATAAAATAAACTCCGCTAACAAAATTTGTTAGAGAAACTTCTGCAACAGTCGTTGCAAAATTTGCTTCACTCAATACTTTACCATTCAAATCTACAACTGAAATCAATGCGTTTGAAGTTAACCCTTCAATGATCACATGATTTTCAGCAGGATTCGGATAAATTCTAACTGCATTCAAATCTGTAGCATCAATACCAGCATTTGTAACAGTTTGACAAGTAGAAGTTGAAGAACAGCTTCCATTATTGATAGTAACTTTGTAGCTACCAGGTGTTGTTGGTGTAAATGATTGTGAAGTAGCTCCAGCAACTGGTTGGTTGTTAGAACAATCATACCATTGATAACTAGCACCAGGAGTTGACGCTGTCAATGTTTTGTCATTTAAAACAACTGTTGCATCTGGTGCCGCTACAATTGTAATGCTAAAGTTATCTGTTGCAGATGGGCATCCTGCTACGGTTACAGTATTTGTAACTGTATATGTACTAGGAGTACTTGCTGCTAAATTGATTACACCTGTAGAACCATTGATTGACAAACCACCTGTAGAGCTGAAAGTTCCAGCAGTTCCTGTAATCACAGGAGAAGGATTTGATTCATTGTTACAATAGCTTGCTTGACCGTAAGTAAATGCAGCATTAGGAGCCGCTACAATAGAAACGGATTGAGTAGATGTATTTGGGCATACCCCATTTGTTGTATAAGTAACTGAATAATTACCAAGCGTACTTCCTGCAAGATCAATTTCACCTGTTGATGTACTAACAAATACTAAACCAGCGGTAGAAGAGAAAGTACCACCTGCTGTAGCTATAGAAGAAGGAATTGGATTGCCAGATCCAGCACAGAAAGTTGATGCAGAATAAGCAAACGATGCGTTGTCCACAGCGTTAATTGTAACATCGTATTGATCTGTAACAACTGGACATCCAGGAGTATTAATTGTATTTGTTACTGTATAAGTAGCTCCTGGTGTACTAGCTGCTAAATTAATTTCACCTGTAGAAGCATTGATTGACAATCCTGCAGTTGATGAGAAAGTACCTATTGAACCTGTTACATTCGGAATTGGGTTCGTTCCATTCGCACAATAACTAGCTGCTCCGTAAGTAAACGATGCATTTGGTGCAGATGTAATTGTCAATTGCTGAGTTGAAGATGCCGAACAAGTTCCATTTGTGTTGTAAGTAATGGTATAAGTACCAGGAGTACTTCCTGCAATATTGATTTCTCCAGTTGTTGCATTTGCAAAAACTAAACCAACAGTTGATGAGAACGTACCTCCAGGTGTAGAAACAGATGCAGGAGAAATATTACCTGAACCAGCACAAACTGTTGATGAAGCATAGTTAAACGCGGGGTTATCTACCGGATTTATTGTGACAGCTTTAGTAGTATTGTCTAAACATGTGTGAGATAATCCACCTAAAGAATATGCAACAGCATTAAATGAACCCGCTGATGGATAAGTATAATTGGTGTTTTTTTGCCAAATTAAATTATTTAAATCAGTTCCATCTGGTGCCCACACATAAGTAGAATCATTAGAAGACAAATTAAAGTGAGTTTCTAATACATTCATATTGTACATTCTATTTGATAAGAAAAAGTTAGAAGTTGTATTATTCAAATTCACTTGATCTCCTAAACACGCTGTTGTTGGAGTTACAGTAGAAGTTGTATTGATAGTATATGAAACTACTGGACCAACAAGGGGCTCAAAATCATAAACTCCTCCAAAGTCAACAGAGGGAATTGGTGTCCAAGAAGGATAATCCGTGTCCTTATATCTAGATAAATCTTCATCTCTTTGTTGGCCAGGGGCTGAGTTATTACACCACATCTCGAAAACATCACCACTTGTTGCAGCTTCAACAACTACAGCATAATTAGAAGTTACTGTAATAGGAGATGATAAATTAACATAATAAAAGCTCCCAGTTGTACTGCTTACATTTACTGTACCAGAACCAAGAGCTGATCCTATAGGGTTGTTAGATGCATCAACATTATAAATTGAAACTCTTACTGTGGCACTAGCATCTCCATAAGTAGCATCATTATTGCCATATATTTCAACTTTTGAAATAGTTAATCCAGGTGCACTTGCATGAAAAGTTTGGGATATTGCAGAAGTATAACCTGTCACGTTTGCAATTAGCACAGAACTCATTGTTGAAACAGAACCCATAATCATCTCTTTATAAAGAGGATAACTGATTGTATCAGTACAAGTCATTGATCGAGATGCGCCATTTAAAACAGCCTCAACTCTATCCGATTTCAAAAATGTCGTTTCGTTAAATGTTTTTGATTTTATTTGTTGTATTTGCTGCGAAAAGCCAACAAATGAAAAGCACATAAATAATGCGCTTGTAGATAGTAATAATTTTTTCATAATAGATTTATTTTAATAATATTACGCCAAAGATAATAATAAAAAATGACGTAATAGACAAAAATGGGTCTTTTTTTAGACGATTGATTCAAGTGGACAAAAATGGGTCTGTTTATTTTTGGTTTTCCATACTTGATATTATTTTTATTTTAAACTTTGTATTATCTGCATAAACGG
>JAMLHA010000017.1 GCA_023957475.1 Crocinitomicaceae bacterium | reverse complement strand
TTGCCTGCAAAGAGTATATCGTATTGCCCGAATGAAGTGAGGGATCTCTTAGTTTAATCGGACACCTATGAAATTTTAAAATAAAACAAGAATTATTTCTACTCTCTAAATCACAATAATCCTCTATATTTGTACAAAATCACATCGATGAAAAAACTATACAAATACTTGCTTCGCAAACTCCCTCGTCCGTTATTGATACGTTTAAGCTATCCGTTTAAACTAGTTGCTCCGTTGTTGTACAAGGGGAACAATGTGGAATGCCCGGTTTGTGAAAAGAGTTATTCCAAGTTTTTGGCGTATGGAACGAATAATCGTGACAATGTGCTTTGTCCCGGAGATTTAACCCTTGAACGTCACCGTTTGATGTGGTTGTACTTACGTGATTTTTCCAATTTCTTTACAGCTGCGAACTTAAAAGTACTGCACATTGCACCAGAACAATGTTTTCATCAAAAATTTAAGCAACAGAAGAACTTGGATTATTTAACCGCTGACTTGGTGTCGCCCATTGCAGATATGCACTTTGATTTACATTCCATTCCGTTGGAAGACAATCAATTTGATGTTGTTTTTTGCAACCATGTGATGGAACATGTGGACGATCCTTTACAATGTATGCGAGAATTGTATCGCGTTATGAAACCAGGTGGTTGGGCCATTATGCAAGTGCCACAAGATATTTCACGAGCTACAACCTTAGAAGATGAAAACATCACTTCAGAAGCCGACAGAGAAAAATACTATTGGCAAAAAGATCACTTGCGATTATTTGGTATGGACTATCCAAGTTGGTTGGAAAAAGCAGGTTTTAGAGCGGAAGTATTCGATAAAGAAACAAAAATTGGTAAAGAGAAAATTGAGCGCTACCGCTTAATGAAAAACGAGATTTTTTACATTTTCCACAAAGATTAATCGATTAACTTCTTAATTTTATTTGCATCACCCACAATCCAGACGATATCATTTGCCTTTAGGACCCAATCAGATTCGGGATTAAGGAAACGCTCACCATCACGTTCAATTCCTACAACCAATCCTCTTATTTTAATTTTTAAACCACTATCTCGTATAGATTTTCCAATTAATGGAGAATTTTCCTTTACTGTAAGCACCTCTAATTTGACATTTGGAGCATCCATTGAACGTCCAAAATTAAGTGATTTTGGAACGATAATTTCTTGAATTTTGGCTAACTGGTCATCTGTACCAATCAATCCCAATTCATCATACGGATAAATCACTTCGTTAGCCGTTGGAATTCGGATACATTGTTCACCTCTAACGATGGAGGCAACGTTTACACCAACAGTTTCGCGCCATTGCAATTCTTTTAAACGCTTCCCAACAATAGGTGAATTTGCAGGAACAGCAATAACAACGATATGGGTATCCCACGGAGCCATTTTGGCAACACGGTCAGCTTGGGTTTCTTTTACATTCAAATTTGTTTTAAAACGATCTTCAAAGTAATTATAAAAACGCTGAATACGTTTTCTCAAAACAATAAGCATTATGAATATGACAACAGTAGCAGTTGCTGCAAGGGCATCTGAGAAAAAGATTCGCAGCATAAATATAACAAAAAAGACAGCCAATCCCATTTTAGCTAAGCTAACAATGTAAACCAATCCTTTGTACTTATCTTGAGCTAATAAACGATTCCTTAATTCAGATTGATGATTTCTAGCTACCAATGCCCATAAAAATGGTGCCATTAATAAAAGTGTAATTAATGTAACAATAATACTTGTAAAATTTTCATTTCCTACTTTTTCAAAAATAAATGGATATAAGAATTTTGATGCTGCTAATATAATACTGATTAATAAAACCGAGTATATAATTGAATTTGTAATGGCTATTTTTATCAACTTTTTCCAATCTTTAGTTGCTGAAGCAGATTGAGCGTTAAGCGTGTATCTATTCAAGCGTTCTTTCCATCTTTCTGGCAATGTTCTATCAACAAAATTATACATCGGCAAAGAAACCTTTATCATATAAGGTGTTGTAAGCGTAGTTATTGCAGAAACCGCAACAGCAATCGGATAGAGGAAGTCACTAATCACCCCTAATGATTTACCTAATGTGGCAATAATAAATGAAAATTCACCAATTTGCGCCATACTCATCCCCGTTTGAATAGATGTTTTAAGTGGTTGACCCGATAAGAACGCACCAGATGTAGTAAAAAAGCTTTTAATAAATATTGTCACAAACGTTAAAATAATAATTGGACCAATAAACTCTATCATTTTAAGAGGTTCTATCAACATACCAACGGATACAAAAAAGACTGTACCAAACAAATCCTTAAGTGGCTTAACTAAATGTTCAATCTTTTCATTTTGTCTTGTTTCTGCTAAAATAGACCCCATAATAAACGCACCTAATTCTTTAGAAAATCCAACTTGAACAGCTAAAACAACCATTAATAAGCACAACGATATTGAAACTATAAGAAGTGTTTCATCATTCATTAAGCGGTTAGTCTTTTTAAACATCGTAGGAATAAAGAATATTCCTGTTATAAACCAAAGCACTAGAAAGAAAACCAGTTTTAACATTGATTCAAAAACACCTGCATTCTGTATTGCATCCGATCCTGTTGCGATAGTCGAAAGTAATACCATCATAACAATTGCTATGAGATCCTCTACTATTAGCGTTCCAAATACTACACCAACAAATTTTTCAGTTTTTAAACCTAATTCATCAAAGGCTCGAATAATAATCGTTGTTGATGACATGGCCAACATTCCTCCAAGAAAAAGACAATCCATTGTTGTCCAGTTAAGTATTGAACCAATAATAAACCCAACAAACCCAACTCCTGCAATTTCAACCAATGCTGTAATAGAAGCTGTTCCTCCAACTTTACTTAATTTTTTAAAACTGAATTCAAGTCCCAAACTAAACAGTAGAAAAATTACTCCTATCTCAGACCAAATAGTGATATTTCCTGTTTCCTTTACTGTTGGTAACAAATCAAAATGTGGGCTAATTAAAAATCCAGCAAGAATATATCCTAAGACAAGAGGTTGTTTTAATTTTTTGAATAATAGGGTTACTACTCCTCCGGCTGATAGAATGATTGTTAAATCAATTATTAGATTGGGTAAGTCACTCATTAAAATAGAATTTTTACAAAAATAAAAAAAAATGATGGAAATGAGTCCTATTTATTTTGACTATTGGTAATTCTTAGAATGCGAAAGGGGAAAGCTTACGCTCTCCCCCTTCACATTAACCTAAACTACTACTACTTATGAAAACTAACTCTTACTACTACTATTTAAACCTACTCAAATATCGTGCCAAACACATTTATTTTTTCGGTGAGATTATCATTTCTTATATCTCTATACAAATTTAAATACTTTCATCGAATATTCAAAATTTTTAACAAACTTTTTACATTCTAAACTTTGATCCATTTTTTTTGAATCAATTTATTTAAAAGAACTTAATTACTAAAACGGTAAAATAAAATAAATATTGTGTGGCGTTGAAATTTTTTTTTAATCAAATCAATTGGTATAAAAATACAAAAGAGAGAATCAAAATGTATTCTCTCTTTTGTATAACCTAAACTACTACTTATGAAAACTAACTTTTGTACAAAGTTATAGAGTTTTTTTTAATCAACAAGAATTTTAACATAAATTTTAGTTTTATAAAAACATAATAAGCAACGTTATTGCATTTTTCCAAACTACTTATGCAGCTTAAATTTATTTTAATATATTAATTCATAGATAATTACTTTCGTTAAACAATGAAAACACAACATTATTCCAATAGTTTGAAATGAAATGAGTAATATTGTAGTCAAATTAATTTTTATGAAAATTTCTTTAGTAACTGGAGGGGCTGGATTTATCGGAGCACATGTTGTTAACCATTTGGTACAAATGAATCACCAAGTAATTGTACTCGACGATTTAAGTGGTGGATTTGAAAACAACGTGAATCCAAAAGCAACTTTTGTTAAAGGTTCTGTTACCGACGAAAAATTAGTCCAAGAATTATTTGAACGTTACCAATTTAATTACGTTTACCATTTAGCAGCCTATGCGGCAGAAGGATTAAGTCATTTTATTAGAAGATTCAACTACAACAACAACTTAATCGGTAGCATCAATTTGATTAACGAATCAATTAAACATAAAATTGAACGTTTTGTTTTTACTTCTTCCATTGCAACTTATGGGGCTTTAACTCCGCCAATGAAAGAAGATATGCATCCACAACCAGAAGACCCTTATGGAGTAGCAAAATATGCTGTTGAATTGGATCTAAAAACAGCCCATGAAATGTTTGGACTTAACTATACCATTTTCAGACCGCACAACGTTTATGGTGAATATCAAAATACTGGCGACAAATACCGCAATGTTATTGGTATTTTCATGAACCAATTGATGCAAGGGAAACCATTGTCTGTTTTTGGTGATGGTTTGCAAACAAGAGCATTCAGTTACATTGATGATGTTGCTCCTTACATTGCTAATTGTGTCAATATCCCTGCTTCTGAGAACGAAATTTTTAATATCGGTGCAGACCAAGAATACACCGTGCTTGAATTGGCTGAAACTATTCAAAAAGCAATGGGCATCAATCAACCCGTTAAACATTTAGAAGCAAGAAATGAAGTGGTTCATGCTCACGCTGATCACTCAAAAGCAAGAAAAACATTCAATATTTCTCAACCAGTTTCTTTGCAAGAAGGAATTGAAAAAATGGCCAATTGGGCAAAAGTAGTTGGAACTCGAGAAAGTGAAAAATTCAAAAACATTGAAATAACTGAAAAATTACCTCCTTTTTGGTTGGAAGATTAAAGCATGAAGAAAATTTTATTTCTTACTTTACACAGACCTGATCGATCTCCAAGTCAACGGTTTCGTTTTGAACAATACCTCTCAATTTTAAAAGAAAACGGTTACGACTACCATTTCTCTTATTTATTGAATGCAAAGGATGATAAATTATTCTATAGCAAAGGGAAAATCATTCAGAAATCATTGATTGTTTTAAAATCCTTTTTGAAACGTTTTTTTGAACTAAAAACGATTAAACACTACGATGTTGTTTATATTCAACGGGAATGTTTTATGCTTGGCACCAGTTTTTTTGAACGAAAAATTGCAAAAAGTGGCGTAAAATTGATTTTTGATTTCGACGATTCAATTTGGTTGCAAAACGTTTCCGATGCCAACAGAAAATTTGTATGGCTCAAAGATGCTAATAAAACAGCCAAAATAACAGAGGTTGCTTCTCTTGTTGTTGTTGGAAATCACTACCTTGAAGCGTATGCCCAAAAATACAATACGAATGTAACCATCATTCCAACAACCATTGATACAGATGAATATACACGCATTGTACAACCAGAAAATGGAAAAATATGTATTGGCTGGAGTGGAAGCATCACGACCATTCAGCATTTTGAATTTTCCCTGCCTTTTCTTAAAAAGATAAAGGAAAAATACGGTGATTTAATCGAAATAAAGGTCATAGGTGATGCAAATTACAAAAACGAAGAGTTAGGAGTTAAAGGATTGGCATGGAAAAAAGAATCGGAAATTCAAGAACTATCCACTTTTGATATTGGAATTATGCCTTTACCAGATGACGAATGGGCAAAAGGTAAGTGTGGATTAAAAGGGCTTCAATACATGGCGTTAGAAATTCCAACAATTATGTCACCCGTTGGAGTGAATACCGAAATAATTCAAGATGGCACAAATGGATATTTGGCTTCAACAGAAAATGAATGGATTGAGAAGATTGAATTATTAATCAATTCAAAAGAGTTGCGTGAAACAATTGGAAAAAACGGTAGAAAAACGGTAGTTGATTCTTATTCAATTTCGGCAAATGCAGCTAAATATCTTGAAGCATTTAAAACAGCTTAATCAAACCATACATTCTCAAAAAATTTCTGAGATCTATTTGAATTCATAAATTTATTACCCCCATACGCCTTCATTATGGCAAAATAACGATCGGTTTCAATCACTCTTACCCAAGCAACGCCTTCGGGATATGAATCGGATATTCCTTCAAAACAACTTGTTTCGTTATCTATGATGATGCGCTTTTTCTTAGAGTCTCCCGGGCTTTGGATATAGTCATCCGCAACAGATTCTAATGTCATGCCTTCCAATCGTTCAATGACTTCTACCAAATAGGTGTTTCCTTGCCCCATTTCACGGTAAATTACATCCAAAACAACTCCTTCTTTGTCAATTTCAAAAGGTTTTCCTGGTAGCTCCACATTTAAACCTGTAATGGAATCCATGTAATGGTAATTTTTATAAGACAATACTTGTTCTTTCTCCTTTGTTCGCACCGGCGACTTAGAACAAATAACTGGACGTAATTGGTATCCCTTTTCTCTTAAAAGATTAATAACACCTTTATCACCTGACAAATGGGCTGCTCCGATTGAAATAAATAATGGTCCTGATTTTATTAAACTATCGATACCATTTGCCATTACAACATTTCTATTGATAATTAGTTTATCATAAAACTCTGGATTCCATTTCAATCCAAGTTGCATCATTTTAGCAATAGCATCAATGTTTCCATCTAAATACAATTGAATTGTTTTTTCGGCAACTCCTAAATAATTACTCAGGTAATAAGGACTTGACATATCAAATTTATTATCTATCAAGTTAATTTGATCTTCAATTGGTTCAAGCACATAAAAATCCTTGCCTGCATTAAAGCCATATTGCAAAAAGTACAAATCTAAAAATTGTGGCATACCATCTTCACTCCCATAAGTTGTTCTAGTAGCTTCAGAATGATTGGTATATGGATCACCTTGATTGTCGTAATTCAAATTAAAGAAATCTTGACGTGTATCCCAATCTTTAAACATGGCGTAAATATCTGTTTCAAGAACAATTGATTTGGAATTGTCTAGGGCATAATAAACCGAGTCACAGAAATCAAATACACGTTTATCATTTGAATGATAGCTGCTGTATAGGTAGTTTTTCTGTTTGTTGTTTTTAGATGTAATTTCCCACAATAATTTGTTTCCGAAGTCAACAGAGGGAGTTTGAGCAAAGGCATTGATAGCAAACAATAAGAAAACAACAACAACCATAAGAGGTGAATATTTACTTTTTAAAAGATAAAATTAACGATAATTTCTTTCGCTTTTACATCTGATATAAAATTCTACAAGGAATCAATATTTTCGTGACATAAATTACAAAAAAAGAATTGGTAAATCATCACCAATGCTTTTCAAAAAATTATGTGGTTATTAGAATGCTTCTTTAGAATCTTTAGGAGAATTGTATTCAATTAAAGTTGTAAATGCTTTTTTTCAATCTTTCATTCAATGGATCGTCAAGAATTGAAAAAGGCGCTGTGTATTTATTGTAATTAGCTCCACTAATAGAAATGGTATTTTTCCCTTGTCCTTCAGATTTTTCACATTCAACAGTATATAATTCATTTCCTTGAATGCAGAAATCTTTTGAATAAATATTACTCATTGCAGTTACCTTATTCAAGTTAATTGTAGTTATGCACACATCATAAGACAGCACCTTTCTGTAAGCAAACAGAGGATCGTTGTAAGAAAGTGAAAATGTTTTACAAGAAAAATAAAAAAGCACCTACATTTCTGTAAGTGCTTTATTTTCACGTGGGAAATGACGGATTCGAACCGCCGACCCTCTGCTTGTAAGGCAGATGCTCTAAACCAACTGAGCTAATTTCCCAATATTTCAATAACTCGTTTGTTAATTGTGGGTGCAAATCTAAGCTAAATTTTTCAATATGCAATAGTTTTTTATAAAAAATTAAAAAAAATCTGCAATTAAAAAGAAACTTCCAAAAACCAATATTGTATCATCTTTATTTACAGTGCGTTTAGCTTCTATCAAGGCTTCTTTAGGGTTTTTATAAAAATCACCTTTCAATTCATATTTTGATGCGTGTATCTTTAATTGATCAAGTGAAGCAGAGCGTTCGTTTGAAAATTCTGTAAAGTAATAAGTAAAATCCTTTGGAAATAAACACATTATTTTATCCAAATCTTTATCAGCACTAGAACCATAAATAATGTAAACGTTCTTTTTCGTTTTAAAATAGTCCAATGTAGCTTTTATACCAGCTTCATTGTGAGATACATCAAATATAACTGTTGGGTTGCGCTCCATTACTTGCATTCTCCCATATAACCCCGTATTTTTTGTTAAATTGGCCAAACCAAGTTCAATATCTTTTGGAACTGTCGGGTACTGTTGCCCAATTTCTTTCAATGCATTGACAACAAGTTTAAAATTTGTTTGCTGATAGTCGCCTAATAATGGGAAATTAGTTGGAATATAAATTTGATCATCAGATGCAAAACTTATCTTCGATTGGTTTTCTTCTGCGTATTTTGTGAATACCATTGCTGATTCTGGAACTCGTTCTCCAATAATAACAGGGATTCTTTTTTTAATGATTCCAGCTTTTTCTTGAGCTATTTCTGCAATGGTGTTTCCTAAATATTGTGTGTGTTCGATACTTATATTTGTGATCAATGAAAGAATGGGTACAATGCAATTGGTTGCATCTAATCGTCCGCCTAACCCTGTTTCAATCACACAAATGGAGCATTTTTCTTGCTTAAAATAAAGCAAAGCAAGGAGAAAACTTATCTCAAAAAATGAAGGTTGAAAATCCAATAGTGCATCCTGAATTTTTTTTACTTGTTCTACAACAAATGATTCATCAACCACTTGTCCATTGACACGAATTCGTTCTCTAAAATCATGAATGTGTGGCGATGTAAACAATCCAACTTTGTTACCAGCTTCTGTCAAAATGGATGCTAACATGGAACATGTTGAGCCCTTACCATTTGTTCCTGCTACATGAATAAATGACAAATCATTTTGTGGATTATCAAAAAAAGAAAGTAATGCTTTGATGTTATTCAATCCTGGTTTATAAGCTTTTGCTCCTATATTTTGATAAGCAGGAAATTGTTGAAACATCCATTGTATTGTTTCCTGATAAGTTGATGACACGATGAATTGATTATTGAGGTTGTATCCAAATATGGTAATATTCCTCCGTTACACCACTTCCTTTTGCATATTTCAATTGTGATTTACAAGCAGAAGCAACTTTACTGATAATACTTTGATCGCTTGTAGTAGTTTCTTTCCCTACTACTCTAGTACCAATAACTTTACCATCTTCATTTACTTGAAGAATGAGCGTTACTTTTATTAATGAATTGGTATAAATACCACTTGTGGATATTTCATTGTATCTAACTCTTGCTTTGCCACTTCCATCTCCATCTCCACTTCCTGTTCCGTTACCTTTACCTCCTTTTCCATTATCGTTTCCAATAACACCCCCGCTTCCAGAGTCATTACCGCCTCCAGAACCACCTTTACCTCCAAAAATTGGGTTTGTATTATTGGACGTTGTTGCCGTATTGTCTGACGGTTTATCGGATGTTGTTTTATTGGATTTTCCAGTTGTAATACTTGTTGCATTCGGATCTGTTGATGTTAAAACACCCGTTTGCTGTGGCGGGTTTGTTTTATTTAAAACCTCATCAGATGCTTTTCCACTACCACCTGGTGAACCACCTTGATCTTTTGTAGGATCAAAATTTAATTCTAAAAATTCGACAGGAACTTCTTTTGTTAATTCAGAATGCACAGGAGGGTCTGTAACTGTAGAAACAGTTATCAAACTAACTAGCAACAACAAGGCAAGTAATATAGCACCTGCAAAAACACGTGATTTTGTAACCTCTTGCTTATTTGATATTATAACTAATTCCATACTCTCTTATACGATGATTCAACAAAAATGTTACTTCTTTTATAAAATTTAATTTACAAAACACAGTTCAAGTATATCTATACAACGTTCGTGCCAATTAAATAATATAATTGAGTAAAGATACAATTGTTAGATGCACGAAAACAATGATAAAATAATTATCATCAACATCAATTTGTGAAAAATGAAAATTACAAGCCTTTTAACTCTACAGCTCTTAAGGTATTAATCATTAAAGATGCAATTGTCATCGGTCCAACACCACCAGGAACTGGTGTAATGAACGAACATTTTGGAGCTACGTTTTCAAAATCAACATCACCACATAAACGCCAACCTCTTTCTCTAGATGGATCATCTACACGAGTTGTTCCAACATCTACTACTACAGCACCTTCTTTTACCATTTCTGCTTTAACATAACCTGGTTTACCAATTGCAGCCACGATAATATCAGCTTGTTGGCATATTTCTGTCAAATTTTTAGTGCGACTATGTGTCAATGTAACCGTGCAGTTGCCTGGATTTGTGTTGCGAGCTAATAAAATACTTACAGGTGAACCAACGATGTTACTTCTGCCAATGACAACACAGTGTTTACCTGATGTTTCAATGTTATTTCGTTTCAACAATTCAACAATTCCTGCTGGTGTTGCCGGCAAAAAACCAGGTAAGTTTAATACCATATTCCCTAAATTTTGTGGATGAAAACCATCAACATCCTTTGTAGGATCAACAGCTTGAGTAACTTTTAATTCGTTGATATGTTTTGGTAATGGTAATTGAACAATAAAACCATCAATGGCATCATCGTTGTTCAACTCATTTATTTTTCTCAATAATTCTTCTTCAGTAATGGTATCGTCATAACGGATAAGTGTGCTTTCAAAACCAATTTCTTCACAAGCTTTAACTTTAGCATTAACATAAGTCATTGAACCACCATCATTTCCAACCAATATAGCTGCAAGATGTGGTATTTTCTGACCATTCTCTTTTCTATTTTTAACTGCTAAAGTCAATTCTTCTCTAATTGAAGCTGCTGTTTTTTTTCCGTCTAGTAATTGCATTGTATTCAAAAAATATTTGACAAAATTAATAAAAGCTAGATAAAGACATGGAATACTGATGAAGAAAACTAAATTACACCAATTAATTCGAGCGTTTCTTTCGCAGCAGCTTGTTCTGCGACCTTTTTGGAAGGCCCGACACCTAATCCATATTTTTTCTCATTTAATAAAACGACCACTTTGTACTCCCAATTCTGACCACTATTTGATTCACTAACAACTTGAAAATCAATAGTGAATTTTTTTCTTTGACAAACGATGTACAACCGTGATTTAAAATCAATTTCCTCTTCAAGAACTCGGTTAATATTCACGTATTTTCTATAAACATGATTTTTAAGCGATTTTTGCACCTCTTCAAAACCTCCATCTAAGTAAATGGCTCCAATGATTGCTTCAAATGCATTTCCTTCTAGTGTATTGATATTTATAGATCTTCCCTTGTGATATTTAAGAACATCTCTAACACCCATTTCTTCAGCTATTTCCGACAAAGTTTTTCGGCTAACCAATTTAGATTTTACTTTGGTTAAATACCCTTCGTCTTCGTTTGGAAAACGTTTGTACAAGAAACTCGCAATAACAGCATCAATGATTGTATCACCAAGAAATTCTAAACGTTCATTGGATTCCGTATAGCGATTATTTACATTTGATTTATGGGTAACTGCTTTTTCAAAAAAAGTAATATCCTTCGGTCGATATCCAAATCGAGAAATTATGAAACGAGATAAATCATATTGTTTCTCACTTCCACCAAACCTAAAAAGACGACCAAAGTTGAACAATTATTTTAATTTGAAAATTTCTTAACGATTACACTGGTATTGTGTCCACCAAAGCCAAATGTATTGGATAAAGCCACATTTACTGTTCTTTTTTGAGCTTTGTTAAAAGTTAAATTTAATTTTGGATCCAATTCAGGATCATCAGTAAAGTGGTTGATTGTTGGAGGAACAATATCGTTTTTCACTGCCAAGATACTAGCAATTGCTTCAATAGCACCAGCAGCTCCTAACAAGTGACCAGTCATAGACTTTGTAGAACTTATGTTTAAGTCATAAGCATGCTCACCAAATACTTGTTGAATAGCTTTTACTTCGGCAATATCACCCAATGGTGTAGAAGTTCCGTGAACATTAATATAGTCAATATCGCTAGGAGAAATATTAGCATCTTCAAGAGCTGCCAACATTGTATTTTTTGCGCCTAAACCTTCTGGATGAGGAGCTGTAATATGGTAGGCATCTCCTGACATACCACCACCTATTACTTCGGCATAAATTTTTGCACCTCTAGCCAGAGCATGCTCCAATTCTTCTAAAATCAACGCTCCAGAACCTTCACCTAAAACAAAACCATCTCTATCTAAATCAAATGGGCGAGATGCAGTTTCTGGAGAATCATTTCTTGTTGACAAAGCTTTTAAAGCATTAAAACCACCCATCCCCATTTCGTTGACACATGCTTCTGAACCACCTGTTACGATTGCATCTGCTTTACCCAAACGGATAATGTTGAATGCATCAATAATTGCATTGGTTGAAGAGGCACAAGCTGAAACAGTCACGTAGTTAGGCCCTCTAAATCCAAATTTAATGGAAATGTGACCTGCAGCTATGTCGGCAATCATTTTAGGAATAAAGAAAGGGTTGAATCGTGGTGTTCCATCTCCCTCAAAAAAGCCTTGCGCTTCATCTTGAAATGTTTTTAAACCACCAATTCCTGAACCCCAAATAACGCCAATTCTATCTAAATTTGGATTGCTGTCCAAAATTGCAGAATCTGCCACAGCTTCTGTTGCAGAAACCATGGCATATTGTGCAAAAGGGTCAATTTTTCTAGCCTCTTTTCGCTCAATGTGATCTTCAATATTGAAGTTTTTCACTTCACAAGCGAAATGAGTTCTAAACAATGTCGCATCAAAGTGTTGAATAGGCGCAGCGCCACTTTTACCAGCAAGTAAAGCCTCCCAATATTCTTGTAAGGTGTTACCAATCGGAGTCAAAGCCCCTAGGCCTGTTACAACTACTCTCTTTAACTGCATAAATCTAGATCAAGAAAAATTATAAACTTTTTATTTTGTTAATTATGCGTTCTTCTCAATGTATGCAATAGCATCACCAACAGTTTGGATATTTTCTGCTTGGTCATCTGGAATAGCAATGTTGAATTCTTTTTCAAATTCCATAATCAATTCAACAGTGTCCAATGAATCTGCTCCAAGATCATTTGTGAAGCTTGCGCTTGTTGTTACTTCGCTTTCTTCAACTCCCAATTTGTCAACGATAATCGCTACTACTCTTGTTTTAATATCAGACATTTTTCTAATTTTTAAAGGTTAATCGGCAACAAAGAAAAAAACAAACAATCAAATATCAAAATTATTTAGGTAGTTTTATCTTTCATTTCTTTTTGGTTTAACACTAATCATTTACAAATCAATTAATTATGTTTTATTTTGTTGAAAAATAAATAATTGATGTTTACATTAAAAAAGAGCATTTTTGCCAAAATATGAGGGTTTATTGAATTAAAAGGTTGCAACCTCTAATGTCTGACAAATCAATTCGACCTAAAATTTTAAATAAATCTCCTTCTTTTTTACCCAAATCTTCTGTTGCAATAAAACTACAACTATTAAAGTTAGCTAAATCAATTACGTTTATCCCTCCGCTTTTACCTTCTTGAACATAATTAAACGGATCGTTGACATCTCTAATCAAGATTTTAAGCCAAGGTGGACTGGAAAACAACCCTTCTTTATTACTATATGCTTGGGATAATAGTTCTGTCATCCCGTATTCGGAAGATATATAGGAAACGTTTAAGCCTTTTTTTAATAATTCATGGAGTTCTTCTTTTGAAAGTTCTTTCCGACGGCCTTTCATACCTCCCGTTTCAATAATTGTGGCTTGACTTAAATCGAGTTGTTTTTCAGCTAAATCCAACAATGCATAGGAAACACCAAATATGATTATCTTTTTTTGCTGTTGAATGGATTGCTGATAATGTTCTTTAATTTTTTCGGGTTGATTTAATAAAAAACCAGATAATGGGTTGTTGGTTTGCTGAATTAGATGATCAACCATATAAACAAGACTTGAATGACCTTGCTCGATGTAATTGGGTAACAATGCTAAAACAACATGGTCAGCTGGATTTCCTATTAATAAATGGTAAGCTTTTAAAAATGATGTTTGATATACAGAAGCGTCTGCAACAAAATGTTGACTTCGAATTTGACCGGTAGTTCCACTACTTTTAAACAACAATTCCTCTACCATATCTTCCTTAATAATTTTATGTGTCTTAAAAAAGGAAATGGGTAAAAAAGGGATTTCAGAATAATGGATTGGTTTTGATCTTTTGGAGAACTGCTCTACAAATTGACGATAAACAGAAATGTTCTTGTATTGATACTCAAAAATAGCTAGTGCTGTTGCATTGAATTTTTCTTCGCTATCAATAGAAAATATGGTAGATTTAAAATTATTCACTTCTTGTTTTATATAGATGTATCTGAATTTATTACAAAATAAATAAAAAAATCAAAATAACTATTTATAATAAAATGTAAATTCGCACTAATAAAAGAACAATAATTCATTTTTTGGTATTGTATTTGTTATATCCTATCTATATGGGAACAATTAAAAAAGTAATGTTTCGTGGATTTATAAACGCATTGATAGCATTTTTTTGTGGTGGGATTGTTAGTGCACAAACGGCAGAGATTCATCCAATGAATGTTTTATTTATTGGTAATAGTTTTACACACATGAATAGTATGCCATTAATGTTTGAGCGTTTGGCAATTTCTAAAAGTATTAAAATAAATGTATTGATGAGCGCAAAAAGTAATCATACATTTAAAATGCATTCTGAAAGAGCTGATTTGTATGAGGATATTCACAAGGCTAAATGGGATTATGTCGTTCTGCAGGGTTTTAGTAGAGAGCTGAGCTATGGAAATGAGCACATCGATACGGCTGTTATTCCTTACTTCCAAAAAATTGTTGATACACTTTACCAAAACAATCCTTGCGTTAAACTATTGTTGTACATGACATGGGGGTATGAGAATGGATATGCTTATATGAATGAAATTGGTACATACGAAGAAATGAGCGAGGCTATTGAAAGTGGTTACCGTTATTTAGCAAGCAAATACAACTTGGCAATTGTTCCTGTTGGAAATGTTTGGAAAGAAATCAGAAAAAATTATCCCGATTATGGTCTTTACCAAAAAGATCAACACCACCCTACTAAAATTGGGTCTTATATTACTGCTTCTACGTTTTATTCTGCCATTTTTAGATCAACTCCCGAAGGTGGTTATACCGCTGGATTAGATGATAAAATGGCACTCAACATTCAACGTACTGCTTATAACTATGTAAAAGAGCATTTATCCGAATACAAGTTAGATAGCAACATCGTTGAAGTGAATTATAAGTTTACCAAGGATGCTAAATATGAAGCTTTGTGCTTTGCTAATTATCCCGAAGCGACCAACCTCACTTGGGATTTTGGAGATGGCTCTCCCGGAAGCAATGAAGCACGAGCTGTGCATCACTACAAAACTTTTGGTACATATAAAGTAAAACTTACAGTAGAAGATGCTTGTGGAGAACGTATTATTTATAAAAACGTTTACTTTAAAGAACCTTACAAACCAAAATCACCAGAGCCTTCAAAACCTCAGACAAAAGACACTTCAATCAAAAAGAGGATTTAATTAGGAATAGCGTATATCTTATTGAAAAAACGTCTAATTGGCCCTAGAATGAACTCAAGTTTTTGTTTGATTAAATCAAGGTACTTAATAAAAAACACAAAGAATGTTATAAATAACGTAACTGCTATGGTTACTTCCCATGGACCCAAGTTCTTGTGAAATATTTTATTCAATCCCATACCTGTTATACTACCATAAAGAATGATCATGTGAACAATATAAATGGTTAGTGTATTTTGACCTATTTTAATAAATAAATTTGGTTTGATATCACCCATTAACTTTTCGATTGACATCAATATACTAAGTACAAGTAATACCATACCAAAACGCATGTACAACCAGTCAATAATTCCTAAATTTAAAGTAAATGGGCTGCCAATAACAGCATCAATCCATTGCAAAATTTCTTTTGGAAACATATACAAAATCCCACCTACGATAAAGGTAATAAGAGGTGCATACCATGTTTTGATGTGTTTGTAAAAATCGTGTAGCAAACAACCCAACATAGCACCATACATCGTATAACCCATCCATGGAACAATTGGATAAATGGCCCTATTTGCAGGTCCGTGAAACATGTTTTGAATAAAATTAGGTGCATTCTTAGGCCATACCTCAAATTTACCCAATTGGGCGAAATAAAGATTAAGTCCGAATAAAATAGTTCCTGCAATGAAATAGTAAATCCAAAGGGGAATAATCTTAACTATCTTATAAATCCCAAATATTATAAGAATTGTAAGTAAACCAACAGCAATGCACTCTAAAACATGAAAAGCGTAGTACTGCAACAAATACCCCCAAAAGAAGAGTTCAATCACTCGTTTAAATCCTTTCTTTATTCGGATATTTTGAAAGTATGGTTCGTCTCTTTTGTTTAAAAGCAGGTAAACAAATACCAATCCTGTAATCGTTAAGAATATTGGACCGGTAAAACCTCTTATGTACAACCATGTAGCAAATATTGGATTGTTCATATCTCTGTAAACGGTCATTAATGAATCATCTACAAAGTGCCCTTCCAGCATTAGGAGAATAGCAATAGAACGAGCCATGTCGATAAAAATTATTCGTGGCTTCTTTTCAATTTTTATTTCTGCTACTTGGTAACTCATTTTTTTTGAAAGGACAAATGTACAAACTATTTTTAATAGTAGTCCCAGGTTCTAAAAAAGTCACTAAAAATAAGCAATGTATCCAAAGTGTATTTTACTGTCTTTGAATTTGATAGGATTGCTAAATTGTTTACCCAATGCATACGAAATGGAGAAAATTCCTATTTTAGTTCCAAATGAGAAACCCAATCCAAACCCAAAAGGAGCATCATTGTAATAATTTTGTGCATTATTTTCATACCAACTTTGCTCAAAAAAAGCAAAAGCAAAAGAATTTCTATCTACTAAAAATCGGTATTCTAAAGTAGCTGTTGTTTGCGTAGTAGAATAGAGTTCTTCTTCATTAAAACCTCGCTGAGTGGTTAATCCACCAAAACGATAGGCTTCATTTGAATAGATAACAGGTGCATTGTAGAAATTAGAACGATTGGCAAGCACTAATACATGTCTTTTTGCTAGCGGAATAAACCCTATAATGGAAAGTTTCCCTCCATAAACAGTGCTTTTTATTTGATCGCTTGTATCAGATACTTGTGCTTTTCTAGTACCGATTGATGCTTTGGATTCAATGATTATTCCTCTCGAAGGATTTTGAATATAATCCACGTGATTCATTATAAAAGATAGACCGTACGAATTGGTTTTAATCTTCCCCAAGTTCGTCATAGTTGAATTTGCGGCACCGGACAACAAATTGGAAGAATGATTTTCATAAAACGCTTTAATATAACTACCACCATTTAAATAATAGTTCACTCCTGCAGAACCATTTAACTCTAAGAAAGTAGAATCGCGCTTGTACAAATTAAACGTCCCATCCAATCCAAAACTTGTATTTAAAAAATAAGGATAAGTAAGTTGTGTTTGCAGTGATTGTGTTTGAGCTTGAATACTACGCCAATCAATTTTAAGCATTTCTCCTCGTTTAAGGATGTTTTGAAGTTTTAAGCTCAATTCTCCTGTTAAATTTAGTTTTCCAGTAACTGAATTAGGCTGCAAACCAATGATACCATTAATGTTGCTTAATTTTTTAACTTTCAAAAAAGTATATAATTCAACTCCATCTTTTGTAAATAACAACTCGGCTGGTTTTATTTCTTCAAAATAACTGATTTGTTTGAGTCGCTGGGAGACTTTGTAAAAATCAGCTTCACTATACAATGATCTTAATTTAATTCCAATCAAGCTTCCAATAAACTTTTTAGAAACTGTAGAATCACCTCTAACGTGTAGATTCACCCATTTCATCTGCTGACCTTTGTCAACCATTACATTTCCTTTGATGGTGTTTTTTCCTATTTCTACTGAATCTAACTGAACTTTTACAAATGGATAGCCATTGTTTAGATAAGCATCCCTGATGGATGTTAAAGTATAGGTGAATTCAGAAGGAGTTATAGGCGTATGGAGTAGCATTTTCTCCGATATACTCGCCTTTTTCCTTACAAATTGTTGCTCTTCAGGTTCTAATTTCAATGATGCATTGGCAAACTTTTCCCCAAGATTAAAACTAACATAGTAGTGATTCTCATTCTGCTTATAAATTGAATCAAACGAAGCTAATAGATAGCCTTTTTTTTGTGCAAACTCTTGAAAATCTTTTAAATAAGTCTTTAAAGTAGTAGAATCTTTAAATTGTTGAGTTGGATGCTTTTTTATAACTTTAAATTCATTGTTAATAAAAAAAAGTGAATAGCGTTTTTGACCCATTGAAATATATGGAAAAACCACTAATATAAAGACAAAGTAAAAACGCATCACATAAAATAAATTGTTGAAAAATACGTTATTTATTTAATATTTAATGATAAGTTGTAAAGAATATTGTTCAAGTATTACTTTTTTTGTTAATTTTGCTTTTGTTCAATCAATTGGCCTTAATATTTTAAAACAACAACAGATGAAAAAATTTTTGTTTTTAATGCTAGCTTGTTTCGGGTTAGCCATAGCAATTTCTTCTTGTGGATCTTCACGTGGAGGACATTGTGATGCATACGGAAGTGTACAAACTACTCCTGCAAACGATTTAGCATCTCGTTAATAAAATGAGAATTTAATTTTTGAAAGAGGCTATCCAAAAATGGTGGCCTTTCTTTATTTTTTTTCAAAAATATGTGAGGTAACAAATATATCCTTCTTTGAAATCTTACTCCACTCTTTTACTGTTGGTCGTAAAATATAAGTTTTCAAACCATTGGTTGCTGATTCTACAAGTTGTTGCTCCTTAATCTTTTTGAATATTTTCCCTTCAATATCGTAATCAAAATCAGTGATTTTTAATTGATTACCAATAAACTCAAACAAAGCAGGAACATATCCATTGTCTGATTTGTAATTTAAGATATAACTATTAACAGATAATTGAGTCAGTACATTTACAGAAGAATTACCAGTAAGTTGAATCGTATTTCGAACACCAAAATAGTACTTATCATCTTCAAATAAACACGGAATGGAATCTTCTGTTATACCAAAAATATAGCCATTTCTCACACTGTATTTTCCAGTTTCACGAATGGTTTCTTGTGTAATTGCCTGAATATTTATTGTTTTTAAAAACAAACCGTTTTCATTGATTTCATAATTATATTCAGGACCTTTTTCACTTTCGTAAGTTCCATAATAAACTGCATTAACAGTAGAAGTGGCTTCACTTTCTACAGGGAGCGTTATTCCAAATTCGTATGAATTTTGAGCAAATAGTTGAGAACCGTCAACAAAAGTTGAGAAAAATAATGTCAAAAATAATAGAGAGAATGAATATATTTTCATAATTTAAATGTATAAAATCAAAAATACGCACAAACATTGATAAATTTATCACCCAGATGGAAAAAAAATGGATAATTAAATCACCTATTGACAGTACAACTGTGGAAGCATTTCGTTCAGAGCTTAAAGTTTCCCCTGTTATTTCTGAATTATTATTACAAAGAGGAATTACAAGTTTTAAAGAAGCTAAAAATTTCTTTCAACCTAAATTAGAGGATTTACACGATCCATTTTTGATGAAAAATATGGAGAAAGCGGTAAATCGGCTTCAAAATGCACTGATTTCTAACGAAAAAATACTCTTATTTGGCGATTATGACGTGGATGGCACAACAGCTGTGGCTTTAATGCATACCTTTTTAAAAGAACACACAATTCATTTGGAATATTATATTCCAGACAGGTATGAAGAAGGGTATGGACTGAGTGAAAAAGGTATTCGCTATGCCAAGGAAAATAATTTTTCGCTCATGATTTTATTGGATTGTGGTATCAAATCTGTGAAATTGGTTGAATGGGGCAAGGAACTTGGAATCGATTTTATTATCTGTGACCACCACGAACCTGGTGAAATTGTTCCTGATGCCATTGTGTTGGACCCCAAACAAAGCGATTGCAGCTATCCTTACAAAGAATTATGTGGCTGTGGAGTTGGTTTTAAATTATTGCAAGCATTGACGCAAACAAATAATTGGGAAAAGCAGCACATCTATAAACTATTGGATTTTGTGGCTATTGCAATTGGCGCAGATATTGTCGCTTTAACAGGTGAAAATAGAATTTTAGCCCATCATGGCATACGGTTGTTGAATGAATTTACCAGAACTTCGTTTAAAAAACTATTATTAGCCGCAAAAAGAAGTTTTCCTGTTGTGCTGGAAGATATTGTTTTTACAATTGCTCCTCGAATTAATGCGGCTGGTCGCATTTATTCGGGTAGAAAAGCGGTGGAATTAATGATTTCTGAAGATGAAATACAAATCGCTCAGTTAGCACAAGAAATAGAGCAATACAATCAGGAACGTAAGAAAATTGAAAGCGCCACCACCGATAGAGCTTTGGAAATATTGGAGGAAGATAATTGGTACCACACTTCCAAATCAACCATAGTGTATGAAAAGGATTGGCACAAAGGTGTTGTTGGTATTGTTGCATCAAAATTAATTGACAAACATTTCAAACCAACGATTGTATTATCAGAAATTGGAGAAAAGTTAACCGGTTCTGCTCGTTCTATTAACAACTTCGATATCTATAAAGCCATTGATTCGTGCAGTGATTTATTGGAACAGTTTGGCGGACATACCCATGCAGCAGGATTGACATTGAAAAAAGAAAATTTTGAAGCTTTTAGAAATAAATTTGACACTATTGTTAGAAATCTACTGACATTAGAAGATGAAACCCCTGTTTTAATTGCCGACTTAGAATTGCATTTTAATGCACTTTTTGAAAAACATGAAAATAGAACACTTATTCCAAAATTAAAACGAATATTAAAGCAAATGGAGCCCCATGGACCACAAAACATGAAGCCTGTTTTTTATTCTTCCAACGTTTTTTCAAAAAGTGTTCGGATTTTAAAAGAAGAGCATCTAAAACTTCAAGTTACTCAGCCTGATTCAGATGTTGTAATTGATGCCATTGGTTTTTTTATGGCTGATAAACAATTGGAAGTTGCAGAAGGTGTTCCCTTTGAAATGCTCTACACCTTGGAATCAAATATTTGGAACGGAAAAGAGAGTTTGCAATTTGTAATAAAAGATGTCCGTGCGATGGTGTAAGGCACAAAAAAAGCCGATTAAATCGGCTTTTAAATATATTTATTATCAATCAATGTCGTCATCATCGTCATCGTCATCATCGTCATCATCATCGTCATCGTCGTCATCTTTATCATCATCGACATCTGTATCATCGTCATCTTCATCAACTGGAATATCATCTCCACCAATTGTGTCATCAACGAAATCATCATCATCATCGTCTTCAAGAGCGGCATTATAAGCTGCTTTGTTAATTTTAACCAAATAAATGATTTCTTCAGTTTCCCAAATCAATGCATCTAATGATTCACCTGTCGGCGTTTTAATAGTCGTAAGTTGACCATAGAATCCATCTGGAAAATCATTTTCTAATTTTTTCTTTTGTTCAACAGTTAACTTCTCGTAACTTATGATCGCTCTTCTCTTTGCCATCGCTATTAGATTTCTAATTTAATGATTCTTTGTATTGGAATAAAAACGTTTTGTTTTAACAAAATATGAGATTCAGTAACTCCCCAAATTGTTGTGTAAATTACTTTTTTAGACTCTGCATCTTCAAAGTAAACTTTCACTTTATGGTGCGCCGCATTGCCAAGTGTATTCGCTCTGTCAAGTTGGGCTTTTAGTGTTTTTTTTTCACTATCACTTAGTTTAACTTCTTCTTTTGGAAAGTTAAAGTTAACTACTTCTTCTTTTTCTACTAATTTAAATTCTGAATCCATCGGGCAATATTTTGTTCAAAAATAAATCAAATGATTAAATTTTGACAAATATTTTATAAACTTTTAAATAAAAAAAACTTTTTTGATAAAAATCGACGAATATTTTGATTTTTTCTATGATTTGAATATTATTAACCTGAATTCATTAAAAGTTACCCCAGCATTTTCTTTATCATGCGAAGTTTTTTATCGGTGTAAGGTGAATATTTCATTTTAAATTCCAACCAAGTTGCCTTATCTAAAATTCCTTTGTAATGTGTAAAAGCATCAAATCCTGCTTTACCATGATAAGAACCCATTCCACTATTTCCAACTCCTCCAAAAGGAATATTGCTATTTGAAATATGCATAACCGCATCGTTGATAGCTCCTCCACCAAAGGATAATTCACTCAAAACATGTTGTTTATCTTTGTTGTGGGCTGTAAACAAATAACAAGACAATGGTTTTTCCATTTTTTTCACCTGATCCACTACTTCTTTTAGATTGGTATAAGTAATTATTGGTAAAATTGGTCCGAAGATCTCTTCCTGCATGATTGCATCAGAAAAATTCACGTTAGAAAGGATGGTTGGCTCGATGACTCTTTCGTTTTCGTCAAAATTTCCACCATGAGCAATTTTTGAGGAATCAATCAACCGAATCAACCTTTGAAAATGGTGCTTATTAATTATTTGTACGTAATTTTTATTGTTAATCGTATATTTTGCTTGATTGATTTCGTTTTTGATTGCTTCGATGAATTGTTGCTCAATTGATTGGTGAACCAATACATAATCCGGTGCAATACAAGTTTGACCAGCATTCAAATACTTCGCCCATGTTAAACGTTTAGCTGCCATCGCAATGTTGCAACTTTCGGTAACAAAAGCTGGACTTTTGCCACCCAATTCCAATGTTACAGGTGTTAGATACTTAGCTGCAGCTTGGTAAACGATTTTCCCTACTGAGGTACTTCCGGTAAAGAAAATCTTGTCAAATCGTTCTTCGAGCAAGTTGGTTGTTACCGCAACATCACCTTCAATGACAGTGATATAGTCGGAAGCAAACGTTTTTTGAATGATAGAAGCAATGGTTTTACTTGTGTTTTCTGGAATTTCACTAGGTTTTACAACTGCTGTGCAACCCGCAGTAATTGCGGCTACCAATGGTGCAAATGTTAGTTGATAAGGATAATTCCAAGCTCCTATAATCAATGCAACGCCCAAAGGTTCGGGAACAAGATAACTTTTTGCAGGAAAATTAGCACTGTTGGTTCTAACTTTCTTTATTTTACTCCATTTTTTAACTTTTTTAATTGCTTCTTTGATGTCGCCATAGACCAAAGCCAGCTCCGTTGTGTAGGTTTCGTAGTCTGATTTCTTAAAATCCAGGTAAATGGCACGACTCATTTCTTCTTCGTGCTGCTGCAAAGCCATTTTTAGTTTTTGTAATTGTTGAATCCTAAAATCAATGGATTTAGTAGCATTGGAAAGAAAAAATTTTCGCTGATTATCAATAATTGAAGCAAAACTAGCCATATAGTTCATTTTAATGACTTCAATAATACACTTTTTATGGAAGAAAAACTAACTTTGTAAATCAATTTTAGTCGTTAAAAAATGAAATATCAATTTAGAATAGACAAACCCAATCAACAATACATTCAAATTACAGCTGAAACAGTTGCAATCGAAACAAATCCTACAATACAACTGCCTTCATGGCGGCCAGGTCGATATGAATTGGGAAATTTTGCTAAAAACGTAAAAGGGTTTAAAGTTTTTTCTGATGCAGGAAAACCTGTTGAGTTTCATAAAACAACAAAAGATAGTTGGCAATTAGTTGTAAATAAAGGTGATACAATAAAAATTCAATACAGTTATTATTCCAATCTATTGAATGCAGGTTCTACATTTTTGGATGCAAATCAATTGTATGTTAACCCGGTTAATTGCTGTGTTTATCAAGTTGGAGAAGAAACAATGCCTTGTTCTTTACAATTGTTTATCCCAGACCATTGGCAAGTTGCTGGATCAATGAAAAAAGATAACAATACATTGTACGCTAAAAATTTTGATGAATTAGCCGATTCACCATTTATCTGTTCTGCTAATTTACAACATGGCGAATATGTGGTTGGAGATACAAAATTCCATGTTTGGTTTAACGGTATTGTAAAACCTGATTGGAATCGTGTGATAACTGATTTTAAAGCGTTTACGGAAAAACAAATTGAAAAATACAGTGAATTCCCAGTAGATGAATACCATTTCTTACTACATATTTTACCAACAAAAGCCTATCATGGGGTTGAACATTGTAAATCTACGGTAATTTGCTTAGGACCTTCATACGATGTATTCGGTTCGCTGTACAAAGAATTATTAGGTGTCAGTTCTCACGAATTGTACCATACATGGAATGTGAAATCTATCCGTCCGATTGAATTATTTCCGTATGATTTCACAAAAGAAAATTATTCGCGTTTAGGTTACTTGTGTGAAGGTGTTACAACCTATATGGGAGATATTTTTCTTCTAAAAAGTAACGTTTTTACCTTGGAACAGTATTTGGTTGAATTAGTCGCTCGTTTTCAGATTCATTTTGATAATCACGCTCGATTTAATTATTCTGTAGCGGATTCTTCTTACGATACGTGGTTGGATGGTTATGAACCAGGTGCGCCAAATCGTAAAGTGTCTATCTATACCGAAGGTAGTTTATTGGCATTTGTGGCTGATGTGATGCTGTTAAAAAACACCAACAATAAATATGGATTGGATGAAGTAATGCGCCGTTTGTATTTTAATTATGCCTTGCAAAATAAGGGTGTTTCTGAAGAAGATTACAAAAAGGAGTTAGAAGCAGTAGGCAATTGTTCATTTGATGAGTATTTTCAAAAATTTGTATGGGGAAATGAACCTTATGAAGCTATTTTAACCGATGCTTTAGAATATTTGGGATTGGAATTGGTGCAAAAACCTGTTGCAGCGTACAGTCAAGCGAGATTGGGTGTAAAATGTGAAGTGGAAGGAGATAAAACCATTGCGAAGAAATTTTATCCTGGTGCACCAGCTGATTTAAGTGGTATGATGATTGATGATCAAATTATAGCCGTGAATGCTATTGTTGTAAATGGCAATTTGGATCAATGGTTGACCTATTTTGAGGAAGACGAAAAACGAATTACAGTAAACAGAGCTGGTCGTTTAGTGGAATTGGTTGTGCCCGAAGTTAGCCGTAATTTCTATTTGGAACATCAACTAAAACCGATTGAAAATCCCAATTCGTTTCAAAAGAAAGGGTTTGCAGCCTGGAGTGAATAACTATTTTGTAAATAATGAACAATCACCATCCGTCAAAATTTATTGCTTTCAAACAATCGGTTGATGGGATTGCTTTGCCCGAACGTTTTACATTTCCATTTTATTATGAACCTCATCCATTGGCTATTTTAGCAAGTAAAGAATTGCAAAATTACATTGAAAGTCAAACGGATTGGAAACACAATTTTGGTGTTGATCCCGCTGTAACAGGAATGGTAATAGGGAAAATGTTTGGTGTTTTAGTTGTACAAAACAAGGATGGAGAGCTAGGATATTTAGCTGCGTTTTCTGGTAAATTGGCCGATAGCAACGATTATGAACATTTTGTTCCTCCTGTTTTTGATATGCTAACGGAAAATGGATTTTATCGGAAGTGTGAACGTGATTTAATAAATCAATCTGCAATCATTGAGCAGTTAGAAAACTCAGAAGAACTAAAACAGTTGAAAAATGCCATCACTGAACTTGAAAACACATGTAAAATCGAATTGCAAGAACTAAAGGAAACGAATAAAATTTCTAAGAAAAACCGCAAAATTCAACGAGAAAATGCGAATTTATTAGATGAATCTAAAAAAATAGCACTTTTAAAAGCATTGGATAGGGAAAGTATCATCGAAAATTTTGCCTTAAAAGATTTAAAACACGAACAACAAAATAAACTACGCATTGCACAAGAACAATTAGTTGCTTTTGAAAATCACATCAAAGATTTAAAAACAAAACGCAAGCAACAATCGCAAGATTTACAAAACCAATTGTTTGATCAATATCATTTTTTAAATGCTTTGGGAGAAACCCGCAGTGTATTGAGTATTTTTCAACACATTGAGAATGGAAAACCACCTTCAGGAGCAGGTGAATGTTGTGCTCCAAAGTTGTTGCATTACGCATATCAGCATCAATTAAAACCAATTGCTTTGGCTGAATTTTGGTGGGGAGCGTCTCCAGCTTCTGAAATAAGAAAACACAAACATTACTATCCTTCTTGTAGAGGAAAATGCGAACCTATTTTAGGGCACATGTTGGTTGGATTGGATGTTGATCCCAATCCAATGAAAATAAATCCAGCCGAAGGGAGAGAATTACCCATTGTTTACGAGGATGAAGACATTGTTGTGGTCAATAAACCAACAGAATTTTTATCTGTACCAGGTAAGACAATTACCGATTCGGTGTTGAAACGAATGGAATCTTATTTAGTTGGCGCATCAGGACCGTTATTGATTCACCGTCTTGACATGTCCACATCGGGATTGTTATTGGTTGCAAAAAATAAATATGCACATGATTTCTTGCAGCGACAATTCATCAAACGCTCAGTACAAAAACGTTATGTTGCCCTTTTGAACGGTGTTTTAGAAAGAACATCAGGCATTATTGATTTACCACTGCGTGTTGATTTAGATGATAGACCACGTCAATTGGTGTGTTACGAATACGGAAAGCCAGCACAAACGAAATGGGAGTTAATAGAGGTTAAGAATGGCCAATCGAAGGTTTATTTTTATCCATTAACAGGTCGCACACATCAATTACGTGTGCATGCTGCTCATCCTCAAGGTTTAAACATGTCTATTGTTGGCGATGATTTATACGGAATAAAAACCGATCGTTTGTACTTACATGCCGAGCAATTAACCTTTCGTCATCCACGCACAAAAGAATGGATGACTGTAGAAGTAAAAGCCGATTTTTAGTAAGGGAGTAGCGAAAATATCAAGGCACTACGCTTTATATATAGATTTTAAGAAAAAATTGCAAAGATGAGTACTTACTCAAAACACATCTATACTATTTGGGCGTTATGTTGATATTTTCGTTTTATGCCGAACTGTATTTAACCATAGTAACTCTATTTTAATGGGTTACATGAAAAAAAATCTAAAATATTTTTTGTTTACATTTTTTTGTTATCTTATGTAATACATAATCCAATTATTCTACGCTATACTACAAAAAAATTGTTATTTGTTTGAATTTTAACAAGGTCTGTTTCTGTTAAATTCGCAATAACCTTAATGTTTGTTTGTAATTAAAAGCTTAGAAAATGAAAACTATTTACAACTTTTTAATTCTTATAGTAAGTTTTGGTTTATCGTTCATTGGTTTTGGGCAATGTACTATGACTTAACCATCAAGTGGTAATTTTATTGTTCCGGATGGAGTTACTTCTATTACCGTTAAAGCATGGGGTGTTGGAGGTGGTGGTGGTTCATCTACAACAAGAAATAGTGGAGGTGGAGTAGCTAACCCGGGAGGTAATGGTACAGCTGGGAAAGATGGCGGAAGTGGTGCTGCTGGTGGTGGTGCTGACGCTGCTGGTACAGGCCCTGGTAAAGGAGTAAATGGTGCAAATGGATATAAAGGTGCGGGAGGAGCAAATAATGGTAGAAGTGCTGAAGGTATTTGAGCAGGCGGATCCGGCACGACTGGTTCAGGAAAGATTGGAGGTCGTGGAGGTGACGGTTATTTAATTATTGAATTTACAATGTCTGGAGGAGAACCATGTCCAGAAGATTTAGGAGCTAACATAACTGGTGATTCAGATTGTTCTAATGCACCACTTATTACTACAAATGGAACTTATTATGGAAATACAACAGCTTTCACAAATTTACCAGCCCCCCCCCAAACGGTCATTTTTTGGCGGATACTGATTCACATGGTATAACTATAGAAAATGTTGGTTATTATAAATTTCAAGTAATGGATAAATCAAAACCTGTTGAGGTAACAATTTGTTCGAGCACATCTTGTTCAGGAAGTGGTCATCAGATATATATGTTTACGAATTGTACATCTCCGTATGGTAAAATATTTACGTTCAAACAAATTTTCATGAATGGTGAATCTGGAACTACAAATCATATTTTTGCATCATCACCTGTTAGTGTTTCCTATACAGAAGTTGGCGGCGGTTGTTTGAAAATTACAGTTTCTAATTTGGATCCAGGTTATTATTATTTTGCAATTGATGGGTACAATGGTGCAGATTATCCATATTCATTAGCATTCGGTAGTGGTATAGTTAACGTTCTTTCCATCGACCTCACATCTTTCACTGATGAAGCTCATCCAGAAGGAAACTTGTTAACTTGGGAGACAGCAAAAGAGAAAAACAATGATTATTTTGAATTGCAATCAACTTTAGATGGTGAGAACTATATCACTATTGGTCGTGTGCAAGGTGCAGGAGACTCTAAAGTTGTTCGTCAGTATCGTTATATGGATTATACGAATGAATCTGTAACGTACTACCGCTTAAAGCAGGTGGATTATGATGGAACCGCAACGTATCATCCTGTAGTGGTGGTAAACAGAAATCAAAAAGGTGATTTGATGCTTTCTCCAAACCCAGTAGAGAATACATTGTTTGTAGATATTAATGCATCAGAAAAAGGAAATTATACGTTCTCGTTCATCAACGAAATGGGTGCTACTGTAGAAAGTAATTATTTCTTAAACAAAGGTAATAACCGTATTGAAATTGACTTAGATAGTAAATTATCAAATGGTTTCTACATCTTGAAAGTTTCAAACGAAAATGGTGTGGTAAATACAAGTAAATTCGTTAAGAGATAACCACTCACCTATACTATTTAAAAAGCGGTAGAGAAATCTATCGCTTTTTTTGTATCTTATGCTTACCTTTGTACTATGCGAATAGATATTCTTACCCTTTTCCCAGAAATAATGGAAGGCTCTTTTTCGGCCTCTATTATGAAGCGCGCACAAGAAAAAGGCTATGCAGAAATACATTTGCACAATATTCGTGACTACTCTACCAATAAACATAAAAAAGTAGATGATTACCAATATGGTGGTGGTGCAGGCATGGTAATGGCTATTGAACCCATTGCTGCGGTGATTGAAAAATTAAAAACTGAAAGATTGTACGATGAGATTATCTACATGTCACCCGACGGTGTTGTGCTCGATCAAGCTATATGCAATCAATTTTCGGTAGTGAATAACCTAATGATTCTTTGTGGACACTACAAGGGTGTAGATGAACGAGTTAGAGAACATTACATCACTAAAGAAATATCCATAGGTTCATATGTGCTTTCTGGTGGTGAATTGGCTGCTGCTGTTTTGGTAGATGCAGTGGTACGTTTAATTCCAGGTGTTTTAAACGATGAAACTTCTGCTTTGACCGATAGTTTTCAAGACAATTTACTTTCTCCACCAGTTTATACACGACCGCCTGAGTTTAACGGCTGGAAAGTGCCGGATGTGTTGCTATCAGGTGATTTTAATAAAATTGATAAGTGGCGTGAGGAACAAGCATTGGAAAGAACCAAACAACGCCGTCCCGATTTATTGGAATAACTCTTAATCTGAGTTCAATACTGGGTGAAAGTGGAGTAATTTACTCTTCTAAGGTATCACAATGATACAATTTCGTATCTTTTGATTGATAATTGCGATTTTCTTTATTGTTTTTGGCATCCAACATTTTGTTAATGATTCGGGTTTTTTCCTTTTCATTTCGCAATTGCAACTCAATATCTTTTCTTCTATCAAAGAGCAATATTCCATCAACAATCACTTTTTCGGGAATTGCAGTGATGGTAAGTGGATTATCTGACCAAAGGACAAGGTCGGCATCTTTTCCTACTTTGATACTTCCCATTCTATCGTCAATATGAAGTAATTTTGCAGGGTTTAGCGTAACCATTTTCCAAGCATCTTCTTCTGACATTCCACCGTATTTCATCGCTTTTGCCGCCTCTTGATTCAATCTTCTACCCATTTCTGCATCATCGGAATTAATAGCTACTGTGACTCCTCTTTCATTCATCAAAGAAGCGTTGTGCGGTATTGCATCCAGTACTTCGTATTTATAAGCCCACCAGTCAGCAAAAGTAGATGCACCAGCTCCGTGTTTTACCAATTCATCGGCTATTTTGTATCCTTCAAGCACATGTGTAAATGTGTTGACAGTGCTTCCAAAACTTTCGGCAACACGCATCAACATCAATATTTCAGATTGATTGTATGAATGACACGTAATAAAACGTTCTTTCTTTAGTATTTCAGCCAATACTTCCAACTCTAAATCCACTCGTTTATTAGCGGATTTTTCTTCCATGTATGCCTTAGCTCTAGTAAAAGCATCTATAAAAACTTGCTCAACACCCATTCTCGTTTGTGGAAAACGAATCGTTTGGTTATCACCCCAATTGCTTTGTTTTACATTCTCTCCGAGTGCAAATTTGATGAATTTAGGTGCGTTTTCCACCAACATTTCTTCGGGTGAAAATCCCCATTTTAGTTTTATCAGTGCAGCTTGCCCGCCAATAGCATTTGCAGATCCATGTAACAATTGAGAAGTTGTAACACCTCCTGCCAATTGTCGGTAAATATTAATATCGTTGTTTCTTATCACATCTGCAATGGCAACTTCTGCCGTGTTGGATTGTCCCGATTCATTTACTCCTTTAGAAATTGCAATATGTGAATGTTCATCAATGATACCAGAAGTGAGGTACAATCCTCTCCCACTGATTTCAATAGCGTTTGCAGGAGTGCGATACCCACCCGTCCCAACGTAAGCAATTTTTCCATTTTCAACAACAACGGTAGCGTTTCTTAATACACCATCTTTTTCATTGGTCCATACCGTTGCATCTTTTATAACAAAAGATTGTTGCTTAGGCAATTCTTCAAAACCGTAAGCCATATTTGGAAACCATATCTTGTCCTTGTACAAGGAATCTATTTTGACAGATGTATTCTCCTTCTTGGTGCTTTCAATGGTTTTTCGTTTGATTGCGTTCCATTTAACTATTCTTCCCACCAAATTCGTTCCTTCGCCCTCAAAAACCCCTACTTTTTGATTCATCTTGCCATGCAGAAGGATTGTTCCTTTAACACCATTAATTGAATCCTTAAATGCTAATAAAATGTCAGAATCTTGAACGTTGATATCAACTTTTTCAAATTCAGGTTTTGGTGCATTGCTTATTTTTCCGATGTATTTATTTTCATTGATCGAAATTTCAAGACTGTAAGATTTATTGTCAACCAGTAAATTGTAATTACCATCAATTTTACTACGGTTGTTTTCTTTTAAAAATGTTGGATATCCATACGTCCAAACTTCCAATAAGTCAGCTTCAGTTTCAAATGGATTTGTGTTGAATACAGAAAATGAAGCAATTTTACCTACATCCAATGTTCCTAATTCTTTGTCTAAATGAACAGTTTTAGCCGGATTGATAGTTAAAGCAGCCAACGCTTGTTGTGCAGAAAGTCCTCTTTCCATCGCTTTTTTAAGCGCCTGCCAAAATTCCTTTTCAGAGTTGAGTTGATCAAATGTAAAACAAATTGGAATACCATTGGAAGCTAGTAAATATGGATTACTTGGTGCCAATTCCCAATGTTTTAATTCTTTTAAAGGAATTTCCCGATTCACATAAGGGTCAGTAACGTTAAAAGCTGTTGGATAATTGAGCGGTAAAATAATTGTAGCGCCAGTTTTTTTCAATTCATTGAGCTGTTGGTATTCGTTTCCAGAACCGTAATAGGCAAAATTAAAACCAAATTCTTTTGCAATTTTATCACCTCTAAAAATTTCCAAAACATCTTTCGTTTCAAAAAGAATCGGTTTTTCTAATTGATTCACCAAAGCATCTAACGACAAATTAATGTTTTCTTTTTTCTTATTTTTTTGCCACCATTTAGCATCGTAGAGTGTTTGCCTCATAAGAGCAATACTTCCCATCTGAGAGGAAGGATAAGTTTGTTTGGAGCTGCCTTTGGAAAGTGAAAAATGAGTAGAAATATCAGGAAAAACGAGTGAAAATTGAGTAGGATGAGTACCTAAGGTTATGATCGACCCAGTACCACTCATTATTCCATCATGCAAATAAGTAAGCGCAAATCCAAATCCTGCAAGCATGCGTTTCTTATTTTCAGCATTATTTATTTGATAATTTCCTGAAGAAGAAAATTCAGGTCGGATAGCATCATTCCACGAATAAAAATCTTCTTTTGACGAGTTTAATTGAACAGTATTGCCTTTCTTTTCTCGTGCTTTGGGTTTCTGAATACCAATTTCGGTGTTTAAATCAATAAAAGAAGGAACTATGGTTTTTCCTTCACAATCAATTTCTACTGCTTGAGTTGGTTTTAATAGTACCGTTCCAACTTCTTTGATTTTTCCATTTTCAATTAAGAGATATCCTTTTGAAATGGTCTTTTCGGGAGAAACAATGATTGTTGCATTTTTTAATAGATAAGTTTTTGTGATAGATGGAGCAACACCATTGGTAGGTTTGTCTTGTGACAGCGCACAAAATGATAAAAAAACTACAGCAACAATAAAAAGATACTTCATACAGTAATTAAGAATTCAAACTTACATAAAATGTTTCATATTCATCCGAAAGTTTTCCAAATTTAGCCAGTTTTCTTCCGCATCTCTTTGTTTTTCATGGGTGTTTTTACAAAGCCAAGAATAAAAGTCCCCTTTTTAGAATAAATGTAACTGTTTTGGAGGCGGTTTTCTATTTTCACAGGTAAATTCTCCTAAATATTTCATTTTAAAAAGTTTCGGATAGTTGTGAAAATGTTTGTAAAAATAGCTGTTCGATTTTAAATTTAGAGTGAAATAGCAATTCTTACTTTCTGCCCCTTAATTTTATGTTTTCGAAGCTCGGGTAATAGTTGAGAAACAATTGTTCTATCAATGGCAACATAAGATTGAAAATCCATCACCGTTATCATACCGATTTGCTCTTTTGTTACATTTCCTTTTTGACAGATAAAGCCAAGTAAATCTATTTTGTTGATTTTATTTTTCTTTCCTCCACTAAAGTAAATTGTTACCCATTTAGGTTCTTGATATTGCTTGTTTGATAGTTTAAACAAATTTGATTTGGGTAAATCATAATCTACTGTTTCAAAAGCATCTTCAAAGAAGTAAATAGCACCCGACTCGTTCATTCTTGCTGTCCGACCGTTTCGATGAATAAACGAAGCTTCTTCTCTTGGTAATTGGTAGTGCACGATGTGTTGTATGCCAGAAATATCAATCCCTCTTGCTCCTAAATCCGTACAAATCAATAAAGGCGCACTTCCGTTTTTAAATTTAAGAAGAGAACGTTCTCTCTCTTCTTGTTCCATACCTCCATGAAACGATGTACAAACAATGTCCAAATCATCAAAATAAGCCTTTAGAGCATCTACATCATCCCTGAAATTACAAAAAAGAATAGTCGGTTCTGATTGAAACCCATTGATTAATTGCGTAAGCATTTCTAATTTACCTTTGCCGTTTGCTAATTTATAAAACGTTTGATTGGTATTTGTTGGGCGAGCAACTTCAAAATAAACAGGCTTTGTTAATTGAATAAACGAAGGAAAGTTTTCCATTTTTGTTGCCGAACAATAGATGCTGTATTTCAATTGGTGGAGTTGATGATAAATCTGCTCGATTTCACTCAAAAAGCCAAGTTCTAAGCATTTATCAAATTCATCAATAATGAGATTGGAAGTACTTTTAAGTTGAATGTATCCTCTTTTTAATAAATCTGCAATTCTTCCAGGTGTTCCAATAATAACAGCTGGATTAGCTGCTAAATTATTAATTTCAGTTTTTATCGCATGCCCACCATAACAAGTTGTTACCGAGTAATTTGTTTTCAACGATTTAAAAACTTTTTCTATTTGAATAGCCAATTCCCTTGTTGGTGATAGAATAATTGTTTGAGGTGAATTAATCGTTGTTTCGTTCATTTTATCTAAGACAGAAACTAGAAATGTTAAGGTTTTTCCGGATCCTGTTGGAGCATATAAAACCAATTCATTATGGATTTTATTTGATTGAAAAACAATTTGTTGTATTTCTGTTAAACTATCAAATCCTAATTTTTTAAGGAGATTTACTTTTGGATTCATCGTACAAAATTGCTCATTTAAATGATATTTTTATTAAAAAATAGATGAAATTTATTGAATCGTCTAATTTTTAAAGTGATTGGTCGAAATTATATTTAAGGTCAAAAAAATTGTATTACATTTGTAGTAGTAAAATTGATAGTTATTCAAATATATGATATAACAATCAAACTAGAAGTCTTTTTCAGTGAATAATAGTGGTTAGGTTAGGTTAGGAAAACGGTTCATTTTTGAACCGTTTTTTTTGTTTATATAGAATCAATTTAAAAAATTGAGGATCAAACAGGAATTTTGCTAAATTGATAATGAAAATCACAGTTACAATTGATTCTATTTCAATAATTTAAAATTAAATCAATATTTCTTATTTAGAATGATTATAAACTCAATTTAATTGTTACATTTGCTAAAACTTTTAAATCAATAATAAGATGAAAAAAATATCATTTTCTTTTTTAGTGGCATTGTCACTAATCGTTTTGGCTTCTTGTGGAGGTAAACAAGAACCAGCAGCAGAAGCTACAACAGAAACTTCAGCAGAAGCTTCAGGTCCTGTTACATTAGATTTATCTGCAGGTGATGACATGAAATTTGACAAAACTGAATTTACAGTGAAAGCTGGTCAAAAAGTGACATTAAATTTCCACCACACAGGTTCTTTAGCTAAAGAACAAATGGGACACAACTTTGTTTTATTGAAAGAAGGAACAGATGTAATGGCGTTTGGACAAGCTGCAATGGCTGCTCAAGCTACTGAGTACATCCCTGAAGCAATGAAAGGTGATATTATTGTACATACAAACTTAATCGGTGGTGGTGAATCAACTACAATCGAGTTTGATGCTCCATCTGAAGCAGGAAATTACACATTTATTTGTTCTTTCCCTGGGCATTTTGCTTCAATGAAAGGAACATTTGTAGTAGAATAATTTCTATTAAAAATCATTTTTGAAAGACTACCTCCAACGAGGTGGTCTTTTTTAATTTATTTAGCGCACATTAAAAAATTTTAGCGTACTTTTGCAACCCATTGCCCGATTTATAGTTAGTTTATGAAAAATATTCGCAATTTCTGTATTATAGCACATATTGACCATGGTAAAAGTACCTTGGCGGATAGATTGTTGCAAACAACTGGTACTATTTCTGACCGTGAAATGCAAGATCAAGCGCTTGATGATATGGATTTAGAAAGAGAAAGAGGTATTACCATCAAATCTCATGCTATTCAAATGAACTATAAATTTGAGGGACAAGATTATGTGCTAAATCTTATTGATACTCCGGGACACGTTGACTTTTCTTACGAAGTTTCTCGCTCAATAGCTGCATGTGAAGGCGCACTTCTTATCGTTGATGCATCACAAGGGATTGAAGCGCAGACAATTTCAAATTTATACTTGGCAATTGAGCACGACTTAGAAATCATTCCTATTTTAAACAAAATGGATTTACCTGGGGCAATGCCAGAAGAGGTTACTGACCAAATTGTTGACTTAATTGGATGTGATCCTAGTGAAGTAATCCCTGCTTCTGGTAAAACTGGATTAGGCGTTGATAAAATATTAGAAGCTGTTATAAACCGTATTCCTGCTCCCAAAGGTGATGAAGAAGCTCCTTTGCAAGCAATGATTTTTGACTCTGTTTTCAATTCTTTTAGAGGAATTATTGCTTATTACCGTGTTAAAAACGGTGTGATAAAAAAAGGTCAACAGATTAAATTTTTTAATACTGGAAAAGAATACATAGCTGATGAAATTGGTACGTTAAAAATGGATTTAGTGCCTAAAAATGAAGTGCGTGCAGGAGATGTAGGCTATATTATTTCAGGTATTAAACAAGCCAATGAAGTAAAAGTTGGAGATACCATTACTTCAAAAGCAAATCCATGTTTAGAAGCCATCAAAGGTTTTGAAGATGTAAAACCAATGGTCTTTGCTGGAATTTATCCAGTTGATACCGAAGATTATGAAGAATTGCGTTATTCCATGGAAAAATTACAATTAAATGATTCATCCTTGGTTTTTGAACCAGAATCTTCGCAAGCTTTAGGTTTTGGATTTCGTTGTGGTTTCTTAGGGATGTTGCACATGGAAATCATTCAAGAGCGATTGGAAAGAGAGTTTAGAATGACTGTTATAACAACTGTCCCGAACGTTTCTTACCACGCTTACATGAAGAAAAATCCTGATGAGATTCTTATTGTCAACAATCCTTCCGAATTGCCAGATCCTTCTGGTATGGATAGAATTGAAGAACCTTACATCAATGCTCAAGTCATCACAAAATCTGAATATGTAGGTGCGATTATGACTTTGTGCATTGAAAAGCGTGGAGAATTAAAAAATCAAGTTTATTTAACACAAGATAGAGTTGAATTAACGTTTGAAATGCCTTTAGCTGAAATCGTTTTTGATTTTTATGATCGTTTGAAAACAGTTTCAAGAGGTTACGCCTCATTTGACTATCATCCAATTGGTTACAGATCTTCTGATTTGATTAAATTAGACTTGTTATTGAATGCAGAACAAGTGGATGCTTTATCAGCATTGGTACACCGCTCAAACGCATTTGACTTAGGTAAACGCATTTGTTTGAAACTAAAAGATTTGATTCCACGTCAGCAATTTGAAATTCCAATTCAGGCTGCAATTGGTGCAAAAGTTATTGCCCGTGAAACAATTAAAGCATTGCGCAAGGATGTAACCGCAAAATGTTACGGTGGTGACATCACTCGTAAACGTAAATTATTGGAAAAACAAAAAGAAGGAAAGAAAAGAATGCGCCAAGTGGGTCGTGTAGAAGTACCACAAGAAGCATTTTTAGCTGTATTGAAGTTGAATGATTAATTTGAATCTAGTTCATTCTCTTAATTCAGAACTCTGAACTCTGAACTCAAATCACTTCATCCCCCTATTCTTTTTGATATTTTCGTAGGCTTCTTGAATTTTCTGGAATTTCTCTTTAGCTCCCTTTTGGAACTCCTCACCCATTTGAGCTACTTTATCTGGGTGAAATTTAATAGCCATCTGACGATAAGCTTTTTTTACCTCATCATCTGATGCATTTTCAGTAATTCCCAAAATTTTATAATCAGAGTTGGCATCTCTAAAAAACATGTTTTTGACCGAATCAAAATCCACTTGAGGAATCCCCATTTTATAGGCAATATCAGCTATTACTTGCAATTCACTTTGAGAAACATTGCCATCTACATTTGCAATACCAAATAAATAATGAATTAATTGTATTCTCGACTCGGGGCGCAAGTGTAAACGCACATCCGAACAAATTTGATTCAACAGGATATCTGAATCCAAATAGTTTCTTAGACTTTGTAAATGTTGTGTATTAAACTGATCACCAAATTGTTGTCTAAAAAATGCTTTTACATAGTCCAATTCAACCTTCAACACTTTTCCATCTGCTTTCATTACAGCAGCAGACAGAGCCATTAAAATCGTTGGAACATCTGAGCGACTTGCACGTTGTTGAAAATAATCGCGTATTTCTTCAGCTGAGCGACCACGGTATTGGGATTCTCCATTTTGTTGACCACGTTTGGCTCGTTGCAAATTATCGATGTACGAACCTACAAAGAAACCAAAGAGTGAACCAAAAAAGCTCTTTGTAATGTAATAAAAGACAAATCCTAAAATTAAGCCGTACACTTCTAGCGTTTAAAATGAAATACAAAAATAATGAATTATTGAAAACAATACAGCAAACAATTGGATTGAGTGCATTAATAATCCAATATCTTCACTTCTGTACGTCTATTTTCTTGATGCTCTTCTTCGGAACAAGTTACACCGTTTTTACAACGATTCAATAACTGTGTTTCACCATAACCTTTTGCTTTCATCTGTACAGCTCGCACTCCTTTTGTGAGTAAGTAATCTACACAACTTTGTGCTCTAGCTTGAGAAAGTTTCATGTTATAAGCATCACTACCACGTGAATCGGTGTGAGAACTTAACTCAATTTTTAATTCGTTTTTAATGATAAATTCAGCCAATTTATCAAGAGAAGACATACTTTCTGGTCGCAAAGTAGCTTTGTTTAGGTCATAAAAGATATTTTCCAACTTAAATTTCTCTCCTTTCTTAATAGGTGTCATTTCAAGCTCTAATTCTATAATTTTCCCATCCTCATTAGAGGTACTAAATCCTTTATCCGCATCAATATATCCTTTTTTAGCAGCATGTGCCCAGAAATTTTTGTTACGTTCAACAATTAACGTTATCAATCCATGTTCATTTGTTACCAATAAAGTATCCCAATTGGTTGAGAAATGAGAAATCGTTGTAGCGGCTCCTTCCAACGGTTTTTTGGTGTCTTTTGAAATGACGCGCAACGCAATTGTTATTTTAGTTGGTAACAAGAGTAAATCTGCTTTTAAAACAGAGTCACGCTCAACTCCATCAGATGTAATGGTTACTTCTTTAAGTAGTTTAAATTCATCTTTTTTGGTAGATAATTTATACGTTTCATTTTTTCGAATCAATAGATGTACATTTCCATCATTGTTGGTAAAGTACTCTTCTTTTTCACCTGTAGCTTCATTGGTTAAATAAACAGGGTGGTGAGCAACTGATTCATTGGTTGTATATTTTTCAAATACATTGACAATTAATTCTATTTGAATATCTTTCTTTACAAAAGCATAAATTCCATCAATATTCTTATCTCTATTCGTTGAAAAGTAACCATTTATTCCGTCACTTTCTTCCACACAAACCAAGCCAAAATCATCTGCAGAGGTATTGATAGGATATCCTAAATTTCTTGGAGTATTGTTCTTTTTCAAATCCACTTCAAAGATGTCCAATCCACCTAAACCAAAATGTCCATTAGAAGCAAAGAACAAACGATCACCAACCACAAAAGGAAACATTTCTTGCATATTGGTATTCACATTTACTCCCAAATTTTCTGGTTTCGACCATTTTCCACCCACCAATTGCGAACGATAGATATCTGTCATTCCTTGGCCTCCATCCATATCCGAAACAAAATACAACGTGTTTCCATCATCAGAGAAACAACCGTGTCCAACATTGTAAGCATTATCGTTGTATTCAAATGGTATCAATTTTGTCCATTTTCCATCTTTTAATTCCGAAAAATACAAGGCTAAAACAACAACATCTTTACCTTTTCTTTTACCAAACTTGTTTTTCGTAACAACCATTTTCTGCTCGTCACGTGTAAAGGCAACTGGGCCATCGTGCGCTTTATCTAAAAATTGATGGCGAAGCAATTTACCATTTCCAATAGTTGAATCTGCTTGAAACTTTGATTGGAGCATACTCACATAAAAACTATTGTCCCATTTGTACCTTCCATTTAAAACTTCTGTATTTTTTGATTTTGTAGCATAAATTAGTCCATTTTGATAAAAAACCGGGGCAAAATCACCATAAATTGATGAAATATTGGTCTTTTTAATGGAAATATTGCTCGAATCTGCAAAAAACTTGTTAAATTCTTTTAATTCAGTTTTTAGTTTACTGAAATACGTATTATTAGGGTATAAACTTTCGGCAATTCCAACTTGTTTCTCAGCTACATCGTATTTACCTATAAAGCGCAATGCCTGAATAAAATATGCTCTATCATCTTCGGAAAGATTGGATTTAGCATCTAAAAAATTGAAGTATTTAATCGCTTTTTCCATGCGAAACAACTCATAATTTGACATTGCTGCTTTTCTAACATTCTCTAAGTTTTCTTTTCCTTTACCGTTGATTGTTTTTTTGGAAAGCTCTTCATACATTTGAACACATTGGTAATATTCCATGCGTTTAAATAGATTATCCGCTACCTTTTGCTTTACTTGACCAAAAGATGTCAATGAAAAAACAATAAAAATGCTCACTAATAAATGCTTCATTTTAAAAATATCTAGGTGACGTGTATGGAATTCGTTTTGTGTGAATGTCCAATTGTAAAAATATTTCATGTGATCCTTTTTGGTAATTCATCAATCCATTAATTGGAAAATCATACACATATCCAAATGTAAAATCTTTGATAATAATTCCAATATTCACCCCCATTGACTCGTTGTAACGATACATCAAACCGGTCCACAAACGTTCATAAGACAATAAACTGAGGTTTACATCAAAAGTTAATGGTGCATGAGGTGTATATTTTACCAAAGTAGATGGTTTTAATTTAAGAACAGAATTCAAATTAAACACATACCCACCAGCCAAGAAAAAGTGACGGGCATTGATTTGTTTCACTAAATCCATATCTGTTCTAATGGATGCTTCTAACAAGCGAGGAGACGATATTCCAACATAAAATTGATCTCCATAGCAATAAATTCCAGCACCTACATTTGGTTTAGTTGTATTGATTTTCATTCCATAGAAAGGGTCATTTACATCATTTACTGTTGCATTGGTAAAGTCAAATCCCATTATATCTGCTCCTACTGACAATCCAAGTGCTAACCTAGCTTCTCTTTTTTTACTGATTTTAATGCTACCACTGATATCGGCAAAGGCAGATGTTCGTGTTCTTTTTCCTATCTTATCATTTACCAAATGTGCACCAATACCTAATGATTTGAACAATAGTGGAGCGTGAATACTAAACCATTGTGATCGTGGTGCACCACTAAATTTTATCCATTGAAATCGACCAACAGCTGTCATGCTTATAGCATCTTTACTACCAGCATAAGCTGGATTAAAGTACAATGGATTATACATATAAATAGACATTTGCTCATCTTGTTGTGCATTTACTTGAAAAGAAGTAAATAGCAACGCAAATGCAAAGAGGATGAAATATTTCATAAAAAATAGTTTAGTATTCAACTTCAATGTATCCTTTGTATGGTGGTGTATTGTTTGCATCATTTAAAATCAATACATAGAAATAAGTTCCTGTTGGCACCTTTCCACTTGTTCCAATTGTTGACCCATGATTCACTTCTCCTCCCCAATCGTTTTTATAATTTTCATTTTTATAGACTAAATTTCCCCAACGATTGTATATTTCTACTGAAACATTTGGAAAACCATCCAATCCCTGAATGTACCAAATATCATTCAAGTGATCATCATCTGGAGTTACCAAATCAGGTATTTTTAGACAATCGGCATTTGGCTCAACACTTAAATAAGTTGAATCTATTGCTGTACAATGACTTGTATCTGTTATCGTTACATAATACCATCCTGAATTTTCTGCTTGTGCATTGGTCAATACAAAATTTTGGTTGTTTGTTATAAAACCTTGCGGACCCGTCCATTCAAATGTTACATTTTCTGCGGAAGCCGTAAAAGGTACAGATTCACCTGGGCAGAAAATACCGTCATTACTTAAAGTTACATCTATTTTAGGTGTGGACACTTGAAGTTGGATACTATCCATTGATTGACAATTGTTGTTGTCTATACCCACAACGTAATACCATCCTGTAGTAGAATGATTAACATCTGAAATAGTTGTTGTAGCCCCTGTTGCAGAGAAAGAATTTGGTCCTGTCCAGCTATAATTAGTTGCACCAGTTACTGTCAATACCGCACTTGAATGATCACAATACACACCTGTATTAACATCTGCATTTACAGCTAACAAAGGATTATTGACCATTGTTACCATGATTGAATCGTTACCAACGCATCCATTTGCATCAGTACCTGTTACGTAATAATAACCGTTATTTATAACTGAGAATCCATTTACAGACACACTGTTTCCTGTTGCAGAAAATGAATTTGGCCCTGTCCAATTGTAACTAACCCCTCCTATTGCTTCAAGTAGTGCAGTTCCACCGCTACAAACAACCGAACTAGATGCAGCATTTGCAATATCTATTGAAGGTAAAGGAAACAAAGATACATTTTCACATGTTGGTGTACTCTCACATCCATGTTGAGTTGCTGTAACACAATAACTTCCTTCATTTGTTGCATCAAAATCAGTTATTGAAATAGAGGAATTGGTACTTGTAAATCCATTCGGACCCGACCAATTATACGATATACCAGAAACAGCATTTACTGACAATGTAGCAGTTCCGCCACTACACAACTGACTTCCACTACTTGTAATAATTGGAGCAGAAGGCGTTGAATATGTTGAGATGGTAACTGGTCCATATTGTGCAGAACAATTGTCATTTGTAATTGTTAAAGTATAAGAACCTATAGGAAGATTTGTTGTGTTCACATTAGTGCTTACAATAACTCCTAATGCATCTTTCCATTCAACAGATGAACTTGCTGGTGAGATGGTTAAACCAGTTATAGTTCCTGTATTTGCATTGCAATCAGTTGGAGTTGCAACAGCTGTTCCACTGATAACAGGTAAGGGTGTCACAATAACATTAACACTTCCCACATCGCTACATCCATTTGCAGTACCTGTAACAGAATAGGAAGTAGTTGAAGTTGGAGAAACAGTAATACTTGTGCCAATAGAACCATCACCCCAAACATAAGAAGTAGCTCCAGAAGCTGTAACAGTAACAATTTCTCCAGCACAAATAGTATTTGCAGCCGCATCTGTATAAACAGTTACCGTTGGAAGTGGTGTCACATTTACACTGTAATTAGCATTTCCAGTACAACCACTTGTAGTTCCAGCAACCGAATAACTAGTTGAAGTAGTTGGAGAAACAGTAATACTTGTACTTGTTGATCCATTTCCCCATAAATAAGATGTTGCCCCACTTGCTGTAAGCGTAATACTTTGACCGCTACAAATAGGGTTTGATAAGTTGGCACTAATAGCAACTGTTGGTGCACTTGGATTATTTACAGTCACAGGGCCAAATATAGCTAGGCAGCCATTGTTTGTAACTGTTAACGTATATGAACCAGCTGGAATATTAGTGACATCTAATGTGGTTCCAACAGTAGTTCCTGATGCATTTGTCCATTGGTATGTTGAACCAGCGGTAGGATTAACGTTCAATCCTGAGATAGCACCCGTGTTTCCACTACAGTTTGATGGTGTTACTGTTGGAGTACCAGCTATTACAGGTGTTGGTTTGACCGTAATCAACAAGTTATTTGTTCCGTTACATCCATTGGTTGTTCCTGTAACAGAATAAGTAGTATTTGATGTCGGAGAAACGGTAATACTTGGTGAAGTAGCACCCGTATCCCACAAATAAGTTGATGCACCAGAAGCTGTTAGTGTTACATTGTTTCCACTACAAATCGTGTTACCTGTTGCATTTGAGCTAACAGATACTGAAGGAGTTGGTTTAACAGTTACGCTGTAATTAGCTGTTCCTGTACACCCATTCGTAGTTCCTGTAACAGAATAAGTGGTATTTGAAGAAGGAGAAACAGTAATGCTTGCAGTCGTTGCTCCTGTACTCCACAAGTATGTCGTAGCACCTGAAGCGGTTAACGTTACGCTTTGTCCATTACAGATTGCTCCCGTAACACTAGGTGATATCGAAACTGTTGGATTGTCTGGATTTACAATTGTAACAGGTCCATAAGTCCCTTGACATCCATCATTTGTAACCGTTAAAGAATAAGAACCAGCTGGTAAATTGCTAACGTTTAACGTAGAGCCAACTACAGTTCCAGAAGTGTTTGTCCACTGATACGAAGAACCAGATGTAGGAGTTACATTTAATCCAGAAATCGAGCCAGTGCTACCATTGCAATTGGATGGTGTAACAGTTGGCGTACCTGATACCGTAGGCTTAGGTTTCACTACAATTGTAATACTTTTATTAGCAACGCAACCACTCACTGTACCAGTAACAGTATAGGAAGTCGTTGTAGTTGGAGAAACAGTAATACCAGAAGTAGTTGCACCTGTACTCCATACATAGCTATTTGCACCAGATGCATTGATTGTAATCGATTGACCGTTACAAATTGCTGTATTGTTTACTTTATCCAAGTCAATAACTGGAGAAGGTAACACTTGTACCAGAACGGCTAGCGTTTGCTTGTGATCACAAAGTCCTGTCACTTCACAATAATATGTTTGAGTTGATCCAGGAGTAACAGTTACAGATTGGTTCGTACTACCATTATGTATCCATTTATAGCTTGTAGCACCTGCAGGAGCTGTTAAAGTTACAGTTCCACCTGCACAAATTGGAGCTGGAGGAACAATCTGAGGGAATTGAACTCCCGAATTGGCTGAGATAGTATAATTACAAATATCACCAGCATAGCCATCAATCATCAAGATGTAATCATTTCCAACTGTCAATCCATTTGCTGTAATGGTAAAACCTGTTGAATTTTCTTTAAATTGTGAAACTGGTATAAAGTTGCTACACCCTGTAGAGCTAAAAATTTGCATTTGGATTCCACCACTTGGATAGTTACCCACAAAACAATCGGTAATTGAGACATTTAATGTAACAGATGTTGCTGCTGCTGTAAATCGTATCCATGAGTTGTTTTCAATATTGACATCTAAATAAGGGGATGAATATGGGCCAGGAGTAGTACCAGGATATGGATAATAACCAAATGGACCACCCGTATTTTCACCATCAGGTTTATTCACCCCAGCCGATGTTTCGTTATTTCCATGCATGTTTCCTGGTCTGTCTGGAGTAAATGCCGGAGATGTTGATGCACTATATCCATTAATATCACAAATATATAAGGCATCCGAACAAGCATCATTTGTGTTTGTTGTAACGCAAAGACCAAAAGTTCCTTGTGATGTACCAAACCCCCAATAACGCAAATAGACTGTTGACCCAGGTGTTAATCCTGATTGATTAATCATAGGTTGTAAGTCATGCCCTGTACCAGGATAATTGTAATTTTCTGAGCAGGCGATTTGAGATAAACTGCCACAAGTTCCCGAATAAAGAGCCATGACACCATCGTTAATTTTTCCTGTTCCCATATTGGGTTTAATATTTATTGTAATATTTCCACTTGCAGGCACAGTTATTTTAAACCAAACATCGTGAGAACTAGCGCTAAAACCACCAGCATAAGGGGCAGAATAAGCTCCAGCACATGCAGAAGGTGTTGGATCTGACATATTTGCTGTTGACCCAACAGTTGTAAATTCCATGTAATTACATGCAGATGTAACAGGTGGTATCTGTATCGCATCAACACATTCATCGTTTGTTGGCGCCGGTGTTGGTGTTCCTGTTACACAAATATCAAAAGTTCCTGGATTATCCGTGTAATAATCATAAACACGGATATAATAAGTATTTCCCACAGTTAATCCTACTAATTGCATTGTTTCTGTACCTCCCATGAATGTATTATCAATACATGTTTGAGTGATTAAAGAACTACATGTTCCAGAATAAAGTCCCACAATTAAGTCGATCGAACTCGTTGGTGTAACGGTAATGGTTTGTACAGGATTTGTTGCTGTAAATTTGTACCAAACATCATCATCTGCATTACCAACACAGCCTTGAAAAGAAGATGGATTGGCTCCTACTGTTGTTCCACTTGTTGGTGTACATGTTGCATTAACATTAAGCGCAATAGCTCCCGAACAATTGTCATTTGCAGGAGGGGTTGGTGCGCCAGTTACACAAATTGAAAAAGTACCAGTTCCAGCACCCGTTCCGTAGTGATACACACGGATTCGATATGTTTGACCAATGGTAAAATTGGTATAAGTAATGGATTCTGTACCACCTGCAAAAAAATTATCTTTACAAGATAATGAATTTAATACCGAACAACCTCCTGAAAACAATTGCACAACAGCATCCATTCCAGCTGATGGGGTAACAGTAATTGTATGTGAAGTACTTGTAGCCACAAACTGATACCAAACATCATCATCTGCATTACCAGTACATCCAGCAATGGTTTGCGTTGCTCCAATAGTGGTTCCAGAAGTTCCAACACAAGTTGCTCCAACAGCCAGAGTTGTTGCAGACGAACAGTTATCAGATTGAGAAAACGAAATGGCTATATAACCAAAAGAGATAACTAGTAGTAATAATTTTTGTAGCATAATTCTTAGTTATTAATTTCAACTAACTCAATAGGTTCCAATCCTTCTTTAAAAAGAAGGTTTTTTATATTGATGAGTGGTGAAGGATTGATAAAATTTCCTTTTTCATCGTATTCTTTTTCATATTTTTTCAATTGAAAAATTAATTCTCCAGCTTGTTTCTCATCTTTGTATCGGGTTTTACACGATTGAACACCTTCGATGTTCATCATTTTTGATTCCAATTGTTCAAAATCAGAAACTGCGCCTGAAAAGGAATAAGAATAATAGCTTTGAGCGTTTGAGTTAAAGGCTAAAAGCATAGTAAAAGTAAATAAATAACGTAGCATAATCTTTTTTCGCAATAGTTGTTTAGCTACGAATTTAATAAAAAAAATGACAGAAAAAAGCATTTTCGTAAAAAAATAGCTTGCAATTTCTTACAAGCTATTTTAAACATTCATATATATGGCGTTTTATCCCAAGAAAGGATATTTATAATCTTTAGGTGTAACAAATGTTTCTTTAATTGTACGCATTGACGTCCAACGAATTAAATTCATAGCAGAACCTGCTTTATCATTTGTTCCAGAACCTCTAGCACCACCAAATGGTTGTTGACCAACAACAGCCCCAGTTGGTTTGTCGTTGATATAGAAGTTACCAGCCGCATTGCGAAGAATGTTAACTGCTAATTCAATTGCATAACGATCGGTAGCCATAATGGAACCAGTCAATGCGTATTCAGATGTTTCATCAACCAAATGCAATGTTTCTTCGTACTTGTTTTCATCGTACACATAAATTGTTAAAACAGGTCCGAAAATTTCTTCTTCTAAAGTTTTAAACTTTGGATTGGTTGTGACACAAACCGTTGGTTCAATGAAGTAACCTTTACTGCCATCGTAATGACCACCTACAACGATTTCAGCATCCGATGCACTTTTAATGTACTCAATGTATTCTGAAATTTTTGTAAATGCTTTTTTATCGATTACTGCATTGATAAAATTAGATGTATCTTCAGGAGACCCCATTTTCATAGAAGAAACTTGTTGTACCAATACATCTTTTACTTCATTCCATAAATTAGAAGGAATATAAGCTCTTGACGCTGCAGAACATTTCTGACCTTGGTATTCAAAAGCTCCTCTTGAAAGTGCAGTAGCAACTTCAACTGCATTCGCCGATTTATGCGCAACTACAAAATCTTTTCCTCCAGTTTCACCAACAATACGAGGGTAAGATTTGTATTTATCAAGGTTTTCACCCATTGTTTTCCATAAATTTCTAAACACATTGGTAGATCCTGTAAAGTGAATACCTGCAAAATCTCTGTGTTTAAAAATAACCTCACCTGCTGTTGAACCATCTACTGCCACCATATTGATAACACCATCAGGTAAACCTGCTTCTTTGAACAATTCCATGATAACAGCGGCTGAATAAACTTGAGATGCGGCTGGTTTCCATACCACAACATTCCCCATCAATGCTGGAGAAGCGCTCAAATTAGCACAAATAGATGTAAAGTTAAATGGTGACAATGCAAACACGAAACCTTCCAACGGTCTATACTCCATTCTATTCCATACACCTGGTGATGAAATTGGTTGATCTTTATAAATATCCGTCATGTATTGTACATTAAAACGGAAGAAATCAATCATTTCACAAGCAGCGTCAATTTCTGCTTGAAATACGTTTTTTGATTGTGCCAACATCGTAGCAGCATTCATTTTATCTCTAAATGGCCCTGCTAATAATTCTGCTGCACGTAAAAAAACAGCTGCACGTTGCTCCCAAGGTGTGTTTGCCCAAGCTTCTCTTGCTTTCATTGCAGCGTTAATAGCTTGTTCAACGTGTTGACCATTTCCTTGGTTGTAATAACCTAAAATTTTCTGATGATCATGAGGAGGTGACATTGGACGTTTGTCGTCGGTTTTAATTTCTTTTCCACCAATATACAATGGTACCTCAATTTGTGGTTGATTGTAAAGTTCTCTGTATTTGTTGATTAGGTCGGTGTGTTCTTTAGTTCCTGGAACATACGCTCTCACTGGCTCATTAGCAGGTGTAGGAACGTTGAAAAATGCATTTGCCATATCTTTTAAACTTTTTCTTGCAAAAGTAATGAATGTTCTATATAATTGCAATAATATTATGAGTCGAACACTATTTCTGAAGTCAAAAAGCATATTCTATGCAATTCTAACAGCCTGTTTTGTGGTGAATTTTTCTTTTTCACAAACATTTCAGCAATTTTTAAACACTAGTAATTTAGAGAAGAAATGTAAAATTGCAGATGAATTAATCGTTGATTATGAATACAATGATTTGGATTCTTTAAAGTTACTTGGAACTGAATTATTGGCAAATTCAGAAAAAACTTATAATAAACATTGTCAAAATTATGCATTCTTCATTCTCGGAAAATATTTAATCAAAACAGCTAAAGAAAAAGAAGGGATTGAGTATTTGAACAAAGCAAAAAATTATTTTTTATCTAAGGAAGATTTCAACAAGCTTACAGAAATATACAATGAAATAGGAAATGCTAATCAAGTTTTGGGAAGATACAATGAAGCTTGTAAATGGTATGAATATTCTTTAAATTATGGAGAAAAATCTACCGATGATTACGTTGATCAAATAGCTCGAGTCAATCTTGCACAAGCACACAATAAATTAGGTGAATACGAAAAAGCTAAAGAGCAAGCTGAATTGTATAAGGATTGGGTTTTAAAACTAGGTAAATTTAAAAGTATCACCAATTCCTTTTCTGTTTTAGGAGTTATTGAACTAGAAAATGAAAATTATAAACAAGCAGAATATTATTTTGAGCAGAGTTATAAATTTTCAGTTCGTTCAGATAACTATGCTGGAATGGGTGATGCCTACACGAACTTGGCTATTATTAAGTATTACCAAGAAGATATTGAAACAAGCAAAGAATATTTTAGAATTGCACTAGAGTTAAGAAGTAAAGTGAAAAACATTACAAAAATTTGTGACTCTTATTTAAACTATGGTGGCATACTTTTTGAAATGAGTGAATTTGAAAAGGCTGAAGAAAATTACTTAATGGGATTGAATATTGCCAAAGAAAATAAAAAGATCTTAAATGAAATTGAGCTACTTCAAGCATTAAAAGAATTATATACAGAATATGATATTGAAAAATTAGAATCCATCAATAAACAAATTGATCAAACAAATAAACGATCCAAACAAGAAGATATCGAATTTGCAAAGTTGAACAATAAATTGCTAAAAGATCTTTATTTAAATGATCGAATGATGCAAAATGGATATTTGTCAAAAAATAGTCGATGGTCTTTTTATTTTGGCTCAATTCTTCTATTTCTATTATCCCTTTATTTAATCATTAGAAAAAAAGATAGATTTTAATTCATTAGTTAAAAAATAATAACTACCTTTATGAGATATCGCTAAATACTAACTATGAAAGTCCCTAGAATAAATTTACTAGGTTTTTTTCGGGCATTTTTCCCAATTCAGTTGGTTTTCTCACACCTGAAGCATAATATTATTGCTGTAATCGCTTGGCTATTGTTTTTCTTAATTGCATCGGATAAACTTGGTTCTCAATTTGGTCTTCCAATACTTTTCTATTCACCTGAATACATGGGCGAAGTTTCTAATTGGTCATTTGGACTTCTTGGATTTGGATTTGGTGGATTGGTAATGGCTTTCAACACCTATTCCTTTAGTAAATTAGGAAAACGATTTCCTTTTTTGGTGTTTATCAAAAGCCCTTTTCTTCGTTTTTGTAAAAACAACTCACTCATTCCGATAGTTTTTATCTTTCTCTACTTTTCAAAAATGACAGCATATCAATGGAAAGAGGAATATGCCTCTACACTGAATGTAATTGGGTATTGTTGCTCGTTTTTAGTAGGAATGGTTTTATTTATTGGGTTTTCGTTGGTTTACTTTTTCCCTATTTCCAAAAAATTACGCCATTCTGATTTAATTCCTGATATGGATGGTGTCTATCCATTTTCCACCTCATTTAGAAAAAAAAGACTTCAAGAAAGTGACACCCATTATCATCATGCATTTTCAAAAGCTGATAGACGTTTTTTATATTTTGGAAAAGGATTTACAATAAATATTAGCCGCCCAGTTAGCCATATCGATAGCTCTATTGTTAAGAAAGTACTCATTCGGAACCGAATAAACACCACTTTATTTGAAATATTAACCGTTTTGTTTTTTATGAGCGTTAGTTTACTTCCTGATAAACCAATTTTTGAAATACCAGCTGCAATGAGTATTATTTTACTAGTAACACTCACATTCATGGTTTACTCTATGGTTCAAACATGGTTAAGAAGTTGGACATTGCCTTTCATCATTCTCATCATTGTTGGAATGAATTTATTGAGTCAAAAAAGCAATTGGTTTTCTTTTAAAAATTATGTTTATGGACTAAACTATCAAACTCAAAAAAAACCATCTTATTCCATTAAAGCCATTGAAACAAATGCATTGCAAGACGCCAATAAAGGTCATTCAAAATCTTATCATAACTACATAGAAATATTAAATCAATGGAAGAAAAAAACAGGTCAAGAAAAACCTAAATTAATTATTGTTAACTCTTCTGGAGGTGGACTTCGAAGCACGTTGTGGACTTTTGAAATTTTACAAAAGTTGGATAGAAATTTTAATGGAGAATTTAAAAAAATGATTCATCTCTATACGGGTGCTTCTGGAGGAATGATTGGTTCAAGCTATTTCAGGGAGCTTAGTTTACGAGCAGAAAAAGGTGAAATAAAGAATATTTATTCGCAATTTTACTTCAACCAAATTGGGCAAGACATGTTAAATCGACTAGCTTTTTCTGCATCAACACGAGATTTGTTTACTCGTTTGCAAAAGTTTGAATACAATGGGATTAGCTACCCAAAAGATAGAGGATTTGCATTTGAAGAACAGTTGCATTTCAACACCAACAACATGCTTGACCACACATTAGGGTATTATACAGAGTATGAAAAAGCAGCCGATATTCCTCTTTTAATCTTAACGCCCACTATCGTAAATGATGGTAGAAGATTACTTATCAGTTCTCAATCTCTTTGCTTTCTATCGGCTCCATCAAGTTATGGTGGTATCTACTCAAAAACAAATGAAAACATTGATTACTTAACATTTTTTAAGGATGTTCAACCAGAAAACATGCGCTTTTCATCTGCTTTGCGCGCCAGTGCTACATTTCCATTTGTAACACCCATGGTTTCTTTACCTTCAGAGCCTAGTGTGCAACTAATGGATGCTGGTATTCGTGATAATTACGGTGTAAAAGTAACAATGGAAATATTGTACCACATACAAGAATGGATTAAAGAAAATACTTCGGGGGTTATCATTTTGAGACTTCGTGACACAAAAGAAATTTTAGGAAACACGACTTACAAACAAGTTTCGCTAATGAACAAACTAACTATGCCTTTTGGAAATGTGTATTCCAACTTCCCTCGAACACAAGATTTTGATCAAGACCAATTGTTAAAAGTAAGCGCAAAAACTTTTTCTTTCCCATTTGATGTAATTAGCTTTAATCTAAGGGAAAATGTAAATGATAAGATTTCACTTTCATGGCATCTAAGTAGTCAAGAAAAAAATAAGATTATGCGAGCATTTTATAGTAAGTCCAATCAGGAGTCGTATCATCGATTAAAAAAATTATTAGTGAATTAAGTGTGTGTTAATTTCTATTTTTGAAGCATGAAAAAAATAATCATAGGTCTTTTCTTTTTACTTCCTCTTTGTTCGGTATCTCAGACAAAGGTTGCTTCTTTAAAGAATAAGTTTCTCAAAACCTATATTGGTGAGTTACCCAGTTATTCTATTATCAGCGATACAACTGTAATAGAAGTAGAGAAAACACCTATCAAAATAAATTTGACTAAGACAGCCATTATTGTTGAAACAGGAAAACTTCAAAAGAAAGGTAGTTATCATGTATTGTTCAAAGGCAACAACTATTACGTACTTGATGCATTTTTTGAAGGTGATATTACTTCTGAGAGAATCATAGTGAATGAGCGTAACAAAACCATCGTAAGAGAAGGTATTTATCCTCAACCCAACTGCACGTTAAAAGTTAGTAAATAACCCGATATTTTGTGTCAAATAAAAAGAGACCATCCATTTTGGACAGCCTCTTTTAATAGTTTATTTGTCCCGTCCTAACATAGCGTTACACTAAAAAAGTAATGTTATGGAAAGTTTTGAGAACAAGTACGTTAAACGTACACAGAGGGATTACAGCATGCCCTTTAAGTTAGCTGTTATTAAAGAAGTTCAATCAGGAGAGATTGGCATTAACGCTGCTATGCGTAAGTATGGTATTCAAGGTCGTGATACTATTCGTACTTGGATAAGAAAATATAGTATATTTGATGATGATAACACATCAAAGTTAAATTCTATGAAGACTCCGCAACAACGCATAAAAGAGCTTGAGCAACAAGTACGTCGTTTAAAGCATGAGAAAGAGTTTTTAGAGGGGAAGCTTACTGAGACAGAAGACAAAGCCGCCATCCTAGACAAGGTAATTGAGTTAGCTGAAAAAGAATATTTAATTCCAATAAGAAAAAACTCCTTACCCGATCAGTCCAAAAAATTAGCAAAGAAAGGGAAAAACCAATAAATTATCTTTGTGGATTGGTCGGGATAAACAGACAGTATTATTACCGTAGTTTTTGGATTAAAAAAGAAAAACAGCAGAAAGTAAACCAAGTTATATCGCTTACTAATGACGTTCGCAGTAAGATGCCTCGCATAGGAACTCGCAAGCTTTACTTCCTATTAAGAGAGCCTTTACAAGAGATGCACATCGGTAGAGATAAGCTGTTTAAAATTCTAAAAGCAAACAACATGCTTATACAACCAAAAAGAAGTTATCGAATAACAACAAACTCGCATCATCGTTTTTATAAACACAAGAACTTAGTTGAAGACCTTGTTATAAAACGACCTGAGCAAGTCTGGGTATCTGATATAACTTACCTTGGGGGGCGGGATAAAAACTGTTACTTAGCATTGATAACAGATGCTTACTCTAAGAAGATAATGGGATATGATGTCTCTAATAGTCTTGCAACCACTGGTACGTTAAGAGCTTTAAAAATGGCTGTTAAAAACAGAATGTATAAAGATAAACTAATACACCATTCTGATAGGGGAATACAATATTGTAGTGATAACTATCAAGAAGCTTTAAGTAAAGCAAATATAACACCCAGTATGACTGAGAAGTACGATCCTTATGCGAATGCGGTTGCTGAACGAATAAACGGTATTCTAAAGCAAGAGTTTTTTCTTGAAGAATACAATATAGACTTGTCTATGATGAAGAAGGTGGTTAAAGATGCAGTGAGTATTTATAATGATTATAGACCTCATTATTCATGTCATATGAACACACCAAATAAGATGCATAGACAAAGAAAAATAAATATGAGAACGTATAAAAAAATTAAGCTGGAGGAACTAGTTCCTCCAGCTTAATAAAAATGTTTAAATTTGTAGTATAAACTTGTAACGCTTATTTAGGACTACACAATTTGATTGCTTATTACTATTATTTCAATTGTTTGCTCAACAATGCACCTAATTTTTTACCAGCTAAAGCATAACATTCTTGAATACGAATACCTGTATCCATATCTCCGTAACCATAAGTTCTACCTAAGCTACCAGTAATTACAATTTTTGCAACAACTTTGCTTGGATTATCTGTTTCAACGATAGTGATTTCCATATTTGCACTTGCAGGAGCTTTAGATACAAATACATTATAACCTGGTTCTATGAACGTAGTTTTTACAATTGCTTTGTATTTAGAAACTGTAGAATTTCCTAAATTCAACCCAAGTTTAACAGTAGCTTTGTTAAATAACTCTTCAAATTTAGGTTGGTATCTACCTTCTTTATCTGCATTCCATGAAGCTTTCCAAGTATCACCTTTTCCTGGTTCTTTTTGGTTGAATTCTGCAGCTTTTTTATCTAAATACTCAGTTTCTTTCTCAAACTTTCCAACTCTAAAATTAGACCAATCGTATTCTACATTTAAAGATGTGCTTCCTTTTAATGGAGCCAAACTTCCTTCCGTTACTTTCACGCTTTGTGAAAAACCAATAGTTAAAACCCCAGAAAAGATTGCAACTAATGCTAATTTAATTGTTTTCATACACTTATTTATTTAGTTAATAACTAACACAAATTTAAAATTTAATCCTTAACTAATTGAAAAAAAACAAAAATAAGTGCAATAAATACGCTTCTATTCGTATTTTTAATCTAAAAATCAAAATAAATCTATACTTTTATATTCCATAGTTTGAATATATGATTAGAATAAGAAAAGATTGGAACGATATAAAGATCAACGATAGTTGGGCAATTTTTAAAATCATGGCCGAATTTGTAGAAGGTTATGAAAAAATGGCAAAGATTGGTCCTAGTATCTCTGTTTTTGGCTCTGCCAGAACAAAAGAAGACGATAAATACTACCAAATAGGAGTAGAAATTTCCAAAAGATTAGGAGAGGCTGGTTATGGTGTTATCACTGGTGGCGGTCCAGGAATCATGGAGGCAGGTAACAAAGGTGCTCAATTAGGTGGTGGAAAATCCATTGGATTAAACATTGTATTGCCTTTTGAGCAATTTCATAACCCATATATAGATGTTGATTCTAACCTACATTTTGATTATTTCTTTGTTAGAAAGGTTGTTTTTGTAAAATATTCGCAAGGATTTGTTGTATTGCCTGGTGGTTTTGGTACCATGGATGAATTATTTGAATCGTTAACATTGATTCAAACCAATAAAATCAACAGACGACCAGTGGTATTAATTGGAACTGAATATTGGTCAGGGTTAATTGATTGGATCAAACAAACCATGTTGGCCGAAGGAAATATTTCTGAAAATGATTTAGATTTATTCAAGGTAGTTGATACTGCCGAGGATGCATTTAATTACATTGATGATTTCTTCAAGACTCACGAATTGAGACCAAACTTTTAATGAATGATGATAACCGTAAAAGATATTACCAATTATTTAGAGTCTTTAGCTCCATTGACCAGTCAGGAGAGTTACGACAATTCTGGACTAATTGTAGGTGATAAAAACACACCTGTAACACAAGCTCTTATTTGTTTGGACAGCACAGAAGCAATTGTAGATGAAGCTATTGCCACAGGTTGTAACTTAATCATTGCTCATCATCCCATCGTTTTCAAAGGATTAAAATCATTGACAGGAAAAAATTATGTTGAACGTGTGGTGATAAAATGTATCCAAAACAAGATTGCACTCTATGCCATCCATACCAATTTGGATAATTACCGATTTGGAGTAAATGCAGAAATAGGTAAACGGTTGGGATTAACTAATTTGCAGATTTTATCAGGAAAAGAAAATGCGTTGTTTAAATTAGCTGTTTATGTACCCAACGACAACCGTGAAGAATTAGCAAAAGCATTGTTTAACGCTGGTGCTGGAAACATAGGTAATTACAAAGAATGCAGTTTTTATACTGAAGGAACAGGAACATTTACACCAGAATCAAATGCAACGCCTTTTATTGGTAAAAATGAAGAAGCAACTTCTGTGCATGAAAGTAAATTAGAAGTATTGGTAAACTTGCACAACTTATCAGCAGTTACAAATGCTATGAAAGAAGCTCATCCGTATGAAGAAGTTGCCTATGATATTATTCCTCTAAAAAATAAAAATATTTATGAAGGAGGGGGAATGATTGGTGAGTTAGAAAAAGAAATGAACAGTTTGGATTTTTTAAAATTGGTAAAAGAAAAATTCAATTGTGGTATTATTCGACACACAAATATAGTTAAGTCAACCATCAAACGAGTAGCGTTTTGTGGAGGTTCGGGTGCTTTTTTATTAAAAGATGCCATCTCTCAAAAAGTAGATATTTACATCACTGGAGATTTTAAATACCATGAATTTTTTGATGCTGAAGACAAAATCATCATCGCTGATATTGGACATTTTGAAAGCGAACAATTTACGATTAATTTATTAAGTGATATTTTAATAAAAAAATTTCCTAACTTTGCACTTCGTTTAACGAATATTAATACGAATCCGATTAAATATTTATAAAATATATGGCAACTGCAGCAAAAAAAGAAACAACAATAGCAGAGAAATTAGATGCTCTTTACGAATTGCAAAAGATTGATTCTGAGATTGATAGAATTAGAACTGTACGTGGTGAATTACCTTTGGAAGTTGAAGATCTTGAAGATGAAGTAGAAGGACTTGAAACACGTATCGTTAAAATTCAAGAAGAAATTAAAGAAATTGACGAAGAGATTTCTGATAGAAAAAATGCAACGAAAGATGCAGAATCTGCAATTGCGAAGTTTAAAGAGCAACAAAATAACGTTAGAAATAACCGTGAATTTGAATCAATTGCAAAAGAAATTGAGTTTCAAGAGTTAGAAATCAAATTGCACGATAAAAAAGCGAAAGAAGCGAAAGCTAAAATTGCTCAAAAGAAAATCACTTTAGACGAAACAAAAGAAAGATTAGAGTTCAGAAAAGGTGATTTGAAAAACAAGAAGCGTGAATTGGATGAAATCATTGCTGAAACTCAAAAAGAGGAAGATGATTTACTGAAGTCATCTGACAAGGCAAAATCAAAAATCGAGGACCGTTTATTAAATGCTTATGTACGTTTGCGTCAAAATGCTAAAAACGGACTTGCGGTTGTTCCAGTTGATCGTGAATCTTGTGGTGGATGTTTCAACCATATCCCACCTCAGCGTCAATTAGACATCGAGATGAAGAAAAAAGTAATTGTTTGCGAACATTGTGGTCGTATCTTAGTTCCTTCAATCAAAGAAGACTAACCAAACATTTTTTTAGAATATTGAAAAGCATCTATTGAAAAATAGGTGCTTTTTTGGTTTATATAGCTTGCGAAGTTGTCTAACCGCAAAAACAAGTGGACATTTCCCCCAGCCTTTTTTGTTGGGTCACCTCCCCTAACCCCAAGGAGGGGAGCAAAAAAACCTTGAATCTAAACGATCCAAGGTTTCTATTCTATTATATACTTACTACTCTTTGAAGAAAAGCTATTCGCGGATAAATTTCACGCTTTTCCCTTTATTGGATTGAATCAGATAAATCCCACTTGATAAACCTCTCACATCAATACTGGTTGTTCCAGGATGTAATTTCTGTGAAAGGATAATTTCTCCCAACACGTTTGTCATTTGAATATCTAGTTCTTCACTTGTAACAATGTTCACTAATGTTTGAGTTGGATTTGGATACACTTTAATAAACTCAGTGTCCCAAATATTCTTTATACCTAGTGTGGTGATACTTTATAACCTGAGTTCAATTATTAACCAATTGATTATTAGTAACTTATATTAAAATCAAATAAATGAGTGAAATACATTTAGTATTTTTAATGTTCTGAATATTAATTATTTAAACTAAATTTATGTATTTCACTCAGGATAAAAATACTGAAATTTTCTACATTACAGATGAATTTTGTACAGAATTTCAAAAGTCAATTCAAGGGCATTTACTTGGAAA
>JAMLHA010000016.1 GCA_023957475.1 Crocinitomicaceae bacterium | reverse complement strand
TTATCACAAATAAAAAAGCCCTTTGATTTCTCAAAGGGCTTTAATAACTCAAATTACTTAGTGTAATTGATTATTTCTTTTTCTTTTCAGAAGATTTTGTAGCCATTTTTTCAATTGAAACTGGTCTTACAAATTCTCTATCGTTGATAGCTTTTTCACCGAAAGAAGCGTCTTTAGAAGAAGCTTTACCGATGTTGCTTGTTGCTTCGCTATCTTTACCTTGATGTTTAGCAGCAATTGCTTTCAAGTAATAACCTTGAGCGCTTTCTTTGTCATCAGAGTTATCAATAGTTTTTGTTGCAGCAGCAGCATCACCATTTAATAATTGAGCCAAAGCTTTGTTGAAAGAAGCTTCAGAACCAAAGTTAGAAACAGCTGCAGCATAATCACCATCTTGGATAGCTAAGATACCTTTGTTGTATCCTACTTCGTTTCCAGCACCTGATGCTTGGCTTAACAATTGTTTAGCTTTTACTCTGTCACCTTCAACACCTGCGATAGCACCCAAGTTGTTTTTAGAAACTGCGTTATCTTTGATACCATTTGCTTTTTCAAATTGAGCTTTAGCATCAGCTAATTTGTTTTGCTCATAATAAACAGCACCGATGTTGTTTACTGCTCTATAATCTCCAGGGAAGTTTTTAGCAGCAACTTGGTACAATCTTAATTTTTCATTCAAATCAGATGTCAATGTAGCTGTGAACAACAATTCTTCTAATTTTAATGAATCTGGATTAGAAACTGAAATAGCTTTTAATTCTTCATCAGAATAACCAGTTAAATCGTAAACAACATTGATTTCAGAACGACGTAAGATTGGGAAAATGTTTTTATCCAATTGAGTAAAAGTTTTACCCATTGCTCTCATTTCTTCTTCTCTCTTAGTTGATTCAGAATACATTTCAAGAACTCGTAAGATTAAGTTTTTTTCATCCTCATTGAATGAAGATGCTTGTAACTCTCTTTTGAATCCTGTGTAGTCCTCACCACTTCCTTTCAATGTAAAGATTTCAGTTTGAGCTTTATCGTTTTTAGCCTTTTTAGCAACTGAAATAACTGTTTCTTTACCTGTGTTAGAACGATCAGTTGATAAAGAATTGTTTTTGTCTTCCTCGCCTTCAGGAGAAGCATATCCTGTTATTTCGATATTTTTAATATTGATTTTAGGATTATTTTGAGCAGCTGTTAACCAGTTTTGTAATTCAACGATGTCCTTGTCTTTCATTTCAGTAGGACGAACATTTGATTTACCTTTTTCGTAGTTAACTTGTGCAAATTGTTTTTCTTCAGTTACACGTTTGAACTCGTCTTTAGCGTAAATTACACGGAAATCTTTATTTACCATGAAAGGAGTAACAATTGTAGCATCTGCAATTCTAACAGTGTCTAATTGTCCTTTTTCTTTCACACCTTTGAAAACTTTTCCAGTAACAGACAATGCAGAAATTTCCATATCTGATTTGTATGGAACAACATCTGTATAAGTTACTTTACCTCCAGCTTTAAAGTTTATAACAGTTCCATTACCTGTTGCTTTCTCACCTTGAATTGTAAGTGATTTAAGAGGAGTAGAGGCAATAAATGGAGTCACTTCAGCAGAAACTTTCTTCTTAACTCCTTTTTCCGGAATAGTTATGTCAACTTTAACACGTACAGAATCTCCATGCATTTCCAATGGATCTGGAGTAACTGTGTAATCTAAATCTTTAAGTAGGTCACAACTTGTAGCTAATGAACCTGCAACAGCAATAAATGCTAAACTTTTTAAACTTTTATTTTTCATAATTTATGTAAATAATTCTTACCAATAGAGTACAAAGCTAAATAAAAAATATAGTTATGCAAAAAAAATAAAAAAATATATAAAAAATATCCTTAATTTTAACATTAAGCTTTATTCAAATTATCCATCTAATCAAGTAAAATGACTTGCTCTGCTAAATTTTTTTTTTAGAATGTACAAAAAAAAAGAGACTTTTTAAAGCCTCTTTTTTTTTTGTACCCGAGGCCGGAATCGAACCGGCACGCCCGAAGGCACAGGATTTTGAATCCAGCGCGTCTACCAGTTCCGCCACTCGGGCATTCAAAATGCTGGGTGCAAATGTAATTAAAAATTCAAATATAGTACTAGATGAATCTAAAAAATCATTATTTTTTTAATTTTTCTTAAAACGAGAATTTTTTTTGATTAATAATTCTATGGTTAAATAATTGAAATTCAGCAATAAATAAATAAAAGAAGATTAATTCTAAAAATTAATAAATTCTTCATTTTTATGACTTAACTTTGTACCGAAATAAATACAGTTATGGCGAATATTTTAAATACTGTCCTTCAGCTTTTAGTTCCAAAAGAAAGTAAGTTCATTCCCTTGTTAAAAGAATCTGCTTCCAACTTAGTTGAAGTTTCGACTCTATTGGATGAATTAGTGAATGCTCCAATCAAAGAAAGAGAAGATCTATTAGAAAAGCTAAATAATTTGGACATTGAGTCGGATCAAATAATGCGTAGCATTAATCTGGAATTAAGTAGAAATTTCTTAACGCCTTTTGATCGAGAAGATATTCATGCTCTTAATATTGCTATAGGTGACGTTGTCGATTATTTAAACAATGCCGCAAATCGAATGATTATTTACCAAGTAGATGATGTTACAAAATCTATTCGAAAATTAACAAACGTCAATGAAGAAGGATGTAAATTGATCCAAAAAGGTATTGATTGTTTGGCCGGAAAAAAGAAATTGACACATATAGCTGTTATTTGCAAGAAAATTTATGAATTGGAAGTGAAAGCTGATAAAATTCACGATAAATCAATCGCAGAAATTTTTGAAAAAGAATCGGATGCGAAAACCGTAATTAAATACAAAGAAGTATTGTCAGCATTAGAAACTGCAACAGATAAATGCAAAGCAGTATCAGATATTTTAGAATCTATAATGGTGAAATACTCTTAACAGTTTCAAAGAATGACTTTATTAATTACAATTATAGTTTTAGCTTTTATTTTTGATTACATCAATGGGTTTCATGATGCAGCTAATGCAATTGCCACTATTGTAGCAACAAAAGTATTGACACCCTTTCAAGCCGTTTTATGGGCTGCTGTCTTTAATTTTGCTGCCTATTTTATTTCTCTTTATATTATAGGTGAATTTAAAATTGGTAATACAATAGCAAAAACTATCTTTGAGGATTACATCACACTTGAAGTGATATTTGCAGGATTAGTAGCTGCAATAATTTGGAATCTAGTTACTTGGCGATTAGGAATACCATCTTCTTCTTCTCATACATTAATTGGCGGTTTTATGGGGGCTGCTCTAGTGCATGCTTATGCAGAATACGGAATCATTGATGGAGTTGTTAACCTTGCAAAAGTTCTACCTATTATTCTTTTTATATTCTTGGCTCCTATTTTAGGTTTGATTGTTGCGTACTTTATTACAGTAATTATCATGCATCTTTGTAAAAAAACAACACCTCATAAAGCTGATGTGTGGTTTAGAAGAATGCAACTTGTTTCCTCAGCTCTATTTAGTATGGGACATGGGGCAAATGATGCGCAAAAAGTAATGGGTATTATTGGAGCAGCAGTGATTTTTTACCATGTGCAGGCAGGTGATGTAGAATGGATCGAATCTTCTGACAGATTTTCGCATTTTGTTGAAGAATGGTGGTGGGTGCCACTTACTTCTTTTATTGTAATAGGACTTGGAACCATGAGTGGTGGATGGAAAATCGTTAAAACAATGGGATCCAAAATCACGAAAGTTAATTCGCTTGAAGGCGTGAGCGCAGAAACTGCTGGTGCCATTACTTTGTATATTTCAGAGCATTTTGGTATTCCTGTTTCTACAACACATACAATTACTGGAAGTATTATTGGTGTAGGAATTACACATAGAATCTCTGCTGTTCGTTGGGGGGTTACAATCAAACTATTGTGGGCATGGATACTCACAATCCCTGTTTCAGCCGTTATCGCTGGAATTACCTATTTAATTATTTCTGCCTTTTAATAAGTAGTTGCTTCGTGTCTATACGAATATTTGTGCGTCCATTTATTTTTGTAACTGATTTTAATTATATTTACTACTTTCAAATTCAATTCATTGAAGGAAACTAAGTTCATAGATAAAAATAAAGATAAATGGTCTCAATTCGAAAGAACCTATTCTGATACTCAGAATAAACCTGAAGAGTTGAGCCAATTGTATATTGATATTACTGAAGACTTAGGTTATGCTCAAACGTTTTATAAACACCGATCAGTAAAGGTTTATTTGAATCAGTTGGCGCAAAAAGTATTTTCTGGAGTGCATAAACATGGAGGAGGAGAAATTTGGAGAAGAATGTACCATGTTGTGACTGTTTCATTACCTATTGAAATTTATAAATCAAGAAAAAATCTATTAATTGCACTTATTTCATTTTTAGTTTACGCTTTTATTGGGGTTGTTTCTACTCATTACAATCCTGATTTTCCGCGAATCATTATGGGTGACTTTTATGTGGATATGACTTTGCAAAATATTGAAAAAGGAAATCCATTAGCAGTTTATGAGGGACAAGAGCAACTATCAATGTTTATAAATATCACTACAAATAATCTAAAAGTCGCTTTACTTACGTTCTTTGCTGGCTTTTTTGCTTCTATTGGAACACATATTTTACTTTTTTCAAATGGTGTTATGCTAGGTGCATTTCAATATTTTTTCAAATTAAAAGGTTTGCTAGTGACATCTTTTCTCGGAATTTGGATTCATGGCGCTTTTGAAATATCAACAATCGTATTAGCTGGTGGCGCTGGAATCACTATGGGAAATGGTTGGTTGTTTCCAAAAACATTCACCCGCTTGCAATCCTTTAAAATCGCTTCAATAAGGGGAATGAAAATAATGCTAAGTTTAATCCCTTTTATAATTGTAGCTGGTTTTTTAGAAAGTTTTGTGACACGAAACTATCAGACATTGCCCGAATGGTCAAAATGGGGAATTATTTATTTCTCTTTTGCGCTAATTATTTTCTATTATATTGTTTATCCGTTTTATATAGCAAGAAAATATCCAGAATTAGCCGATCAAGAAGATTTAGTCGAAAATGGTAAGACTCCACAAAAAATAGTGTTTTACAAAATCCGATCTATAGGGGAAATAATGCGAGATGCTTTTGAAGTGTATTGGCAGTTTTCTAAGAAATTTCTACTTATATTATTTACTTTAATTTTTCCATTAGCACTTATCGTTGTTTATTTTCAAGGATTGTCACATGTTGATAGAATGCTGGTGCAACATTGGTATGATTGGTATGCATTGACTCAATTGATGTTTGGATTTGGATTGTACAACGGTTGGGACTTGCTTGCAGGATTTGCTTGGTCTATCTTAATTACGCTATCATTTGGAGCGGTTTTTTGGTCAGTTACAACGAAAGATGAAGGTGTGAATTACCGAGATTTCTTTAACTATCTTAAAAAACGATTTTTTAAAATGTATGTGGCTTTGTCACTATTTTATTGGTTGTTTTTCTTCATACCAATTGAATTTAAAGTTGTTTTATTATTTATTCTTCCCTTTCTAACAATCAATACTGCTGTAATTGGCATGGAAAAGGGAGAGTTGAGTTTGAAGAAAGCATTTTCGTATGGTAAAAAATCTTACGTCAATAGTTTAAGTATTCTATTGTTGTATTCGTTAATTGTTTGTGTGGCAATTCAGCCAATAGCTCTTGTCTTTAGTGTTCAAGAAAATTGGTCAGGTGAACCAATGATGGTGGATTTATTGGATATGATAACCGACTTTTTGAACCGAGCATTGATTCTGTTTACGGATGATTACATGTATTATTCTAATTTCTTTCGTCAGTTTGTTTATTTGCTATTTCTATTCATTATGTTACCCGTTTTTGTAATTTTGACCATATTGATATATTGCGATATCGTAGAAAAACATGAATTGATTGGATTGAAAGAACAATTTCAATTTTTTGGAAAACAAAAAAACAAAAACAAAAAATGAAGTCGTTCTTAATCTTTATACTATTTTTATCATCTAGCGCACTTTTTTCACAAAAGGAGCTAGATCAGTACCATACAAATCAAAAAAAGCTCAATCAGTATAAAAAAGATCTAAAAATAACACCTATTGAAGATTGGGGAACAGTGTATCCAAATTATGAAGAATTCGATGATTCGGAAGATACAGATAAAGAAGTAACTGAAGCAACTAAAGAATCTGTTTCAAAAGAAAATATTGAGTCTGATCGAATAAAACGTTATGGTGAACATTATGGTAAAGGGGCAAGCAAAAAGCCCAATCCCAAGATTTTACCTCCAGACCCTATTGAGTTGCCAGAAGTGAAACTACCAAAAGTAAAACTTCCCGAAGTTGACCTGCCTGATATTAACTTATCTGGCATAGGTACTTGGGATTTTTGGAGGAAAATTTTATTGGTAATCATTGTCTGTGCATTGTTAATAATACTCTATCTGATAGTTAAACGATACCTGCCTAAAGATTCAAAAGTTAAGCTGGAGATTGATGATGAATGGAACCCAACATTGGTATCAAAATCGGAATTAGAACTGAAACTTGAAAAACTACATTTTAATGAAAATTATAGAGAATGTATTCGAGTGCATTTCATGTTTATCTTAAAAGAATTAATCAATCTTCAACTCATTGATTGGAAGGTAGAAAAAACAAATCACGATTATTTAAATGAAGTTATTAAATCCAAAGGATATGATGATTTTTCTAAATGTATTCGTATTTATGATTTAGTATGGTATGGTGATTATGAAATTGATAAAAAACAGTACGATGAACTTCGTCCAATGTTAGAGAATTATTACAAAAAGTTATTGAAAACCAATGAATAATCGTTTGAAAATAGTATTGATTGTTACTATTGTTTTTATTTCAATAGCAATAACTTTATTGTTGTCAAGCACACCAAAAGTTGAAAAAAACTCACAAAAAGCATTAACTTATACGAATTGGAAAGATGAGTTTTCAATAACAAGTAAAGAACCCAAAGGATTGTTTCATTTCAATTCAATGTTGCGTTTATTGGTTGACAAAAAGCAACAAATATCAACGATTGATTACCTTTATAGTATTGACACAATAAAGGCAAATACTAAGCCTACATTTATTTTTATAGGCAATCATTTTGTGCTTTATGAAGAAGAAATAGATACTATTTTATCTAAAGTAAAAGCAGGAAGTCAACTTTATATTTCATCCAATACCATTGATGGAGCATTTTATAAAAAAATCTTTGAAAGCGTACAACTTGGATTTTATTACGATACAATTATCCATGTGGCAACCCAATCCAATACGTATCATTTTACAGCAAAGAATCAACAATATGCAATTGCTAAGGAATGGTACGGATACAAAAAACTAACAACCAAAGATTCACTAAAATATAAAGCATTAAGCGGCTATGGCAATTTGACCAATAGTATTATGCTGGAATATGGACAAGGTAAAGTTTATTTAAACACTTCCCCTGAATTATTTGTCAATTATCTATTACTCACGAATGATGGATTGGGATATGGAAAACATTGGTTCAATACGATGCCAAAGCATCAGTCAATCTATTGGTTGAAATTAGCTAATTTTTCTTATAAAAACGTGAATAGCTATGGCAATGAGTCGGAGGAGAATGATACAAGTTACTTGCAATTTATTTTTCAAAACCGATATCGCAATATTGCGATATTGCTATTAATGGTTGGATTGGTGTTATTTGTGCTATTCAGAGCAAAACGCATTCAACCTGTTATTCCATTGAGTATCAAAAAACAAAATATGTCTTTGCTTTTTGCAGAAACAATTGCTTCTATTTATTTTAATAAACGAGAACCATTTGCATTGATTCGCATTCAAAAATCTAATTTCTATAGCATTGTTTTAAAATCATTTAACATAGACTTATCCAAAGGTTATACCGATAAGGAACTCCTTTCTTTAGCACAAAAATCCAAAGTTCCTATAACCGAAATAAGAGGTATTCTCCAGCGTTTTGAAATGTATAACAGTAGCAATTCAAGTGAAAAAGAGCTGTTGACACTAAGAAAGAGAGTCTTGGATTTTTATTACAAATCGGGCATTGTATCTGTGCGAGTGCATGAACGAATCCTGAATGAAGTAGAGAAAATTTATAGAAATGAATGGATAAGCACAGCCTACTTGCTATTTGGATGTTTTACAATTGTACTTGGAATGTATTATTTAGTGCAAAGTATTGGTTCGGGAGTGTTGTTATGGCCAATAGGATTGCTTTTGGTAATCATAGGGTTTGCAAGATTAATGAATCCATATTTAAAAATAACAAAATCAGATTTAATCATTCAACCACTATTGGGAAAAGAAAAACAATTAAATTTAGAACAAATAATAGCGGTTGAACAAACAGATAAATATGTGAAATTGACGGTTAAAGACAAAGAAATATTGATTAATTACAAAACTTTAAATGCAAACGATGCCAAACGTTTAAAGAATTTTGTTGAAATGTATAATAAATTGATGTAACTATGAGTGAGGAAACAAACAACCAAGAACAACAAGATTATTCTGCCTATCTTCCCAAAGATGGACAAGAATCAACTGAATCTAAAGAGGTTTCGAGTGAATCTGCTACAATACCAAATTACAGTTTTGAACGAGATAATTCCCAAATTAATTGGGTTGCCCAGAAAATAAATGAGTTGCGACGTGAATTTTCTAAATATGTGATCGGGCAGCATGAAATGATCGAATTGATGTTGACAGGTATTTTTGCAAACGGTCATATTTTATTAGAAGGTGTTCCTGGAATTGCTAAAACGCTATCAGCTAAAGTAGTTTCTAAAGCGTTGGATGTTCAATTTTCGAGAATTCAATTTACTCCTGATTTGATGCCATCTGATGTTATTGGTACGAGTATTTATAATATGAATGAGAGCGCATTTATTTTTAATAAAGGACCTATTTTTTCAAACATTGTATTGATCGATGAAATCAATCGTGCACCAGCAAAAACACAAGCTGCACTTTTTGAAGTGATGGAAGAGCGACAAATTACTTATGATGGAAAAATGTATCCAATGGAGTTTCCGTTCTTGGTGATTGCTACTCAAAACCCCATTGATCAAGAGGGAACATACAACTTGCCTGAAGCTCAGTTGGATCGTTTTTTGTTTAAAATTAAAATTACTTATCCGGAATTGCATCAAGAAGAAGAAATTTTGCTTCGTTATAAAAATCAAATAAAAACAAGTGATTTGGGCAATGTGAACAAAGTTTTCTCTACCGAGGAGATTGAAAAAATTCAATCAATAGTGGAGTCCATTACCATAGAAGATGGATTGATTCGTTACATTGCAACATTGATTGACAAAACCCGAAACCATGGAAATGTATATTTAGGTGCATCACCTAGAGCCTCCTTATCAATTTTGCGCGCATCAAAAGCATTAGCAGCAATTAGAGGACGTGATTTTGTTATCCCAGAAGACATCCAATTCTTGGCAATTCATGTGTTGAATCATCGATTAATATTAACACCAGAAGCTGAAATTGAAGGAGTTACAACAGAGGAGGTTGTATCAGATATTCTTCAACAAGTAGAAATACCAAGATAAATCAACTCAAATTGAACGTATTGAAGAACATATATTTAAGTAAATTCTTTTTCTTATTGTTTACAATAGGAGTTGTGCTCTATGCAATAGGTTCATTTGTTGAATTGTTGATTTTTCCAGCACAATTGTTTTTTATCTCTTTGGGATTATTGACACTATTGGATGCTTTGCTAATATTTTTGGTAAAAAAACCACTTTCGTATCAGAGAACACTCAAAGAACGAATAGATTTGGGAGATGCCAATAAAATAAAACTCACAATTGTCAATCAAACTCGTCAACCGTTACTTGTTCGATTTTATGAAGGTTTCCCAGTTGAAATGCAAGAAAGAAATCGATCGTATCATTCACTGCTTTTACCGCATAAAGATTGGTCGATTGTTTATGAATTTATTCCAACAAAAAGAGGAGATGTAGTGTTTAATTCACCTTATTTTATTCTATCGTCCGTTTTTCATTTGGTTCAGAGGCGTATTCTTATTGATGATGTTCAATCGGTTAAAATATTTCCATCCATGAATCAATTAAAAAAATACGAATTAATGGTATTTAGTAATAAGAAGATTCAGACGGGAATTAAACGAATTCGGAAAATAGGAAACAATAGTGAATTTGAACAAATTAAGGAATACATTCAGGGTGATGAGGTGAAATCAATTAATTGGAAGGCAACAAGTAGAACCAATAGTTTAAAAGTAAATAAATACCAAGAAGAAAAATCTCAAAATGTCTATTGCGTTTTAGATAAAAGTCGCTCTATGCAAATGGAATTTGATGATTTGTCGTTATTGGATTACTCGATTAATTCAATACTGACCTTGAGTAACATTATGTTAAAAAACGGCGATAAAATTGGGCTGTTTACATTTTCGGATACAATTGATTCAAAAATTATTGCAGGAAAAAACAATTATCAAATGCAACTTTTGATAGATGCACTGTACAATCAGGAAACGGCTTTTAAAAACCCCAATTATGAACTATTGTATCAAACCATAAGAACAACGGTTAAAACACGCTCTTTGTTTATATTGTTTACAAATTTTGAAACAGAAGAAGCCTTGCATCGAGCCTTACCAATTTTACAAAAAATAAATCAAAAACACCTACTTGTTGTTGTCTTATTTCAAAACAGTGATTTGGAAGTTTTATCATTCCGCAAGCCAAAGGCTATGCGAGAAGTTTATCAGTCGATAGTGGCAGAACAAATGACTGAATTGAAAACGAAAATTGTGGCTCAGCTGCGACAAAGTGGTATTCAAACCATATTGACATTACCAAATGATTTAACCGTTAAATCAATCAATAAATATTTAGAATTAAAAGCAAAGGGGATGTTATAAAAAAAGGTGCCCAACACTTTGAACACCTTTTTAATTCAGTAATTATTTTTTAACCATTGAAATCAACAGCTAATGTTGACATGCCTTCAATAGGATTCATAATCAAAGTTGGTATTTGAGAAATGTTATTCATTAACGAAATCTCATGATTAGCAGTGATAACTCCTAATAAGTTGTTTTTGTTCAAATTCATGAAGGCGATTAAATCACCATTTACAGTTGAAGCGTGCTTAATAATTTCGTCTTCAAAATTACTGCTTGGAACAATTTTTGTAGAAACTTCAATACCTCTTTCACTGAAGAATTTATTAGCAAAAAGGATGTTTGCTTTTACCTGATTTCTTAGGAATTCATCACTTTCTTCAGGAGTAATCACATGAATTTTAGATTTGAAATATTGAGCCATTTCAGCAACAACAGTAAGCTTTTGCTTAGTTTCTTTATTTAAATCCAATGGAACAACGATGTTGTCATATCCTGTGCTCTTAGGTCCTTTTTCTTGAACAATAATAAATGGCACACTGGAGCTATTAACTACTTTCAATGCTTTACTACCAGTGATGTGTTGCCAGCCTTGAATACCATGTGTTCCCATGAAAATTAATTCGGCATGTTTTTCAGCAGCAAAATCACCTATGTCTTCAAAGATGTTTCCAACTCGGACATTTGGGATTAATTTAATATCTGTTTTAAATTTAGATAAAATTGACTTTAATTTTTCTTCGGCTTCGGCAATATCTTTTCCTTTTGATACAACGTGTAAAACGTTTATTTCGGCATTTACAAATTTTGCAGTGACAATTGCATGTTCAATAGCAATATCAGCAATTTTTGAGAAGTCATGTGGTACAATAAAGTTCTTTGTTTTCATAGAAAAATATTCAAGGTTTATATACTCTTGTACAAATGTATAAAAAAAGCGTTTAGTAATGCCAAAAAATTAAAAAATATTCTAAAAGAGGTTCAATTTTTTTTCTTTTGAGGAGAATGAAATTTTAATAATGGTGTTGATTACAACGATAGCTATAATCATAAACGAGCCTATATAAAAATTGGTATTCAGCAGTTGGTTTTCCTTTAAAAGAATGATTGCTAGAAAAATAGTGTAAACAGGTTCCATATTAATCGTCAACGAAGCAGTGAACGCTCCCAACACATTTGCCACATTAATCATCAATATATAAGCCAAACTTGTGCAAACCAGACCTAGAAAAATTAACAACCAAAAATCGGTAGTGGTCATTTTCAATGCTTCAATAGTCAATTGATCGCTGAAAAACAGAAGAATGGTTAAAAACACAATACCTGTCAACATTTCATAAAATGTTATCTGTGGAGAAGGAATGGACTTGACAAGTCGTGCATTGGATACAGAAAATATTGCAGCCAAAAGAGCGGCTACCAAACCATAAGCCAACGCAATGTATTCATCTCCTTTAAAATCAGAAGATACAAAATAGATGCCATAAATAACCAATAATCCCAAAGCAAATTCGAGCCATGAAAATTTTCGTTTCATAATAATTGGTTCTAACCAAGTAACGTGCAATGTTGTTGTTGATAAACACAAAATACCCAACGAAGCCGTTGATAATGCTATTGCTTTATAGAAACAGACCCAATGAGCGCTGGTAACAATTCCAATTAAGATTAATTTCCATATATCCCGTTTGTTCTTTAAGCCCAATGGTATTTTAAGTAAAGGTAGAAATAACAATAAGCCCAATGTAGCAATGATTACTCGGTACCAAACGATTACTTCTGGTGATAAATGAATGAGTTTGCCAAGAATACCAGTAAATCCCCAAACAAGAATAATGAGGTGCATTAAAATATGGTACTGGTATTTTTTTGCCATTTTGTAAAATAAAAATGCGAAAGTACACAAAATCACTAAAAGCAATCATGAGGTTTTAATAATTATGATTGAAAAAATAAGCTAAAAAACAAGTGTTTAGGGAGTGGTTGAAAAAAATATCCGAAATTTCACAAATAATTCCTTGTTTTTGTGCCTCAATAAATTAATATCCCTACCTTTGTCTTTCTGTTAAAAGATCATTAAACATGGATAATATTTCGTATGTTGGGAATGCAGATGTAGGAGCAATTGATCATCTGTATAAAATGTATCGACAAGACCCTGAGAGTGTTGATATTGGATGGAAAAGATTTTTTGAAGGTTTTGAATTTTCGAAAACAAATTATGATGAAGAAGTGCCAGAAAATTTTCAAAAGGAATTAAAGGTACTCAATTTAATCAATGGCTATCGTTCGAGAGGTCATTTGTTTACAAAAACAAACCCTGTACGTGATCGCCGTCAATACGAACCAACACTTGACTTGGTAAATTTTGGTTTGGAAGAGAGTGATTTAGACACAGTTTTTAAAGCTGGAGAGGAATGTGGGTTAGGAGCTGTTTCTCTACGTGAAATAGTTGATCATTTGAAGAAAACCTACTGCCAATCGATAGGAATTGAGTTCATGTATATGCGAGAACCTCACAAAGTAAAATGGATGTTGAATGCCATTGAATTGGCTAACCGTCCAACGTATTCAAAAGACCAAAAAATTGAATTTTACAAGCAATTGATGCAAGCAACAGATTTTGAAAACTTTATGGCTAAAAAATTTGTTGGTCAAAAAAGATTTTCAATTGAAGGTGTTGAGGCTCTTGTTCCTGCATTGAAAGCCATTATCAATAAAGGTTCCGAAAAAGGTGTGGAATACTTTATTATGGGTATGGCTCACAGAGGTAGATTGAACACGTTGACAAATATTTTTGAAAAACGTCCTAAAGATATCTTCAATGAATTTAAAGGAAAAGAATTTGAAGCAGACGACTTTGATGGTGATGTGAAATACCATTTAGGTTATACCACTAAAGTAAATAAGAATGGTAAAAACATTAGTTTGACTCTTTGTCCAAACCCATCCCATTTAGAGGCGGTTGGACCAGTAGTTGAAGGATTGTCACGTGCTATGTTGGATGCTAAATTTAACCATGATTTGAACAAAGTTTGTCCTGTTATCATTCACGGTGATTCTGCCATAGCTGGTCAAGGAGTTGTTTATGAAACAATTCAAATGGCTTCTTTAGCGGGTTATAAAACAGGAGGAACTATTCATGTTATTACTAATAACCAAGTAGGATTTACAACCAATTATATTGATGCTCGTTCATCGACTTATTGTACAGATGTTGCAAAAACAACACTTTCACCAGTATTCCACGTGAATGCTGATGATGTAGAAGCAGTTGTTCAAGCAATTGAAATTGCAGTAGCTTATCGTCAAGAGTTTAATCAAGATATTTTTATTGATTTATTAGGTTATAGAAAATATGGACACAACGAAGGTGATGAACCTAAGTTTACGCAACCAAATCTCTATAAAGCCATTGCAAAACACAAAAATCCAAGTCAACTTTATTTGGAAACATTGATTCCACAAGGTGTGATATCAAAAGAAGAGGCTGATAAACTGGTAGAAACTTATCAAGTATTCTTAGAGGCAGAATTTGATGCGTCTATGAAACAAGATAAGGCTACGGTGTTTAATTTCATGGAAGAAGATTGGAAAAACATTCAAAGTGCTACACTTGCAGATTTTGATAAATCAATCGATACTGGGGTTGCTAAGAAAAAATTAGTGGAATTAGGAACAAAATTGGCTACTCTTCCGGAAGGGAAAAATTACTTTAGAAAGATTCAGAAAATTTTCAATGACCGATTGGAAGCAATTACAACAGATAAATTAGACTGGGGTAGTGCTGAAATGTTGGCGTATGCATCTTTGTTAGACGAAGGTTACTCTGTTCGCATTTCTGGACAAGATGTAGAAAGAGGTACTTTCTCTCACCGTCATGCAGTAGTTACAACCGAAGACACAGAAGAAGAAGTAATTACATTGAACCTATTAAACGATAAACAAGCACCTTTCTATATTTACAATTCACTATTGTCTGAATACGCTGTTTTGGGCTATGAATATGGTTATTCTTTAGCGTCTCCAAACACATTGCCTATTTGGGAAGCTCAATTTGGTGATTTCTACAATGGAGCTCAAATTATGGTGGATCAATTTATTACCGCAGGTGAAGACAAATGGTCCACACAAAGTGGATTGGTGATGTTGTTGCCTCATGGTTATGAAGGTCAGGGTGCAGAACACTCTTCAGGAAGAATGGAGCGTTTCTTGCAACAAACAGCTGATTTGAATATTCAAGTCGTAAATACTTCAACTCCTGCCAATCATTTTCACTTGTTGAGACGACAAATGAAACGTAACTTTAGAAAACCATTGGTGGTGTTCTCTCCAAAAATGTTGTTGAGATATCCAAGTGCTGTTTCTACATTAGACGAGTTGGCAAAAGGTTGTTTCCAAGAAGTAATTGACGATGCAAAAGCAAAAGTAGCAGCTATTGATACAGTTGTTTTATGTACTGGTAAATTCTATTACGAAGCATCTGAAAAAGCAGCAGAATTAGGTATTGACTCAATGGCATTTGTGCGTATTGAGCAATTGTATCCTTATCCTGAAAAACAAATTGAAGCGATTTTAGCTAAGTATAAAAATAAAAAACGTGTGATTTGGGCACAAGAAGAACCAGAGAACATGGGTGCTTGGCAGTATATGGCTATGAAAATGAGAGGAAAAGATTTGATTGGAATCACTCGACCAGCCGCAGCAGCCGCAGCTGAAGGAGCAAAAGATTTACACTTGAAGAGATTGAACACTTTGTGGAACAACTTGTTCCAATTTGCAAAAGTTAAGGTGTAAAACATAATTTAAATAATAGGAAAATAGAATATAAAAATTAGTCACTATGTCAGTATTAGAAATGAAAGTACCAAGTCCAGGTGAATCAATTTCGGAAGTCGAAATTGCACAATGGTTGGTATCAGATGGAGATTATGTAGAAAAAGATCAAGCTATCGCTGAGGTTGATTCTGATAAAGCAACTTTGGAATTACCAGCAGAAGTAAGTGGAACAATAACGTTAAAAGCTGCAGATGGTGATGTTGTTAAAGTTGGACAAGTTGTTTGTTTAATTGACACATCAGCAGCAAGACCAGAAGGGGCAAGTGCACCTGCTCCAAAAGCAGAAGCGACACCAGCTCCAGAAGCTAAAAAGGAAGTGGTTGCTACTCCAGCAAAAGAAGTAGTACCAAGTCCAGAGCCTGCAAAAAATTATGCAACAGGTACAGCTTCTCCTGCAGCAGCAAAAATCGCTAATGAAAATGGCGTGAATGTTGCAAAAATAAATGGTACAGGAAAAGATGGTCGAATTACTAAACAAGATGTGTTAGCAGCAATGTCAGGTGGTTTTGCAACTGACTCTGTTCAGGGTTGGGGTGGTACGCGCGATCAAAAAAGAGAAAAAATGTCGATGTTGCGTCGTAAAATTGCAGAACGTTTGGTTTCTGTAAAGAACGATACAGCAATGTTGACAACTTTCAATGAAGTGGATATGAAACCAATCATGGATCTACGTGCAAAGTACAAAGATCGTTTTGCAAAACACCATGAAATCAATTTAGGATTTATGTCGTTCTTTACAAAAGCTGTAACAGAAGCATTAAACCTTTATCCAGCAGTAAACTCAATGATTGATGGAAATGAAATGATTTTCCACGATTATGCAGATGTGGGTATTGCTGTTTCTTCTCCAAAGGGATTAATGGTGCCAATAGTAAGAAATGCTGAGCAAATGACATTGGCAGAAATAGAAGCAGAAATAAAACGTTTGGCTGTTAAAGCACGTGATGGGAAAATCACCCCTGATGAAATGATGGGAGGAACGTTTACCATTACAAATGGTGGTGTATTTGGTTCTATGATGTCAACGCCAATCATCAATCCTCCTCAATCAGCTATATTAGGTATGCACAACATCGTTGAACGTCCAGTTGCAATTGATGGTAAAGTGGAGATTCGTCCAATGATGTATTTAGCACTTTCTTATGATCACCGTGTAATTGATGGTAAAGAGTCTGTTGGTTTCCTTGTGAAAGTTAAAGAGATGATCGAGAATCCAGAAAGAATGATTTTTGGAGGTAAAGATCCTTATGAAGTTCTTTTGGGATTGTAATTAAGGTTAACTAAAATAAATACAGGTCGCTTCGTTTTGGAGCGACCTTTTTTTGTGCTTGTTTTATTCTTTGAGTAGAACTTTAAATCTGAGGAGTGTTATTGATAAAACTGTATTTAACCTGAGATATAAAATTTCATTCAGATTTAAGTGTTATAAAGACTTTTGAAGCATTTTATTTTAATTGCAATAGTTCGTTTTTTTACTGGAGATGATTTCTGAGTCGTATTGACTATGAAACTCCTTTAGAGGAAAGAAAAGAATAATAAAAAAGCCGTTTCGATTGAAACGGCTTTCTATATAGTGTCAATAAGTTATTACTTAATCACAGCAATTTTCTTAACAGTCTTAGAAGTGTTAGAACTAATTTCTAAGAAATAGTAAGAAGCAGCAACATTGCTTGAAATTTCCATACCAAATGAAACAGGTTGATTTACATCGTTTCTAACAACAGAAGTAATGATTTCACCTTGTAAGTTTCTTAAAGTAAATGTAATAGATTCATTTCCAGCAGTGTATTGGATATTCAAATCATTTCCAGCTACGATTGGATTTGGAGCAATGACTAAATCATTGTTAGCTGTAAAATCATCTATCAACCCTAAAGTACCATTAACGTTAATGTTGTCAATGTATAAGTTGCTTGAAAAGTCAGATGCTGTAAATTCAATTTTGAAACGTGTTCTTGCATCGGATGAAGTTGCATTAAACGCTTGCGAATAATGCCCCCAATCGTTTGCAGAAGTTGGTGCGAAGTTAACTCCTCCAGCATATCCAGCAGAAGCTAATGCAGCACCTTTTATAGTACTTTGCGTAGTATTTCCTAACGGAGTCCAAGTATCACCACAGTTTCTTGAATAATACACACGAATTTGCTCTGTGATATCCGCAGATTGAATAGCATTTGAAGCATAAGAATAATCAAAAGAGAATGTTATTCCAGTTGTATTTCTTAAATCAAATGTAGGTGTGATAATTGCATCTTTTTGACCTCCTAATCTGTTGTAATACTGTGCATCATCACTTCCTGGTAATGCATTTTCAACACCTGGTTTGTATACTGTTAGTTTCAATGATTTGTTACTATTGTATCCAACATTTGCTGGTACAAATTTACTATAATTGTCACCTTCATTTAAGTATCTTAATTGTTGGTATTGTGTTGCGGGTTCTAAATTAAATGATTTAGGTCCGTATGAATCTCCCCAACTAGGTTGAACATCGATAAATTGATTGAATACTTTTGTTGTTTCGCCAGAAGCGTTACCAACTTTAAGTGTTACTTTTTTCATTCCCCATGAATTGAATGTTACAGAAGGATTTGCTGCAGTACTTGTTGCTGGAGTTCCATCTTCAAAAATCCATTCACGGTAGGTAACAGGTCCATTGAATGATTGGTCTGTAAATTGTACAGTTTCACCTGCACAAGTAAATAATTTATCTGCTTTAATGTCTGGAGTTGGAATACATACTGGAGGTGTTGTTAAATCAATACCAGTTGCTTGATGTGTTGCAGGAGTAATTAAATTAGCTCTTAATCCATCTTGACCTTGTAAAGCACGACGCATCACTTTCACTTGTCCTTTTGTAAACATATAAGAACAGTATGAGTAATCCATATAGTTTTGGTAGTTTTCTACAATAGCTGTATCACAAATCATAGCTGCAGAAGGTGCCGGACAAGTGGTGTAACCTTTTGTCATTGGAGTATCGTCTATGCCATCGTCTCCACAAGCTACTCCTGGATCGTTGTTATCCCCCCAAACGTGTGGTAAAGCCAGCCAGTGACCAACTTCGTGAGTAATAGCTCTTGAGTTGTATGCACTACTTGGAGCCAATGAACCAACGTAATTGTAAAGAACAACAATGCCATCCATCCAGAAGGCATATCCATTAACAGCAGTAGGGTATAATGCGTAACCAGCAGCACCGCTAACTTCAGGCATTGCTTTTACTACCCAAATATTTAAGTATTTTGATCTGTCCCATTGGTTTAACTTAGAATAAGCACCCCCATTAGTTGTCTCGTGCGTATATATACGGTCAATACCATTTGTACAATTGCCCCAAGGGTCGTAAGAAGCTAATTTAAATTGTATTCTAGCTTTACCAATTAAACCTTGAAATTCAGGAATGACATTTGACGTATCAGCATTTAATGTCATATAATCTCTATTCAAGATATCGATTTGGTTAATGATATTTGCATCTGGAATGTTTTCAACTCCATTTTGGTGTAATACGTGAAAGACTACAGGAATTGTGAAAATTGTAGTTGAATCTTCATCGTCCTTTTCGTGTTGCCCATTAGCAATCAATGTTTCTAAATCCTTTACTATAGAAGGATCTTTTTCTACTAATTGATGATAATAATGATCTGTAGCACATGAAAATTGTTGTGCATTTGCAACAGATGTCCCTGCTATAATAATCCCAATTGCGTATAATATTCTTTTCATAATTAGACAAAATTTTGGTTAAAATTATAAAACTTTTTCATTCTAAGTGTGCTTTTGTAATCTTTTCGTATAAAAATATACATTTTTTACATTTTAAGGCACTTAGATGATGTAAATTTAGGGTATTTTTTTTCATTAATTTTTGTCAATTAGTGAATGGATTGCTTTATTGATTAAAGTGTCGTTTTTGTGCTTTAATGTAGCAATTGACGTTTTATTTGTTTTACTATGTTTTATTTAATTTAAATGTATTTATTTGTTTATCAGTATTTTATTTAGTTTTTTTGATTTGATTTCTTTCTTTTTTCATGTTATAAAGAGATTTATACTTAGTTTTGCAATCCAGATTTTTTAATTCGTTCTTACTATGGCAAAAAATATTGTTATCGTCGAGTCACCTGCAAAAGCCAAAACAATCGAAGGTTATTTAGGTAAAGATTTTATTGTAAAATCTAGTTTTGGACACGTCAGAGATTTAGCAAAAAAAGGCCTTTCTATTGATATTGATAATGATTTTTCGCCTACTTACGAAATCTCGTCGGATAAAAAAGCATTGGTCTCTGAATTAAAAAAGTTAGTAAAAGATGCAGATGTTGTATGGCTAGCAACGGATGAAGACCGTGAAGGTGAAGCCATTTCTTGGCATTTGTATGAAGCATTGAATTTGGAAAAAAAGGAGACAAAGCGAATTACTTTTAACGAAATCACAAAGACAGCGATATTAAAAGCAATTGAAAACCCTCGCTCAATTAATCAAGAATTGGTAAATGCTCAACAAGCTCGCCGTGTACTTGATCGCTTGGTTGGTTTTGAACTTTCTCCAGTGTTATGGAAAAAAGTTAGACCAAGTCTTTCGGCAGGAAGAGTTCAATCGGTTGCAGTTAAATTGATTGTTGAAAAGGAAAAAGAAATTGAACAGTTTAAAGTTTCTTCTTTTTATCGTGTAAACGGAAATTTTGTAGCTAAAAACGGTAAATTAAAAGCAGAACTTTCTTCACATTTAAAAGATGAAAAGGAAGTAGAAGAATTATTAGAGTCTTGTAAAAATGCACAATTCAAAGTGTCTGATATGCAAATGAAATCAGCTACTAAAAAGCCATCTGCTCCATTTACAACATCAACATTACAGCAAGAAGCGAGTTTAAAATTAGGATTTTCAGTTTCTCGCACAATGACTGTTGCACAAAAATTGTACGAATCGGGGATTATTACTTATATGAGAACTGATTCTGTGAATTTGTCAGAAACAGCAATTGAAGGCGCAAAAAAAGAAGTGATTAAAAGTTACGGAGTTGAATATTCCAATCCAACAAAATACAAAACATCTTCATCTGGTGCGCAAGAAGCTCACGAAGCCATTCGTCCAACCGATTTTTCTGTTCATTCAATAGATTTAGGAAGAGACGAAGATCGTTTGTATGATTTGATTTGGAAACGTGCCATAGCTTCTCAAATGAGTTTAGCTGAATTGGAACGAACAACGATTACAATTGATACGGATAAAATTTCTCAGCATTTCCAAGCAAAAGGTGAAGTGATCAAGTTTGATGGATTCTTACGTGTTTATATTGAATCTTCTATTGATGATGAAGACGATGATACTATGGAAGGATTGTTGCCTAATGTTGAAAAGGGAGAAGTGTTGAAAACTGATGTAATAACTGCAACACAACGTTTTACACGACCTCCATCAAGATATGTAGAAGCATCTTTAGTAAAGAAATTAGAAGAATTGGGTATTGGCCGCCCATCTACGTATGCACCAACAATTTCTACTGTTCAAAAAAGAGGATATGTAGAGAAAAGAGAATTGGACGGAGAAGAAAGAAAATACATGGTGTATGAATTGAAAAACAGCTCAATTCAATCTACTACAAAAACAGAAATTACTGGAAAAGAGAAAAATAAACTTTTTCCAACCGATATTGGTATTGTTGTGACTGATTTCTTGGAAGAACATTTTTCCAAAATCATGGATTATCATTTCACAGCCGAAGTGGAAGAGCAATTTGATAAAATTGCACAAGGATTGACTGAATGGACAAAAATGATCCATGATTTTTACAATCCTTTTCACTCAAATGTGGAAGAAACGCTGGAACACTCAGAGAGAGCAACAGGAGAGCGTGAACTTGGTTTGCATCCTACAAGTGGTAAAAAGATTATTGCCCGCATTGGTCGTTTTGGTCCGATGATTCAAATTGGTGATGAAAAAGAAGATGGGGATAAACCACAATTTGCTTCATTACGTAGAGAGCAGTCAATCAATTCAATAACGTTAGAAGAAGCGTTGGAGTTATTTAAATTACCACGTGATTTAGGTGAGTATGAAGGAGCTATGTTGAAAGCAAATATTGGTCGTTTTGGCCCGTATATTCAACAAGGAAAAGTATTTGCATCAATTCCAAAAGAAGAAGATCCGATGACCATCACATATGATAGAGCTGTTGAAATTTTGAAAGCAAAATTAGAATCGGATGCGAATAAAGTGATTAAAACGTTTAGCGAAGATGATACAATGCAATTGCTCAACGGTCGTTTTGGAGCTTATTTAAAAATAGGTAAAAACAATTTCAAATTGCCAAAAGGAGTAGAACCAGAAAATTTAACTTACGAAGAGTGTATTGAAATAAGTAAGAATCAAAAAGCTTCTGGAACAAAAGCAAGAGGAAAGAAAAAATAAATTACTTACTTATTATTGAAATTTGACATTGTTTGGTTTAATCCAATCGTGCAAAAACCTTTGATAAATTCTTTTGCAACGCCAATACGTTCATCAAGTGTTTGTTTTTCGTCATCAGACCATTGTCCCAACACATAATCCACTTGGCGACCTTGGTTAAAATCATGCCCAACGCCAAAACGCAATCGTGCGTATTCTTGAGTTTTTAGAATGAGTTGAATATCTTTCAATCCATTGTGACCGCCATCACTTCCTTTTCCTTTCATTCGAAGTTTTCCAAATGGAAGAGCGATATCATCGGTAATTACCAATGTATTTTCTATCGAAATTTTTTCAGCTTGCATCCAATAGTTGACAGCCTTGCCAGATAAGTTCATGTAAGTTGTTGGCTTGATTAGGATGATTGTTCTGCCTTTAAACTTAAATTCGGCTACATGCGCTAATTTTTCAGATTTAAAAGACACACCATACTCATTAGCTAAGGCATCAAGTACCTTAAATCCGATATTATGACGCGTTTCGGCATATTCACTACCAGGATTGCCTAATCCCACAATTAAATACTTCATTTTAGTATGTTGTTATTTAGATGTTTGATCGGGCGTGAAAAAGAAATTCTTGAAGAATAAGTACAGTTTTTTTCTAAAAACGACAAAAACGATGATGTAAGGCATTGCCATTAATAATAAGATACCAATGTTAATATTGGAAGCAAAAGCAGCTTCACCAGCTTCTGATGATTGACCAGCTACGAGCTTGCATTGTGAACATCCCTGCCCAAAAGAACTATTAGTTAGAAAGAAGAAACCAACTAATAAAATAAAAAGAATCAATTGCTTTTTCATAGTGCAAATATAATCAAACAAAAAATGAAGATTGTTTTTTAAAAGTTAAATTTTTCATTATTTCACAAAACAGTGTTATCTTTGTAGTACCATTTAGGGGTCGTATTGGATTTGACAGCAGATGCGGCGACTGAGTGTAAGCATGTCGAGCGTTGTGGTGTAGCTCGCTAATATCATGTCACAAACAATAAATGACAACACGTCATACGCACTTGCTGCTTAATTAACGGTATGTTAATAGAGCTTAATCTGACTGAAGTACAGTAAGTTAGACAAGTACCTTCTCTCAGATCTTTGCTTGATGGACTGAGAATATGAAGGTTCACCCATTCGAGCTGGCGTCAAATTTATCTCGGAGGCGGCGTAAGATTTTTAGAGGTTAAGCGTTGCTCTGGGTGTTTCTGTCCAATTCAACGTCGAAAATCAACCAGAAACTAAGCATGTAGAAGCCTTAGAAGCTCTTTGTTTGGACGAGGGTTCGAAACCCTCCGACTCCACAATTTAAAAGGGAAGCGACAGCTTCCTCTTTTGTTTTATTTAGAGGAGGGTTGAGAAGTTTATGGGGTCAAGTCAAAAAGTTGGGGACTAAGCATAAATCTTCGCTAATCTATCGATTAAGAAGGAAGTGATAGCTTCTTTTTATTGGTTATTGTCATATCGTAATATTGCGATATGATCAATTTTAAACTCATTTATAAACTAAAACCACTCATTTGTAAAATTCTATACGCTTTTTATATAATTTTTAACAGTTATTCAAGATAAACTGACCACTTTTGCACTCGTTATTAAGAAAGTTTAATTCTAACTATTTAATTTTTATTTATTTAATGAAAAATGTGAGAGTAAGGCCACTATTAAACATGATTGTAGTTTTTCTATTAACCTGAGTTCGATTATTAACCAATTGATTGTTAGTAACTTATATTAAAATCAAATAAAGGAGTGAAATACATTTAGTGTCTTTAATGTTCTGAATATTAATTATTTAAACTAAATTTGTGTATTTCACTCAGGATAAAATTACTGAAATTTTCTACATTACAGATGAATTTTGTACAGAATTTCAAAAGTCAATTCAAGGGCATTTACTTGGAATAACAGCTAAGAAAAAACCAAAAATGGCGCACAGCGAAATCATCACAATTTTGATTATTTTTCATGGAATGCAACATAAAAACTTGAAACATTTTTACTTGCATTATGTTCAAAAGCATTTAACCCACTTATTTCCAAATACAGTTTCTTACAATCGATTTGTAGAGCTTTCACAACAAGTTGTCTTACCAATGACACTATTTTTGAAAATGCAATGTTTGGGTGATTGCACTGGGATTACGTATGTAGATTCTACATCAATTCGGGTATGTAAAAACAAGAGAATTAAGTCAAGTAAAGTTTTTAAAGGTATAGCGACTGTTGGAAAATCCACCATGGGATGGTTTTATGGATTTAAATTGCATCTCATTGTAAATGAGAAAGGTGATGTTTTGAATTTTATCATAAAACAAGGAAATGTTGATGACCGAAACCCATTAAATGACCCAAAGTTTCTTGAAAAAAATTAAAGGTAAACTTTACGCCGATAAAGGATATATTTCAGCAAAACTTACTCAGTTATTATTTGTTGATGGTGTGCAGTTAATAACTGGAATAAGAGATAAAATGAAGAATTGTTTACTTGAATTAAAGGACAAAATTTTATTTAGAAAAAGGTCTGTTATTGAAACAATAAATGATGAGTTAAAAAATATTTGTCAAGTAGAACATTCGCGACATAGATGTTTTCAAAATTTTATAGCAAACCTAATTTCTGGATTAATTGCGTATAGTTTTTTCCCTAAAAAACCTGCTATCAAATTTGATGTGGAAAGTACAAATCAATTAGCAATTTATTAATCGAACTCAGGTTTGAAGTTTTTCAGTACCCTCTGAAAATGATCGGTTTTTTTTGTGATATGACTAAATGACAAATTGAAGACAGGTTTAGTTCTTCGATAGGTTCAGGATACTGTTAATAAATCAATGAATCATCCTTAAACGAGCTTAGAATACAAAAATCAACTCAAATTACCATGTTGGGCAAGTGCCGCAATTATTTTTTGTAGGAATGTAAAACAATGCGCCAATGACAGCTTCCATTTGCATGTACCCATATACTTGTCGTGCAAATGCAGATTTATCATCTGGGCGTGTCCTAACTTTTACTTGATGCATAAAACCTCCACCATAATTGGCTTGTAAAAAGACATGTCTAAAGAATTCAAAACGCAAGCCTAAATGGCCAGAAATTCCATAGCCAGACATGGAAATTGTAACCATATCTTTCTTCCCTGCAAAAGTAAAATCGTTATATGACAATAAACCACCAATAGATGCTCCTATATTTGTTGTAAAAGCAAACCATCCCTTGCCTTTTGTTCTATACCATTGGTTAGAGCGTGTTATTTCAAAGCGAAGGTAATTTAGCCCATTTGAATTTTCATAATGAAACGTATTTCTGTCAGTTGTGTAGTCATAATCTTTGTAATCGCCAGATAGCATTGTGGTATTATCTACTCCGGGATCGATGTGTCCGGAAAGCTTAACATGATTTTGATCTGCAAAAATGTACTTTAAATGGTCATACCCAAAAGAAATAGCCCAGTTATCTTTAAAATAGTAACCAATTCTAACGTTGAATTGTGGTACAGTGATTCGTTTTGGATCAAAGTAATGCCACCCTAGTTTTGAAGGGTTGTCATGTGCTTTTGCATCTCCCATCGTGAAATCATAACCTGAACCAACAAATCTCAAATTGCTTTTTGAATAAAAAGAACGGTTATAACCCCAATAAAAAAACAATGTGCCTTTTTTATCGGCGTCTTTTGGTTTATCGTATTTTCTTTTTTGCGCAATCGCAGGTAACGAAAATAAAGCAATCAATGTTAAAATTACTAGTTGTTTCATGACGACATTTTTAAAAATGCAACTTCTTTTTCTGTTAAATATCGGTAATAACCTCTTGGTAAATCCTTTTTATCTAAATCAGCATAGGCTACTCGGTCTAATTTTTCTACTTTGTATCCCAATGATTCAAATGTTCTACGTATAATCTGATTTTTGGTGTTTCTAATTTTAACACCAATTTCAAAAAATGTAGGATTTGTAAATTCAATTTGTTCAAATCTTGATGTGCCGTCTTCTAGCTCAACACCTGACTTTAGTTTTTCAAAATCCTCTTTTTTTAGAGGTTTGTTAAGTGAAACATCAAATAATTGTGATGCTTTTCGTTGTGGGTGTATCAATTTTTTAGCTAAATCTCCATCATTGGTATATAATATCAATCCAGATGTTTCTTTGTCTAATCTATCAACCGGATAAATACGCTCTTTGCATGCTTTTTTTACAAGATAAGAAGCCGCTTTTTTATTCAATGGGTCATTTGCAACCATTACAAAACCTTTTGGTTTATTTAATAGTACATAACGTTTCACTTCGGCACGTATTGTTTCTTCATCGTATTTTACCACATCGGTTGGAGCAATTTTATAACCCAATTCAGTAACAACTTTACCATTTACAGAAACTACACCCGTTGCAATCAGCACATCGGCTTCTCTTCGAGAGCAAATACCTGCATTGGATAAATATTTATTTAATCGAATGGAATCTTCATTGAAACTTGGAAGTGGATCTCCCTTTTTTTGTTTTTCTTTGAAATCAACAAATCGACTTTTAGCTTTTAAAACTTTATGCGATTTATCAGTTGTTTTTTTTGTTGATTTGGCAGCACTCTTTGGAGCAGCTTGTTTTGATTTTGAGGTAGTTGATTTACCTGTTTTGGTAGTTTTATTTCTACCATTTCCTTTTGTGTTCATCTCGAGCAGAATTAATAAAGTGCAAATTTACAAGTAAAAAATGAAATAACGCTATTATCCGATTAATTCTCTGTAAATAGATGTGTAATTTTTTACTCCAGTCTCCAATGAAAAATGTTCTTTTGCACCTCTTTGTGTTTCTGATTTATCGTAGTTTTCTGCAATACTCAAGGCGCTTTTATAACAATTTGTAGTGAATTCATCAATAACAATTCCTGATTTGTATTTTAAAACAATTTTATCGGTGTCGCCCACATTGGAGTTGCATATTAAAGGAATCCCCATTGACATAATTTCACCTTGCTTTGTTGGTGATGATGCTTTTTTGGAATAAGATGGAATTATAAAAAAGATAGATGCATCAAAAGTGGAAATGTAAAGAGGCATTTCTTTGTGAAAGCATGATGTAATGAGTATGTTATCTGGGTTTATTCCTTTTTCAATTGCTTGAGAGCGTATTGCTTCAGGAGGTTCATTGGTGATAAATAAAAACTTAGCAGTTGGTTTATGCTGTTGAAAAACGTTGAAGTAATCCAACATCTCTGGAAGCATATACCATGTTCCGATAGAACCAACGTAGCCAAGGATAAAATCATCAGATGAAATGCCTAACTGTTTTTTTAATCCTTGCGTTTGCTCAATTGAAATGGTAGTAGGATTAAATAAATCAATATCTACACAACATGGTATAACAACTATTTTTTGGTCGGTAACGTTTGATAAATTCCATGAAAGTATTTCTTGTTTTCCATTGTTGGTCAAACAGACGATTTTGTCGGATTGGCTAAAAAAGAGACGTTCTTTTTTCTTGAAATAGTTATATACCGATTTAAGGATAGGGTTGGAAAGACTCCAAATTTTACCATCTACACGTTCATCTGCCCAAAATCCTCGCATATCAAATACAAATTTTGTCTGATACCTCTTTTTCATTTGTAGTCCAACCAATGCAGCAATGTAACTTCTGCAATGAACTAATTGAAATGAGTTGATTTTATGCAATTGAGTGGCTTTTCTTTTTAGTTGCCATACATCCCAAATTGTAGAGAGGAGAGGAGGTCGCTTCGTGTAATTTATTGGATGCCATTCGATGTTGGAATGATCACAAATAGCTTGAATCTGTTCTTTGAAAAGAAGAAACCTTTCTGGTTTTTCACAACTGATTAAACTGATTTTATAATTTTCTTTGCTAAGTCCCACTAAATAGGGTAAAACTTGTGATTGACCCAATGAATCAGTCATCCCATCGTATGATATGTACAAAACGTTTTTCATTTCATCCATTTATCATACCACATTTGAAACATCAATAAATACCACATTTTAAAATCATATTCTTTTTTCCCTGATAGAAAATCGGTTTTTAATTTTAAAACTGCTGTCCAATTGAATAAACCTTGTTCTGTTATTCTTTTTTCATTGATGTATTCTTCTAAATAAGGCCTTAAATCAGTTGCTAACCATTTAGCTATAGGGATCGCAAAACCCATTTTAGGTCGATTTAAGAGTGTTTCTGGAATGTATTGGTGGGTAATTTCTCTTAAAATATACTTTTTAATGCCTTTGTTGTACTTGTATTCATCAGGTAAAGTTGCAGCCCACTCAATTAAACGATGATCCAATAATGGTTCTCTTCCCTCCAGGCTAACTGACATAGTTGCACGATCAACTTTCTGCATGATGTCATCCACTAAATACGTTTGATAATCGATCGCCATCATATACGATAGAGGAGAATAGAATTCTTCTTTTAGCTCATTGCTCATGAATAAATTGGTTGGCAAATCAGTCTGAAAGTTCATCAAGTTTTTTACTTGATTGTCGGTGAATTGCTGGCTCAAACTTAACATGATTTGTGTTGAACTTGGGTTTTGAAGAATGCCTTTTAGTTTTTCATAGCGATTATGAAAATTGTATTTATTTTTTAAAATAGGTAAAGCTTCTGATGGAATGATGTCCATCGTTTTCGCAATGATTTTTCGAGCAAAACTTGGAATTGCATTTATTTTTTGCCCGTATCGAGCTAAATAGTCATAACGATTATAACCTGCAAAAACTTCATCACCACCATCAGCGCTTAGAGCAACAGTAACATCTTTGCGTGCAATTTTACTGACTAAATGAGTTGGAATGGCACTGCTATCAGCATACGGCTCATCGTAGTAAAAAGGCAATTCTGAAATAAATTCCAATGCTTCTTTTTCTGTACAGGTGTAAGTGGTATGATCGGTACCTAAATGTTGCGCTATTTCAGCAGCATAAGGAGCCTCGTTTAAACCAATGTCTGGTACACCAATCGTGTAGGTTTTTAATTTTTGCGAACTGTCCTTTTGTAGTAAAGCGGTGACTGTTGTGCTATCATAACCACTGCTAAGAAATATACCAACAGGCACATCTGCTATCATTCTGAAGTTACAGGCAGATACTAATAATTTTTCAGTTTCTTCTTTGGCTTCGTTAAATGAAATCGATTTTTTTGGCTGATTGTAATAATCGTAAACATTCCAATATTGTGATATCGCAATATTGCGATTTGATAAATTTATCGTAGCAAAATGACCTGGTAACAGTTTTGTACAATATTCAAAAATGCAATCACTTCCAGGTATGTTTCCATACTGCATAAAAGTAGCCACCGCATTTTTTTTAATTTTTTTGACAAAGTCAGGATGTTCATGAAATGCTTTCAATTCAGAGGCAAATAAAAACAATCCATCGTTGAAATAGTAGTTTAAAGGTTTAACACCGGTTCTATCTCGTGCAATAAAAAGTTCGTTGTTTTCGCTATCGAATAGGACAAAAGCATACATTCCTACGAATTTAGACAAACAATTACTGCCCCATTGTTTGTATGCGTGTAAAATAACTTCTGTGTCAGAATTACTATAAAATGAATGCCCAAGTGCGGATAATTCAGATTTTATGTCATTGAAATTATAAATTTCACCGTTAAACGTAATCCATAATTTATCGAATAACATTGGTTGTTTTCCATGTTCCGTTAAATCTATGATTGCCAATCGGCGGTGACCAAAACCAATTTGTGCGTCTGAAGTATTGAATAGCTCATATCCAGCACCGTCTGGACCTCTGTGATACAACGTGTCGGTCATCTTTTGAAGCGTTTCATAAGATGATTTTTTATTAAAGTCTATAAATCCAGCGATACCACACATGCTACAAAGATAGTAAAGCAACGTTATTGAAGAATATTAGATTGGAAAATTTATTGGAATTTGCTTTGGCGCAATTAAAATTAATTTAAATTTGCTTATAAATATAGAGCGATTTAATAGACTACAGACTTAAAACTATTCTTTATGAAAAATGTGTTTATTACTCTAATAATAGTCATAATTCCTTTAATTTCCTATAATCAAACGACCAATCAGAATAGAATTAAAGAATTACAAAATGATATTTCACATGCTACTGAAAACAATGATACATTGTTAGTTCAAAAACTAAAAAAGGAATATGAATTTCGTATGCAGATTGAGCAAGAGATTGAAATTGGAAATTATAGAAGAGCCTATGATTTGTCAAATCGAATTAAGAATTTAGATAAAATATATCAGGGTGCCCAATCTATTGATGACCTATATCTTAGACATCATTCTTTAAAAAGAGGTTTTTATATTGATGTTTTTAGTGGAACTGAAATGTATTTACATGGTTTTGCAAGTGAAAGATTTGATGGAGTTGGAGGAAATGTTGGAATTGCTTTCGGAGGTCGTTTAGGAAGGAAGCCTCCAAAGAATCCTAAAAATGTGTTTAAACTAGATATAAGATGGATATCTATGTCATATTTATTCGGGCCTAAATACGTTTCAGCCGTTGATTATTATCACCATGGACCTTCGGCTGAAAAAACTTTCTTTAGTGGAGTTATGATTGATTTAGTTAGCCCAGGATTTTATTTTGGTCACGCTATAAATGAAAAATCAGGAATAGAAACTTCTTTAAATATCGGACCAAGAATAGGAGGGTTATTTTTTGGAGATTTTGATATAGGAGCTACACTAAATGCTCAATTTAATTATAGAATAAACAGATATGGTATAGGATTAAAATTACGTGGAACAAGATATCTGTTTGGAGGGTATTCATTTTCAATTTTACCTTTCTTCTCAATTAAGATTTAATTTTTCTATTTACATTGTTTTTTACCTATTATTTAGAATAATTCAAAATAATAACTAAATTTGAAGTGTGAGAAAGATTAGAGATGCTATACATATATTGAAACACTTAACTTTTAGTAGAGTGTGGAACATGATGTTGCTATATTATTCTTTTTGGTATTCTCGCTGGAAAAAGAAAGATTTTCACAAAGGTATGCCCTATGCATTGAGTATTGAACCAACTACAGCGTGTAATTTAGGTTGCCCCGAATGTCCAAGCGGTTTGAAGCAATTTACGCGACCAACAGGACGATTAAAATTAGAAACACACGATGAAATTTTAAAACAGCTATCAAAACATGTGTTTTACATCAATTATTACTTTCAAGGTGAACCTTTTTTAAATCCACAATTTTTGGATTTAATCAAAAAAGCTAAAACGTTGAATATTTATACTGCAACATCTACAAATGCTCATTTTATTAATAACGACAAAATAGCGGAGGATGTGGTGAAATCTGGTTTGGATAGATTGATTATTTCAATTGACGGTTTGACACAAAAAACGTATGAAAGTTACCGAGTGCATGGAAAACTTACCAAAGTCATCGCTGGTGCAAAAATGATGATTGAGGCAAAAAAACGTTTAAAATCGCAAACACCTCATTTGATTTTTCAATTTTTAGCTGTTCAACCAAATGAACATGAAATACCGGGTGTTTTTGCATTAGGCAAAGAAATGGGTATCGATGAGGTGAGAATTAAAACGGCTCAACTTTACGATTATAAAAATGGCAATCCTTTAATGCCTAAAAATGAAAAATACGCTCGCTATAAATTGCAATCCGATGGTACTTATGCATTGAAGTGGAAAACAGGTAATCATTGTTGGAGAATGTGGTCAAGCTGTGTATTTACATGGGACGCAAAAGTTGTTCCTTGCTGTTTTGATAAAGATGCATTGCACCAATTAGGAGATTTGAATAAGCATGATTTCAATACCATCTGGCACTCCAAACGATACAGCGGATTTAGAAATACGCTATTTAGAAATAGAAATTCAATTGATATTTGCAAAAATTGCTCAGAAGGAGCTAAAGTTTGGGCTTAATATTCTACTAAAATCTCAACCGTATCCATAAAAGGTGTTGTTGCACTTTTTTTACCGTTTGTTGAAGAGTATTGTTTGAAATAAGTTACTTCATACAACGTATTTGCATCATTTACGCAATAAAAAACTGAATCTAAATTTCCAACAAATTGCTGATAGCTGTCAGAGCAACATTCAGTACAATTGTTTTTCCCAATCGATTTTACTAAATCTAATTTGGTAGTGTTGTCATCTAAATGACGTAAATGTATTTTCGCCCACGCTTTTCCTGTAGTGGTAAAGTCATATTGATTTTTGTTTTTCACACTTAGATCATCAAATAGAATGGATTTATAAATAGAAAAATAATGTTCTTTAGTGACTTCAATTTCAAGCGTTTCAAAACGATCTCTTTTTACTTTTAAAGAATATTTTCCATCACTATCAGTGGAAGATGAAAGTAAATGTGTTTTGGTGTTGTTTTTTACCGAGTAAACATCAATTGTGGCGTAGGATAATGCTTTGGAAAATGTGTTGTCAGTTATGGTTCCCTCAACTACAAAATCAGCCTGTCCTTTTTTACATCCCATTAATAAAAGGAAAAAGAGAGCAGTATAGAATAAATGTTTCATCGCTAAAATAAATTAATGACGCAAATATTTTTTCTCCGTCCAAAATGTTCCAAAAGGAATCAGTGAAGAAATAAGTAGAATCAATGTTTTTTTAATTTCCCACTTATATTTAAAAGCAGCAATCACAACTAATCCACAAAATAAAATAAACAAAAAGCCATGAATGCTCCCAACAATTAAATTGGGAAGCTTGATACCCCATACATATTTAAGCGGCATTGTGAGGGCAAAAGCAAGGTACGATATACCTTCTGATATGGCAACTTTTCGTAAACTGTTAATCATCTTTTTTTTGTACAAATATACAAAACATTATGAACAATAATATCTTAGTATAAAGAATGTAGTTATGACTAAAATCATAAAATATTTAAAACTAAATAGTTACTTTTGTCACTTATCGTTCATGAAAGAGTAATTACTTTTGTAGGTAATCGAATTAAAAACAACTAATTATGAAGACATTTCAATTTATGATGCTGATTTTTATTGCATGTGTTTCTTTGTTATCTTGTGAGGAATCAGGTGGTTCGGGAAAATACGATGTTGTGAGAGGAATAGGTAAGTTTAATGAATCCAATGTTGATACAAGCGGGTTTGATTTAAAAATGGCGCAAGAAGGAGCGAGAATAAGTGAAACAAAATGCGCTTCATGTCATAAGTTTTCTAAAGAAAGATTAGTAGGACCAGGTTGGAAAGGTGTTACAGAAAGAAGAGCGCCGTTTTGGATTATGAATTTTATTACAAATCCAGATGAAATGATCGACAATGACCCTGATTTGATGAATGAATTGGATATTTGTTTAACCCGAATGCCCAATCAAAATCTAACCGATAATGATGCGCGAAGTATTTTGGAATACATGCGTCAAATTGATGGTGCAAAATAGATTTTTGATACAATTTTAAATAAATTAACTAAAATAGCTGTTAAATTTCAGTTCTTTGTTTAGCTTTGTATTAAAACAAAAAAAATGTTGGAATTTTCCGATCGATTAAACAATATGGAAGAATCTGCTACGCTAGCAATGTCTAGAATTAGCAGAGAATTGAAAGCACAAGGGAAAGATATCATTTCTTTAAGCCTTGGTGAGCCAGATTTTGAGACGCCACAATTTGTTAAAGATGCCGCATTGGAGGCAATGAATAATAATTTCACGAAATATACGCCTGTAAATGGATTCGAGGATTTAAGAGAAAGTATTTCAAAAAAATTCAAAAGAGATAATAATCTTGATTATTCCAAATCACAAATTGTTGTTTCTACAGGTGCAAAACAATCCATTGCGAATGTTGTGTTGAGTATAATAAATCCAGGAGATGAAGTGATTGTACCAACTCCTTATTGGGTATCTTATATAGAAATTGTTAAATTAGCTGGTGGAATTCCTGTAGTTGTTGAAACAGATATTTCTACTGATTTTAAAATTACCCCTCAAACATTAGAGCAAGCAATATCATCAAAATCTAAAATGATGATTTTTTCTTCTCCTTGCAACCCGTCCGGAACGGTTTATAGTAAAGAAGAATTGGAACAATTGTCAAAGGTGATTGAAAAATATCCAAATTTAGTTGTTGTTTCTGATGAAATATATGAACACATAAACTTTGTTGATAAACATGCAAGTTTAGCTCAATTTAAAAATATTTACAATCAGGTGGTAACTATCAACGGAGCCTCAAAAGCGTGGGCGATGACTGGATGGAGAATTGGCTTTATTGGTGCACCACAGCATATTGCAGATGCTTGTACAAAAGTTCAGGGACAATTTACTTCTGGTACGTGTTCCATTGCGCAGAAAGCTACAATTGCCGCTATGGAAGCAGATCCAAAAGTGTTAACCGAAATGATTGCTGCTTATAAAAATCGCCGAGATTTAGTGTTGAGTAAATTGAATGCTATTGAAGGAATTAAAGTAAATGTACCAGAAGGAGCGTTTTATGTTTTTCCTGATGTTTCTTCGTTTTTTGGTAAATCGTATAATGGACAAAAAATTAACTCTGCAGGAGATTTGTGTATGTTTCTCTTAAATGAAGGCTTGGTGGCATTGGTTACTGGTGAGGCTTTTGGAGATAAAAATTGCGTACGTATTTCTTATGCAACATCCGAAGATCTATTGAATGAAGCTTTGGATAGAATTAAAAATACACTTGAAAAGTTAAATTAATGAACCTAGAAAACCTTTTTGAAAAGTTTAATCAGCTAAAAGTTGCGGTGGTTGGGGATGTGATGATTGACGCCTATTTATTAGGTAAAGTTAATAGAGTAAGTCCTGAAGCACCCGTGCCTGTTGTGAATCTAATTAAACATGAGGAACGATTGGGTGGAGCTGCAAATGTTGCGCTTAACTTGGTGGCACTTGGAGCGAAACCGATCATGTGTTCATGTGTAGGGAATGATAAAGAAGGGTTGTTGTTGCATAAATTGTTGATTGATGCAGGTATTTCTGATAAAGGAATTATAACCAGTGAAACACGAATGACAACCGTTAAAACACGTGTTTTGGGAAATAGTCAGCATTTGTTGAGGATAGATGCAGAACAAACTTCAGCTATTTCTTCAGAGGAAGAGGTGAAATTGATTCAAAAAGTTAAAGAAATTATCGAAGAAGGAATCGATGTGCTTATTTTTGAAGATTACAACAAAGGAGTTTTAACAAATCGAGTGATCCAAGAATTGATAACAATAGCCAATAATAAAGGAGTTATCACAACTGTTGATCCTAAAAAAGATAATTTTTTGGCCTATAAAAATGTTTCATTGTTTAAACCGAATTTAAAGGAATTGGTAGAAGGAACAGGGGTTTCTGTTTCTTTTAAAGACAAGCCGGAACAATTGGAAGAAGCTATCAAATTATTGGAAACAACGTTGAATCATAAAATTTCATTTGTAACGTTATCAGAATTTGGCGTTTTTATAAAAGATAACAAAGAAAAATATCACATTCCCGCACATATAAGAAATATTGCAGATGTAAGTGGGGCGGGAGATACCGTTATTTCTGTTGCGTCTTTGTGTTTGGCAGCAGGGGCTTCCTTAAAAGAAATTGCAGCCATAGCTAATATTGCAGGAGGATTGGTTTGTGAATATAGTGGAGTAGTATCCATTGATAAAAATAAATTATTGAGCGAAACAAAAAAATTATTAAACAAATAAACTATAAACAAAATTTTAATAGATGGTTGATAAATATTTTTTACATTTTTGTTAAGAAAAACATGAAATTATAAAAAATATAATTACTTTAGTCGCCAACTTGTTTATTAATATTGAATATTTTTGACTAATATTGCACCTAAAATATCGCTTATATGAAGAAAAGATTACTAATTCTTTCAGCGCTTTTCATTGCTGTAACTGGGAATTCCTTAGCGCAGCAAGATAAACTTATTACGCACTTTATTTATGACAAAATGAGTGTAAATCCAGGAGCTACTGGCTTCGATAGGGATTTATGCGCAACTTTGCTTTATAGAAATCAATGGGACAAAGTTAACGGAGCGCCAAACTCTGTAGTCTTTAATTTAGAAGCAAACATGAGAAGATGGTTCCCTGGAGGGTTGGGATTGTCATTCTATCATGATGCGATTGGATTCAATAGACAAAACAACTTGTTGTTAAACTATTCATATCCATTGGATATTGGTAGCGCTGGTACATTGGGGATTGGTATTGGAGTTGGTATGGTAAACTTTGGGCAGAATCCTACATGGGTGCCGCCAACAACTCAAAATGATATTTCATTGCCAGTTGGATTTAATTCAACAAACCTTGATTTGAATTTTGGTTTGTATTTTAAAGGAACAGCTGATTGGTATGCTGGTATATCATCTACGCACTTGAGTGAGTCTTTATTGAAGAAAAATATCAATAACTTCACTTATTCTTATCAAACAAAACGTCACTATTATATTATGGGGGGTAAAACCTTTAATAATATAGGTAAAGATGGTAAAATTGATTTGCAAGCATTGATTCGTACAGAGTTTACAAAATTTTCTGCTGATATTAATGCGCGATATATCTGGAGAGATATGTTGTATGGAGGTATTACCTATAGAACAATTGATGCAGTTGGTTTAATGGTTGGTTATATGCCAATTAATGGATTAGTTATCGGTTATTCTTATGATATTACAACAAATAAATTAGCTAATGTTTCAAGAGGATCTCATGAGATCGCATTGAGATATTGTTATAAATTACCGCCGGTGCCGATTCAAACGTCTCGACACCCAAGATGGTTGTAATCAAAGAATTTTTTTATATTAATTGTAACCTTTTTCGCTTAATGCCGTTACATCAGAAAAGATTGATCCTGTAGAATGTTATTTTGATTCGGCAAATTAAAACGAAGTAGAATGAAGAAACTTTTGTTAATTGGTTTAATTGGTGCTTTTGCAGTTTCTTGTAAGACAAGAACTGGGCATCTAACTGGAACTCTAGGAAGACCGGTATATCACCCTCAAATTCCATTAGGAATGGTGTATATTAAGGCGGGTTCCTACCAAATGGGTGAGGATGATCAAGATGTGCCGTTTTTGCATCAAACACGTGCAAAGACTGTGTCTATCCAAGCTTTTTATATGGATCAAACAGAGATCTCTAATAATGAATACCGTCAATTTGTAGATTGGGTACGAGATTCAATTGCTAGAGAAAAAATCTATTTGTCTGATTTGATAGAAGACGAAGACGCCTCTAGATTTATCAACTATTCTAAATTGTACTTTGATGAAGGTGCATTGGAATATGTTGACTTTGAACCATCTGATAGAGATATCAATAGAAGTGTTTTTAGTTTGAATTGGGATAGAAGCTTTTCTTACGATGATCCACAATTGGTTCCGATTTTAGCTGATATGTATTATCCACAACCTCAACGTTACTACAAACGTAGAGAAATTGATACACGTAAATTGATGTATCGTTACTATTGGATAGACTTAGTAGAAGCTGCTAGAAGAGGTCGTATTGACATCGTTCAAGATGGTTACGATTTCCAAGGTACAAAACAAGCAGATAATCACCGTATGTTGAATACTGGACCACATCCATTTACTCAAGAACCACAAGGTCAAGACTTGGATATGGGAGGTTTCAACAAAAAAGGTCAAAACAATGCTATTCGTGGACACGAAAACCGTCAACGTTTTATCATCGATGAAATTATCAATGTGTATCCAGATACTTTATGTTGGGTTCGTGACTTTACGTATTCATTCCACGATCCAATGACAAATATGTATTTCTGGCACCCAGCTTACGATAATTATCCTGTTGTTGGTGTTACATGGCAACAAGCAAAAGCGTTTTCTGTATGGAGAACACAATTATTGAATAACTGGCTTTCTGAAATGGGTGAGTTGTTCGTGAACGATTTCCGTTTGCCAACAGAAGCTGAATGGGAAAGAGCTGCAAGAGGTGACTTAAACATGTCACAATACCCTTGGGGTGGACCTTATGTACGTAACGAATCAGGATGTTTCTTGGGTAACTTTAAACCAATGAGAGGTCGTTATTTCGAAGACGGAGGTTTCCACACAGTGAAAGTTTATTCATATAACCCAAATGGATTTGGATTGTATTGTATGGCTGGTAACGTATCTGAATGGTGTGAAACAGCTTACGATGAATCAATGTATGAATTCTCTCATGACTTGAATACTGAATACAGATACGATGCAATGGACTGGGATCCACCATCAATGAAACGTAAAGTAACTCGTGGTGGTTCATGGAAAGATGTAGGTTACTATATTAGAACTGCAACTCGTAGTTACGAGTACCAAGATACTGCTAAGTCGTTCCTAGGCTTCCGAAATGTGGCAACACACTTAGGTAGAGGTGGAGGTGACTTCTCGAAAGAGGGTGGCGAAGAAATTCGTAGCGACATAAACCTTCGCTAAGAATAAACAAAACAATCTAAAATTAATTAATTAAAAACCAAAAAAAACTAGAAGAATTATGAAACCAGGAAGTAAAAGTTGGAAAAAGTTTATGGCTAAGTTGTACGGTTTAGGTGCATCAGTTGTAATTATCGGTGCTTTGTTTAAAATTCAGCACTACCCAGGGGCATCTTTGATGCTTGTAATCGGTTTGACTACTGAGGCAATTATCTTTGCATTCTCAGCTTTTGAACCAATTCATGAAGATCCGAAGTGGGAATTAGTTTACCCAGAATTAGCTTTAGGAGATTCAGATGAATTAGATAAAGATGCTTTACCAGTCGCAGGTGGCGGAAGAGGTAGAAATGCCGGAGGAACAGGTGTTACTGAGCATTTAGATAAATTACTAGAAGAGGCCAAGATTGATAGCGATTTAATAGGTAGATTGGGTGATGGTATGCGTCGTTTAGGTGATAATGCTGCTCAATTATCATCTGTTACAACAGCTGCAGCCGCAACTGATTCTTATGTAAATAGCTTGCAAGCTGCTTCTGAAAGAGTATCTTCATTGTCTGATGCTTACGAAAGAGCTTCAGTTTCTATCTCTGGTTTAACTTCAACTACAGCTGAAGGCGAATCATTTGGAGAGCAAATGCAAAAAGTATCTAAAAACTTGTCAGCATTGAACAATGTCTATGAATTACAATTGAAAGGTTCTACACAACATTTAGAAGCTACTGAGAAGTTCCAACAACAAGTAACAGATATGATGCAAAACTTATCTGCGTCTGTTGAAGATACACGTATGTATAAAGAAAACATGGCGATGTTGTCTAAAAACCTAACTGACTTGAATACCGTTTATGGTAACATGTTAAAAGCAATGACTATCACTAAATAATTTTAAGATATTTATTGCATTATTAATTTATAACTAAAAAAATTATTTAACATGGCAGGAGGTAAAGAGACACCGAGACAGAAGATGATTGGTATGATGTACCTAGTTCTTACCGCTCTTTTGGCTCTTAACGTATCAAAATCTATCATTGACGCATTTGTGACTATTGAAGAGAATATTCAAAAAGCAAATATCGTACAAGCGGATAGAGGTACTGGATTTATGGATGATGTGAGAAGCGAGATTGTGGCTTCAAAAGGTGAAGATCAAGCGGCTAAAAAACAAAAATTAGAATTTGTTTTGGGTCAAATGAAAAAAATCGATGATGAAACAGCTAGCTATATTGCATTAATTGATAAATATAAACTTGAAATTCTTAAAGAAGTTGGTGAAAAAGTCGATTCTTACAAAGATAAAGACGCTGAATCTATCTTGTGGTTAAAACAAGATGGTGCAAAACCAACACGTATGAATTTAGCAGCAGCACAAGGACAAGATAAGTTTGATGAACCTATGCGTGTAATGGGGGTTTCAGAAAGTATTAAAGTTCCTCAAGGAAACGGTGCTGAATTATGGAAAAAAATGAATGAACTTCGTAAGAAATTAGTTGAATATACTGGTTCTTACAAGTGGGGTGAATCAAATTTTTCTGTAAATGTTAGTGAAATCAATGATTTTACTGATAACAAGGATTTGATTAAAAAGGTAACAGATATGATCGATAAAAATACAAAGGGGAATTTGAAAGAAGACCGCCAAGTATTGATCGATTTGTATATGATGTTAACTAAAAAAGAGAAAAATAAAGTACATGATCAAGAAGGTGTTCATTGGGTTGGTATGACTTTTGACCACGTTCCATTAGTAGCAGCAATTGCAGCGTTATCTTCTTTAGAACAAGAAGCTTTATCAGCAAGAGCGTTAGCATTGGCACACTGGAAAAGTAAAGTATCTACTGGTGAATATAGCTTCAACAAAATCGTTCCATTGGCTTACGGTGACTTGATTGCAAATACTGGTGACTCTGCTCACATTTCCGTAATGATGGCTGCATTTGACTCTGACAACCAACCAAAAGTTGTTGTAACAGAAGGTGCAACTGATTATAAATTGGAAACAGCAGACGGTCAAGGTAAACTTGGTTTCAAAGTTGCTGGTGGTACTGAACAATTGTTGAAAGGTACTGTTGCAATTAAAAACAAATCTGGTGTTTGGAAAACTGCTGAATGGGAACATAAAATTGTTATTATGAAACCTTCAGGAGCTATTTCTTTACCTGAATTGAATGTGTTGTATCGTGGATATTCTAACGTAGTTTCTGCAGTAGCATCTGGATTTGACCAAACATTGTTGACTGGTGCTGGCGTATCTGTTACAAAACAAGGTGAAAACTGGATTGCAAAGCCAGTTGGTTCTGGAAGAGAGGCTAGTTTGTCTGTTTCTGGTAAAAACTCTGTAACTGGAAAAACACAAAACTTGTTGACACAGAAATTTAGAGTTTCTAACTTACCTGACCCTGAATTGTATTGGGGAGCTTCAAAAAGTGGAGAAAAAGGAAGTCGTTCAGAAGCTAAATTATTTGCGAAATATCCACCAGAAATTCCTTTGAATGCTACATTTAATATCGTAGGATGGGAAGTTTCTATACCTGGTGCACAAGGAGCTCCACCGCAAGGTACAGGAGGTGTATTGTCACCAAATGCAATGGCTTTAATTAAACAAGCGAAACCTGGTATGACTGTTTCATTCTTATGTACAGTTGTTGGACCAGATGGTATTCGTAGAAAAAAAGCTGGAGCATTTAAATTGTAATACTATTTAAATTATATAGTTATGAAGAGTCTATTTGTTAACATAGCAGCAGTTTTGGCAGTAGGTTTTACCTATGCTCAAATCGAAGATGCAGGACCGGTAAATAGCCCAAACCCTGGGATTATTGATGGTATTGTTCTAAAAGAACATATCCCTACAAAACGTATGATTCCTTATGAATTTGTTCGTGAGGCTGATGTGATGTGGAGCAAACGCGTATGGCAAACAATAGACCTTCGCGAAAGAATGAATCATACGTTGTATTACCCATTTGATGAAATTACACCAGCTGGTGAATGGATTAAACATGGTGAAAGATGGAGCTTGTGGACGGTAATTCGTCACAATATCTTAAACGGTAAATTAACCGCTTTCTTACCATACAATCCAAACAACCAATTTGGTGAATGGGATGGTGATCAATTGAAGTATGGTTTGTATCCAGAGCAAGGATTAACTTATGCAACCGATTCTATTTTTAGAACGAAAATCCTTTATTGTCTTGGTAAATTAGGACCACAAAGTGATATTCCGTTGACTGATGAATACGGCGACCCATTGGTTATTACTCTTCCTGACGGTTCGCAAGAGTTTGCATACCCTCCTCGTGATACGATTTGGTTTGTCTCAAAAGACATTATTGAATACCGTATCAAAGAAGAATGGTTTTTTGACAAAGAACGTTCTGTATTAGATCAACGTATCATTGCATTGGCACCTGTTGTTTATAAAATGGAAGTAGATGCACAAGGAAACGAAAGTATTGGCGGTACAATGGAATTATTCTGGTTGTATTTCCCTCACTGTCGATTTGTGTTCAATAACTATTTTTGCTACAACGACAAAAACGATGCGCAATGGATGAGTTTCGACGATTTATTCTGGAAGCGTAGATTTACTTCTTATATCTTTAAAGAAAGTAATGGCTTTGATAGAAAAATTGAAACTTATAGAAGTGGAGTAGATGCTCTTAGAGAATCTGAAAAAATAAAAGAAGAAATTAGAACGTTAGAACACGATGTTTGGGACTTCTAATCTCTAAATATTATTAAAAAAGGCTCGGTATTTTTATCGAGCCTTTTTATTTTCAAAAAAAATTCTTATATTTGATAGATAATTTTGTTGTATGAAAAAGAACTTGTATTTTGTTCCCCATGACTTAACTGAGGTTGGTGATAGCGCTTTAAATTATGCACTCCATATTTGCGAGAAAGTGGATGCAGAAATTAGAATTTTACACCTTGTACCTAATAAGACTGATGTTCTGAAAGCTACAGCAAAGATTGATGCAATATTCGATGCTTTGGATGAAAAATACAAAGCTAAAGTTACCAAACAAATTGTCGTAGGTTCTATATTTGAAGATATTGGTAAGTTAGCAACTAAAGAAGGTGCACAATTGATTATTATGGGAACGCATGGTCAAAAAGGTTTTCAAAAATTATTCATGAGTTACGCCATGCAGGTGATAACTAGTTGTGACATTCCTTTTGTTATTGTTCAAAAAAACACTCCAGTTAGTAATTTAGATAAAATCGTTATTCCAATTGACTTGTCAAAAGAAAGTCTTCAAGTTGTCAATATTGCTGGTGATTTAGCTGCAATGTTTGATGCCGAAGTGCACGTGATTGGTGAAAAGCAAACAGATGAATTCTTAAACATAACATTGAAAAACAGAATCTATATCATCAATAACCGTTACGAAGAAAGAAATATTAAATGCCACATTGAACAAGTAAAAAGTGGTGGTTCCTATTCTGTAAAAGTACTAGAGTATGCCGAAAAAAATAAAATTGATATGATTGCAATTGCTTATCATACCGAAAGTATATTGCCTCAATTTGATAAGTTTGCACAAAATTTAATAACAAACGAAAAAATGTTGCCTTGCCTTGTTTTGAATTCCAAACTAGCTTCTTCATTGTACTATTGATATGAAACTAGGAGAATTTAACAAACTAAAAATACTTCGTTTTACAAGCGTCGGTGCATATTTGGCTGATGAAAACGATAGTGATGTATTGTTACCGAATAAGTATTTAACGGATGATATGTACGTAGATGATGATATCGAAGTTTTCCTATACCGTGATTCGGAAGATAGATTGGTAGCAACAACACAAACTCCAGCTGTATTATTGAACTCATTTGCATTACTTTCCATTAAAGATGTAAATTTTTATGGCGCTTTTGCCGATTGGGGGTTGGAAAAGGAATTGATGATTCCGTTCAAAGAACAGCACCTTCGTTTGAATGTAAATTCAAATTATATAGTGACTTTGAGGCGTGATGAATCAACTGATCGATTGTATGGTTCAACAAAAATCAACCGTTATCTTGAAAATTGCAAAGACGAACAACTAATAGGGAAACCTTTTCAAGTATTGATAGGTGATACTACCGAATTAGGGGTGAAAGTTATCGTGGATAACAAATACTTAGGTATCGTTTACCATTCTGATTTTAATGAATCTATTGTACGTGGTAATGTTGTTGAAGGCTATATTTACCATATCCGAACAGATGGAAAAGTGGATGTTCGATTGGGTAAGCCTGGTTACTCCCGTATTGATGATAATGTGGAACAACTTACTGCAATTTTAAAGCGTTTAGGCAAAATTAACCTCACAGACAAAAGCTCTCCTGAATTGATAAGGGAAACTGTAGGAATGAGCAAAAAAGTCTTTAAACAGACTGTTGGGCACCTCTATAAAGAACGATTGATTGAATTGAAAGAAGATGGTATTGTTTGGTTGAAGTGATTAATACTGTTGTGTACTTAATAAAACTAAGGTGCAAGCTTCTTCAAAATCAATTTTGTTTTGGTTTAATAATGTTTCAAATTGCATATTTTCTGTACCAGGATTGAAGATAACTCGCTTGGGTTTTAAGCTAAGCACATAATCATAGTATTCTTCTTGACGTTTTGGATTGAGGTAGAGTGTTACTGTGTCAATGTTCTCTAAAGAAGGAAAACCTTTCATGATATCAATATCGGCAACTGTACCTTCTTTTAAACCAATTGCCACTACCTCATGTTTGTGCGCTCTGAGCATTTGAATCGCCTTAAAAGAGTATCTTTCTGGATTTAGACTTGCCCCAATAACCAATGTTTTTTTAGATTTCATAAAGTAAAGTTAATCAAAATAATTGTAAAAATTAAACCATTGTTTAGGAGCTTTTTTTACCATTTCTTCTAACCGTTGTACATATAGTTGAGCCATTTCTTCGGGAGTGTGTACGTTTACTTCTCCGATGATTGGATCTGTAGCATTTAATGAAAAATGCAATCCTTCTTTAATCGCAAAAACAAATGTAACTGGAACTTTAAATTTAAAAGCCATAATGAAAGGTCCTGCTGGAAATTGTGTAGGTTGATTGAGAAAATTTAAAGTAAATGTTTTCTGGTTTGGAGAAGTTCTATCAGCGTGCAATGCAATTAATTCATTGTTTTTTAATGCTTTGTGGATTAAAATGAGGTGTGATAAATCGTCTTTTAATGGTATTAGGTTGTATTTTACATTTTCAACACTATTGTCTATGTATTTTTTGATTTTTTCTACTTCGGCATCGAGCATTAATACATTGATCTTTGATGTGATACGTTCTCCAATTAAACTTCCTGCGTTTTCCCAGTTTCCAACGTGACCTGAAATTAAAAAACCTCCTTTTCCGTCTTGATGAATGTTTTTAAGAGCAATTTCATTGTCAAAAGAATGCGTGTATATTTTTTTTCGAGGTGTTCTAAGTGCAATGCGGTCAATAATGATTTTTCCAAACTCATAAAATGTACTTGCGGCATAGCGCATGCTCTTCCATTTTGAAAAACCAAATCCTTTTTGGTAAAATTGAATCAATCCATTGCGTTGCTTACGAGCAAATAATACAAAATATCCAGAAACCCAAATGCAGAAAAAATAGGAAACACGAACACCAATGGTTTGAATTAAAAAAATAAAGAAACGATATCCCCAAAGAGAGCCTTTTGTTTTACCATCCCATTTTTTTTCCATGAAAATGTAGCTTAAGCTAATTTCTTTTCTACTAAATTGTAAAAATCATTAAATGATTGAATTGATTTAAAGTCATCAGATGTAGGTTTGAAACCTAAATTTTCTTCAATGACTACAACTAAGTCAACATAGTCTAAACTATCTAAGTCTAGTGTTTTGTGTAGATTATTTCCTGGTTGAATCAATGATTCTTCTATTTCAAATTCTTCTGATAAAAAGCGTTTTGTGGTTGCAATTATTTCTTCTCTACTCATAGTTGTGTTTATTACTGCAAAGATAATTATTTTTTAAATCTTTTTATAATGATGGATGAATTTGTACCACCAAATCCAAATGAATTAGACAAAAAACAATCAATTTTATGTTCTTTGTATTCTGGTATAATATTTATTTTAGCAGAATGTTCATCAGGGTTTTCAAAGTTAACATTAGGTGCAATAAAGTTGTTTTCCATCATTAATAAGGAATAAACAATTTCACTGGCACCAGCCATCCAGCATTCGTGACCTGTCATCCCTTTTGTTGAGCTTACAGGAACTTTACCACCCAATACATCAAAAATAGCTTCTGCTTCGGTAGCATCGCCGATTGGAGTGGAAGTGGCATGTGCATTCACATAATCAATTTCAGAAGGATTGATGTTGGCGCTTTTCAATGTCATGTTTAACGAACGATGTTGACCATCTAAATTTGGATTTGAGATATGATCTCCGTTTGATGAAAAACCATATCCGATAATTTCTCCATAAATTGGTGCATTTCGCTTTAAAGCCGATTCTAAACTTTCGATGATAACAGTTGCAGCTCCTCCTGAAGGAACCAAACCATCTCGATCTTTATCAAAGGGGCGGCTTGCTTTTGAAGGTGTGTCTTGACGAATGGAAAATGCGCCTAAACCATCAAAACTTGCCATTGCATACAAATTTGTTTCTTGTGCACCGCCACACACCACACGTTCTTGTAAACCTTGCTTAATCAACAAGTAGCCAAGTCCAATTGAGTGCGAACCAGAGGCACATGCAGCCGAAAGGGAGATATTTATACCTTTTAATTTATAGATCGTAGATAAATTCATGTTTACCGTGCAATTCATATTTTGAAAGATATCACCACTTCCGATTAAGGTTGTGTCTTTTCTTTCTCTTACTTTATCAATTGTTTCAATAACCGCACCTGCAGTAGAGTCGTTCCCAAAGATGATACCTGTTTCTGTCTTTTCTAAAAAGTCAATGTCGAGTTGTGCATTTTTCATCGCTTCCATTGTTGATGCGTAGGCATACATGGCAGGTTCGTGCATCCCAATTCGTTCTCTTCTTGATAAAAAAGGTTTTAAATCGGGAGTTTTGACAAAACCAGTTAAGCAAGAACGGTAACCAAAATCCTTTCTTTTTTCATCGTAGATGATACCACTTCGTCCACTTTTTAGTGAATCCAAAACTTCGTTCAAATTTTCTCCCAAACAAGAGTAAATTCCAATTCCGGTTATTACAACTCTTCGTTCCATTTTATGAATACAAACCTCCGTTAATATTAATAACTTCTCCTGTTATATAAGCAGCTTTATCGGATGCTAAGAAGCAAACTAATTCAGCAACTTCTTCAGGCAATCCAAAACGGTTAGCGGGTACTAATTGTTTCAATTGAGCTTCATCCAAATTAGTCGTCATGTCAGAAGCGATGAAACCAGGTGCAACAGCGTTCACGGTTATTTTTCTTTTGCCAACTTCTTGGGCAAGTGCTTTTGTTGATGCAATCATGGCTCCTTTAGCAGCCGAATAATTTGTTTGCCCTGGATTTCCTTTCAATCCACTTAAAGAAGCAATGTTTACAATTCGTCCTGAACGATTGCGTAACATTTTACCAATTACTGCTTGTGTACAATTGTACATTCCTTTAACACTAGTATTGATCACATCGTCCCAATCTTTTTCATTTACCCAAGGAAATAAATTGTCGCGAGTTATACCAGCATTGTTTATCAAAACTTCTATGTTTTTATCAGGATTTGCTTCGATCCAATTGTTAATTTTTTCTGTTACTTCTGCATTGTTTTTTACATCGAATTGCATTAATTCGGCCGTTCCTCCGTTTGAAGTAATGGTTTGCAATGTCTCGTTTGCCGCATCTACATTTCCTGCATAATTGATTAGGATATGTAAACCCAAATCTTTTGCTAGTTGAATAGCTATAGCACGCCCGATTCCCCTAGAAGCTCCTGTAACTAAAGCACATTTCATAATTCGATTTTAGTATTTTTTAATAATAATGTTATTGCTTTGATGTTTTCAAATTGAACAACGTCTTCATTGACCATTGGCGCAATTTCTCGGATTAATTGATGAAAATGCTTTCCTTTGGAACTTAATCTTTCTTTTTTCTCGCTTGGAAGCAAATCAATCGCTTGTGCAATTGCCATTGTGTGAATTGCCATCACTTGAAATCCGTTTTCGATTACTTTTCGAGTTATGACAGCACTATTTGTACCCATACTTACAATATCTTGGTTGTCATTGTTGTTTGGAATGCTGTGAACATACATTGGATTTGAAAGTGTTTGACATTCAGCTGTTGTAGATGTTGCTGTAAATTGCATTCCCTGAATACCAAAGTTAAACCCAAGCGTTTGTGCATTGAGAAATGGTGTGAATAAATCGTTTATTTTACTGTTTAACAAGAAGTTCAACTGACGTTCTGCCAACATCGTTAAACGTGTTGTAACAATTTTTACTTTATCCATTTCCAAGGAAATGTAATCCCCATGGAAGTTTCCACCATGAAAAACGTTGTCCAAATCTTCACGAACAACAGGGTTGTCATTTGTAGAATTAATTTCCTGTTCTATAATTTCTTGTGCGTAATTAAGTGTGTCTAAAACCGGACCAAGAATTTGAGGAATACAACGAATGGAGTAATATTCTTGTATTTTCTTTTTAAATGTTTTTTGTTGTAAAGCAGCATCGTCAGAAAACAATTCCTCACGTTGATGAATTAACTGTGAATCAACTAAAAAATCACGCATTTTGGAAGCAATTTCTGCTTGACCTTGGTGTAATTTTACTTGATTGAGCCCTTCTGAAAAAGAATCATCAAACGATTCTACTATTTCATTGATAATTGCAGAAGTTGCAATTGACCAGTTCAATAAACGTTTTGCATAAATAATATTGATAGCTCCAATGCCCGTCATGCAAGAAGTTCCGTTGATCAATCCCAATCCATCCCGCAATTGAACTTTTAAAGGTTGAATGGATAATTCATTTAGTACTTCATTGGTTTTTCTTCGTTCACCTTTGTAGTACACATAACCTTCTCCAATTAAATTTAGTGCTAAATGGGCTAATTGAACCAAGTCACCACTAGCACCAACACCTCCGTGTTCAAATATTTCTGGTGATATACCTTTGTTGATAAACTCGGTTAATTTTTCGATCACATCATAACTTACGCCAGAATTTCCTTGTAAAAAATTATTTGCACGTGCCAATAAAACGGCTCTTGCTTCTTCTTCGTTGATGGCGTTTCCAGTACCTGATGAGTGACTTCTAATAAGGTTGTATTGCAATTGATTTAACTTGTCGTCATCAATTTTGAATTGAGCCATAGGGCCAAATCCAGTATTAATACCGTAAATAATTTTATCACTTGCAAAATCTTCTAAAAAAGAGAATGATTTTTTTATTTTATCAATGGTTGATTGTTCAATAACAAAAGGCTGTTTATTGATGGCAATGTTTTCAATGTCAACTAATGTTAGTTTGTTCATTTTTATATAAGGTATTATTTTAATTCTAATTCTAAAATTGTATGGAAGCTGTCTTCGTGTAAATGATGTTCACCTACGCATTTAAAACCAGCTTTGTCCACAATGTATTTCATCACACTGGAAGAGTACATTTTACTATTTCCATTTGCCATTACAGTGAAATAAAGAGATGTGGCAACCAATGAAAATTCTGCTGCTGGAAAACGTTGATTGTCTATAAATGTTTCCATAATATAGACCTTAGAATTTGGTTTAGCGTTTTCTTTGATCTTTAATAAAATAGATTCAATTTGAGCTTCGCTAAAGCAATCCAAAAACTGACTCATCCAATACACATCAGCACCTGCTGGAATGGTAGATTGTGAGTCTAAAACATTGATAGGGTAGTAATTAACCCTGTCTTTAATGTCTGGATAGTTTTGAGTGATATTGTTTTTAGCTGTTTCTATTTGAATAGGTAAATCTAGAATGGTTACTTCTACATCTTTGTTGTAGCGAGTGCTAGCAATAGCCCATTTACCAGTGTTGCCACCAATATCAAAAATCATTTTGGGTTGATCTTTGAAAATAACTTTCAAAGCATCATCGAATGAGTTATCCGAATAAAAATGGTCAAATTCAAACCAAGAAGTTTTTAATCGACCAGGTAATTTTGATAAACCTTGATAAATTGTTTCCCAATCACCAATTTCTTTCAATCCTTCTGGTTGCCCATTTTTAATAGCATCTTCCAAGTGAAAAAGACCTTTGTAACAAATATCCTGCGTAAACATTAAATTTACACGAGTCATTTCATCCCTTCCAACAAAATAGCCTATTTTAGTTAGTTTATAGCGACCATTTTCATCTTTTTCAAGAATATCAGACGCTTCTGCCATTTCGACCAGTACTCTAACACCATATTCGTTTAACTTTGTTGCATCTGCAATTTCGGAAATGGTCAATCCATTCTTTGCATTGAATATTTTATCAGTAATGCCTAAGTTAAGCATTGAATAGGCTGTTTGAAAAACAAATGGGCTAAATGCGATCTTTTGAGCTTCGTGTAATGCGTCTAGTGCTTTCATTAATTAATGGTTTCATAGATATTAAGAGCGCAAATATAATGCTTTATAATAAATAATCACCCATAATTATGTATCATATTCTTAACATTTAAAAAATACGTAGAATGTCGGATTCGAATCTTTTTGTTAAAAAAATGATTTTTTTGCAATTGTTATGAAAAAAAGAATTACTTTAGCAGTTAGTAATCATAAAAAAATAGCGCCTATAACACAAATTTACTCTAATTAAATGTTTAAGAATTTATAGAATTCACAACCAAAATTGAGTATTATGGCTATGAAGTATATCGATGATAGTGTACTGTTAAGTAACTATATCAATGGTAATGAAAAGGCGTTTGAAACTCTTGTTTTACGTCATAAGGATAAAATTTATCGTTACATCTATCTAAAGGTTAAGAATCAACTCCTTGCTGAAGATATTTTTCAGGAGACTTTTATTAAAGCTATTCGTACCATTAAATTAGGAGCTTACAATGAAGATGGTAAGTTTTTGCCTTGGGTTATGCGTATTGCCCATAATTTAACCATTGATCATTTTCGTAAAACGAATAAGGTAAAGATGATTTCTGAAACTTCTTCAAAAAATGAAGAATACAACATCTTTAATACGCTTCATGTGGATGAATTAAATGTTCAAGACAAAATGGCGTTGGACGAACTTAAAAGCCAAATGGTTGATTTGGTTGAATACTTACCAGACCCTCAACGTGAAATCATAAAAATGCGTATTTTCCAAGATTTGTCGTTTAAAGAAATTGCAGATATGGAAAATATCAGTATTAATACAGCTTTGGGACGCATGAGGTATGCTTTAATTAATTTAAGAAAGTTAATTGAGAAACACCAGCTTGTAACTGATTTATAATTTTTTTTAAATAGTCGCCCTCTCTCTGATTGACAATTCAAATTATCCGTTAAATTTGTAATTGTCATATATGATTGAATCTGCTGAACATAAATATTTTCCTTGGTTTACAACATTGTTTTCGGTGTTGCTGATAGTGGTGTACTCAATTACTGCTTATCTGTCTCACAGTACTTCCATTGATTTTAAACTGTTAGAAAAATTTGGCGCGCCGTATGCAATTCAAATTTATTTAGGACACGTATATGGCGTAGTTTTAAACAATCTGATTCATGTAAATTTATTCCATTTATTATCCAATTTATTAGGATTATGGTTGTTTGGTGCGTTTATTGAACGAAGAATCGGTTGGTTCAAAATGGCTACTTTTGGGTTGGTTTGCTCCGTTTTTGGTTCCATAATTCAACTTGCCATGACCAATGATGCTGGCTTGGGTATTTCTAGTTCTGTTTTTGGCTTTTATGCACTCATTTTAATCATGTCATTTAAAAATAGGATGTTTAGAATGCGCTATATCTATGGGATTGGTGCTGTATTGTTTGGTTCTTTGATCTTTATGTCAATAACCAATTCTGTTTTTGGTCAACAAGTAGCAATTGAAGCAAAAATTGGTGGTATATTTTGGGGCTTTCTAACAGGTTTGGCACAAAATGAAGGATCAATAAAATGGCAATACTTGACCTTGTTTGTTTTACCTTTTTCTATTGCAGCAAGCTCATTGTTGTATGCTCCTTGGTCAAGTGAATGGCAATGTGCTAGAGGTATATATTTTCATCAGAAAAATGATTTGAATAGAGCGGAACAGTATTATCAAGCATCCATAAAAATTAACATTGATAATGCTTTAGCTAAAAATAATTATACATTGATAAAAATTGATCGCCTTTCCAAATTGGCATACAATGCACATGTTAAAGGAGAATATACAGGTGCTAGGCGACTTTATCTAAAAATATTAGCGCTAAATAAAAATAATCGTTGGGCGTTGAACAATTTAAAAGAATTACCTTAAATTTAGGCTATGAAAAACCTTCTTTTTGTTATCGTTTTATTTGTTGGGACATTATCTTTTGCTCAACAATACGATTCTTTGTTTATTCGTAAAATATATGATAAAGCATTGTCTGAAAACCCAGCTTATGAAAATTTGCGCTATTTGTGTAAAAATATTGGGCAACGTATTTCAGGTTCGGCAGCAGCGCAACAAGCCGTTGAGTGGTCACTGCGTTTAATGGATTCTTATGGTTTTGATAAGGCTTATTTGCAACCGGTGATGGTGCCGTATTGGAAGCGAGGAACGAAAGAAGAAGGATGGTATAAAACAGCTTCAGGAGAAATCTTTAAAGTAAATATGTTGGCACTTGGAGGAAGTGTTGGCACAAACGGAACTTTGGAGGGTGATGTTGTAGAATTTAAAACGTTAGAAAGCTTAAAAAATGCTTCAAAGGCACAAGTTGAAAATAAAATTGTTTTTGTAAACGAACCAATGAATGCCAAAAACATCAATACATTTGAATCGTATGATGAAGGTTTTGCTGTACGTGCTTTTAGTGCATTGGCTGCGGGTAAATTGGGTGCGTTGGCTGTTGTTATTCGCTCGGTTGGGTTACCAATCGATGACCATCCACATACAGGAGCAATGTATTACAATGATTCTGTGAAAAAAATACCAGCAGCAGCTTTATCTACCAGAGATGCAGAAAATTTGAGTGCTTTGTTGAAAAAGCAAAAAGTAAAATTCATTATGCGCATGGATTGCCAGGATATGGGAATGGTTCCTTCATTTAATGTCATTGCTGAAATAAAAGGAAGTGTTGCTCCAAATAAAATTATTACAGTAGGTGGTCATATAGATTCATGGGACACAGGAGAGGGAGCGCACGATGATGGAGCAGGGTTGATGCATTCATTAGAAGCGCTGTCAATCTTAAAATCTTTGGGATATAAACCAAAGCATACACTTCGCGTTGTGTTTTTTATGAATGAAGAAAATGGTAACAATGGAGGAAAATCATACGCCAAACTTGCAAAAGAGAATAATGAAGAACACATTGCTGCTGTTGAAAGTGATGCAGGCGGTTTTGTTCCTCGTGGTTTTCATTGTGATGGTGCTGTAGAAAAAGTGAACTTTTTGAAAAGTTTAGCACCTATCTTTAAACCGTATGAACTTCATGTTTTTGAAAAAGGGTATGGAGGTGTTGATATCAACCCGTTAAAACAACAATTTGAGTCTATCGCATTGTTTGGTTTTATCCCAGATTCACAACGTTATTTTGATGTTCATCATTCTCCAAATGATGTTTTTGAAAATATCAATAAGCGAGAATTGGAATTGGGATGTGCAGCTATGGCATCTTTGCTTTATTTGATAGATTTAAACTTCTGATTAATAATGATTTATAAAATTGTTCAATTTTTGGAACAATTATTGCCCTATAGTTTAAAAATAGCGCATTATGAAGATTGTTTTAAATAAGGTGATGCCATTTCCTTTAGCTTCCATTCAGCATGGGGAAACTAGTATTTGGGGGAATGAAGTTGTGTTGGAACATGGGAAAAAAATCATGTTGAATGCAGCAAGTGGAAAAGGAAAAACCACCTTTACCTATACGGTTACGGGATTAAGAACAGATTATTCTGGATTGATTTCATACGATGGAAGAGATGTGAAATCGTTCTCTCCAGATGAGTGGACTGATTTGCGAATCAACAAAATTTCTACTGATTTTCAAGATTTACAATTGTTTCCAACGTTGACAGTGAAAGAAAATTTATTGTTGAAGAATAATTTAACAAACGTTTACTCTGAATCGGAATTGAGAAGCATGTTGGATCACTTGGGGATTGGTGATAAATGGGAACAGAAGTGCGGTTTATTGTCAATGGGGCAACAGCAACGAGTAGCAATAATACGAGCATTGTCACAACCTTTTGAATGGTTGATTATGGACGAACCGTTTTCACATTTGGATGAAGCCAATACACAGTTGAGTTTATCGTTGATTAATCAGCGAGCAAATGAGTTAAATGCTGGATTTGTGTTGACATCTTTGGGTGATACACATCAGTTTCCTTATGATTACACTTTAAACCTTTGAGTCATGTTACGTCAATTATTATTTCGAAATCAAGATAGAAAGCAATTGATTATAGCAATTGTTGGTTCTTTTTTAGGGATTACTTTCCTTATAACTTCTATTCATTACTTGGTAAAGGTGAATGAATTTGGATGTGGAAACGAAATTTTGGGTCCCAACACCTTAATTGTTCAAAAGAAAGTAAATGCGGGTGCTATAATGGGGTTGGCAAAAACGGATTTTTCAGAATCTGAAATTGAGCGCATTAAGAAAGAAAAGTTTATTTCTGATGTGAAACCTGTTATTTCCAATAATTTTGATGTTTCATTTCAAACAGATGACCCACATGTACCTTATTTTCGTTCAGATGTGTTTATTCAGACAGTTGATCCAGCATTTTTGGATGTGAAATCTGACAAATGGACTTGGAAAGAAGGCGATACAGTTGTGCCAATCATCTTACCACGAGATTTTATAGTGATGTTAAACACGTTTATGAGTGCCAGTGGAATTCCGCAGGTGTCAGATGAATTGGCAAAAGAGATACGTTTTAAGTTTACCATTAAAAATGATGATAAAAAGGAATTTATTGCGGCTAAAATTATAGGTTTTACGAATGAAGTAGCTTCCATTTTAGTGCCTCAATCGTTTATGAATTATGGAAATAACAACTTTGCTTTGGGTGCAGATAAAAAGATAACGCAAATCATGATTTCTGGTAAAGAAAGTGAGTTTGGATTGGTGGAAGATTATTTGACAAAGCATGGATTGGAGTCTAAAAATTCTCAAATGGTTGTAGGGAAATTAAAGAGCATTGTTAGCACATTGATTGTTGTGATATTGGGAATTTCAATCATTGCTGTTTTTGTTTCCTGTTTGGTGTTGATTCAATACTTACAATTATTGATGTCAAGAAACGCTTATGAGGTACGTACGTTGATTCGTATTGGTTATCACCCAAAGTTGATCATCAGAGCGTTTTTTATGTATTTTATGAAGATTTTTGGAATTATTGCAGTAGCTGGTTTTCTGGTGTTTTTAGTATTCAAATTCTTTTTAGATGGTATTTTAATAGCCGGAGGTTTGTCTATTGGCTCATCTATTAGTTTGTATGGAATTGTTTCGTTGCTTTTTGCTTATATTCTTTTTGCCTTTGCAAGTTATAAAACAGCTCAACGAGGAGTAATGAAAGAATATTAATACTGAAATCTCAGGTTAATACAGAAAAACTGTCAAATTTAAGAGAAGAGAGTGGTTTTGTATCACTCTCTTCTTATTTGTTTTATTTTGAAATTTGAGAACTTTTCATGGAGAATGTATTGATTGATTTCGTTTAATAGTTTTTCAATTGATGAGTCATTGGTATATTTCTCCCATCCATTATCTATTGTATTGATTTGACAATCGGTGTCAAATCTTAGATATTCTCTCTTTGTTTCCCAGTATTTGGTACTGTTATAAATGGTATGTTCCAAAACATATTCTATAAAATAAAGTGGTTTAACTGTTCTTAATTCAAGAAATAAATCCATTAATTGGGTGTCAATTTCTTCTAATTTTTTTTCATTTTCAGAGAGAGTTTCTTCCGCTTTTACTTGGTGACTTTTAAAAAAGCGAATAGCATGAAATTTTGTTGTTTTTTCATTCGACAATTGATTGATACGTTGAATGATTTCTTCTTCTTTTGTTTGATTGCGTGATAACGTTTCCATATTTTTCTTTTTAAGGATTATTTTACAAATATATTATTTAGAATCATTCTAAACAATAAAAAAAACAAAAAAAATAGGCTATATTAATTTATAGCCTATTTTTTTAAGATAATTATAAATTATTTTTCGTTTACTTCTTCAAAGTCAACATCAGTTACTTCTTCGTTTGGATTTGAATTTGTTTCATTTCCTTGATTAGCATCTGCACCACCTTGATTATTTGTAGCGTTGTAGATTTCTTGAGAAGCAGCTTGGAAAACATTGTTTAATTTTTCCATAGCAGGTTCAAGATTTGCAATATTTTTAGCTTCAAATTCTTTTTTCAATTCCGCCAAAGCATCTTCAATTGGTTGCTTTTTGTCAGCAGGGATTTTATCACCATACTCTTTCAATTGACGTTCTGTTTGGAAAATCAATGAATCTGCTTTGTTGATAGTTTCCGCTTCCTTAGCTCTTGCTTTATCAGCTTCAGCGTGTGCTTCTGCATCTGCTTTCATGCGTGCAATTTCTTCGTCAGACAAACCGGATGAAGATTCAATTTTAATGGATTGCAATTTCCCAGTACCTTTATCTTTAGCAGAAATATTCATGATTCCGTTTGCATCGATATCGAATGTTACTTCAATTTGAGGCACCCCTCTCGGTGCAGGTGGAATGTCAGACAATTGGAATCTTCCTAAAGTCTTGTTGTCAGAAGCCATCGAACGCTCACCTTGCAATACGTGAATATCCACAGAAGGTTGGTTGTCAGAGGCTGTAGAGAACGTTTCTGATTTTTTAGTAGGAATAGTTGTATTTGCTTCTATTAATTTGGTAAATACACCACCCATTGTTTCAATTCCTAATGATAATGGAATTACGTCCAACAACAATACATCTTTAACTTCACCAGTAAGTACACCACCTTGAATTGCAGCTCCAAGTGCTACAACTTCGTCAGGGTTCACACCTTTAGAAGGAGTTTTTCCAAAGAAACGCTCAACTGCATCTTGAATCATTGGGATACGAGTAGAACCACCAACCAAGATTACTTCGTTGATATCACTTGTTGACAATCCTGCATTTTGAAGGGCAGAACGACAAGGAGCGATAGTTCTTTCTACGATATCAGCAATCAATTGCTCAAATTTTGCACGTTGCAATGTTCTAACTAAGTGTTTTGGAACACCGTTAACAGGCATGATGTACGGTAAATTGATTTCAGTTGAAGCAGTTGAAGAAAGTTCAATTTTTGCTTTCTCAGCAGCTTCTTTTAAACGTTGAAGTGCCATAGGGTCTTCACGTAAATCTAAGCCTTCATCATTTTTAAATTCTTCAGCCAACCAATCGATGATTTTTTTATCCACATCGTCACCACCTAAGTGGGTGTCACCATCTGTTGATAATACTTCAAATACACCATCTCCTAATTCAAGAATAGATACGTCGTGTGTACCACCACCAAAGTCGAATACAACAATTTTTTGATCAGTTCCTTTTTTATCCAATCCATAAGCCAAAGCAGCAGCTGTTGGTTCATTGATGATTCTTTTTACAGTTAAACCAGCAATTTCACCAGCTTCTTTTGTAGCTTGACGTTGAGAGTCGTTAAAGTAAGCAGGAACAGTAATAACAGCTTCTGTTACTTCTTGACCAAGATAGTCTTCAGCAGTTTTCTTCATTTTTTGAAGAGTCATCGCTGAAATTTCTTGAGGAGTGTACAATCTACCATCAATATCAACACGCGGTGTGTTGTTTTCTCCTTTTACCACTTTGTATGACATGTGGCTCGTTTCTTTTTGAGCTTCGTCAAAGTTGATACCCATAAAACGTTTGATAGAATAAACAGTTTTTGTAGGGTTTGTAATTGCTTGTCTTTTTGCAGGGTCACCAACCTTACGCTCACCTCCTTCTACAAAACCAACAACTGATGGAGTTGTTCTTTTTCCTTCCGAGTTAGTAATAACAACAGGTTCATTTCCTTCCATTACGGCAACGCATGAATTTGTTGTTCCTAAATCGATTCCTATTATTTTTCCCATATTCGTTTAAATTTCAATTTTAATTTCTTTTTCTAAGACAATCTTTGTGCCAACTCTATTTTAGCTCATTTTTATGTCATTTTTTCTAAGTTGAATGGGTTTGATTTAATTGTTTTGTGACTATTTGTCAGAAAGCATGACAGAAAGTAACAAGTTCAGGTTAAAAAAAGTAAAGCTTTGCTGTATATTTGAAATGTTATTCTATTACATTTACAGCAATAAAACACATTTATACAATGAAAATTACTTTTAATTCACCATTTATATTAGGATTTACAATACTTGCCAGCTTTATTTTGACTTTGAGTTATAGCATTGGAGGGCATTTATCCATTTTGACTCTAAATGGAAATTTTGATTATCAAAATTGGCAATTTTATATGGGATTATTATTGTATCCGTTAAGTCATTCGGGTATTAGTCATTTGGTGTCAAATTTTAGTGTTATTTTATTAATCGGCCCTATTTTGGAAAAACAGATGGGTTGGCAAAAACTTTTGATGATAAGTAGTGTTACGACCATAGTCATTGGGATTACTCATGTTATTATCTCTGATAATGGATTGATTGGAGCTAGTGGATTGGTGTTTTTGTACATTGTTTTGGTCAGCTTATCAGATGCCAATAACAAAGAAATACCTTTGACATTTATATTGGTTGTCATGTTATTCTTGGGGCAAGAAATTTTAGCTAGTTTTAAAGAAGACCAAATTTCTCACTTAGCCCATATTGGTGGAGGCGTAATGGCAATACTTTATAAATATGTATTTAAATCGGTGTAGATTATTTCCCTTTGGCTTTAATAACGGTAACGACGGTGTATAATAGAATTTTAAAATCTAACGCCAATGTTCTGTTTTTCATGTAGAGTAAATCATATTTCATGCGTTGTAACATTTGATCAACGTTTTCTGCGTAACCATATTTTACTTGTCCCCATGAAGTGATGCCTGGTCTTACTTTTGTTAATTGTAGAAATTGTGGATCTGTAGCTACAATTTGATCAATAAAAAATTGACGTTCAGGTCGTGGTCCTACTAAAGACATATCGCCTTTTAGTACATTAAAAAATTGAGGAAATTCATCCAAGCGCAATTTTCGTAAGACACTACCAATAGGCGTAATGCGTTTATCTGTTGTTGAAGAAAGTTGAGGTCCAGCCTTTTCCGAATCAAGGTACATGGTTCTAAATTTGATAATCTTGAATGGAACACCATTTTTACCAATTCGTTCTTGAAAAAATAGAATAGGACCAGGCGAAGAAAATTTCACCAATATTGCAATTGTAATATATACTGGAATAAGAAGAATAATTGCAATAGCAGAAAAAACTACATCAATGAAACGTTTTAAAATTCGTTGCCATACTGGCATAATATCAGCATTCACTTCTATTAATAAAGCACCGTAAATACTGCTTATTTTTACAGAACCCGATAGAATGTCATACATATCCGGAAGAATATTTATTTTCAAATCACTCCCCCCCATTCGAGCAATTAGTTGGTGTATTTTGTCATGTTCTTTGCTTTCAAGAGCTATTATTACCTCTTCAATGTTGTTTTGGCGAATTATTGTTTCCAGTTTGTCATCAGCTTTACCAAAATAGGGGAGATTGCCTTCTAATAATTTATCGGTACCATTTAAATTGACAAATCCAATTAAGAACTGCCCGTTGCTTTTTGGCATTTGTTGCAATTCATTGACTATTTCTACTGCTTTTTCGTTACCGCCAATAACAAGCGTTCTGAAGCCATATTTTCGCTTGTGTATTTTTTTGACAAGCATACTTACGAAGAGTATTCTTGGTATTAGAAAATAAGAAAAGTGGATACTAAATAACCAAATGGTTGATTGGTAGAATAATGAATGGTCGTCCACTTCGTCATCGAGTAGAATGAAGAAAAACAGAACGATGGTTCCTAAGATAGTTCCAAAAAAGGTTAATGATAGAATTTTCATTCGATACAAGCGTCTAACATCTATATAAGTACCTTGTAGCGCAAAAATAGCTAACCAAAAAAGAGGAATCATTAATAGACCTGGCACGAATGCTGTTCCAATGGAAAAACCAGTTTCTTCAATGTAAACTTTTCTAACATAATAAAAAGTGGCCCATGCCAATAAAGCAATTAGCCAGTCAATAATGAGTAAAGAAGCGCCAAATCTTTTTTTGGAAAACATTATCGATAAACTATTTTTATGTTATCAAGCAAGACAGTTGCATTGGATTGTCCCTCTGGTAACGTACAGGTAAAACCAAACCAAAAGTAATTTCCACCAGAACTAGTTACTAACTCTGTTAATTCTATGTATATTTTTTTCCAATTAGTATTAATGTTTGAAATTCGGATGTTGTTTTGTTCGGTAATTGAGCCATCTTGCTTTCCATAGATAAAAGTAGTGATGAAGGGTTGGTCATTTTTGCATTCAAGTTCCAAAAAAACTTGATTTCCTATTGCGAAAGTGAATGGTTCATTATCACCAGCGCTACTCATGTAGGCAGACCAATAGTTTGACTCAGGAGTTAAATAAACCCTTCCATAACTGTTTCCGTTTTCGGTTTCAATCAATAAGTTGGTAGTTGTATTTGTTCCTGGAGAGATTTTGTTAGCTCCACCTTGAAAATCTTCAATAATAAAGTGTGTTCCATCTAAATAATTCGTTACGGGTGAGATGCTAATTGTATCATTTTGAAGTAGCACAATATTTTCCTGATATGCTTTTGTGAAAGGATAATTTTTTTTAGTGGCAGATATTCCATTGTTCAGAATAGTTGGATAAACTTTAATAGAAACGCTTCCGGATAGTTTGACAGGTATTTTACAAGGTAATTCAAAAATACCAATAAATTTATCATCAATATAAACCCATCCATTTGAAAAATTATTGAATGATAATTCTCCATCGGTTAAATTGGGGTTTGCAACTACTGAGAATTTATCGATTTTTATCCAAGATGGATTAGGGATGTTTTTATAACACCCTGAAATTAACCAAATTAAACACAAAAAGACAGAAATATTTCTCATAAATTAACTATAATAACGTAACAAATCTAATGATTATTGTTAATGAATCGATTTTTAATTAATGATAATAAATTTAATTATCACTTGACATTAAAGCCATTGATGAGCTGAGTTTTTCAATAATTAAGTATGCCACTCTTAAAGCTTCATATCCATCTTCGAGGTTGACAATTGTATTTGTATTGTTGTTGATAGAATTAGCAAAAGACCTAAGTTCTTCTTTTATAGCATTCAGTTCTTCTAGTTGAGGTTTGTCGAAATAGATTTTTTTGATAGGTTTACCATTACCCATATTGAATACAATATCAAAAGGACCTGGTTCTCCTTCAATATTTTCCATTCGAACAACTTCCATTTCTTTGGTCAGAAAATCCACGCTGATGTACGCATCTTTTTGAAAAAAGCGAGATTTTCGCATATTTTTCATAGAAATTCTACTAGCAGTTACATTTGCAACACATCCATTGTCAAATTCAATACGAGCATTAGCAATATCAGCAGAATCACTCACTACTGCAACCCCAGAAGCTGAAATACGTTTAATTCCTGATTTAACAACACTTAAAATAACATCTATATCGTGTATCATTAAGTCTAAAACGACAGGAACATCGGTTCCTCTTGGATTAAATTGAGATAAGCGATGGGCTTCTATGAACATGGGTTGAGTTAAATGCTTTTTAGCCTCGATAAATGCAGGGTTGAAACGCTCGACATGTCCAACTTGTATTTTGACACCAGCTTCTTGAGCTAAATTCATAAGAGATTTAGCTTCATCTACAGTTTCTGTAACAGGTTTTTCGATAAAAACATGCTTTGTTTTACGAATAGCAAGAGAAGCACAGTCATAATGAGCGACTGTTGGGGTAACAATATCAACACAATCGACCACATTAATTAGCTCTTCAATTGAATTGAAACGCTTAATTTTAAATTGTTCAGTAACGTTGTTTGCTTGTTCGTCAAGAGGTTCGTAAAACCCAACTAATTCGTATAAATCAGAAAGTTCCTGTATTAGTTTAATATGTATTTTGCCGAGGTGTCCGGCTCCTAAAACGCCAATTTTAATCATTTGAAAAGATGTTTTTACAAAAGTAGGAACTATGCAATAAGACAAAATATTGAATGGTGTTTATTTTTCAACAACGAAAAAGTTAGAAATGTTAAAAGAAAAAAGTGGAGAATACAATAACAAAGATTAATGAAAGATGATATTTAACCAATTATAGAAAATTTTAAAAATATTTTATTTATTAAAATACAAGTGTAATCAATTGATTAATAGTGAGTTTAAAATTAGGTTTTAAGTATTTTATTTAGGATGTGGATATTTTTGTCCTATTAAAGCACATTCAATTCAAATTTTTTACTAAAATTGCAACGATATTTTATAGCTTTGCACTGTTTAATATTAGAATGGTTTTCATTCTGAGTATAAAAATAATTTAAAATAGAAAATTAAAATAGTATGGCACGTTTATTTAAGTACGTTTTTTTGATTGGAATTTTTACCAATTCATTTTGTTCAATGGCTCAGAATGGAGAAGAGCTTTATAAGAATTGTTTCACATGTCACACATTGGGAAAAAACTCAACAGGACCGGATTTGGTTGGAGTTCGTAAGCAATGGGTAGATGCAGGTGAAGGTGATTTATTAGTTGATTGGGTAAAAGATGCAAACGCAGTAATTACTGGAGGTAAGAGTAAGATGGCAAATGAAATTAAAGATTTTTCACCTTTAATGATGCCACCTTTCAAATTATCTACAGAAGAAGTTAATGCAATTTTTGATTACATTGATAGTTGGCAACCAGCAGCTCCTGCAGCAGCGGCAGCTCCATCAGAAAGCGGTTCTCCTGCAGCAACTGCAGTGAAATACACAGCTAATTATAAAACTAATTTGATTATTTTTTACATGTTAATTGCTTTAACATTTATTATTTTGATTGCAATTACGTTGATGTCAGGTTCAATTTCAGCATTGACAGATTCTACTTATTTTAAAGATAGAGTAAATAAATTGATGAATAGTGGAGGAAAAGCATTAACAATAGCAATAATGGTAGCTATGTTCTTCACAGGAAATGACGCTATGGCAATGGGCTTTAGTTCAACTGATGCGCATAATGCAGGTCAACCATGGTTATTGGTAGAGAACCAAGATTTGTATTTTATGTTATTGATTGATGCAGTTCTTATTGGAGTTATTCTTTACCAAAGAAGATTATTTTCTGGATTGTTAAATTTAGTTAATAATAAAAAAGAAGAAGTTGTAAGCGAAGAAGCGGATCATCATTAATTGAATATAATACATTTATCGTAAGATAGAGTATAAAGAAATTAAATAAGTGATAATAAAATAGTTCTCGGAATATCTGAGAACTATTTTTTTAATAGATAATTGTTGTTTTTTAGAAGGAAGATTGAATAAATTCTATATTAATGGTCTATAACCTGTTGATAACTCTAAGTAGATTATTTCATTTTTTGTTCTTTTCTAATTAAATTTGCATTTACATATATAAATTTTATAACATGGCTCGAGATATATTTGAGAAATTAAAACAAAATCAGGGACCAATTGGAAAGTACTCGAAAGGAGTGCATGGTTATTTTACATTTCCAAAATTAGAAGGTGAAATAGGACCGCGCATGACATTTAGAGGGAAAGAATGTTTGGTTTGGTCATTGAATAATTATTTAGGATTAGCAAATCATCCAGAAATTAGAGAAGTTGATGCAAAAGCAGCGGCTCAATATGGTATTGCTTATCCAATGGGAGCAAGAATGATGTCAGGTCAAACTAGTGAACACGAAGCATTTGAGAATGAAGTGGCTGAATTTATGGGATTCGAAGATGCATTTTTATTGAATTTCGGTTACCAAGGAATGGTTTCAATCATTGATAGCTTAGTTGATAGAAATGATGTCATTGTTTATGATAGTGAATCACATGCTTGTATTATGGACGGTATGCGTTTACATACAGGTAAGCGTTTTGTTTTCCAACACAATGACATGGAAAGCTTTGATAAGCAAATGAAAAATGCTACATCTTTAGCAGATAAAACAGGAGGTGGTATCTTAGTTATTACGGAAGGTGTTTTTGGAATGGCTGGAGATCAAGGTAAATTGAAAGAAATTATTGATTTTAGAAGATCGGGAAAATACAGCTTCCGTATTCTTGTTGATGATGCACACGGATTTGGTACTCTAGGAGAAAAAGGTCGCGGTGCAGGAGAAGAACAAGGTGTTTTGAATGAAATAGATGTCTTGTTCTGTACTTTTGCTAAGTCATTTGCTTCTGTAGGAGGATTTGTTTGTTCAACAGAGGATATCATTAATTATCTTCGTTACAATATGCGCTCTCAAATTTATGCGAAGTCGCTTCCAATGGCAAACACAATTGGAGCTCGCAAACGTTTGGATATGCTTAAAAATCACCCGGAATTAAAAAATAAATTATGGGAAGTAACGAATGCATTGCAATCTGGATTGAAGGCAGCTGGTTTTGATATAGGAAAAACAAATACTTGTGTTACTCCAGTATTCTTTAAAGGTAACTTGGCAGAGGCTACAAATATGACTTTTGATTTGCGAGAAAATTTCAATATTTTCTGTTCAATAGTTATCTACCCTGTTGTACCAAAAGATACTATCATGTTGCGTTTAATTCCAACAGCTGCACACTCAATTGAAGATGTAAACTACACAATTGAAACTTTTAAAAAGTTAAAAGTTAAATTGGACTCAGGTGAATACAAAGCTGAGGAATTAGCTCACGTTGATGTAGATAAAAAATAATAGACTACTATGCCTATAGTTTAATAAGGCTGTCCTGAAAATGGATGGCCTTATTTATTTTTGTTTGATTAGTTTTGTAATAAATACCCCCCAAGATGCAATCATTATTGCTCCACCCAGAGGTGTTATCGGTCCAAGAAAAGACAATTTAACACCTAAGAAATCTTGTAAACTTAGTAAATATATAGAAATTGAAAAACATGACATTCCAACTAATAATAAGGTATAGATTGGTTTTAAATTGAATTTGAATTTTTCATTGTTTAATCCAAGAATTAAAATGCTAATTGCTGAATAAAATTGATAGCGTACCCCTGTTTCAAAACTGGCAACTCTCTCAAGTGTAGCAATTTTTTTTAAACCATGTGCGCCAAATGCTCCAAGCACAATGGATAAAGCTATTAATAGAGCGGCTGTTGTAACCATCTTTTTATTCATAATTCTGTTATTTTAAGTTTAGTGTAAATTCAAGTACTTTTTTCCATCCTTCCCAACGACCATAATTACCAATTGTTTCGTTATGCCATATAAAAAAGAAATCTCCTCCAAACTGTTTAGCTTCATCGTATAGTTGTTCAATTTTTTCTTGTGCTTGTTGAGGTGTCCAGTGTTTATAATCCAGTAGTGTCCCATCCATATATGCAAAGGGATGAATAATTAAATCTGTTATTTCTTCTTTTGAAAGATCATACCAATTATGGGCTTTTAAAGTTCCAGCTCTAAATCCTATTTCGTCAGCATAACCCATGCTGTAGTCGTTGGTTATGCCTAATTGGATTAAATCTTGGTAGGTGTTTGGTAGGTTTAGTTTCAGGAAATGTTGACGAGAATGTTTGATTGGTTTTTGCAATATCGAAATATGTCGATATTGCTCTTTTTTTAATTGTTCTATTGATTTGTTTGATAAATAACTTGGATGAATTCCGACAACGCATTTAGAATCAATTTTTTGAATATAATCCTGTTGTGCTTTATTTTTTGGGTTTATATTTCGATCGTATTTTGAGAAATCACCTAGCAACCAAAAAACATTTACAGGATAATTTTGAGCAATATTTAAAATGGTATCAAAAGTATCGTAAGGATCTTTTTGTTTACCTGAATAAATTAAATTTCGTTCTCTTATTCTTTTGATATTTAAGTTGAATAAATCTTTGATTATAGCAAGCGTTCTGCGATTATATCCTTTGTGTAAAAATGCAAATGCATTATCTATGTCGAAAGTTGGTCGTAAATTTAATTTTTGTGGTTGGTACGGTACTTTAATTATCTCTTTTGAATATAAATAATTTATTATTGCTTTAGATAAACGATCGCAAATTAAAGAGTTAAGTAAACCAAATTTGGATTGAATACTGCTTTTTGATTGAAATCGTTGATGCTCGTCTTTTGTTAAATCGTTGTATTCCTCCAATCGGGTCAGAATGAAAAAAATTGATGCTAAAGGATCTGTTTTTTTATCAAAAGCTAAACAATTTTCATCATGAAATTTTGCTAAATTTATGTCATAGCTTTTTACACCATTATCAAATAAGAGTGTTGAAGGATAGATTTGAATGCAATTATCAATTTGGCTATGTGAATAATTTAATTTTGTTGATTCCTGAGATTGAAATGCTTCGATATTTTCGAATAATTGATAGTTGATATTGTTTGATTTAAATATAAAATCAAATGTATAAATGCAACGGGGTGTTATTTTATCTACAAATATATATAACATCAATTTAGATCTTCTAATATTCGTTTACATATAAATTCGGCAGCATTTCCATCTCCATAGAAAGCAGGATATGTATAATCTTTTTTTGTAATTAATTCTTTGAAAGAGTTAATTATTAGATTTTTATCACAGCCGGCTAATTTTGCATTGCCATTTTTCACAATCTCTATCCATTCAGTTTGAGGGCGCAATATAACACATGGTTTTTTAAAGAAATAAGCCTCCTTTTGCAAACCGCCGCTATCGGTGATAATTAATGCTGTATTTTTTTCTAATGCGATAACATCTAAAAATCCAACTGGTTCAATAATATGGATACGATTATTTGAATTTAATTCTGATAATGTTGACGCTAGTATAGTAGCTAATTTGCTTTTTGTACGAGGATGGAGTGGAAGAACAATATCAAAATTAGACTGTTTTTGAATTTCTATTAACGCTTCAAATATTGCATTTAAATTTTCACTATTATCGGTATTTGAATCTCTGTGTATTGTACAAAGAATGAATTGATTTGGATGAATGTTTAAATTATTTAGAATAGTTGATTTTTGGTCAGATATTGTAGAATAGTGCATGCTATTATCATACATAATATCACCGCATTGGTAAATAGCCGGGTTGTTGACAGAAATATTTGTCCTGTTAGTTATGTCAAATCCTTCCTTTTTTAAATTCTCAAGACCTGTAATTGTCGGAGAAAACAAAAGAGTGCTCATGTGATCTGTAGCAATTCTGTTGATTTCTTCAGGCATACTTTTGTTGAAACTTCTCAGCCCTGCTTCAATGTGAACGACAGGAATATGAATTTTAACAGCAGCTAATGCTCCGGCTATTGTTGAGTTTGTATCTCCAAAAACAATAATAGCATGAGGATTCTCTTTTGTAAATATTTTTTCTAATCCTTCAAGCATTTTAGCTGTTTGTGAGCCATGCTCTCCACTTCCAACATTTAAATTATAAGATGGTTTGGGAATACCAAGTTCTTCAAAAAAAAGTTTAGACATGTTCTCATCGTAATGCTGCCCAGTGTGCACAATTATTTCCTCTAATTCAGAAGTGAATTTTTCCTGAATTATTCGACTGATAGCAGAAGCTTTAATAATTTGGGGGCGAGCTCCAATTATTGATATAATTTTTTTTGTTGCCAATATGAATTTTAGTGTAAAATTAAGAAATATGACAATACAAACTTATACAGATATCGAAATATATCGATATTGATTTAAATATTTTATTATTTTGATTAAAATCAACTTTTTTATTATATTTA